>NZ_BTIR01000005.1:0-821291 GCF_036247985.1 Bradyrhizobium sp. TM239 | reverse complement strand
CTCGCCGCCGTGGTGCCGCCCGCCGCGCCACTAAACACAACGTTGCTGCTTGCGGTCGCGCTGGCGAAGCTCGTCGTGCCGCGCAGGTCGGCCGCCGTCGCACCGGCGATGGTGGCGGAGACGTTCGACTTGGTGGAGTAGCCGACCGTGGTCTGCAGCGCCTGGTTGGCGATCGACTTCGCGCTGTCGATCAGCTTCTGCAGCGAGGTGATGCCGGTGTTGGCGGCCTGCAGCACCTGCACGCCGTTGGCGATGCCATCGAGCAGGTTGTTGATGTCGCTGGCGCGGTTGTCGAGCGACTGTGCGGTGAAGAAGTTGGTGGGATTGTCCAGGGCCGAATTGACGCTCTTGCCGGTCGACAGACGGTTCTGCGTGGTGGCGAGAAGATCAGCGGTGGACTGGAGGGAGAGGAGGTTCTGACGAACCGACGAGGAGAGGACGATGCCTGACATAACTCTGTTACCTTTCTGGTAAACGACGCTACTGTTACTCGTCTGCTTGGATCTAGGCTGACCCAGCGACCGGCGGACCGTGGCGCCGAGACCTCTAACGAAACATGAAATGAAACCCGCGCTTTTGCCGGGCCGCGCGTGATTCGGCCGGGGAAGCCGCGCAGATCGTCGCGCAGCCCGCACGGGTAGGACCTTGAAAATATTGCGATTTCCCGCGCAAATAGCGGGAATTTACAGCTCGTTAACTAATTGCGAGCGAGAATCACGTCTTAATAGGCCGCAACGAACGCTCGGTTACGAAAGCGTTGATGGAGAACAGGCAATGGCCCTTAAGGTCGAGCTCAGACCGCACGAACGCATCATCGTCGGTAACTGCGTGATTACCAACACGGACCAGCGCGCCCGCCTCCTGATCGACGGCGACAACGTGCCGATCCTGCGCGAGCGCGACATCCTCACGCCGGAGACCGCGGATTCGCCGGCGAAGCTCGTCTATCTGGCGGTCCAGCTCATGTACATCTCGCCGGATCCGCAGAGCCAGCACGGCACCTATTTCAACCTGGTGCGCGATATCGTCACCGCGGTGCCGAGCGCCTGGCCGATCATCGAGGGCATCAACAACAACATCCTGAACGGCGACCTCTACCGGGCGCTGAAGGATGCGCGCAAGCTGATCGCCTATGAAGAGAAGCTGCGGAGCCAGTTCGAGGCCACCCACCCCAAGGACGGGGACAAGGACGACGTGAGCTCCGCCGCCTGACCGCGCGCGTTCGCGCCACGCGAGCGCCCCAGTCCCGCAAACGACAACGGCCCCGGATCGTCTCCGGGGCCGTTGTCGTTTCAGCCATGCACCAGTGCTATTGCGCTGCGAGCGGCGGTGCCTCGACCTCGATCATTCCGTCGCCGCACCGCCGGCCGCCGAACTCCAGCACGGCCGCGACCAGCGCGTCGACATCCGCCTCCTCGGTGCGGTGATTGACGATCGCGGCGCGGATCGCAAACCTGCCGCCCAGCGTCGTGCTCGAGGGCGCTGCGACGCCGGACTCCTGGATGTCGGCGACGATTTCGCGATTGACCGCATCATCGGCACGATAACGGAAGCAGACGATGTTGAGGTTGACCGGCGCCAGCAATTCCAGCCGCGGTTCAGCCAGGACGCGGGCCTCCAGATATTTTGCCAGCGCGCAGCTTCTCGTGATCGTCGCACCCAGCCGATCGGTACCGAATGTCTTCAGCGTGAACCACGTTTTCAGCGCACGGAAGCCACGCGACAGATCGGGGCCGAGATCGCAGGGCCAGACCGCGCCCGCCGCAAGCCCCCTCGCTTCGCGGCGCAGATAGGCCGCGGGCTGCACGAAGGCCTGCCGATGCAGCTCGCCGTCGCGCACCAGCAGGAAGCCGGCGTCGTAGGGCACCTGCCCCCATTTGTGAAAGTCGAGCGCAATGGAATCTGCGAGCTCGATGCCGCCGAGCAGCGGCGCGAGCTCGGGCGAGAAGATCGCGAGCGCGCCGAAAGCGCCATCGACGTGAAACCAGATGCCCTCCTCGCGGCACAGCTCCGCGATAGCCTTGAGGTCGTCGATCGCGCCGATGTCGACGGTGCCGGCAGAGGCAACGACGAGGAACGGCTTGAAGCCGACCTCGCGATCGACAGTGATCTGCGCGCGTAGCGCGGCTACGTCGATGCGATGATCGGCATCGACGCCGATCTTGCGCAGCGCGTCGGTGCCGAGCCCGGCGATGTCCATCGCCCTGGAGACGCAGCCATGCGCGGCCTGCGACGTATAGGCCGTGAGCAGCGCGCCGTCATTGCCGATGCCGTATTGCCGCGCCAGCGTGCCGAGCGCAGCGTTACGCGCCACCAGCACCGCCATCAGATTGGCCATCGACGTGCCCGTGACGAAGATGCCGCTCGCAGATTCCGGGAAGGCGAACAGGCGGCGCATCCAGTCGACGATCTGGCGCTCGACCTCGATCGGCATGTGGTCGCGTCCGCCGAGATTGGCGTTGAGGCCGGCTGCCAGCATCTCCGCGATCATGCCGACCGCGGTGCCGCCGCCATGCACCCAGCCCATGAAGCCGGGATGGACGTTGCCGGTCGCATAGGGCGCGATGTGATCGGCAAATTCGCGATAGACCTCGGCGAGGTCGCTCGCCTCGCGCGGCACGTCGGCCTTGAAGGCCGAGCGGACGTCATCAGGGATCGGCTGCCAGACCGGGCGCGCCCGAACGTTGGCGATGCCGTCGATCGCATCGTCGAGCATGCGATGGGCGAGCGCGCGAAATTCGCTCCAGTCCTGCGGGTCGAGCGAGGTGCGCGCGACAGAGCTTTGCGCGTTGCGGATGATCTCGTTCATGTTGCGCTCCCCTCGCCTGCTCTTGCATGCCGCGACAGCATCGCCGAGAACGCCGCGAAGATCTTGCGCATCTGTGGCGGCTTGTAGGGAAACACGACTGGCGAATCCATGTTGTGCACGACGGCGGTGTTGTCAGCTTCGAAAACCAGCAGCTCGCTGCTCTGGTTCTCGGCGCAATCGACGATGAAATAATCGAGGCCGACGCGCTTGCTCATCTCGTCGAGCGCGCTTCCGTGGCGCGCCGCGAAGGCGTGATCGAAGTCGTGCATGAAGATCGCCTCTTCTGCACGCTTCTCCTCGCTGAACGCCATGTAGGCGTTGAGATACCAGATGTCCCAGCGGTCGGCGATTGCCATGTGACAGGCGTAGGGTTTGCCATCGACCATCGCGAGACGATATTTGCGGTAGAGCCCGTCGGGGCTCACGTAGTCGACGAAGCGCGCGACGAAGAAATCCTGCTCATCACGTTCGGCAAGATAGGCAGCGAGCGCGGCGGCATCGTCGAGCTTCGCGAGCCCGACGCCGGCATGCGAGCCGCGCGGCCGCGCGATCATTGGAAAGCGCAATTCACCCGCGATGTCCTCGCAAGCGATCCGCCCTCGCGAAAGATCGGACAATTGCGCGCGCGTCGCGTGGATGGTCGCGGGAATGTCGAGACCCGGCACGCCGGCCAGCAGCCGATACAGCTTGTCGCGATCGAGGTTGCCGATGCGATCGGGACGATTGAGCAGCGGCCGCGGCCAATGCGGCGCGGCCTTCGCGATCGAGGCGAGCGCCTCGCGGCATTCCTCGGAATCGGATGCGACCACGATGGCAACGTCGTGCTCGGGCAAATCCTTTGGCAGACCGACGCCCTTGACCACATAGAGCGTCAACAGCTCGATGTCGGAGCCTTCGAGCAGAAAATCGATCGGCGTGTTGCCGCCCATGTCGATGTCGGCTGCCAGCGCGAGCACGCGCAAGCCCGGCTTCAGGGCAGCGCTCGGCGTGCGAAACAATTGGTGGAAGGCCAGCACCTCCGACTGGATCGCTAGCCCTTGATCCTTGTCGCCGAGAAGCTGGGTGATCAACGACAGATCCAGCCCTTCGCCCGCCAGTGCGGTCCCCGCCGCGATCCGCGCCACCAACTGGTCGCGCAACGGATGCAGGTCGACACCCTCGAAGGCCTGGCGCGTCAGCTGCGCAAAGCCGATGCGATCGGCATAGTTCGCCGCGGTCATGCGAAGCGGCGCGGAAACCGGATGCTGCATCTCACACCTCGAACGCGGAGTTTACCGGGACGGCCGCGACCGCGCCACGGTCGAGCAGCAGCTCGATCTTTACCAGCACATGGGCGATGCGATCGAGAATTTCCTGCACGTTGCGTTGCGCCTGCGCCATGTCCGGCGACCAGACCTCGGTCACGAGCCGTGCGCCGACGCAGAGCCGCAGCACGGCCTGCGGCGCCTCGCCCTGCCGCTCCAGCCGCACCGGCTGGCCGACCAGGCAGCGCTGCACGGCGACCTGCCGGTCCGCCGCGCTGCCGCCGATCGCCTCGTTCATGTCATGCGCCAGCGCGCGATGAACGGCTCCGGTCTCGGCGATCGAGACCGGCCGGCCGTCGCGCAGCAGGATGAACGGAAAGATCGTGGTTTGTGCAAATTCCTCATCATCCGCGTCGGCGACCCCGATCGCGGATGGAACGGCGCGAAGCGACGGCGACAGCGCGATCATGCTGTCGATGCCGGCGGCGAGCTCGGCGAGCACCTCGGTGCGGAAAGCCCCTGATACGGCGTAGTAGCGGCCGATCTCGGCCAGCGCCGCTTCCCAGCGCAGCCATTGACCGAAATTCGGACGGCGTTCGAAGCGCGAACGCAGCGCCGTCCAGGCCACCGGCCAATCACAACGGCCGGCATAGTCGAAGATACCAGGCGCAATCCCCTCGACCCGGTCGAGCGACCGCGAAAGGCCCTTCGGCACCAGCACCGCACCGCTGAAGGCGGGCCCACCGAAGAATTTCGAGCCTGACATCAGCACCATGTAGCCGCGGTCGAGATAAGAGCGCAGCCGGCGGCGGCCGAGGCGGGCCTGGCAGGCGTCGACGACGATCTGCACCTTGCGCGGCCAGCGCCGCGCGATCTCGTCGAGACAGGCCGCGCTCGGTGCGCGCCAGCCGAGCTTCGATGCATCCATGATCTGGAGCAACACGGGCGCGCCTTGCGCGATCGTGGCCTCGATCGCATGCAGCACCGCGACATCGATGTCGGCGCGCATCGCAATCCCCGGCGCGGTTCCGAGCAGCGGCAGCGCAACACTGGCGCCGGCGAGCCCCGCAACCGCACCGTCCTTGCGAACCGCGAGGCCGCTCGCCGTCATGGAGCTGAAATGGTGCCCGCGGGCGGTATGGGTCGTCCCGCTTCCGGTCTGGTCGGCGCCGACCACGATCGTCACCGGCGGCGCCCCGAGCAACACACGCGCCAGGAACAGGGCATGGAGCTGGGAGTCCGTGCCGGAGGGCGAGAACACGACGTCGACGCGCGGCGAGAGCTGGAGATGGCCGCGCAGCTCGTCCCGCATGTCCTCGCAGCGCGCATCGAAGGCGATCTCGACCTCGTCGAGCAGGCACTTGTGCATCAGCTCTTCGCGCGCCAGCGCGGCACGGTCGTAGGCCATTTGCGAGATCGTCGATGCGGTCGAGGAGGCGAAATTCCAGATCTCCGGCTCCGGCGAAGCCGCGCAGCCATAACCGTTGACGCGATCGCTGGCGTCGAGCGCCAGCCGCGGATCGCCGCCGGAGACCAGCAGCGTGTCCAGGGGTGTGAAGAGATCGCGCAGGCGATAACGCGAGCCGACGTCGGGGGCGCGCTCCTGACCTGACAGACGGGACGCGCCCGCGCTCATCCCGGAAGGCTCACGCCGCATCGGCCGCCGCCGCGGGCGCCGGCGCGAATTGCGAGGCGATGTCGCCGTGGAATACCGACGGTCCGACGTGATCGAGCGAGCTCTGGATATCGGCCCAGATCTCGCCGCCGATATCGGTCCAGCGCTTGCAGAAGGCGAAGTCCTCGGAAAGATACGTGCCGGTCGCCGGGTCGATCATGCATTCGAACAGCGCAAACCGGTTCTGGCTCGCCGCCAGCGTGTCGTGGGAATGCTCACGGAAGAATTGCAAGCCCGCGTAGTCCGGATGGCGGCACATCGCCTCCAGCGCCTGGCGCCGGATCATCAGGAAGCCGGTGCCGGCATAGCGCACGCGGGTGAAGCCGTTGACCACGACGATGCGATCGGGATCCTCGATCTCGAGCACGTAGTCGAGCGAGGCGGCCGGCACGTCGGCCCGACCTGACTGGATCGCACGCGCGGCCTTGTCCCAGTTGATCCGCTTGATCGGATAGCAGCCGGCGACGACATCCGCGCCGCATTCGATCAGCCTGAACACCTGCTCCGGCTTGAAGCCGATATCGGCGTCGATGAATAGGAAATGCGTCGCCCTGGGATCGTCCAGGAACATCGCGACCAGATTGGCCCGCGCGCGGGTGATCAGCGCATCGCCGTCGCGCAGCAGAACCTTGAGCTCGAGGTTGGACATGCCGTGCACGGCCCGCTGCAGCGCGAAGATCGAGCTCGCATAGATGCTCGACACCTGCCCGCCGAAGCAGGGCGTTGCCACCACCAGTTGCATCTTGTCCGACATCGACAGCTCCGCCCCGCTCCAATCCTCACCAAGAGGTAAAGAGGCATGGTTAACGGCGCCTTAACGCATCCTTACAGGAACTTGACGAGCGAGAGCTGCGCCAGGTTCGAGGTCACCTGGTAGGACGCCTGGAGCGCGTTCTGGAGCGCCAGGAGCTGGCTCGCGACCTCGTCCGGCGAGGCCGATTCCGCCTGGTCGATGATGGTCTGGAGCTGCGCCTTGGCCTGGGTCTGGCGCGTGCCGGCGTCCTTCATCGTGTTCTGGGCCATCGCGATGTCGGTCTGGATGTCCTCGATGCGCTGCTGGCCGGGCTGCTGGGTCAGCGCCTGGGTCGTGCGCAGGCTCAGCGCGGCGACCTGCCCGCCCGAATACTGTCCGGTCGGCGAGGTCGAGAAGGTCCCGAACACCGCGATCGCCTGCAGCTGCCGGCGGATCGCGTCCTCGTTCGCCTGGGCGCCGTACTGCACCGTGACGGAATCGTCGACCCGCGCCATCGCGGTGGAGCGCGCCGAGCCGGGGCCGTCATTGCCAAGATACCACTTCACGGTGGTGGCCGAGCCGTTGACCAGCGTCGTCGCCGAGTTCGCGGGCGAGGAGCCGACGCGCAGCGGCGGCTGGGTGGCGGTCACAGGCGTCGTGCTGAAACCGAGCGAACCGAGCGCGCCGGTATTCGAGCTCGTGATGTTCAGGCTCGCCGCGTCGTCCGTATTGATCGTGATCGAGCCGCCATGGATCGTCGACGGCTTCGACGTCCCCGTGATGCCGTCGATCTTGCTCAGCAGGGTCTGGATGCTGTCGCCGACGTTGAGCTGGTTGCCGGTCGCGCCCGAGGCCACGAAGGTCAGCGTGGTGCCGTTGACGGTGATGGTGTCGCCGGCGACGAAGCCCGGCGCGATCGAGTCCGTGGGGCTGGTACCGGACAACGCCGTCGCTCCGCTGATCGGCACGGTCGGGCCCGCCTGGCTGGTCTTGGGAGCACCGATCGCAGAGCTCGCGGTGTTGAAGAAATTGTCGCCGGCGACGATCGCGGATGCCGCCACCAGCGAGGTGTTGGCGAGTTTCGTGATCGCCGTGTTCAGCGCCGTGTTGAGGTTGTTCGCGGTGTTGGTCGGATTGACGGGGGTGCTGGCGTCGATCGCGAAGCTGCCGAGCGGCGTCGGCGTCGCCGTCGACGCGGTCAGGTCGATCTGCTCGGTCGAGCCGTCCGGCAGCGTGAACTGCACGCTCAGCTTGTCGCCATTGTTCGGGTTGACGCCGTTGAGATCGACCGAGAACGACACCGGCGAGCCGCTCGGGCCGGTGACGGTCGCGCCCGTCAGGGTCGAGGATACTGCCTTGAGCTTGAGCCCGAACGGCGACCCGGCGGCGTCTTCCGAGACCTGCACCGAACTCGGCGTCGGCTGCGACTGCACCAGGCGGCCCATGCCGTTGGCGCCGAGATCGGCGGCCTGGCGCTCGGCCATCACGGTCTTGAAGCCCGCCTGCGTCGTGGTGCCGTTGATGATGTCGCCGGCATTCGCAACCGACTGCGTGCTGATGGCCGTTCCGGAGAACAGATAGCGGTTGCCCGTCTGCGTGTTGAGCACGCCGACCATCGAGCCGAACTGGGCGGCGGCGGTGTTCTGCGCGATGGTCTGGCCGTTGACGTTGAGATCCTGCGCGGTGTTGGCCGAGCCCGTCTGCACCGTGCTGCGGATCTTGGTCAGCGACTGCAGCGCGGTGTTGGCGAGGTTGATGCTGACATTGACGTTGGTGATCGTGTCGGTATAGGCGGCGATGTTGGAGAGTTGCGCGCGCCCGGCGATCGCAAAGCCCTCGTTGGTGCCCATTCCGGAATAGTTCTGCGACAGCTTGCCGGTCGAGAGCTGCGTCGACAGGTCGGTGAGCTGCTGATTGATGTTGCGGATCTGCGAGCCGAGGATCGACGAAGAGTAGTTGATGCTGCTGATCGACATGTTTCAGAGCCCTGTTACTTGTTACACTTGAGCCTGGAGCAACGTATTCATCATGCTCTGCACCACCGACATGACGTGGGCGTTGGCGGCGTAGGCATTCTGGAGCTGGATCAGGTTCGACATCTCCGAGTCCAGGTTGACCTTGGAGGTCGAGTCGAACTTGGCCTGCAGCGTCGAGACCACGACGCCCTGGCCCTGCTGCAGCTGGGTGGCCTGGGTCGCGGAATTGGCCTGGACGCTCAGGAACTGCTGGAGATAGTTCGAGACGCTGCCGGTGAAGGGCTGGCTCGCAGAGCCGAGACCGCTCGTTGGCGAATAGGAGAACACTCCCGAGGTGAGCTGCGAGTAGAGATAGTCCGAACGCGCGGTGTCGCCCGAAGGCGTCACCGGCGAGGTGTTGTACACCGACATCCTGGTGGGGTCGGCGACCAGCTGCGTGTTGACGGCAATGCGTCCGGCAAGGCCGGTCATCTGCGAGCCCGAACCGGTGATCGCGCCGGTGTAGAGCGCCTGTCCGCCGTCGGTGAACAGCGGCAGTTGCGGATTGCCCGAGGTCAGCGACGAGATCGTCTTGCTCGTCGAGGCCGAATTGAGCTTGGCAAGGCCGCTGTTGTCGTCGGTGATCCGCAGCGTCGTGGCGGTCGCCGGCGGAGGGGCCGCGGAGAAGGCCAGATGCGAGCCCGAGAGCGCGGTGTTGAGCACGGAGGCGATCGTGCCCATGCCGCTGGCGAAATCAACGCCGATCTGCATCGGGTTGGCGTTGGTCGCGTTCGGCAGCGGCAGCGCCGCCGGATCGGTGACGTTGACCAGCGTGACCTGGCGCTTCGTATTGGTCGCCACGTCCGTGTAGGTGAAGGTGGCGGTATTGCCCGGCAGCGCGCCGGAAAGGTCGATGTCGAAGCCGGCCGGCGGGCCGGACACGGTGCTGCCGGCCGTGGTCTTGTCGGACAGCGCGCTCGACATCGTCGCGGCGAGCTGGTCGATCTGGTTCTGCGCCTGCACCAGCGTCTGGTCGCGCAGCTTCAGATCGGCCGCGATCTGGCCGGACGAGACCACGTTGTTGGCGACGACGTCGACCTTCGAGCCGTTCGGCAGCACGATGTTGAACGCGCCGACGCCGGACTTGGCCGGATCGATGTTGTAGAGCGAGGTCGCCGACAGCGCACCGGCGGAAGCAAAGGAGAATTGCGAGGCGAGCCCGGCGCCGACGAGCTGGATGCCCGTCGTGGTGTAGATGTTGGCCTGGTTCGAACCGTCGGTGGTGACGCGGACGTCGACATATTTCGACAGCGTGTTGATGGCCTGGTCGCGCTGGTCCATCAGCGTCGCGGCCGAGGGGTCGTTGGCCGACAGGCCCTGCAGCCTGGTGTTGATGTCGGCGACCTGCTTCATGGCCGCGTTGGCCGCTTGCGCCGAATTGCCGAGATCCTGCTCGACGTTGGAGCGCAGCGACTGGATGCCCTTGGTGGTGACGTTGAGCTGCGTCGCCAGCGCCTGCGCCGCGCCGAGCGCAACGGTTTGCGCCGACGAGGCGCCCGAGCTGGTCGACAGCGCCTGCAGCGCCGTGGTGAACTTGTTCAGCGCGCTTTCGAGCGTGCCGCTGTTGCCCGGGGTGCCGTAGACATTCTGAAGCTGCTTCAGGATGTTGGCCATCTGGTCGGCGTAGCCGCTGCCGCCGGTCTCGGTGCGCAGCTGATTCAGCACATAGGTGTCGAGCTCCCGGCTGACGCCGGTCGTCATCGCCGTCGAGCCGAAGTCGCCGGTGGTGACCTCGATCTGGTTCGGGGTCTGGACGACGTAACCCGGCGTCTGCGCATTCGCGACGTTCGAGGAGACGATCGAGAGCGCGGCCTGGTTGGCACGCAGACCGCTCATCGCACTGGCGAGGGCTGAACTCAAACCCATATCACTGGCCGCCTTTGGTTACGTCACGCGCCGTCAGCGCAACACGTTCAGGAGATCCTGCACCATCGAATTCGCCGTCGTGATCACCTTGGTGTTGGCCGAATAGGCCTGCTGGGTCACGATCAGCTTGGTGAACTCGTCGGCGATGTCGGTGTTGGAGCCTTCCAGCGACGAGCCGCTGATGCTGCCCGACGCGCCGTCGATCGCTGGGCCCGACTGCTCCGTCGCGGCGTAGGCGCCGCCGTCCATCGCCTTGAGGTAATTGGTGCCGTTGAAGTGCGACAGCGTCACCTGGGCGAGGTTGAGGTTCTGGCCATTGGAGAAGGTGCCGACCACGAGGCCGCTGTTGTTGACGGCGACGGAGCGGAGCTGACCGGCGGCGTAGCCGTTCTGCGTGATGGTGTTGATGGTCACCGCGCCGCTGGTGCTGGCATATTGCGTCAGCCCACCCGAGGAGATGTTGAAGGCGACCGAGCCGAGCGACTGGCCGCTGACGCTGACGTTGTTGATGGTGATGCCCGAGCCGGCCGGCGAGGTCAGCGAGCCGTCGGCAGCGAAGGTGAAGGCCTGGCCGGTGTTGACCCAGCCGACCGTCGTGCCGGTCGCATTCGGATCGGTCTGGTAGAACAGGTTCCAGGTGTCGGAATGACCCGTGCCCAGCGACGCGCTGTCGGTCTTGGCCCAGCGCAATTGCAGGTTCACCGGCGTGCCCGCAGCGTTGTAGGCGGTGACCGCACCGCCGCTGATCGATTCCTTGGTGAACGTGGCGATGTCGTTGCCGATCACGCCGCCGGTGCCGGCCGTGCCGCCGCCGCCGCGGTTCTTGGAGATGGACGACGTGAAACCGAGCGCAGCGAAGGCGCTGGAGTTGTTGCTGGTCACCGTCAAGGTGGGATTGGCGATACCGGTGCTCAGGGTGATCACGCCGTTGCTGATCGAAGAGCCGCTCGCGCCGCTGAGTTGGTCGATCTGGTTGAGCAGAGTCGCGATGTCGTCGGTGATGTTGATCTGGTTCGGAGGAGTAGCACCGGAGGCCACGAAGGTGATCGTATTGGCGGGTCCCGTGCCGTTGACCTGGATCGTGTTGCCGGCCACGAAGGGCGTCGAGAGGACTTCCGCGCCGCCGGGCTGCGCGGTGCCACCGAGCTGTGTACCACTCGTAATCGCAGGGGTGGACAGCACGTTACCACCGCGCGTCACGCTGCTGACGCCGAGCAAGCTTGCCGCAGTGCCGCCGATCGTGACGTCGGCCGTGGTGCTGGACGTAATCTGGATGTTACCGCCGGCGGTCAAAGTCACGTTGGCGGCGGGGACGCCGGCTCCAGACGCGATCGCGTTGAGGACATCCGACATCTTGGCGGCGGTGGGCGATTGCAGACCAATCGTGGTGACGACCGGGGGGCCAGCGGCCGTCGAGACGCCCGAGACGGTGTTGTCGAAGTTGATTGTTTGTCCGTTGACCGTCAGCGACTTGCCGGCCAGGTTGGTGAGCAGGCTGGTGTTGAGATGCGGGGACACGGCGGAATCGAGCGACGTGTTGCTAGTCGCCGCCGCCGAAGCGCTGTCCAGCAGCGTCACCGTGCCGGTCGCGGTCGTCGCCGTATAGGCCGAGCGCAGATTGCCGGTGGCGGCTGCGCCGGAGACCGTCGCATTCGTATAGGGCGGCGGCGGCGTGCCGACGATCAGCGGGTTGGCGGCGAAATCGGACGGGTTCAGGCCGCCGGCCGCCAGCAGCGTCTTGCTTGCCGCGGTCGAGCTCGCCGCCGTATTCGGCTGGGACGGCAGGTTCGCCGCGTACTGGATCGAGGTTGTCGCCTGGGCCGGGATGAAGTTGTTCTGGAATTTCAGGACGTTCGACACATTGCCGGTCGGGTTGCCGGTCTTTGGGTCGACCGTGACGCCCATCAAATAGTAGCCCGCGCCGTTGACCAGATTGCCGTTGGCATTGAGCTGGAAGTCGCCACGCCGTGTGTAATAGGTGACGCCGCTGAACACCGGCACGTTGTCGACGACGCCGGTCGCCTTCTGGATCGAGAAGAAGCCGTCGCCGGTGATCGCCATGTTGGTGGCGACGCTGGAGCCCGAGATCGTGCCCTGCGTCGTGATGGTGGCCTTCGCGTTGGCCGTCACGCCGCCCGCGACCTGCTTGCTCGGCACCGAGGCGTCCGGAATGAGATCGACGAAGCTGGTGCCGATGCCCTTGTACCCGGTGGTGGATGAGTTCGCGATGTTGCCGGAAATGTTCTGAAGCGCGTAGGACTGCGCCTGCAGGCCACCCACCGAGGTGTTCATTGCATCGAAGATACCCATAACTTTGTCTCCAGATCCGATCTCGGCGGCCGGTCGACCATGGCCGCAGTCGGAAGGGACAGTCGCAAGGGCTGTGCCAATGCGGGTATTCTCAGAAAATCAATGACTTAATGAAAAAGCCCCGGTCCGATGACCGGGGCACAATTGCCGGGACCGGCATTTATTGCCGGGCCTTCCTTACGTCGCGGACGCGGCGGCCGGGCGGAAGACCAGACCGAAACCGTCGATGCAATAGCGCAATCCGGTCGGCTTCGGACCGTCGTCGAAGACGTGGCCGAGATGGCCGCCGCAGCGCCGGCAATGCACCTCGGTGCGCACCATGCCGTAGGCCCGGTCCTCGGTCTTGCCGACATTGCCCTCGATCGGCTGGTAGAAGCTCGGCCAGCCGGTGCCGCTCTCGAATTTGGTCTCGGAGGCAAACAGCGGCAGGTCGCAGCCGGCGCAGGCGAAGGTGCCCTTGCGGTGCTCCTTCAGCAGCGGGCTGGAGCCGGGCCGCTCGGTGCCGTGGTTACGCAGGATCTCATATTGCTGCGGCGTGAGCTGGGCGCGCCATTCAGCCTCCGTCTTCGTGATCTCGAACTTCTCTGCGGCTTTCTCGCCAGCCTCGGCAGGCGTTCCTCTCAGCCAGCGGAAGGCCCCAAGGCCGAACAGGCCGGCGGCAGTCGTCAACAGGATGCGGCGGTCAAACATCTCATTCTCCGTGCGGGAGTTCCACGCCCTGAGATACGGGCTCTGTCGGCCGACGTTACATTCCCGGGCGGAATTTCTCTCAACTTATTGGGAGGTGGCGCCATCATGCGAGGCCGGTTCCGCGGCCTGTTGTTCCCCTTGGGCCGCAGGTTTCGGCGGTGGGGCCGGCCGCGGCCGGACACCGGGCGGTGGGCGGCGCGGACCGGTGCCGGCGGCCCGATTGGCTTCGGCGAGACGCGCCTCGCGCTCCCTGTCCTTGACCCTGGCACGTTCGCGGTAGCGAGCGAGCGAGCCCGCGGCGGCGGAACTCGCCCTGCCCCAGATCCCGACCAGCTGGCCCGCGACCCGCCCCGTGGCGCCGCCCGCCCAGACCAGCTCGAACGGCGAGAACAGCTTCCAGCGCTCATCGCCCCACAGAATGCTGCGCGCGATCATCTGCCCGGCCATGGCGGAGGTGTTCATGCCCTGGCGGCCGAACCCGCTCGCCACCCACAGGCCTTTGCGCAACTGGCCGATCTGCGGCATGCCGTGCACGGTCTGGCCGGTGGCGCCGCCGAACATATCAGTGACCTCGACATTGCCGAGCTCCGGAAAGATCGTGCGGATCCGCCGCCTGACGCTGCCTGCAAAGCGCTGCGGACGCGCGGCCCAAGTGGTCTCAGGGCTCTCCCACATCAGCCGGTCGCCGTCGACGATACGGAAATGGTCGACGCCGTCGGAATCCATCACCGCTCCCTTGAAGGCGATGATCTCGTGCACGCGCTCGCCGAGCGGCGCGGTGATCCCGGCATAGCGCCAGACCGGCAGCAGCGTCTCCGACAGGCGCCGCAAGGGCGCGCCGAGATGGATGTTGCCCGCGAGCACGATGTGGGTCGCGCGCATACGCGCCGACGGCGTGACGATTCGTTTGCGGATGCCGGAATGATCGATGCTGACGACCGGCGTGTCCTCGAAGATGCGGGCGCCTGCCCGCCGCGCCAGCGCCGCAAGGCCGTGCACATATTTGCGGCCGTCGACCTGGAACGCTTTGGGATAATACACGCCGTGGAAATAGCGATCGGTCCTGAGCACCTCGCGGACGCGATCGACCTGCCAGCCTTCGACCTCGGTGTCGAAATCCTCGTTCAGCATCTGCAACCGGCTGATCAGACGGTCGCCGGCGTCGACGTTGGAGACCTCCAGCACGCCGTTGCCCGAGGCGATCCCCGGCATGTTCTCTTCCGTGGCGTTGGCGCGGACGAACTCGGCCCCCTCCTTGGACAGCGTCCACAATTCACGCGCGTCCTCGAAGCCGATGCGCTCGATCAGGTCGGTGAGCGGCAGCGCAAAGCCCGGCATCACGGTGCCGAGCTGGTTGCCGGAGGCGTTCCAGCCGATATGACGGCCCTCGAGCACCGCGACACTGGCCCCGAGCCGGGCCGCCTCCAGCGCGATGGAGAGCCCGGCAAGCCCGGCACCGATGACGCAGATGTCGGCGTCGAGATCGAACGACAGCCGCACGCGGTCGCGAAAGCCGGCTTCTTCCTGGGACACGCTTGTGAAAGTCTCGCTCATGTCGTTTTCTTAGAGCATGATCCGGAAAGCTGTGCAGCGGTTTTCCGAACAGATCATGGTCGAAATAACAACCTTAAGCGCGATGACGATTCGTTCTAGTTTATACCAACCAGGCGCTTGTCACCTTGTCCTCACCCGCGTCTGTACATTATCCGCGACCGTAACGATTCGAGAATGCCATGCGCCGTTTGATGCTGCTGCGTCACGCCAAGACCGAGACTGACGCTCCGAGCGGCCGTGACCAGGACCGACGGCTCGACGATCGCGGCCACAAGGATGCCGCCCGGATCGGCGACTGGATCGCCACCCATCCGCCCTTCCCCGATACCGTGCTGGTGTCGCACGCTGTCCGGGCCCGGCAGACCTGGGACATCGCCTGGGAGGCGATGAAGGACCGCGTCCCGACGCCGCAGGTCGAGATCCTGCCGGAACTCTACGGCGCCGATCCTGCGCAGATCCTGGATTCCATTCGCACCGCAACCGCCCCGGCCGACCCGAAGCAATTGCTGCTGGTCGCCCACAATCCCGGCATGCACGAGGCCGCCTTGATGCTGATGGGCGGCGGCGATCCGGCCGGCGCCAGGGCGCTCGCCGACAATCTGCCCACCGCGGGGCTTGCGATCTTCGACTTTGACGTCAAGGATTGGGGAGACGTGGCCTACCGCCGCGGCAAGCTGGTGCTGTTCACCAGTCCCAAGCTGCTTCGATCGGGATGATCCCGACGGCCGGCAAAACGTGCTGACTGGAAGATTTGGAGGCGCAGATGTTCAAGTCCATCCTCGTGCCCATCGACCTCGCCGACACCGATCTCGCCAAGCCGGCGATCGCGACCGCGGCAACGCTGTCGCAGACCTGGAGTGGTGCGGTGCGCCTGCTCAACGTACTGCCGATGACGCCGGTGATGCTGGCCGAATACGTGCCGGCCGATTTCGACGAGCAGCAGCGCCAGACCTCGGAAGAAGCCCTCGCCATCGTCGCGCGCGAATCCGGCATCGAGGCTTCCCGCATCTCCAGCGTGGTACGCCAGGGCGGCATCTATCACGAGATCCTGGAAGAAGCCGTGCACATGAAGGCCGATCTGATCGTGATGACCTCGCACCGGCCGGCAATGCGCACCTATTTCCTCGGCTCCAACGCCGGGCATGTGGTGCGCTACGCCAAGTGCTCGGTGCTGGTGGTGAGGCATTGAGCGTCGCGTCCGGTCTTGTAGGGTGGGTTAGCCGAAGGCGTAACCCACCACTGTCTCTCTCCGCGGAAGCAGAAGAGGTGGATTACGCCTTCGGCTAATCCACCCTACGCATCTACAACAAGCCCTTGCGTTGCCCGTCGGGCAAAACACCAAGCCGCAGGTCAATCCACGCCGCCAAAAACATTCCACTTTACCGAAATTCGGAAATGACGTATGTGTCGCGACAACCCGGCCCAAGGAAGAGGGGCGTATCGCGATCGTCACGAACGCGGGCCGGGCGGCGGTGGACGCAGGTGACATCGGCGCGAAGGGTTCTGCAGGGCGGAGAGCCGTGAGCAGAACCGTCGCGCACACGACCGGTGTGATCGGCGTACGGCAAAATCGTGTGGTCCTGACGCCCGGGGTCTGTGCGTCAAGTCTTGTGGTGATGGGTATCGTCCAACCGGACGCGCTCGTCAGCCATCCGCAAGGCGACGGGGGCAATAGTGCAACGCTCCCCGGGGAGAGCACGACATAAGCCGTAAAGCCACTGCGCAGGGAAGGCCGGGATGTCCTGGCTACACCTGTATGCCGCTGTGCAGATTTCGCTACTGCCTTTCGCACAGTGGACCGCGGGTGCCAGCCGGCGCCCGGTCTTCCCTGCGCCCTCTTTCAATTGAGGGTGAGGCGATCAAGCAAAGCTCGGGCGAGATGCGCCGCGAGGATGCGAAGCTGTGTCTCGGAGGCGTAAGGATGGGTAGAGCACTTGCGAAACCCATCATGTTTCAACACAGGGGAAGTGTTGATGGGTTTCGCTGCGCTCTACCCATCCTACGAGCTGCGTCCAAATTCCGCTCTCGTGCCCCGGACGCAGCGCAGCGCTTCTTCAGCGGTGCGCTGCAGAGCCGGGGCCCATGTAGCAGCGCGAGCGCGGCTTGCTGGGTCCCGGCTCTGCGCCGCAACGCCAAGAGCGTTGCGTCGCGTCCGGGACACGGGAGGAAGCGCGGCAGAAGCGCCTCACAGATACCGCGTCAGCTCGGCCTTGACCTGCCCGTAGACGGCGTCCTCGATCTGGCTGCGCGTGATCCCGATGTCGCGCAGGGCGCGGTCGTCGAGCTCGTTCAGCGTCTTGACGGCCGAGCGGCGCTCGAGGCGGTTGAACAGCGCATAGGCGCCATGGGCGAGCGTTGCAAAAAATCCGCCCGTCGAGGATGGGCGTAAACTCCGCCCGGCAGTTTGCGAGATCGTGGTCATGTTTCTTCTCCGGCCTGTTGTCCCGCGCGGCGAAGCAGGTGCCGTTGGCGCCGACGCCGTCAGCGTCTGCACCTCATTTGCCGTCGGATTGCTCTCGCTCACCTCGGCTCAATCGTGGAACTTGATGGAACTTAAATGCTCCAGTACACTGCTCGGAGCAAGTAAAACATTGCTCTCGGTGCAATAATGTCCAAGTTCGAGTACGTGAAGCTTGCCGATGCCATTGCCTCGGATATCTCTAACGGCACGTTAAGGCCCGGCGATCGGCTGCCGCCGCAGCGCAATTTTGCCTATGACCGTGGCATCGCGGTCTCGACCGCGAGCCGGGTTTATACGGAGTTGCTGCGTCGCGGGCTCGTCGTCGGCGAGGTCGGCCGCGGCACCTTCATCTCCGGCGACATCAGGCGCGAGGTCGAGGCCTTGAGCGAGCCGCGCGATGCGCGGATCGATTTCGAGGTCAATTATCCACTATTGCCGCAGCAATGGGCGATGATCGCCAAGAGCCTCGCAGGGCTCGAGCGCGTCGACGCGCTCGAATCCGCGCTGCGCGTCTCGACCAGCACCGGCACCAAGAGCGCGCGCAACGCTGCCGCCGCCTATCTCGCGCGCAAGGATTTCGCGCCGCAGGCCGAGCAGATCGTGTTCACCGCCAACGGCAAGCAATCGCTCGCGGCCGCGCTTGCAGCACTCGTCCCCACCGGCGGCCGCTGCGGCGTCGAGGCGCTGACCTACCCTTACGTCAAGAGCATCGCGGCACGGCTCGGCATCACGCTGGTCCCGATTCCGATGGACGAATTCGGCGCGCGGCCCGATGCGATCCAGAAAGCGCATCGCGAGGCGCATCTGTCGGCGCTGTATCTGCAGCCCATCATCCAGAACCCGCTCGGCGTCACCATGAACGCGACGCGGCGCGCCGACATCATGCGTGTCGCCGAAAAGCTCGACCTCACCATCATCGAGGACACCGTCTACGGCTTCCTCGCCGACGACACGCCCCTCGCCGCGCTCGGCCCGGACCGCTGCATCGTGATCGACAGCCTGTCCAAGAAGGTCGCGCCGGGCCTTGCGCTCGGCATCCTCGTGGCGCCGCCTCACTTGCGCGAGAGCGTGATGAGCGCGGTGCGCACCGGCGGCTGGATCGCCTCCGGCCATGCGCTGGCGGCCGGGCAGCGGCTGATGGCCGACGGCACCGTCGCCGAGCTGACGCGGCTGAAGCGCATCGACGCCGCGCGGCGGCAGCAGACCGCCGCAAGGCTGCTGGCCGGCTACCAGCACGCGGCCGATCCGCGCTCCTATCATCTCTGGCTGACGCTGCCCTCACACTGGCGCTCGCAGACCTTCGTCGGAGCAGCAGCGAGGCGCGGCATCGCGCTGACGCCCTCCTCCACCTTCGCGATCGCCCACGGCCATGCACCGAATGCGGTGCGCCTCGCGCTCGCGCCGCCCACCTTCGAGCAGCTCGATTCCGGCCTGCGCACGCTCGTCTCGCTGCTCGGCACCAAGGAAGAGGATTTCGACTCCACGGAGTAGCGGTTGGTCGTAGCGATCGGTCTAGGGCAGCAGGGCCTTCGGCACCTGATCGAAGCGATAGCTCTGCGGCTGGTTGCGCCGCACGAAGCCGCCGACCTGCCAGGCGAATAGCGCGGCAAAGCCGAGGATGAACAGCGCGCCGGCGAACTCGCCGCTCACGAGGGCGCGGATCAACAGGCCGACCATTGCCACCGTGAGCACCGCCAGGAACGCCAGCACCGCCGCATAGGCCGTGCGGCCGAGCCCCGCCGTCAGCACCGCGCGGCTGCCCGCCTTCGCCATCCGGGCGTGCAGCGCGAGCATGAACGCGCGAAAGCCGTTGTCCTGCGGCGCCATCAGCGCCGCGGTCTGCCAGCTCGTCGACAGGATCGCGATGCGGCGGCCGCTGCTGTGACTGACATCGGCGCGAAAGCGGTGCTGCTGCATCGACACCGGGCGGAACGACAGCCGGATCGCGCTGATCTCGTCATAAGGCCACAGCGCGGTGCGGCCGCCGATGTGCCAGGACAGCCCCTGCTCCGTCAGCTCGAAGCGATGCGCCGAGCCGATCAGCGACGCCTTATAGGCATAGCTCGTGACCGGCGTGGCCTCAGCTTCCGAAACCTGCATCCCGATCATCAATCCCCGTCTGCGATCCGCTTGCGCGATCGCCCTCGCCCATCCTACAAGCGAGGCATGGCTGAGACGACCTTTTTTCCGCGCCGCCTGATTCTCGGCGCCGCCGTGATATCAGGCGTGCTGCTCGCGCTCGCGGTGCACATGCTGGGCGCGCGCTACGGGCTCGACCTCGGCGGTCTCTGGCGCTCCGACACGCATGAGTTCATACCGGCGGGCGCGGCGATCGCGTGGTGGCTGATCGCGACGGTCGGCTTCTCCGGCGGCTATTTCACGGCGACGCTGATGCAGAGCGCCGCCGACGGCCAGATCCCGCAACGGATGCGGCAGTTCCTGATCGCGGTCGGCGTGCTGCTGCTCGCCGGTGCCGGCCAGGTGGCCTCGGCACCGAGCCCGGTCCCGACCGTCTCGGGCGTGCTGGCCGGGCTCGCCGCGCTGTGCCTCGGCGCCGTCATGGCATTCTGCGGCGCCCATTTCGCCCTGCGCCGCGGCTGAACCTCAAGCCGACGCAAGCAGCCGCGGGCGGCCCAGCATGATCGCCACGTCAGAGGCCGGCCGCGGCTTGCTGAACAGATAGCCCTGCGCCTGGGTGCAGCCCTCGCGCCTGAGCAGCTCGAGCTGCGCGTCGTTCTCGACGCCTTCCGCGGTGGTGACGATGCCGAGGCTGCGGCCGAGACCGGTCACGGCGCGGATGATCGCCATGGAGTCCTCGCGCGTCGCCAGCTCCGACACGAAGGAGCGGTCGATCTTGATCTTGTCGAACGGAAAGCTGCGCAGATAGCTCAGCGACGAATAGCCGGTGCCGAAATCGTCCAGCGAGATGCGCACGCCCATGGCGCGCAGATCATGCAGCGTGGTCAGCGTCGCCTCGCTGTTCTGCAGCAGCACGGATTCGGTGATCTCGAGCTCGAGACGGCGCGCGTCAAGTCCCGAGGCGGCGAGCGCCGCGATCACGGATGCGATCAGGTTCGGATTCTTGAACTGCACCGGCGACAGGTTGACGGCGAGATCGACATCGTCCGGCCAGGTGGCCGCATCCGTGCAAGCCGAGCGCAGCACGAATTCGCCGAGCTGGACGATCAGTCCGGTCTCCTCGGCCAGCGGAATGAAGTCGATGGGTGCGATCAGGCCACGCTGCGGATGGTTCCAGCGCAGCAGCGCCTCGAAGGCGACGACGCGGCCGCTGGCGACGTCGCGGATCGGCTGATAATACGCCTCGAACTCGTCGCGCTGCAGCGCCGCGCGCAGGTCCATTTCCAGGAGGCGCCGCGCCTGCGCGCGGGCATCCATGCCGGTCTCGAAGAAGCGATAGGTGCTGCGGCCGTCCGCCTTGGCGCGGTAGAGCGCGAGGTCGGCGTTCTTCAGCAGTTCGCTCGGATCGCTGCCGTCCTGCGGCGACAGCGAGATGCCGATCGAAACGCCGATCACGACCTGATGGTCGTCGATCTCGTAGGGCGCCGAGATGACCTCGACGAGGCGACCGGCAAGCGATCTCGCAGCGGTTTCCTCGGAACGACCGATCTGGACCACGGCGAACTCGTCGCCGCCCAGTCGCGCCACCGTGTCGCTCTCGCCGACCGTCGCCTTCAGCCTGCGGCCGACCGCCCTCAACAGCGCGTCGCCGATGGGATGCCCGAGCGAGTCGTTGATGTCCTTGAAGTGGTCGAGATCGAGACAAAGCACCGCGAGCTGATCGCCCGACCTGGTCCGGCGCAGTCCCTGCTCGAGCTGCTCGTGGAACAGCACGCGGTTCGGCAGGCTGGTCAGCGCGTCATGGCGCGCCATGTGCGAGATCTTGGCCTGCGCCTCCAGCCATTCTGTGATGTCCTCGAAGGTCGCGACCCAGCCGCCGCCCTGCATCGGCTGGTTGACGACCCGGATGGAGCGACCGAACCGGCTGACGATGTCGGTCGTGGTGCGTCCCTCGCGCGCGTCGGCCACGAGGCGGGCGAAGAATTCATCCGCATCGCCCTGCCACTGGCCCTTGGCCTGCTCGTCCCTGAGTACGTCGACCAGCAGGCGGCCGGTCAGCGCGATGTCGGTGCGACGGAGCATCGCCGCATAACGCTCGTTGAACAGAATGACCTTGCCGTCCGCGTCGAACATGCACAGACCCTGCGACATGTTCTCGAGCGCCGTATCCAGCACCATTTGCTGGGCGCCCAATTCACTCCTGGCACGGCGGTCGAGCAGCGCGGCCACGAGCGCGATCGCGATGATCGCAACCGCCGCACTGGCCGTGAGGAAGGACAGCGAGGCCGGCGGGATCGACAGACCGCCGATCGCGAGCGTCGGATCCGGCGTCAGCAGCACCGCGCCCATTGCGGTGAAATGATGCGCGACGATAGCGACGGTCAGCAGGACCGTCGCCGTCAGCGCATGGAAGAGGTCGTCGCGCCGCGCGGCCACGAAAAGTGCAAATGCCGCAAAGACGATTCCTGACAGCACCGAGGCGGCGACCGTGCTTCCGATCCAGTCCACGCGCGCCGGTATCTCCAGCGCCGCCATGCCGGTGTAATGCATCGCCGCGACACCGGTGCCGACGATGGCGCCGCCGAGGACGATCCCGACGGCCCGCGACGACGACACGGCGATGCTCAGCCCCACGAAGGTCACGGAGATCGCAAAGACCAACGACAGGATCGTCACCGGGATGTTGTAGGCGCCCGCGCCTCCCGGTCCGTAGGCCAGCATCGCGATGAAATGCGTCGCCCAGATGCCGCAGCCGCTGACGGCGGCGTCGAGGCCGAGCCAGGCCAGACGGCCGACGCCTTGCGTCGCGCGCGCCCGGTGGAACAGGCTGATAGCCGCCGCGCTGGCGAGCAGACACACCGCGCCGCCAAGCGCGACGAGCCGCCAATCGTGCTCTTCGGTGAGACAGTAGAGAATTTGATGCATCGCAGGCCTCTGATGGACCCGCACTTGACCCGATCAATATGGACAGGTGGTAACCGGCTACGCGCCTGTTGCGGCAATGGTGAACGGAAGATGTGTTCATTCACTCGGATTGTTCATCCTCGCGCCGGCGCACCGAGGCCGATCACGACGGCGGCGAGCAGCAGGACGGACGCGGACACGACCAGCGCTAGATGCAGCCCCGCCATGAACGCCCCCTCCGCGGCCACCAGTGAGCCGAACAGCGCGACGCCGAGCACGCTGCCGGTCTGCCGCGTTGCGTTCAGGACGCCCGCCGCGATGCCGGACCGCGCCTTGTCGACGCTGCCCAGCAAGGTCGAGGTCAGCGGCGGAACCAGCAGCCCAAGTCCGCCACTGATCGCGATCATCTGCGCGAAGATCGCCCAATAGCTGGTGTCGGCTTCGATCCACAGCAGGCCGAGACAACCGAGCGCCGACACGCTGGCACCGACCACGATGGTCGGGCATGGGCCGATGCGCTCGGCGAGGCGCGGCGCCAGCAGATTGACCGGCAGCACCGCCGCCATCATCGGCACGAAAGCGAGCCCGGTCCACCACGCCGACAGCCCGTTGATCCGCTGGAAGTACAGGCTGAGCACGAAGATCAGGCCGTAGATCGCGATATTGACGAGCAGGCCGACCAGCGAGGTCAGCGCGAACAGCCTCTGGCCAAACAGCGACAGCGGCAGCATCGGCTGCGCCGCGCGCCGCTCGCGCCAGATGAAGAGCGCGGCGAGAACGCCGGCGCCGACAAAAGCTGCGATCACGGCCGGATGATCCCACCCGAGCGCACCGCCTTCGATGATCGCGCCGGCCAGCGCCCCCAGCGCACCGATCGCGGCAAGCTGGCCGGGCAGATCGATCTCGCGCGTGGGGGCCCGCGTGGTCTCGCTGGCGTAGCGCCAGCTCAGCCACAGGCCGGCGAGCCCGATCGGCAGATTGACCAGGAAGATCGCGCGCCAGCCGACCAGGGTGATCAGCGCGCCGCCGACGAAGGGGCCGGCGGTGAGCGCAAGGCTCGCGCCGGCAGCCCAGACCGCGACGGCACGGCCGCGCGCGCGGTCGTCCGGATAGGCATGATTGAGCAGCGCGAGGGAATTCGGCACCAGGATCGCCGCCGCCAGCCCCTGCACCAGCCGCGCGCCGATCAGCACGGCGGCATTGGGCGACAGCGCGCAGGCGAGCGAAGCCGCGGTGAAAATGGCGAACCCCGCCATGAAGACGCGCTTGGCGCCGATGCGGTCGCCAAGCGCTCCTGATGTCAGGATGAAGGCGGCAAACGCGATCGTGTAGGCGCTGACCACCCATTGCAGCTCGGCAACGCCGCCGCCGAGCGTCCGGCCCATCGCATCGAGCGCGGTGTTGACGATGGTGACGTCGAGCTGCACCACACCATAGCCGAGACTCATCGCGGCGAGCGTGAGCGAGGTCGCAAGACGCGAACCGGCAGGCGCTGCGCCGGCCCTGTCGTCGAAGGTCTCATATTTGATGGTGTTTACGCGCATGCTGCCACCTTGATTGCAGCCCCATGCGGAATATAGGCGGCCGGGGCGCCGCCATGCTTCGACAATGACCGAAGGATGATCGTAGCCGACACACCCACCTTTTACGCGGCGTCATCGCCCGCGCAGGCGGGGCATGACGACGAGCCAAGAAGAAACGCCGTGCGTCGACGCACGGCGTTTTCCTTGCCGCGCCCGCTTAGCTCGCCGCGCGCAGATTCACCTTGCTCTCGGCGAGTGTCGTCAGCTTCTTGTCGGTCGCCTTCTCCTCCTCCAGCGTCTTGGCGAGCACGCTGGCGCAATCGTTGCGGCCGAGCTGCTTGGCCCAGGCGATCAGGCTGCCGTAGCGTACGATCTCGTAATGTTCGGCGGCCTGGGCCGCATTGATCAGCGCGGCGTCGAGCACCGCCTTGTCGGCAACTTCGCCGATCGTCTCGTCGGCTTCCTCGATGATGCCGTCGATCGCCGGGCAGTCGACCGCCTTCACGGCGACGCCATGCATCTTGAACACTTCCTCGAGCCGCGTGATGTGCTGCCGGGTTTCCTCGAGGTGCGTCAAAAAGCCCTGCTTCAGCTGCGGATCGGTAGCCTTATCTGCCATTTTCGGCAGCGCCTTGGTCAGCTGCTGCTCGGCGTAATAGATGTCCTGGAGCTGGTGCACGAACAGATCGTTCATGGTCTTGATGTCTTTTGTGAACAGTCCCATCGTTCCGTCCTCTTTCGATTTCTGGAACACGAAGGCAGCGGCTTGGACGAAAAGCCGCTTTATTCCGCCATGTTCGGTTGCTGATGGGGCCACAACGGACACGCGGCATCGACGTTCCAAAAAGACCCGGATGGCTTGCGCTGGAACAATGCGGACAGCGCCGACATCTGAAATCATGTCGGCATACGAAACGCCCGAGCCGAGCCGGTTTCACGACTCATATGCTTAACGCGCCTCGGATGTGAACCGCGTATGACAAAAGTGACCGGTCCGCCGCAGAACCTATTGTTGTCAAGGGCTGCACAAGCCGGTGTTTTTGCCTTAAATGAGCTGGATCATACCTGCGATCGATGCCTGCTTTTGGCCGTGATCGCACCCGACCGGCCCAATGCCTGGCCCGGTCGGTCTTGCCCCCCGCCGGGAGGATGAATGCACGGACTGCTGACCGCGTTGAAGCGCGGCTTCAAGAGATGGATCGGCTGGCGACGGCTCGGAGTTGCCGCGAGCATCTTCATCATCGCCTTCGCGATCACCTCGCTGGTGCGAACCCTCAAGGGCATCGATACCGGCGTCATCCTGACGGCGTTGACCGAGATTCCCCGCGGGAGCATCGGGCTGGCGGCGATCTGCGTGTTCTTTGCGTTCTGTACGCTGACGTTCTACGACTTTTTTGCACTGCGAACGATCGGCAAGAAGCACGTGCCGTACCGCATCGCGGCGCTTTCCAGCTTCACGTCCTATTCGATCGGCCACAATATCGGCGCCACCGTCTTCACCGGCGGGGCGATCCGTTTCCGGATCTATTCGGACTACGGGCTGAACGCGATCGACGTCGCCAAGATCTGCTTCCTGTCGGGCCTGACCTTCTGGCTCGGTAACATCTTCGTGCTCTCGATCGGCATGGCGATCCACCCGGATGCGGCATCCTCGATGGATCAGCTGCCGTCGTCGCTCAACCGGCTGATCGCGCTCGGCGGGCTCGCCTCGATCGGGGCCTATCTCGTTTGGCTCGTCATGGGCGAGAAGCGGCGCGAGCTTGGCCAGAAGGGCTGGAAGGTGGTGCTGCCCTCGGCGCCGCTGACGCTGGTCCAGATCCTGATTGGCGTGGTCGATCTCGGCTTCTGCGCTACCGCGATGTACCTGCTGATGCCGGCCAATCCGCCGATCGACTTCCTGTCGCTCGCGGTGGTGTTCATCCTGGCGACGCTGCTCGGCTTCGCCAGCCATGCCCCCGGCTCGATCGGCGTGTTCGATGCCGCCATGCTGCTGGCGCTGCCCGAATTCGGCCGCGAGCAGCTCCTGGCGACGCTGCTGGTGTTCCGCATCCTCTATTTCGTGATCCCGTTCGGCCTCGCCATCTCCATCATGGGCACGCGCGAGCTCTGGATGAACGTGGTCGAGCCCTGGCAGGAGCGGCGGCGGCTGGCGGAGGCCTGCGCGCAGGCCAATCTGCCCAAGCAGGTGACGCCGATGGAGCGCGAGCGGATGCTGCGGCAAGCCAACAACCGGTAGACTGCGATCTGGACCTGAAGGGGTTGCGGCCGGCAGAGCAATGTTCTCTTATTTCCGCCTCAACTTTGCCGTTGAAGACGCGGGCCATGATCCCTTTATTCCTTCGCACCCTCTCCGCAGGCGCCCTGTTGCTTGCCGGGATTCTGACCGCCATGCCGCCCGAGCGCGCTAGCGCTCAGGACGCCGGCGCCCTGCAGATCAATTGGGAGGTGCGTAACCGCTTCCGGCTGTTCCGCGAGGAGCGCGACTTCCTGCTCCATGTCGAGAATGCGCGCAACCGCAGCATCCTGGCCGCCGAGCAATCGCTGGAGCTCCAGAGCGAAGGCCGCGGCTGGGCCCGCAACATGGTCAACCGGCTCTGCATCGACCTACAGGGCCGGGTCAACCAGCCCTGTACCCGCGACAACACCAAGGAAAACTACCTCACACCGATCGATCACCCCGTCACCGTGCGCCTCATTGGCGCGGTGCCGGTCGGCGCCACCTGCGCCTGGTCGTTCGACGACGGCGACGGGCCGCAGCAATCGACCTTCGACTGCGCCGAGCCGATCAACTTACGCGTCCGCTACGGCAAGCAGACGGTCGCGACCGTCGACGTCTCCTCCGGCTCCGACCCGACCCAGCGGGTCCAGACCGAGATCCAGGTGCGCGACATCTTCGTCGCCGGCCTCGGGGACAGCATCGCCTCCGGCGAAGGCAATCCGGACCGGCCGCTGGCGCTGTCCGACGAAGGATTCTGCTTCCGCTCCTATCTCGGCACCGCCGCCGGCGGCCAGTACTACCGGCCGAGCCGCCACGGCTTCAAGGGCGGCCGTGCCTGCGAGGCGCCGGACACGCTCGCGAACTGGCAGCGCTACAGCGCGCTCTGGTTCAATTCACCGTGCCACCGCTCGCTTTACAGCTACCAGACGCGCACCGCGCTCGCGCTCGCGGTGCGCTACACCCACATCGCCGTGACCTATCTGCCGCTCGCCTGCACCGGCGCCAGCATCGGCGACGGCCTGCTCGGCTCGCAGCGCGCCCGCGAATGCCCGCCCGGCAAGACCGGCGTCTGCAACACCAGCGTGAACGCGCAAGTCGCCGAGCTGCGCGAGGCGCTCACCGCGGCGAAGAAGCGCCAACCCGACCGCACGCTCGATCTCGTGCTGCTCTCGGTCGGCGCCAACGACGTTTATTTCTCCGGTCTCGTCGCCGACGTGATCGTCGACACCGCGACCGAACGGGCGCTGTTCCGTCGCTCCGGCGTGATGGCGAGCGTCGATGATTCCCGTGACGCGCTGGTGCGCGAGCTGCCGCAGAATTTCGTCAAGCTGCGCGAGGGGCTGAAGCCGCTGGTCGGCGGCGACCTCTCGCATATCGTCTACGTCTCCTACGCCAATCCTGCGCTCGCCGATGGCGGCGTGCCCTGCCGCGGCGGCCGGGCCGGCTTCGACATCCATCCGGCCTTCAACGCCGATCCGCAGCGCCTTGCCCGCGTCTCGACCTTCGTCGACACCGAATTCCTGCCGCAGCTGAAGGGCCTCGCCACCTGCACACGCGGCGCGCTGTGCCGCGATCCCGAGGCCGACCGCATGACCTTCGTCGATGCGCATCAGGCCGCGTTCGGCGATCACGGCTTCTGCGCGCATTCCGGCAGCGATCCCGAATTCGACCGCAGCTGCTTTGCCGAGAACGGCCAGAGCTTCAATCCTGACATCGTGAGCGCGGCGAGCCAGCCGATGCTGTGCGGCCGCGGCGCCTCGGAATACCGCGCCTATTTGCCCCGCGCGCGCTGGATCCGCGACGCCAACGACAGCTATTTCGCCGCGATGACCTATCCGCAGGGATTGCCGGCGGCGAGCCAGCCGACCGACATCCATGATGCGACCTGGGGCGTGCTTTCCGCCGTCTATGGCGGCGCGGTGCATCCGAGCGCGGAAGGGCATGCGGCGATGGCGGATGCGGCGCTGCCGGCCGCAAGCACCGTGCTCGGCCTCGATGCGGTGCCGCCGGGCGTGACGCGGGGATTTCTGCCGCAGCTGTTGCCGAGCGCAAAGCAGTAGAAGCGCGATCCAGTACGCCGTGACGGCAGTGATTGAATCGAGACGCCTCGGCGTACTGGATTCCCCGCCTGCCGCCTACGCTAAAGCTTCGGCGCCCCACGACCTCAACCACGGCAAAGCCTTGGCGTAGCCGGGTCGCGGAGAATGACGGCGGAGTGCGTGGTGTAGCGCGCTGCCACAAACTGCACTCCCGCAATCTCACTCCCTTACCATCGTTCCCCGCGCCTGCCGTTCCATCAATCCAAAAACGGCATCGATCGATACCCCCTTGAACTTGGACACTTCGCCGCGCGCGCCTCTAGGAGTCGGATCGAGGAAACGTTTCGAGTTCAAGGAGGCGCCCGATGAGCGCAGTGGTGTCCGCAGCGGACGTGAGGAGGTCTCGCGTCAGGCTGTTCATCGTGACCATGTTGTTCCTGGTCACCACCGTCAATTATGCCGACCGCGCCACGCTGTCGATCGCCGGTCCCGCGCTCTCGAAAGAGCTGCATCTCGATCCCGTCGCCATGGGCTGGATCTTCTCGGCGTTCGGCTGGTCCTATGTCGCGGCGCAGGTCCCGGGCGGCTGGCTGCTCGACCGTTATGGCTCGCGCCTCGTCTATGCCTTCAGCATCGTCATCTGGTCGCTGTTCACGCTGATGCAGGGCTGGGTCGGCTTCCTCAGCGCCGGCACGGCCGTCGTCGTGCTGTTCGCGCTTCGCCTCCTTGTCGGCGTCGCGGAAGCACCGTCCTTCCCCGCCAACGCCCGCATCGTCGCGGCCTGGTTTCCGGGCAACGAGCGCGGCACCGCGTCAGCCTTCTTCAACTCGGGACAGTATTTCGCGACCGTGATCTTTGCGCCGCTGATGGGCTGGATCGCGCACGCCTACGGCTGGCGCTTCGTTTTCTTCGTGATGGGCGCGCTCGGTATCGTCATGGGCCTTGTCTGGCTCAAGACCATCTACGGCCCGAAAGAGCATCCTTCGATCAACGAGGCCGAGTTCGACTACATCAAGGAAGGCGGCGCGCTGGTCGATCTCGACGCGCCCAAGGATGATCTGCCGCGCGCGCGTGCGCCCGAGGCCGGCTCTGGCTGGGACCACATCCGCCAGCTGCTCTCCAACCGCATGATGCTCGGCGTCTATCTCGGCCAGTATTGCATCAACACGCTGACCTATTTCTTCCTGACCTGGTTCCCGGTCTACCTCGTCAAGGAGCGCGGCCTGTCGATCCTGCAGGCCGGCTTCGTCGCGACGCTGCCGGCGCTGTGCGGCTTCATCGGCGGCGTGCTCGGCGGCATCATCTCCGATGCAATCCTGCGCCGGACCGGCTCGCTGACCATGGCGCGCAAGATTCCGATCGTCGGCGGCATGCTGCTGTCGATGTCGATCATCGCCTGCAACTATGTCGACGGACAGGCGCTGGTGGTCGGCTTCATGGCGCTCGCCTTCTTCGGCAAGGGCATCGGTGCGCTCGGCTGGGCGGTCGTCTCCGACACCTCGCCAAAGGAAGCCGGCGGCGTCTCCGGCGGCCTGTTCAACACCTTCGGCAATCTCTCCTCGATCACCACGCCGATCGTGATCGGCTACATCCTGGCCGCGACCGGCTCGTTCAACGGCGCGCTGGTGTTCGTGGGCCTCAACGCGCTGGTGGCGGCGTTCGCCTATCTCGTCATCGTCGGCAAGATCGAGCGGGTGACGCTCAAACGTTCCTCCTGAGGGCTCCCATGGGAGCTTGACCAGGCAACTCAACGGCGGCCCAAAAAGCCGCCGTCTTTGTTTTGGGGATGATCGATGCTAGAAGTACCGGGGAAACGCCTTATCCATCTAAGGCATGTATCGATGTTCGACCTCAACCAGCTCCGCTGTTTCGTCACAGTGGCGGAGGAACTGCATTTCGGCCGCGCCGCGACGCGGCTGAACATGACCCAGCCGCCGCTGTCCCGGCAGATCCAGGTGCTCGAGCACATCATCGATGCGCCGCTGCTCGAACGTACCAGCCGCTCGGTCCGTCTCACCCCCGCGGGACGCAGCTTCCTGCCGGAGGCGCGGCGCATCCTCAAGCTTGCCGAAAGCGCCTCGCAGGTCGCCCGTCGCATCGCGCTCGGCAAGACCGGCTCGTTGAAGATCGGCTTCACCGCGGCAGCGGCCTATGGCTTCCTGCCCGAGCTTGTCGCCGCCTGCCGCGCCAAGCTGCCCGAGGTCGACTTCTCGCTGAAGGAGATGGTGTCCGGCGACCAGTTCGAGGCGCTGACCTCGGGCCAGATCGACGCCGGCCTGCTCAGGCCGCCGATCGCGCGCCCCGAGCTCACCAGCCGCCGCGTCGTCGCCGAGCCCCTGCTCGCCGCGATCCCGAAGAAGCATCCGCTGGCGAGCGCCGACAGCATCACCATCAAGGATTTCGACGACCAGCCCTTCGTGATGTACTCGCCCTATGAGAGCCGCTACTTCCACGATCTCTTGGTGGCGCTGTTCACCCGCGCCGACGTGCTGCCGCGCTACGTCCAGCATCTGAGCCAGATCCACTCGATCCTCGCCATGGTGCGCGCCGGACTCGGCCTTGCCATCGTGCCGGCGGCAGCCGCGAGCCTGAAGATTTCCGACGTACGCCTGCGCCCGCTGAAGCTGCGCACGCGCGTTCCGGTCGAGCTGTTCATGGTCTGGCGCCGCGACGACGAGAATCCGCTGCTGTCGGCGCTCGTCAAAATCGCCGGCGAACTGGCCTCTGCGGAGCCATCGGAAGATTGATGCTGATTTCGCATCGGTCGATATAGGCTTTGGCTTGGACCCGCATCGAACGGTCTCCTAAACCACGGCGCATGGACGCGCAGGCCTCAAGGCTCGCGTCCTCCACAACACGCAATAAGGGAGCAGCGCCCGTGAGCAAGATGACCCCGCAGGAAATGGCCCAGAAGATCGGATCCGGCCTCCTGTCCTTTCCCGTCACGCCGTTCAAGGCGGACTATTCCTTCGACGAAGCGACCTACCGCGCCAACATGGACTGGCTGTGCGGCTATGACGTCGCCGGCCTGTTCGCCGCCGGCGGCACCGGCGAGTTCTTCTCGCTGACGCCGACCGAGGTTCCTGAAGTCGTCAGGGTCGCGGTCGACGAGACCAAGGGCCGCGTGCCAGTGCTCGCCGGCACCGGCTACGGCACCGCGATCGCCCGCGAGATCGCGATCGGCGCGGAAAAGGCCGGCGCCGACGGCCTGCTGCTGCTGCCGCCCTATCTCACCCATGCCGAGCAGGACGGCCTTGCCGCCCATGTCGAGGCGGTCTGCGCCGCCGTCAAGATCGGCGTCATCGTCTACAACCGCGACAACGCGATCCTGCAGCCCGACACGCTGGCGCGCCTTGCCGAGCGCTGCCCGAACCTCGTCGGCTACAAGGACGGCATCGGCGACATCGAGCTGATGACCCGCGTCTACACCAAGCTCGGCGACCGCCTGACCTATGTCGGCGGCCTGCCGACCGCGGAGACCTTCGCGCTGCCCTATCTCGACATGGGCGTGACCACCTATTCCTCCGCCGTGTTCAACTTCGTGCCGGAATTCGCCACCAATTTCTACGCGGCCGTGCGCAAGCGCGACCACGCCACGATTCAGGCCGGGCTGAAGGACTTCATCCTGCCGCTGATCGCGATCCGCAACCGCAAGAAGGGCTATGCCGTCTCGATCATCAAGGCCGGCATGAAGGTGATCGGCCGCGACTCCGGCCCGGTCCGCCCGCCGCTCACCGACCTCACCGAGCAGGAAATCGCCGAGGTGACCGCGCTGGTGAAGAACCTGCCCGCCATCCGATCGACACAACAGGCGGCAGAATAACGGACAACAACAGCGAGGAGCGTAGGATGGCCCTGACCGAGATTTCTGGCGCACCGGTCGTGACAGCGATGCAGGTGATTCCGGTCGCGGGCCGCGACAGCATGCTCCTCAACCTCAGCGGCGCGCACGCGCCGTTCTTCACCCGCAACATCGTCATCCTCACCGACAATGCCGGCCACACCGGCGTCGGCGAGGTGCCGGGCGGGCAAAAGATCTGGCAGACGCTGCAGGACGCCCGCGACCTCGTGATCGGCAAGACCGTCGGCGCGATGAACAACATCCTCGCCGACGTCCGCTCCGCCTTCGCCGACCGCGACGCCGGCGGCCGCGGCAAGCAGACGTTTGATCTTCGCGTGATGATCCACGCGGTCACCGCGATCGAGTCCGCGCTGCTCGATCTGCTGGGTCAGCATCTGAGCCTGCCGGTCGCAGCCCTGCTCGGCGAAGGCCAGCAGCGTAGCAGCGTCGAGACGCTCGGCTATCTCTTCTTCGTCGGGGACATCAGCAAATCGAAGCTCAACTACATCAAGGGCGAGACCGGCAAGGCGGAATGGTTCAACCTCCGCCATCAGCAGGCGATGACGCCCGAGACGGTGGTGCGGCTCGCGGAAGCCACCCACGACCATTACGGCTTCGCCGACTTCAAGCTGAAGGGCGGCGTTCTGCGCGGCGAGCAGGAGATCGAGGCCGTCACCGCCATCGCAAAGCGCTTTCCGAACGCGCGCGTCACGCTCGATCCCAACGGCGCCTGGTCGCTCGACGAGGCGATCAGCCTGTGCAAAGGCATGCACGGCATCCTCGCCTATGCCGAAGACCCCTGCGGCGCCGAGGGCGGCTTCTCCGGCCGCGAGATCATGGCCGAGTTCCGCCGCGCCACCGGCATGCCGACCGCAACCAACATGATCGCGACCGATTGGCGGCAGCTCTCCCATGCGCTGCGCCTTGGCGCGGTGGACATTCCGCTGGCCGATCCCCATTTCTGGACCATGCAGGGCTCGGTGCGCGTGGCCCAGACCTGCCGTGACAACGGCCTGACCTGGGGCTCGCACTCCAACAACCATTTCGACATTTCGCTGGCCATGTTCACCCATGTCGGCGCCGCCGCCCCCGGCAAGGTCACCGCGATCGACACGCACTGGATCTGGCAGGACGGCCAGGCGCTCACCAAAGAGCCGCTCCAGATCAAGGACGGCAAGATTGCCGTCCCTGATAGCCCGGGCCTGGGCATCGAAATCGACAGGGCCGCCATCGACGCGGCGCATGACCTCTACAAGCAGCATGGACTCGGTGCCCGCGATGACGCTATTGCCATGCAGGACCTGATCCCCGGCTGGACCTTTGACGACAAGCGTCCGTGCCTCGTGCGTTAGGCATGATCCCGGAAAAGTGGGCACCGGTTTTCCGATAAGGATCATGCCCCTTAAATGACTTGGAGGAATGAGATGACTGCGATCCTGAAGAACTTCATCGGCGGCGAATGGGTCGACGGCTCCGGCGTCACCAGGAACATCAACCCCTCCAACACCAACGACGTCGTCGGCGAATACGCCAAGGCCGACAAGGCGCAGACCGAGAAGGCCATTGCCGCCGCCAAGGCCGCCTTCCCCGCCTGGTCGCAGTCGACGCCGCAGGTGCGCTTCGACGCGCTGAACAAGATTTCCCTCGAGATCCTCGCCCGCAAGGAAGAGCTCGGCCGCCTGCTCGCGCGCGAGGAAGGCAAGACGCTGCCCGAGGGCATCGGCGAGGTCGCGCGTGCCGGCCAGATCTTTGCGTTCTTCGCCGGCGAGGCGCTGCGCCTGATCGGCGAGAAGGGCGCCTCGGTGCGTCCCGGCCTCGACGTCGAGCTCACCCGCGAGCCGGTCGGCGTCATCGGCATGATCACGCCCTGGAATTTCCCGATCGCGATCCCGGCCTGGAAGATCGCGCCCGCGCTCTGCTACGGCAACACCGTGGTGTTCAAGCCGGCAGAGCTCGTGCCCGGCTCCGGACATGCGCTGGCCGAGATCATCACCCGCTCCGGCATTCCCGCCGGCGTGTTCAATCTCGTGGTCGGCTCCGGCTCGGTGGTCGGCCAGACCCTGCTCGACCACCCGGACGTGGCCGCGATCTCCTTCACCGGCTCGGTGCAGACGGGACGCAAGATCGCGCAGGCCTGCGTGCTCTCCAACCCGATGAAGAAGTTCCAGCTCGAGATGGGCGGCAAGAACCCGCTGGTCGTGCTCGACGACGCCGACCTCAAGACCGCCGTCGAGGTCGCCGTCAACGGCGCCTATTTCTCGACCGGCCAGCGCTGCACCGCCTCCTCCCGCCTGATCGTCACCGAAGGCATCCATGACCGCTTCGTCGCGGCGGTGGCCGAGCGCCTGAACGGCCTGTCGGTCGACGACGCGCTCAAGGCCGGCGTGCATATCGGCCCGGTGGTCGACCAGAGCCAGCTCGACCAGGATCTGCGCTACATCAAGATCGGCCAGGACGAGGGCGCCAAGCTCGCCTTCGGCGGCGAACTGCTCAAGCGCGAGAACCCCGGCCACTACCTGCAGCCGGCGCTGTTCACCGAAGCCAACAACAACATGCGCATCGCGCGTGAGGAGATCTTTGGTCCCGTCGCCGCCGTCATCCGCGCCAAGAACTACGAAGAGGCGCTGGCGATCTCCAACGACACCGAGTTCGGCCTCGCTTCGGGCATCTGCACCACCAGCCTGAAATACGCCTCGCACTACAAGCGCAACAGCGAGTCCGGCATGGTGATGGTCAATCTGCCGACCGCCGGCGTCGACTATCACGTGCCGTTCGGCGGCCGGAAGGGCTCGAGCTACGGCGCCCGCGAGCAGGGCTCCTACGCGCGCGAGTTCTACACGACGGTGAAGACGGCTTATACCTTTCCCGGGTGATGTGCTGACATCGTAGGGTGGGTTAGCCCGCGGCTGCGCGAAGCGCAGTCCGCCGGCGTAACCCACCTCTTCCGGTTCGACGGATGCAGACATTGGTGGGTTACGCTACGCTAACCCACCCTACACTTCGGAGTCCTCCCATGGACCAGGACGTCGCAGCGAAAGAGCAGCCCCGCTACATCAAGCTCAACGAGCGCGACAATGTCGCGATCGTGGTCAATGATTTCGGGCTTCCCGCCGGCTCCCGCTTTGCCAGCGGCCTGACGCTGCGCGCCTTCGTGCCGCAGGGGCACAAGACGGCACTGGTCGACATCGCGCAAGATCAGCCGATCGTCCGCTATGGCGAGATCATCGGCTACGCGCTGTCGCCGATCCTGGCCGGCGAATGGGTCGACGAGGCGCGCATTCGCATGCCGGATGCCCCCGACCTCGACAAGCTCGAAATCTCGACCGCCGTCCCTGCGCCGCTGCCGCCGCTCGAAGGCTTTACCTTCGAAGGCTATCGCAATCCGGACGGCTCGGTCGGCACCAAGAACATCCTCGGCATCTCCTCCTCCGTGCAATGCGTCAAGGGCACGATGGAATATGCAGTCAAGCGCATCCGCGCCGAGCTGCTGCCGAAGTACCCGAATGTCGACGACGTCGTGCCGCTGACCCATGCCTACGGCTGCGGCGTCGCCATCACTGCGCCCGACGCGGTGATTCCGATCCGCACCCTGCAGAACATCGCGCTCAACCCGAATTTCGGCGGCGAGATCCTCGTCGTCGGCCTCGGCTGCGAGAAGCTCGCACCGGAGCGACTGGTGCCGGAAGGCATCGATAACGCCATCGTACGCATGCAGGACGAAGCCTTCGACGGCTTCGGCGCCATCGTCGATGCGATCATGACCCAGGCCGAGGCCCGCCTGAAGATCCTCAACAAACGCACGCGCGAGACCTGCCCGGCCGCCGATCTCGTCATCGGCCTGCAATGCGGCGGCAGCGACGCCTTCTCCGGCGTCACCGCCAATCCCGCCGTCGGCTTCGCCGCGGACCTGCTGGTGCGTGCCGGCGCCACCGTGATGTTCTCGGAAGTGACCGAGGTGCGCGACGCCATCCAGCTGCTCACGCGACGCGCCATCAACGAGGACGTCGGCCGCGCACTGGTGCGCGAGATGGCCTGGTACGATTCCTATCTTGCCCGCGGCGGCGCCGATCGCAGCGCCAACACCACGCCCGGCAACAAGAAAGGCGGCCTCGCCAACATCGTCGAGAAGTCGCTGGGCTCGATCGTCAAGTCCGGCTCGTCTGCGATCACCGGCGTGCTCTCGCCCGGCGAGAAGGCGACGCAGAAGGGCATGCTGTTCGCGGCAACCCCCGCCTCCGACTTCATCTGCGGCACGCTCCAGCTCGCCTCCGGCATGACGCTGCAGGTGTTCACCACCGGCCGCGGCACGCCCTACGGCCTTGCGGCCGCGCCCGTCATCAAGGTCGCGACCCGCAGCGAGCTGGCGCGGCGCTGGAAGGACCTGATCGATTTCGACGCAGGCCGCATCGCCACCGGCGAGAAGACCATCGAGGAGACCGGTTGGGACCTGTTCCGCCTGATCCTCGATGTCGCCTCCGGCCGCACCAAGCCATGGTCGGACCGCTGGGGCATCCACAACGATCTGACGCTGTTCAACCCCGCGCCGGTGACCTGAGGCCGCCAGCCGGCTTCACTGACCACCGATCAGGTGCATGTCATCCAGCGTGACGGGCAGGCTGCGCGTGATGAGATCCGCAATCGCCGCGCGCAGCCGTTCGCTCGAAGCCGGACCGTCAAACGTCCCGTCGACCGGCCCGCTCGGGCCGGCGATCCCTATGGTCCCGGTGTTGTCGAGCGGCGCAGCCGCCCTCTTCTCGATCACGTCGAACGTCTTGCCGTCGATGACGCGGACCTCGTAGAGCGCGTGGATCAGGCCGTAGTCCGCAAGCAGCGTCCGGTATTCGGCGATCCCGACACCCTCGACGTTGCGGCCGTTGCCGAGTTTCGATCTCGCGCGGGTGATGACGATGTACGCATCCAGTCCCTGGGGCGCGACATCGCTGCGAACCAGCTCCTTGAACGGATCGCTCCGCAGCAGATTGACGGGCGTGACCGCCGAATCCCTGACGGCAGCGAAGGCGGCGCGGGTGTAGTTGACGGCCTGAACGCGATAGCGTGCACCCAGTAGCCTGGACGCATGCTGGACGATCAGCTCGTCCAGTCCCCATGCACTGATCGAGGCGCTTTGCCCGGTGGAGCCGGGCTTGGTAAGGCCTATCTGTGAAAGGCTCATCTCTTCGCCCATGGCGGAGACGATGCCCACCGTCTTGATCGCCTGGAGCCGGCTCGCGCGCGTCTCGAACGCCGCGGCGGCGCCGAGAGCGACGCAAGCGGCTGCGAGGCCAATCCATAGAAAAGCAGTGCGACGCATGGTGATCTATCGAATCCTGAAATCGAACGAATAGGATGCGCCGAGGCCAACGGTGGTCTGGTTCGACGATCCCCGCAGCTTCACGAGCGGACTGTCCGCGGCATCGCCCAGCAGCTTCTCGTATTCGACATAGGCATGGACCTCCCACTGCGGATTGATGCGATAGGAGACCTGGCTGCCGAAGCCGACCGAGTGCGCGCCGCCTTTGGCGTTGTATGACGGCAATCCCGACGCCAGCGCCTGCGCGGCGTCGACGCCGAAATAGGGAGCGGTCGCCTTGGTGCTTTTCCAAGTGAAGCGCGGACCGGCCGAGATCGTCAACCTCTGAATCAGCGGCACGATGACGTCGGCAGAGATGTCGGCGACGGTGCCGGTATGGCCGCCCACGCCCTGGCGCAATTCGCTGCGCAGGCGGAGCCAGTCGACCGGATAATATTCGACGAAGCCGCCAAGCTCGTAGGCGGCCTTGACGTCGCCAAGGCCGGTCAGCTCGGCATATTTGTCGGCCTTGCGCGAGGCGACGTATTTGAACGCAGGCCCTGCGCGAAAATTACCGACGTCGAGCAGCGCGATGCTGGCGCTGTCGCGCGGCCCGCGAAACTGGTCGATCGATCCGGCGCGGCGGATGGAGAAGATCGGGATCGGCATGAGCTTGCCGTTCTTGGATCCGACGAAATCCGGTGTGTACTCGCCACCGATGCCGACCATGACCGTCCAGTTGCCGGAGGGCGAAGGCAGCATCGGCAGCTCGAATGGCGGCGCCGGCAGCGTGAACGCGGTCTGCGCCGACGCGGATTGAGGGATCGCCATGATCGCGCCGAGTGCGGCGAGGAAGGCGGTCAGCAAGGTCTGCTGCGCGCCCGCCGCACGATCGAGAGCGGCTTCGTCAAAATGCTTCATTACGGGGCCCCGGACCGGCCTTGCTGGCCTGGTCGACTTGTGTGGTTAGGAGCCACAGTATGTGGTCCGGCAAAATTGCCCCAAGATTGCAAGGCGAAAACCGCCGCCCCACCATGCTCCCGGCGCGCAGCTGGCGACGGCCGCCGAACCAACATTGCCCGAACATTGCCGCGCGGCGCTCACGCCGCCAAACTTTGACCGCCGGTGCCGGCCAGCGCCGTCACCGCTGCCTTTTATTCGCCAAGCTCGCTGCCTTAAAGGGAACCTCGCGCACGAACCGAAACGCCGGACTTCGGCCAGGAAGCGTCAAAGTCGGGGTTCTATGGCCCCAGCACAGTCAAGGACGACCCGCGTGCGCTCCCTCGTGATCGAAGACGAACCGCAGATCGGCGCCTATGTCAGCCGCCTGCTCGGACAGTTGCACGGAATCGTCGATCTCGTCGGCTCGATTGCCGACGCCCGCCAGGCGCTGGACAACTTCAAATATGATCTCGCGATCGTCGACCGCATGCTGCCCGACGGCGATGCGCTCCAGGTGGTCACGGCGCTGAGCCGATCGCCGGAACGCCCCGCCATCATCATGCTGACCTCCAAGGACGCCAAGGAGGATGTCGTCGATGGCCTCAACAGCGGCGCCGACGATTATCTCGGCAAGCCGTTCGAGCCGCAGGAGCTGATTGCACGGGTGCGCGCGGTGCTGCGGCGACCCCGGCTGCTCGCCCCTTCGGTGCTGTCGCTCGGCAATGTGGAGCTGCATCTCGGCAGCAACGAGGCGGTGGTTGCCGACACCAAGATCCTGCTGCGGCGGCGCGAGGCGCTGATCTTGGGGGCGCTCCTGATGCGGCGCGACCGCGTCATCACCCGCTCCGCCCTGATCGAAGAGATCTATGGCTTCGACGACGAGATCGAATCCAACACGCTGGAAGCTCAGGTCTCTCGGCTGAGGAAGAAATTGCTCGAGCTCGGCGGCGATGTCGAGATCCGTAGCATGCGAGGCATCGGCTACATCCTGCGGCTGGCGCCGCCGCGATGACGTCGATCGCCCGGACGTTCGCGATCTCGCTCGGCATCGCCGCCACAATGATCTTCCTGATCATGGTCGCGATCTTCGTCTCGAGGTACCCGCTGGAGGAACGCGAGTTCCGGGCCTGCCGGGTCGTCGCCGCTGTTCTCGATCGCGCTACCGAGATCGATGGGCAAAACCTGACAGTACGCCCGACTTCCGCACTCGCGGAATTGAAGGCCGACAGCCCGAACCTCTGGTACGTCGTGTCCGCAGGCGACATGGTCAGCGAGTACGGCAGCGAACGCCGGCCGGCCCTCCCCTTCGCCTTTCCCTATCACGGGCCTGTCGGCTCATCGGTCTTCAACACACTCGACCAGAAGAGCACCTTCTGCCTCGCCGTCGCGCAAAGGGGCTCATTGCAGCTCGCGATGATGGTCGGCGAGCCTCAGGTCCGCTTCGGACGAATGGCCGGGAACTTCCTCGTCAACAGGATTTTTTCGATCATCCTGGTGGCGCTGGCCTTTGCGGCGACCGTCGCCATCGGTTCAGCGCTTGCTGCACGTTTCGTCTCGCGCGGGATCGAACGGGTGGCGCTTCGCGCGCTCGCGATCGACCCGTCGGCACCGCAAGGTCTGATCTCCCTGTCCGAGGTCCCTCGCGAATTGAAGCCGCTGGTCGAGGCGCTGAACCGCGCCTTCGGCGAGATCGACGCCTATATCAGGATGCAGCGCCGCTTTCTCGGCAATGCCGCCCATCAGCTTCGCACGCCGCTGACGCTGCTGCGCGCGAAGGTCGAGGACGTGCCTGAGCCTGCTCTGAAGGCCGAACTGGTGCGTGACATCAGGCGCCTGACGTCGCTGGTGTCCGCCATGCTCGACCTGGCTCGGCTGCAAAATCATGCGATCGAAAAACGGCCGATCGATCTCGCCCAGATCACTCTGGACGTGCTGGCCGATTTCGGCCCCTCGGCACTGGACGCCGGCATCGAGCTCGCGCTGGAACAGGCCGAGAAAGGTCCGCTCCTGGTGCAGGGCGTGGATGCCGCGGTTCGCAGCGCGCTCGCCAATCTCGTCGGCAACGCGCTCATCCACGCCCATGGCGCGCGACGCATCGTCGCCACCGTCCGCCGCGACGGCATCTCGGTTGACGACGACGGCGCGGGCCTGCCCGATGGCGCGGAACACAAACTGCTCGAGCCGTTTCAGACCGGCAACACCGCCGGCGACGGCGCGGGCCTCGGCTTGTCGATCGTCCGCGAGATCATGGCCGCCCACGGCGGCGAGCTGATCATCTCGTCGTCACCCGGCCGCGGCACGAGCATGAGCCTGCGTTTTCCGGTGACCGCCGCGCCGACCATATCTGCGCAGCTGGAGTTGCAGACAAGCTAGCTGCGAGCTGCTTCGATCGATGCCGCGAAACCGTCCGGAAACATTGACGCCGAAAGCTTCGTCATCGTTTCGTCCTGTCGCATTACGCAACCGAATAGATTCGTCCACGGACACACGAATGTTCGCACACGAGCGAACCTCTTTGTGCATCGCCACGACCAAACCTCCGATTGACATCCTCAACGGAGATTTTCCAATGCGTGTTCTCACAATGATTGCCGTCGCCAGTGCCGCGATTGCGAGCTCGACCGGTGCTTTCGCCAGTGAGCTTCCCTCTTATGAAGTGAAGTCGCTGCCGATCTCGGCGATGCAGGTGCAGGTGCTCGGCGGCGCCGGCGTGGAGGAGCAGTCGACCGCGCCGGCGATGACCGTCGCCGGCATGCCCGCCTCGCCCGCGCAGGTTTCGGTGTTGTCGCCGCGCGTGAAGCGGCTTGCGAGCGCCGGCTCGGAAAGCGAAGCGCGCTAAGCCTCCCCTTCGCTTGCGGCGCCTGCATCCGATGCGGGCGCCGTCAGCGTTTTCAGGTCATGCTGCCCGGCATGAAACAGCGTACCCGCGGATGGCCGTCGATATAGTGCTTCCACACCATGGTGCGACCGATCTTGTTCGGCACGGTGATGACGGCACCGTCGGGCACCACGACCCACTCGTTGTCGATGCGGACGCGGAAGCGGCCGCGATCGGACTCCCAATCGACGTCGGCAATGACGTAGCCGTCCGCATCCGTGCAGCATTGCCCGTATTCGCTATGCAGGCTCTCGAACCAGGGCTTTAACGGCGAGTTGGCGTAACGTCCGTCATCGCGCGCCTGCGCCGATGTCGTCACGAGCGCGGCCAGGCCCAGCAAGGGCGCCGCATACAATCCTGCAGGTCGCAATCTTGCAGGTCGTAATCTTGGAAGTCGCAATCTTGGAGGTCGCATATCGTCTCCGCGGGTCGAGATGATCGCCGCGTGGGACAACGCACGCCGCCCGCCTTCCGCAGCTTGTGCGAAAGGCGCGGAGGGCAGCGACTCATTCCCCCAGCAGCTCTGCGGATAGCTATGCAAATCCGGCGCCAGCGTGCATTCCGGGCAACTACTGGAGCGCCCCCGCGGCGCATTGGTCTTTCGGCGGATATGGCCGCCGCCGACTCTCCGTCTTCCCGCCTGCGCGAGGATGACGACGATGTGTGGAGCTACTGCCGATCAGGCGGCCCAGCGCGCGACGGACAGCCTTACTGCTTGGGCGCCGGCGCCATCATCATGCCGCCGCCCTTCTTCGCCGCGGGTGCCGGCGGCTTGGTGGCCGCAGCCTGCGCGGGCAGATATTTTGCGACGATGGCGGGATCGACCTGGGCGATGTTGGTGTCAGGCAGGCGCGTCCAGGCTTCGTCCTTGCCGAGCAGCGCGATGCCGAGATAGCCGCGCAGGGTCAAGGTCTGGCCATCAGGACTGACCTTCATATTAGCCTTCCAGATCTGGCCGTCGCGCGGATTGAGAACGTTGCCGCCTTCGTACTTCAATCCGTCGCGCTTCATGTTGCGGACGAAGGAGATGCCGAGCACCGGCGCGTTCTTGCGATCGTCGGTGCACTTGGCGCAGATCTCGTTCGGATCGTCGCCGGGCCGCGGGAAGGTCTTTGCGATCACGCCTTCGAAGATGCCGTTATGGTCGATGAAGAGGAACCATCCGACCGTCTTGCCGTCCTCGACCTTCTGCCAGAGGCCCGCCGCCGTGGGCTCGGCGATTTGTGCCGCAGACGGCGTCACCGTCGCGAGCGACAATGCGAGCGCGAGGAAGGGGAGCAGCCGAGAGCTGGAAGAAATCCGCATTAGATCACCTTGTTATTCCACGACCGGAATGGCCGCAGACTACGGCGATTTCGCGAACGGTTCCAGCACCAGAAACATGGGGCATCGCCCTCCCGGCCTGCCTTCGTCAGTTGACACCAAGCTTCTTTTGCAGGCTGGAGGACGAGGTCGTGTACTGGAACACGAGCCGCTTCTCCGGATAGACGTAGCGATGGGCTTTTTGCGACATCAGCGCGCCCTCGTGGAAGCCGCACAGGATCAGCTTGATCTTGCCGGGATAGGTGTTGATGTCGCCGATCGCGAAGATGCCGGGAACATTGGTCTCGAATGCGGACGTCTCGACCGGCACCAGATTGTTCTCCAGCGCAATGCCCCAGTTGGCGACCGGGCCGAGCTTCATGGTCAGCCCGAAGAACGGCAGCATGGTGTCGCAGACGACTTCCGTGACGCTGTTGTCGTTGCCCTTGATGGTGGCGCCGGTGAGCTTGCCCTCGGTGCCTGAGAGAGCGGTGACCTGGCCGAGCCGGAGATCCATCTTGCCGCCGGCGACCAGCGCGCGCATCTGCTCGACGCTGTGGGGCGCGGCGCGAAATTCGTCGCGCCGGTGCAACAGCGTGATGCGCTTCGCAATCGGATGCAGATTGAGCGTCCAGTCGAGCGCGGAATCGCCGCCGCCGACGACCAGCACGTTCTTGTCGCGGAACGTCTCCATCTTGCGCACGGCGTAATGCACGGAGGTGCCTTCATAGGCCTCGATGCCCGGTACCGGCGGACGCTTGGGCTGGAACGAACCGCCGCCGGCCGCGATCACCAGCACCTTGCATTCGAACACCTTGCCCGCATCGGTGGTGCAGCGAAACAAGGGATCGCCGATCTTCTCCACGGTCTCCACCATCTCGCCGAGATGGAAGGTCGGATGGAACGGCTTGATCTGCTCCATCAGCGCGTCGGTGAGGCCCTGCCCCGAAACCTGGGGAATGCCGGGAATGTCGTAGATCGGCTTTTCCGGATAGAGCTCGGCGCACTGGCCGCCGACCTTATCGAGGATGTCGACGAAATGCGTCTTCATGTCGAGAAGGCCAAGCTCGAAGGCGGCGAACAGACCGCACGGGCCGGCGCCAATAATCAGCACATCGGTTTTGATCACGTCGCTCATGTCGTCTCTTTATCGATCGTTGTCGGTTGGACGGCGCCCAGCGGGCAGAGGTGACCCTGCCTGTCTAGCCAACGGGGATGGATCAGGGAAGGCATAAAAGCGGGAGCGCCCCGCAGCCGCGCCCACTTGCCGGGTCAGGATAACTGGGTTGTAACGAGGATGGATATGACGGAGATCAATCGGTGAACGCACCAAGCCGCCTCGACACGACGCCGCGTCTGGAGGACTTCCCCTTCCGCCTCAGCGACAATGTCCGCTTTGGCGATCTCGACCCCAACCAGCACGTTAACAACGCGGTCTACGCCACCTATTTCGAGACCGGCCGCGTCACGCTGATGAAGCTTCCCCAGTACGGTCTGACCCCGCCGGGCCTCGCCTGGATCATGGTGCGGCTCGACATGCATTTCCGCGCCGAACTGCACTGGCCGAATACGATCGAACTCGGCCTCGGTGTGGTGAAGCTTGGACGGACGTCCGTGACCTTCGAGCAGGTCGTGTTCTCGGAGGGAAAATGCATCGCCTCGGCGATTTCAGTCGGCGTCTTGCTCGACGAGGCGACGCGCCGGCCGGCCCCGCTGACCGCGGAGGTGATGGAGAAATTCAGACCCTGGCACAAGCGCGGCATCGAAGTCGCGCCGCCGAGCGCTTCGTAAATCGCAAGAAGGGGCAGGCTTGAAAGATCAGGCCTGGCGTTCCGGCGTCGTCACGACGAGACCGTCGAGATCGTCGGAGACCTTGATCTGGCAGGACAGGCGCGAATTGGGGCGCACGTCGAAGCCGAAATCGAGCATGTCCTCTTCCATCGGCGTCGGGCTGCCGACCTTCTCGCGCCAGGCTTCGTCGACATAGACATGGCAGGTCGCGCAGGCGCAGGCGCCGCCGCATTCGGCCTCGACGCCGGGAACGCTGTTGCGGATCGCGGCTTCCATCACGGTCGCGCCGTTCTCGATTTCCACCGTGCGGGTTTCGCCCTTGTGGTCGACAAAGTGAATCTTGGCCATGTGTGCTCGTGCTGCCGCGGTGCTGGGAATGAAGGAGGGTCCGGGCTGTCCTATAACGGGTCGATCAGCCCGGCGCCATAGGGTTTTGCTGCGAAGTGAATCCCGCTTTGCGGCAAGAAAATGCGTCAAAACAAGCGACTAGAATCCGGCTCGGCCGCGTGGCCTCAAGGCTTCAGCATCGCCTCGATGGCAGTGCGGGCCTCGGTCACCGCCTCCTTCAGCGCGGCGAGGGCGTGGCGCTGGTTATGCCCGGTCTGGATCGCGGTCTCCAGGCTTGCCGCGGCATCAGCCACCGCAAAGGCGCCGACCCCGCGGGCCGAGCCCTTGAGCTTGTGGGCCAATGCACCGGCCTCGGCCGGCAGCGCCGCCATCGCCGCGATCAGGCGGACCGCCTGCTCGGCAAACATGGCCAGCACTTCCTGTTCCAGATCCGCATCGCCGAGCGTCATCCGGGAGAGATGGTCGAGGTCGAGCGGGCTGTCGATGGGTGCAAGCGGGGGCGAGGGCATCCAGTCCATCCGTTGCAGTTCAGGCGTCATGGCGCAGGCCCCGGCATCGCGCGACGGTTCCGCCGGTTTGGCGGTGAGTTCGCCTCACCCAAGCATGGAAATGGTTAACGAAATGTTGGGGCTGCTAAACGCAAATCCGCCCGGTTATTGACGAAAAGTTGCCGCAATCGGCCGAGTCCGGTGGAGAATTGCATTTATTGCTAAGGCGTTACGGCCCGATCCTGTTAACGATGATTAAGATTGTCTTAATCGCGGGCATTTCATTCGCGACGCTCTGCCAATAGGATGTTGCGGAAATTGGCGGACAAGCCATCCGGGTGGGGATGGCTCGGAGATCCGCGCAAGCGGCATGATCCGGTCTGTGGGCTTGCGTAGCGCGCAGGGCTCGCGGGGGGACGCGTACAAGTAACGAGGGCTCGGACTGAACATGGCGAACACTCCGAAAAAGGTCAAAGACCCCACAGAAGTTGCGCTTTCTGCGATCCAGGAAGCCCTGAACATCAGCGACACGGCTGCCGACACCAGCCGCAACGCCGCGATGCGCAACGAAACCGCGCCTTCGGTGGCGCCGCCGCCCCCGATCTTCGACGAGCCGAGCTTCGAGCCGCGCCCCGCCGCCAACGAACGGTCGACCGTGTTCGATCCGGTCGAGGAGCCGCGCGCGTCCCGCCGCGCCGCCAATGACGACCGCGAGACCATCGGCCAGCTGCTCCAGGCGCTTCAGAAGGGCCGCCCTGCCCGCAGCGTCTACACCTTCGCCACCATCTTCGCCGGCGTCTGGCTCGCCGCCTGCGCCGCGCTGACCGTCGGCTTCCTGCCCTCGATCCAGGCCGCCATGGGCCAGAGCGGCGGCGTGCTCGTGATCGCCGGCCTGATCGCGATGTTCTTCGCGCCGATCATGCTGTTCTACTTCCTTGCCAGCCTCGTCTGGCGCGGCCAGGAAATGCGCATGATCGCGCAGGCGATGGCGCAGGTCGCGATCCGCTTCTCCGAGCCCGAGGGCTCGGCCTCCGATTCCATGGTCACCGTCGGCCAGGCCATCCGCCGCGAGGTCGCGGCGATGGGCGACGGCATCGAGCGCGCCATCGCGCGCGCCGGCGAGCTCGAGACACTGGTCGCCAACGAGGTCGCCGCGCTCGAACGCGCCTATTCCGACAACGAAGTGCGCATCCGCGCCCTGCTCCAGGACATCGCCCATCAGCGCGACAATCTGGTCGGCCAGGCCGAGCAGGTCCGCAGCGCCATCTCCGGCGTGCAGATCGATTTGCGCCACGACATCGCGCTGATCTCGGATGCCATCGCCTCGCGCGTCGACGAGGTCGCCAAGTCCATCACCGGCGCGCTGGAAGAGCGCGGCGCCCACATCACCAGCGCGCTGAGCAACGCCGGCGACAACATGATCCTGGCGCTCGGCGAGCGCGGCGGCGACCTGCTCGACCGTCTCGAGGAAGCCAGCAACGAGACCACGCGCGCCGTGCTCGATGCCAGCGAGCGGCTGACCACCAGCCTCAACTTCAAGACCGGCCACGTCCACGACGAGTTCGTCGACCTCGCCGACCGCGTCCACGAGATGCTGAACGAGCGCATCGACCGCATCACCGGCGAGTTCGAGCAGCGCTCCGCCGCGATCGTCGACGGCATCTCCGAGCGCACCGAGCAGGTGCACGACAGCTTGAAGAATTCCTCGGACTCGCTGCTGCTCGAGCTCGAGCTGCGCTCCAACGACCTGTCCGCCAAGATCGACGACGCCGGCAACCGCCTCGCCGGCCATATCCTGACGAGCGGCGACAAGGCGAGCGAGGCGCTGGACGCCACCGTCAACACCCTCGTCGCCAAGGTCGTCAGCCAGACCGAGACTGCGCACGACTCGCTGTCGCTGCAGATGAGCGCGTTCGACGAGCTGGTCCGGAACCAGGGCACCGAGCTGGTCGAGAAGTTCGCCCGCGACTCCGGCACGCTGGGCGCGCTGATCACGCGCCACATCTCCGAGTTCGATCGCACCGTGAAGACCTTCGGCGGCGAGATCGTCGAGCGCATGGGCCAGCGCACGCAGGACATCCATGACTCGCTGAAGACCTATGTCGACAATTTCGACACCCGCTTCACCGCGAATGGCGGCGAGATCACGGCCGTGCTCGACCAGCGCCTGGTGCAGTTCGAGACCACGATCGGCGAACGCGTCGGCCACCTCGACGCCTCGCTGAACGGCAAGATCGCCAGCCTCGACGGCACGATCGATGGCCACATCAAGACCTTCGACGAGCAGCTCGTCGGCCGCGTCGCCGCGCTCGAACAGTCGTTCGACAGCCGCGCGAAGTCCATGACCGAGACCATCGACGGGCGCATCAACACGCTCGCGACCTCGCTGACGGACGGCGCCGCGCAGGCGATCCAGTCGATCGACTCCCGCCTCACCCACCTCACGACGTCGCTGACCGGCGGCGCATCTCAGGCCATCGAAACCATCGATGCGCGCCTCAACCACCTCACGAGCTCGCTGACCGATGGCGCCTCGCAGACCATCCAGTCGATCGATACGCGGCTGACCCATCTCACCACGACGCTCACCGGCGGCGCGACGCAGGCGCTCGAGTCGATCGACTCCCGCCTCACCTACCTGACCACCGCGGTCACCAACGGCGCCTCGCAGGCCGTGCAGTCGATCGACACGCGCCTGACCCTCCTGACCTCCACCCTGACGGACGGTACCGCCCAGGCGATCGAGGCGGTCGACCGCCGCATCACCGGCGTCACCGAGATCATCGACGGCCGCAGCACGCACCTGACCGACACGGTCACGGCGCGCTTCCAGGAGATCCATCAGGTCATCGAGACCCGGGTCGGCTCGGTCGCCAGCGACATCGACGTGCGCGTGGCGCAGTTCGAGGACCTGCTCGGCTCGCGCGTCGAGGCCGTCGCCGGCCGCATCGAAAGCAGCGGCCGCCAGGCCAGCGAGGACATGATGTCCCGCGCCGAGATGATCTCGACCGCGATCCGTTCGCATGTCGAGGACGCCGAGCGCTCGCTCACCAACCTTGTCGTCAACACCAGCGAGACGATCCAGACCGGCGCCCGCACCGCCCAGCAGTCGCTGATGACGGTCTCCTCCGACGTCAACGCCCAGCTCAAGATGACCTCAGCCGAGGTCGAGCGCGCGCTGACCGCGGTCGGCACCGGTTCGGCGAACTCGATCCTGAGCAGCGCCCGCGAGGCGCAGTCGACGCTGGTCGCAGCCTCGGGCGAAGCCTCCAACCAGATCAAGGGGCTCGCGGCCGACGTCGAGCGTACGCTGTCGGCGGCAGGCTCCGCCACCGCAGCCTCGATCCTGGCCGGCGCCCGCGAGGTGCAGACCACCCTCGTCACGGCGTCCTCGGACGCGGCCAACCACGTCAAGACGCTCACCGCCGACGTGCAGCGTTCGCTGTCGCTGGCCGGCTCCACCACGGCGGAATCGATCACCGCCGGCGCCCGCGATGCGCAGAGCGCGTTGATCGCGGCCTCGAGCGAGACCGCCAACCAGATCAAGGCGCTGTCCTCCGACGTACAGCGCTCGCTCACGATGGCCGGCACCTCGACCGCCGAGATCCTCACCAGCGGCGCGCGCGAGGCGCAGAACACCCTGGTTGCCGGGTCCTCGGATGCGGCGGCCCAGGTCAAGTCGCTCACCGCCGACGTGCAGCGCTCGCTCTCGATGGCCGGCACCTCGACCGCCGAGACCATCACCGCCGGCGCTCGCGAGGCGCAGAACATGCTGGTCACGGCGTCCTCCGAGGCGGCGAGCCAGGTCAAGTCGCTGGCGGCCGAAGTGCACCGTTCGCTCTCGCAGGTCGGCCAGTCGACCGCCGAGACGATCACCACCAGCGCCCGCGACGCCCAGAGCACCCTGCTCTCAGTCTCGGCCGAGCAGACCAGCCAGGTCCGTTCGCTCGCGGCCGAGATGCAGCGCGCGTTGGCGACCGCCGGCGGCGCCACCATCGAGGCGCTCACCAGCGGCGTGCGCGAGGCCCAGGGCTCGCTGATCTCCGCCTCGACCGACGCGGCCAGCCAGATCAAGTCGCTGACCACGGATATCGAGCGCACGCTGACCGCGGTCGGCGCCGACACCGCCTCGACCATCCTCAACAGCGCGCGTGAGGCCCAGACCTCGCTGACCTCGACCTCGGCGGACGCCGCGAGCCAGATCCGCACGATCTCGACCGAGATCGAGCGGACGCTGAGCGCGGCCACCGCGAACGCGACCAACGACATCCAGACCAGCGCGCTCAACGCCCAGAACGCGCTGATATCAGCCTCCAATGAGGCGAGCTCGCGGGTCAAGTCGAGCTCGTCCGACGTCGAGCGTTCGGTGCTCGCCGCCAGCTCCAGCTTCGGCCAGGCCATGACCGGCAAGACCGACGAGATCGTCACCTACGTGCAGCAGCAGGCCGACCGCCTCTCGAACATGATCGACGCCAAGCGCGGCTCGCTCGTGGACGCGATCGGCTCCAAGACCAGCCAGCTCACGCTCGACATCGACCGCGTCACCTCGGACGCGCTGAAGTCGATCGAGACGCGCGGCCAGGCCTTCTCGCAGACCATGATGGGCAACGGCTCGGAAGTCGCCCGCACCATCAACGCGGCGAGCGAGATCGCCACCAGCGCGGTCGGCAAGTCGCTCAAGGACCTCGAGCAGGCCTCGCGTTCCGCAATCGACCAGTCTCGCCAGGTCTCGATCGCGGCCGTCACCGAGATGCAGGAGACCAGCAAGATCCTGCGAACCGACACGGTGGCGCTGTTCGAGCGTCTGCGCGAAGGCAACATCCTGCTTCAGGAGGTGCTGACCGGTGCGCACGACAATCTCAACTCGCTCGAGCGGGCTCTGGTGACGCGCGTTGCCGACTTCGTCTCGGCGATGAACGACGTCACCTCGCGCAACGGCGCGGCGACGCAGAACCTGGAAGAGCAGCTCAACGTCTTCAACAGCAAGACCACGAAGGCGCTGCAGGATCTCGGCGAGCTGTCGACCCAGTTCGACGCGCACGGCAAGGCCCTTGTCGACGCCGCGCAGGTCGTCGAGCAGAGCAACAAGAACACCACCGCCTCGCTCGCCGAGCGCAAGCAGGCGCTGGAATCGCTCGTCACCACGATCGACCTGCGGACGGCCGATCTCGACCAGCGCCTGTCGCGCTTCACCGGCCTGCTCGATGAATCGCTGGCGGCTGCCGAAGAGCGCGCCCGCGACATCGCCCGCGTCGTCGCCGAGACCGCCGGCGCAGGCTCCGCGGCGATCACCCGCCAGTTCGAGGCGGTGCGCGTCGCATCCGAGGAGGAGCACCGGCAGACCATCGAGGCCATGCACGACATCTATCGCCAGACCACGGACGAGGCGGATACGATGTTCAAGCAGTCGACCGAGAAGTTCACCAACCTCGTCTCCAGCATGAAGCAGATGGCCTTCGAGATGCACAACGAGCTCGAGGCCACCCGCAACGAGCTGCGCCGCGGCGTGCTCGAGATGCCGCAGGAGGCCGCCGAGAGCACTGCGCAGATGCGCAAGGTGATCGTCGACCAGATCGAGGCCCTCGCCGAGCTCAACCGCATCGTGGCCCAGCATGGCCGCGGCCTCGACGTCACCACGACGGGCCGCGCGTCCGTCGCCGTCCAGCGCCAGGAAGAGCCGATCATGGCAGCTGCGGGCGGACGTAGCGCCGAAACCCGCATGCGCGACACCGGCAGCGCTTCCACGCTGCCGCCGCCGGACCTCGGCATGCCGGCCGCGCGCCGCACCGAAGCACCGCCGGTCGCGCCTGCCGGTAACGACCAGGGACGTGACGGCTGGCTTTCGGATCTCCTCAACCGCACCGACGCCAACCAGGGCGCCCCGACCGGCCGTGAGGCTCCGCGTGGCCGCGCCGCACCCGCGCCGCAGCCGCAGGCGCCGCAAGGCGGCGGCAATCCGCTGGAATCGCTGTCGCTCGACATCGGCCGGCTGATGGACCGCAACCTCGCCGCCGAGATGTGGGACCGCTACCAGCGCGGCGAGAACAAGGCCTTCACCAAGCGCCTCTACACGCCCGCCGGCCAGAAGGCCTTCGACGAGGTCGCCCGCAAGTACCGCGCCGACCGCAACTTCAAGGGCACGGTGGACCGCTATGTCGCCGAGTTCGAACGCCTGCTCGACGAAGTCGCCCGCGACGGCCGCGGCCCGCAGGAGCTGCGCAGCCACCTGACTTCGGAGACGGGGCTGGTGTACACGCTGCTCGCGCACGCGGCGGGACGGCTGGGGTAAGCGACAAGGCTCGCCAATCGCACGACGAAAAACGGAGGCCTCGCGGCCTCCGTTTTGTTTTGCGGGAAGAGCTCAGGTCGCGTTGGGCTGGCCGAATGACAGCCGCTCGGCGAGGACGGCGGCCTGGGTGCGCGAGCCGACGCCGAGCTTGCGCAGGATGGTCGAGACGTGGCCCTTCACGGTCTGCTCGGCGATGTCGAGCTCGCCCGCGATCTGCTTGTTGAGCTTGCCCTCCACGATCATCGCGAGAATGCGCAGCTGCTGCGCCGACAGCGAGGCCATGCGCGCGGCGAGCTCGATGTCGTCGCTCTGGATCGAGCCGCGGCCGCCGACATTGGGCGGCATCCAGATTTCGCCGGCGAGGATCCTGGTGATCGCCTCGGCCATCTCGGGCAGGCCGAGCGATTTCGGGATGTAGCCGGATGCGCCATAGGCGATGGCGCGGCGGATCGTGGCCGCATCCTGCCGGGCCGAGATGATCGCCACCGGCACCGTCGGGAATTGCGCCGACAGGATGAACAGTGCGGCAAATCCCTGGATGCCTGGCATGGTCAGGTCCCAGAGGATCAGGTCGATCTCGCCCGACTGTGCCGTCAGGACGCCGATCGCCTCGTCCAGGGACTGGCAGGCGACGATGTCGAGATCTGGCAGCACGGTCGACAGCGCACTACGGAGTGCAGCCTGCACCAGCGGGTGGTCGTCGCCGATCAGGATGCGCATCGTCAGAGGGTCTCCGGTTTCGTCCCGAGCTGCCGGCTCAAGGCTTCGCCGCCGAGAAAGCGCCGCAACGCCGCCGGCTTGACCGGCTTCGACAGGATCTCGCAGCCGCGCGCCCTCGCCTCCTGGCGGACCGCCTCTCCGCGATCACCGGTGACGACCAGGGCGCGCACCTCGCGACCCGCCTTCTGCCTGAGATCGTCGAGAAAGTCCAAACCGCTGCGGCCGCCATCGAGATGATAATCGAGCAGCACGACGTCGGGCGGGACGGTCGCGGCCGCTTCCATCGCCCCGGCGGCGTCTGCTGCGACCAGCACGCGATGTCCCCAGCCGCCGAGCAGCGCCGAAAGGCCGTCGAGGATGGCCGCGTCATTGTCCAGGCACAGGATCGTCAGAGGCCGCTCCGCCGCCACCGGCGCGGCAATTGCCGGACTGCGTTGAAGCGGCGTGCCCGCTCCGCGCGCAAGCGGCACCGTGACGGCAAAGCAGGAACCATGCCCCGGACGCGAACGGACATCGACCGCATGGCCCAGCAGCCGCGACACGCGATCGACAATGGCAAGCCCCAGCCCCAATCCCTTCTCCGATCCGGGCGCGAGGCGCTGGAACTCCTCGAAGATGCGCTTCTGGTCCTCCGCCGCGATCCCGACGCCGGTATCCCAGATCTCGATGCGCAGCGCGCCGCCGCGCCTGCGGCAGCCGAGCAGGATGCGCCCCCTCGGCGTGTAGCGAAGCGCATTGGACAGCAGGTTTTGCAAGATCCGGCGCAACAGATGCGGATCACTGCGCACGGCGAGGCCGCAATCGACGACGCGAAGGACGAGCCCGCGTTCACGTGCCATCGCCGAGAACTCGACGTTCAACTGCACGAAGAGATCGGCGATCGGGAAGTCGAAGACCTCGGCGCGAACGGCACCGGCATCGTAGGAGGAGATGTCGAGCAGCCTGTCGAGCACATGCTCGGTGGAGCGCAGCGCCGTGACCGCGCTGCTCGCCAGGGCGCGCTCCTTGTCGGCGTCAGCCGTGCGCAACGAAACACTCAGGCTCTCGTCGAGCGCGGACAGGAACAGACGGGCCGCGTTCAGCGGCTGCAGCAGATCGTGGCTGGCCGCGGCCAGGAAACGGGTCTTGCCGAGATTGGCCTGCTCGGCCTCTGCCTTGGCCTGTTCGAGCGCCTCGGTCCGCTCGCGGACGCGCAGCTCGAGCCCCTCATTGGCGCGTCGCAGGGCTTCAGCGGCCCGGTGGCGCTCGGTCACGTCGGTATAGGTCGAGACATAGCCGCCCTCGGCGGTGCGGTCATAGACGATTTCGAGCACCGTGCCGTCCGGACGCTTGCGCTCGTAGAGATAGGGCCAGATCTGCCTGGCGACATCACGATTGACCAGGAGCGCTGCGAATTCGGAGGCGGCATATTCGCCGCGCTCGACGTTGAAGGCGATCAGCTCCGCCAGCGGAAGCCCCACGCGCACGAAATCCGGCGGCAGGTCCAAGAGCGCGATGAAACGGCCGTTCCAGGCCGTGATGTTGAAATCGGCGTCGAACGCGCAAATGCCCTGCGGCACGCTCTCGAGCGTGCTCTGCAAGAGGCTGCGGTTGAAACGCAGCGCCTCCGAGGCTTCGTCGAGCATCGCCATCGCCTCCCGCCGCGACAGCGAGTGCCCTTCGAGCGACGCCGCGATCACCACCCGCGCCGATGCCGCACCGATCGCGCCGGCAAGCAGGTTTTCGGTGAACCGGATCGAGTCGAGATCAACCAGCCCCGACGGATCAAGGCGCGGCCCGGTGCCGGAGACACGAGCGGCAAGATAGCTGTCAAAGGATGCCGCACCGCGCTCGGCGCCGACAAAACGCAGCGCCAGCGCCCGGAGATCGTCGAGACGGACCAGCACGCGCGAGGACAGCTTTGGGATCGTTTCGCGAACGACACCGTCGGCGAACGCGGCAGCCTGGTTGCGCTCGACGGTCGATTGCCGTCCGAGTGCCGAAAACACCAGGAAGCAGACGAGATTGGCACCGAGACTCCAGAGCGTGGCGTGCGAGATCGGATCGATACCTTCGAGACCGAACAGCGCGTTCGGCTTGAGCCAGCCGAGTTGCCAGGGGCCGTTGCGAACGATCTCCGCGATCCCAGGCCAGAGCGGCGCGGCCGAGGGCAGCAGCAGCGTATAGGCCCAGATGCAGAAACCCGCCGCGATCCCGAGCGAGGCGCCGGCCTTGTTGGCCCGCGGCCAGAACAGCCCTCCGACGAATGCCGGGCCGAATTGCGCGACCGCGACGAACGACAGCAGACCGATCACGGTGAGCGGATAGGATTGGTTGACCAGACGATGCATCAGAAAGGCGAGCAGCAGGATACCGAGGATCGAGAACCGGCGCGCCGCGACCAGAACCGAGGTCATCGGCCGGCTCTGCGCGCGCAGGCCGAAGACGCGCGAGCGCAGCAGCAGCGGCATGATGACGTCGTTGCAGAGCATGGTGCTGAGCGCGACGGACGTCATGATCACCATGCCGGTTGCGGCCGACAGACCGCCGAGGAAGGCGATCAGGCTGACGGTGCTCGCATCCGCCGCGATCGGCAGCGAGATGACGTAGGTGTCGGGGTCCATCATTGCGCCGAACCGGGTCAGCCCGGTCGCAGCGATCGGCAGGATCAGCAGGCTGAACAGCGCAAGATAGGCTGGATAAAGCCACGCTGCGGTGCGCGTGTGGCTCGGGCTCTCGTTCTCGACGACGGCGACATGGAACGCCTGCGGCAGGCACAGAAAGGCGATGGCGGAGATGATGATCGTCGCTGGCCACACCGGCTGCGTCGGATCGAAGCTCAAAATCCCCGCCAGTTGCGGCTCGGATTGAAATTGCGATAGCAGTGCGGCCGGCCCGCCCGATAGTCCGAACAGCACGAACAGCGCGACGATCAGGAAGGCGAGCAGCTTGACGACGCTCTCGAAGGCGATCGCGAGCATCAGGCCGCGATGATGCTCGCTGGCATGGACGTGCCGGACGCCGAACACGATCGCAAACAACGCCATCGACGCCGCCACGCCGAACGCCGAATCCTGCCAGAACCGCAAGGCCTCGCCGCCTGCGCGCTCAGGCTGGAGGATCAGATAGTCGAAGCTCTTGCCGACGGCCTTGAGCTGGAGCGCGATATAGGGAAGCACGCCAAGCAGCGATGCGAGGGTCACGAAGGCCGCGAGCACCTGGCTCTTGCCGTAACGCGCGGCGATGAAGTCCGAGATCGAGGTGACGTTCTGCGCCTTGGCGATCGCGATCACCTTGGACAGGAGCCTCTGGCCGAACAGCAGCACCAGCGTCGGGCCGATATAGATCGTGGCGAAGTCCAGCCCGCTGGTGGCGGCACGCCCGACCGATCCGTAAAAGCTCCACGAGGTGTTATAGACCGCAAGCGTCAGACAATAGCTGATCGCGGCCGTCCAGGAGTTTGGCGAGACCAGCGGCCCACCGGCGCTCCGCCGGTCGCCCCACCAGGCCACCAGGAACAGCGTGGTCACATAGCCGGCTGCGACCGCAAGAACGAACCACGCCTGCAAGACATCCTCACCCGAGACCGTCCGATCCGCCCGCGACGAGCGGGGTCGGAGCAAGGGCGGATACTAAAACGTTTTCAATCGCATGAAAGACTATTGATTCCGAACGAGAGCGGCGGCCGGAGGATCGCCGGCCGCCGCTCGCAGGCCACCTCAGGCCGCCTCGCGGGAGAGCCGCTCCTGCGGCGTGCGCTTGAGCACCAAATTGACCGCGACGGCCACCACGATGTTGAGCGCGAGCGCCAGCAGACCGGTGTAGATCGCGACCTTGCCGGCGCCGAAGTCGATGCTGTGCAGCGGCTTCAAGCCGTCCGACCAGGCGAGCCAGGATCCGCCTGCAAGGCCGACGGCCCAGCCGGCCAGCAGCGCCGTGCTCGAGAACCAGTTCAGATAGAGACCGAACACCAGCGCCGGCAGCGTCTGCAGGATCCAGAGGCCTCCGAGCAGCTGCAGGTCGAGCGCGAACTGCGTCGGCATCAGGAGGATGGCGAGCAGCGCGCCGACCTTCACCAGCATGGAGGTGATCTTGGCGACCTTCGCCTCACCTGCCGGCGTCACCTTCGGATCGACCCACACTTTCCAGAAGTTGCGGGTGAACAGATTGGCCGCGCCAATGCTCATGACTGCGGCCGGCACCAGTGCGCCGATCGCAATCGCGGCGAAGGCAAAGCCCGCGAACCAGCTCGGGAACAGCATCTTGAACAGCTCGGGCACGACGTCGTTGTTGCTGGCGAGCTTGAGGCCCGCAGCATGGCCCATGTAGCCCAGCAGCGCGAGCAGGCCGAGCAGCAGCGTGTAGGCCGGCAACAGCATCGCATTCTTGCGGATGGTGTTGCCGCCGGACGAGGCGAAGATGCCGGTCAGCGTGTGCGGGTACATGAAGGCGGCGAGCGCCGAGCCCAGCGCCAGCGAGGCATAGGGCACGATCTGCGCCGGCGACAGCAGGATGCCGCCCGAACCCTTCTTGGCAAAGGCCGCATCCGCCGCGGTGAAGATCGCACCGTAGCCGCCGAGCTTGGACGGCACGATCGCGATCGCGGCGATGACCACGATGTAGATCATGATATCCTTGACGAAGGCGATCAGCGCCGGTGCGCGCAGGCCCGACGAATAGGTGTAGAGCGCCAGCACCAGGAAGGCGAGAACGAGCGGCACCTCGCCGTGCAGGCCCAGCGCCTTGATCGCGACCTCCATGCCGATGAGCTGGAGCGCGATGTAGGGCATCGTCGCCAGCACGCCGGTGGCGGCAACGGCAAGCTCGAGCCCGCGCGATCCGTAGGCGCCGCGCACCACGTCGCCGGCGGTGACGTAGCCGCGCTCCTTGGCGACCTTCCACAACACCGGCATCACCGCGAACACGAAGGGATAGACGATGATGGTGTAGGGAAGCGCGAAGAAGCCGTAGGCGCCGACCGCGTAGACCAGCGCGGGAACGGCGATCACGGTGTAGGCGGTGTAGAAGTCGCCGCCGACCAGGAACCAGGTGATCCAGGTCCCGAACTTGCGGCCGCCGAGGCCCCACTCGTCGAGATGGGCGAGCGTCTCCGGCTTGCGCCATCGCGAGGCGACGAAGCCCATGCCGGTGACGAGGACGAACAGAGCGAGGAATACGGCGAATGCCGCGCTATCGACATTAGTCAGCACGGCGCGCGCTCCTGTAAACGATGTAGGTGAGGAGTGAGGTCAGCGGCACCCAGGCGAGCTGATACCAGTAGAAGAAGGGAAAGCCGAACAGATGCGGCTCCCCGATATTGTAGAACGGCACGATCATCAGGCCGATGAACGGCAACAACAGCAACAGGCGTACCACGCGCTCTCCTCCCCTGTGAGTGAAGTCGACGCGCTTTTTCGTGAGCGCGACTTGAGCGCGATATAGCGGACAATGACGGCCAGCCCCTCCCCCTACCTTGGCTCGGCCAGCCCCCCATACTTTCGTATCGGCCCTGTCATTGCGAAGAGAGGTCTAACCCGTCACCCTGAGTGAGGTGCGCACTCAGCGGCGCAACCGCGCCGTTGAGTCAGCCTCAAAGGGCGACAGCCCGGCTGCTTCCGGGCCGTGCATCCTTCGAGGCTTCCCGCGCGCCGCGTTGCGTCGCACGGCTCGCACCTCCAGCGACGACGGCTTCGCCGTCGCGCGGGGATGACGGATTGAGAGCGGGCCTAGACGCCCTCTCGTGCCCCGGACGCGGCGCAGCGCCCCTTCGCGGTGCGCTGCTGAGCCGGAGCCCATGTCGCGGCATTGTACCGTGTTGCCTCCTGGGTCCCGGCTCTGCGCCGCAACGCTCGCGCGTTGCAGCTTGTCCGGGACACGGCCGTGAGCGGCGATACCTACTGGCGCCTGCGCTCCGGCGCGGCCGGCCTCGGCGGCTCGGGCGGCGGAGGCGGTGGGGCGCTGCTGTTGCTGGCGCCGAACAGCACGCGTGTGGGGTTGCGGTCGAAATTGTTCACGGCGCGGCTGATGTCGCCGAGGGTGCGGCGGCCGTCGCTCATCAACGCGCCGGAGCGCTTGTCGAAATCGTCGGCGAGTTCGCGGATCGACTTCACCGCCTGGAACAGCTCGCCGCCGTCCTTGCCGCCGGCGAGCGTGTTGAGGCCGAGCATGAGGTTGTCGGCCTTGAGCATGACGCCATCGACCTTGGCCATGACGCCGTCGATCTTCTCGGAATTGCGCGCGAGCGAGTTGGTGAAGGTCTCCAAATTCTTCAGCGAGTTCTTCACCGATTCCTGATTGTCGGCGACGATCTTGTTGATGTTCTGCAGCGTGCCGCGGATCGCTTCGGTGACGTCCTGCAGCTTGTTGGGGTCGGCCGTCAGAGTCGGGATGCCGTCCTGGTCGAGCGGCGGCGGGGCCGCGGCCTCGTCACCGCCCTTGAGCGAGATGGCGGCGACGCCGGTGAGGCCCTGGAATTCGAGGCCGACCAGGGTGTCCTTGCGGATCGGGGCGTTGTTCTCGATCATGGCGAGTGCGACAACCCGCCGCGGGTTGTCGAGCTTCACCGAGACCACCTCGCCCACCCGGATACCGTTGAAGTTGACGCTGCCGCCGTTGCGCAGGCCCGCCGCCGGGCCCTCGAACACGACGCGCAGCGGGCTGCGCTGCTTGGTGGTGTGCAGCGACTGGAACCAGAGCACGAAGCCGATCGCCGCGGCGATCACCGCCAGCGTGAACGACCCGATCAAGACGTAGTTTGCCCGCGTTTCCATCAGGTGCTCCGGCTACTCATCACAGCTACTCAACCCAGCCACTCAACCCATGACCGCGCGGGCGCGCTTGCCATGGAAATATTGCCTCAGCCAGGGATGCTGCGAGGCCTGCATGTCGGCGATCGACCCTGCCGCTATGATCTTACCGTTCCCTAAAACGGCGATGCGGTCACACGCTGTGTAAAGGCTGTCGAGGTCGTGGGTTACCATGAAAACGGTCAGCCCCAAAGTGCGCTGGAGCGTCCTGACCAGCTCGTCGAAATCGCCGGCGCCGATCGGATCGAGGCCCGAGGTCGGCTCGTCCAGGAAGACGAGGTCCGGATCGAGCGACAGCGCGCGCGCCAGCGCCACGCGCTTGATCATGCCGCCGGACAGCTCGGACGGGAAGCGCTCGGCAACCTCGGGCTTGAGGCCGACCATGGTGAGCTTGGCCATGGTGATCTCGTCCATCAGCCGCTGCGAGACGCGCAGATATTCGCGCATCGGAAATTGGATGTTCTGCCGCACGGTCAGTGAGGAGAACAGCGCGCCCTGCTGGAACAACACGCCCCAGCGCCGCTCCACGTTGCGGCGCTGCGACGTGTTGGAGGAATCGAGGTCGACGCCGAACACCTCGATGGAGCCTGCGACCTTCGGCACGAGGCCGATGATGGTGCGCGTCAGCACCGACTTGCCCGCGCCGGAAGGACCGACAAAGCCCAAGATCTCGCCGCGCTTGACGTCGAGGTTGAGGCCGTCGAGCACGCGCGTGGCGCCGAACTGCACGGTGATGTCGCGAACGCGGATGATGGGATTTTGGATACCGTTCTGAGCTTCCTGCACCATCGTCACATCCCGATCGCGGCGAAGAAGATGGCGAACACGCCGTCCATCACGATGACGAAGAAGATGCCTTTCACGACGGACGACGTCGTGTGCTGCCCGAGCGATTCCGCGCTGCCCTGCACGGCGAGGCCCTCGACGCAGGCGACGATGCCGATCACGGCCGCCATGACCGGCGCCTTGACGATGCCGACGATGAAATGGTCGATCGAGATGGCGTCGCGCAAGCGCAGCAGGAAGGCCTCGGGCTCGACCCCGCCATAAAGCCAGGCGACGAGCCCGCCGCCATAGAGCGCGGCCATCGCGCCGAGGAAGGCCAGGATCGGCAACGCCAGCACCAGCGCCATCATGCGCGGCAGCACCAGCACCTCGATCGGATCGAAGCCCATGGTGCGCAGCGCGTCGATCTCCTCGCGCATCTTCATCGAGCCGAGCTCGGCTGTGTAGGCGCTGCCCGAGCGGCCCGCGACCATGATCGCGACAAGGAGCACGCCGATCTCGCGCAGCACCAGGACGCCCAGCATGTCGACGACGAAGATGTCGGCGCCGAACCGGCGGAAATGGAAGATGCCCTGTTGGGCGATGATGCAGCCGATCAGGAAGGTGATCAGCACGATGATCGGCACCGCGCGCCAGCAGACCTGCTCCATGTGATGCACGGTCGAGGTCAGGCGCAACGAGCGCGGATGGATCAGGACGCGAAATCCTGCCGCGAGCACGGCGCCGAGCATGTCGACGAGACCCGCGACCGTGCCGCCGACGCCGGCCACGGCCCGGCCGATCTGCTCCAGCATGCCGGTGATGGTCACCGTGCCGCTGTCGACCACGGCCGTCGCCCTGACCCGCCGCACCTCGTCCACGAGGCTGGAATAATTGGCCGAGAGACCCGCGATCTGCGCCTCGACGGCGCCCTGGGTCAGGCTGCGGCGCAGCCGCTCGATCAGCCAGGCGCCAAAGGTGTCGAGCTTGGCGACCTCGGAGACGTCGATGAAGATGCTTTGCGGACCGCCGGCGAGCTTCTCGGCGTCGGCCACCATCCGCTCCAGGACCGGCGCGAAGCTCGCGGTCCAGGTCCCGGTGGCGCAGAGTGCCAGCGCGTTGCCCTTGGCAATCCGTTCCAGCTTCGGATCGCTGTTCAAGATGTCCGCTCCCGTGCCGGGGCGGAGAAAATCAGATAGTTGCGCACGCGCCCTTACCCAGAGAAGGTATCCCCAAGTGGTTAATGTTAGTTGCTAGAGGTAACTAGCAGGTTCAGATTTCGCCAGAGTTCAAAATGACTTCCATGAAATTTGCTGCCCTGGCGGCGCGAATCGAGCGCTTCCCGATCGCGGGCAGCTTTACCATCAGCCGGGGGGCCAAAACCGAGGCTGTGACTGTCGTGGCGGAGGTCTGCCGGGACGGGCTGACCGGCCGCGGCGAGTGCGTGCCCTATCCCCGCTATGGCGAGACGCCCGAGGCGACGCTTGCCGCCATCCAGGCGATGCAACAGGCCGTCGCGGACGGGCTGACGCGGCAAGCCCTCCAGGCCGCCATGGCGCCCGGTGCGGCCCGAAACGCCCTGGACTGCGCCCTGATTGATCTCGAGGCCAAGGCGGCGGGCCGGCGGGCCTGGAACCTGCTGGGTCGCCCGGTGCCGGGCGAGCGCACCACGGCGTACACGATCTCGTTAGGGACCCCCGAGGCCATGGCCGCCGCCACCGCCAATGCGGCGCACCGGCCGCTGCTCAAGATCAAGCTCGGCGGCGACGGCGATCCCGAGCGGATCGCCGCGGTGCGCAAGGCCGCTCCCGAATCCGAGCTGATCGTCGATGCCAACGAGGCCTGGACCGAGGCCAATCTGGCGCACAATCTCGCCGCCTGCGACGCGGCTGGCGTCACCCTCGTGGAGCAGCCACTGCCCGCGGGCAAGGACGAGGCGCTGGCGCGGATCAAGCGGCCGCTCGCGGTCTGCGCCGACGAGAGCGTGCATGACCGCTCGTCGCTGGCCCCCTTGCGCGACCGCTACGACGCGGTGAACATCAAGCTCGACAAGACCGGCGGCCTCACCGAGGCCCTCGCGATGGCGGACGCCGCGCAGGCGCTCGGCTTCGAGATCATGATCGGCTGCATGGTCGCGACCTCGCTGTCGATGGCCCCCGCGATGCTGGTGACGCCGCAGGCGCGCTTCGTCGATCTCGATGGCCCCTTGCTGCTGGCGCGCGATCGCGATCACGGCCTGCGTTATGACGACAGCCTGGTCTATCCGCCGGACGCTTCGCTCTGGGGCTGAGAATTGAGCCGGTGCCGCGCCGACCAGATCAGAAGCGCGCCGGCCGCGGCCATCGCAGCCATCACGTAATACAAGCCGTCGCCGATGCGGGCGTAGATCGCGCCTGACGCGATCGAGGTCGCAGCGCTGAGCAGTCCGCTGCACGCGGCGTGGTAGCCCTGCCCCCGCGCGATCTGATGCGAGGGCACGCGCTGCACCAGGAGATTCATCGTGCCGACGACGGTCATGCCGAAGCTGAGGCCGTGGCCGAGCTGCACGATCGCGAGCAGCGCGAGCGGCGGCTCATTGGCAGTGACGATCCAGCGCAGCACGGCGCTCGAGCCTCCGATCGCGATCATCGTGGATGGATGCAGCGAGAAGCGCGGCGACAGCGCGAACACCACGATCTCCGCGATCACGCCCAGCGTCCACAGGCCCGCGATCGTGAGCCCGCTGATCCCATGGAGTTGCCAGTTGATGGCCGAGAAGGTGTAGTAGGCGACGTGGCTGCCCTGAATCAGCGCGGCCGAGACGATGACGGCCCAGAAGCCGGCATCGCGCAGCAGCGCCTTGCCGGCATGTCTCTCCGTGGTCTTGCGCCTGACATCGTCCAGCGGCCGAAGCAGCAGGCCGGCTGCGACCGCAACGACGGCCCATGCGACGATGACCCAGATCAGATCACGCGCGGCGATGCTGTCGACGAGATAGCCGCAGGCGAGCGAGCCGGCGGCGAAGGCCGCCGAGCCCCACAGCCGCAAGGGTCCGTAATCGAGGCCATAACGGGCGACGCCGCGCAGCGCATAGGCATCGGTCAGCGGCATCGTCGGCGTCCACATCATGCAGGTAGCCGCGTAGATCAGGAACAGCGCCAGCGGCTGCTGCTGCAGGCCGACCGCCGTAAAGCCGATCGCGGTCGCCAGCACCGACACCATCATGCCGGCGCGAATGGCATGTCGCTTTTCGGCGAAGGCGGTCACTTGCGGCAGCGTGGTGAAGCGCGTGATCGCCGGCAGCGCGTTGATGAGCCCGATCCAGCCCGCGTCGACGCCGATCGCCTTCAGCCACACCGGAAAGAACGGCAGATGCGTGCCCGAGACCGCGAAGACAGCCGAATAGAACAGGGCGAGGCTGACGGCGAATCGCCGTTTCGCCGATGCTGGCGTGGGGATTTGTGATTCGGGTGCCATCAAACCAATTGCGATTCGGTCGATATCGTGGTGATCGTTACTGTAACGCGCGGTGATTTGCGCGACGAGATCGCAATGGCCAACGAAGCATTCGCCCTTTCGCCCATGTCTGCCCGCGCGGCCGAGCCGAACGAGCAGGATTACGACGCGATCCGCGAAGCCTTCATGGAGACGGCGCGCGGCCGCTGGTTCCTCGGCGAATACGCCAAGCGCAACCGCAACGCCGACACGAGCATGGTGCTCGACGCGGTCGCGAAAATCGAAGAAACCCTTGCGGCGCAGCGGCAACCCGTCGTCGAGGACCGCCTGCCCGAAGCCCTGGTCGAGATCCGCCGCGCGATCCGCGAGGCCGAGACGATCGCCGTCGCCGCCTTCGATCCCGCTGCGATCGAGACGAGCCTCGCCGCGATCCCGCGCGGCGTGCGCATCATCAAGGAGATCTCCTGGCGCTGGCGCGAGATCGGCGCCGACGGGCGAATCTGCGACCTCATTGATTCGCAGCTCGCCTCGATCGAGGCCGCCTGCGGACAGATTTCGACCATCGACCCCCGCGTCGAGCTCAAAGCCGCATTCGATCTCTTGAGGGATCGGGTAGAGCAGACCGACGGCGGCGCAACGCCGCAGGCGGCGTCTCCCGCGTCCGCTCCGGTGCAGGAGGCGCCGTCATCCGCCGCCGAAGCTCCGCCTGCCGAGACCGCGCCCGCTGCGATGGCGAGCGAAGCACCCGTGGCTTTTACGGAGCCGCCGCAGGATGCCGCCGCGGCTGCCGAGCCCGAAGCAGCCGTTGGAGCGATCGTCGCCACCGAAGCGTTCGCCGAGACCGAGCAGGCAATGGACGCCGCCGTCGTGCCGGAGAGTGCGGCCGAGAGCCAGACGGCTGTCGAGAGTGCCGCGCTGGACCAAGTCGCGCCTGAAGACGTCGCGCCCGAAGCCGTCTCGTTTGAGGAGCCAGCCACGGACACCGTCGGCTTCGCGGAAGTCGCTGACGCGTTCGCGCTCGATGCAGCCGCGCAGGCCGAGGACGACGCGGTGCTGGAGGCCATCGCGCTGGAGATGGCCGCGCCCGATCCTGATTTCGACGAGATCATCGCGCCGGTCGAGATGGAAGCGGTCATTCCGGAGCCGATGGTGGCGGAGGCCGCAGCGCCCATTGCCGCAGAGCTTGCCGAGCCGATCGCGCCTCAGCCGGTCGCCGCTCCAATGGTGGAAGAGCCCGCCCACGCGCCGATCGCGATGGACTCGCTCGCGCGCCTCACCGACGCCATCGCGGAGGCCGCCGCCGAGGTGATGGAGCAGCAGGCCCCGGCCATGGCCGCGACCGCGAATTTCGCCGCAGCGCCGACAACGTCGCTGCCGACGCCCACGCCCTTGTCTGCTGCCTTGCCCGAGACCTCGCTCGGCGCCACCATCCTGGCCAGCGGCATTCTGCAAAAGCCCCGCGCGCCGGCCAACGATCCCCTCGCCCCGATCCGCCGCATGACCCAGGCCGAGAAGATCGCGTTCTTCTCGTAAGGCTCAATCACCCTCATGTCCCGGACAAGCTGCAACGCGCAAGCGATGCAGCGTAGCGCCGGGACCCAGAGACCATGCTCGCCGCTGCCACATGGGCCCCGGCTCAGCAGCGCACCGCTGAAGAAGCGCTGCGCTGCGTCCGGGGCACGAGAGCGGGGAAGAGGTGCACACTCTCTCTACATCGTCATTGCGAGCGTCACGCAATCACCCGCAATTCCACACCGCACCGATCGGCGTGCGGGTCCAGCACGGACCAAAACTGCCGCCGTTGTAGCGGCCGCCGTTGAAGCCGGGGCGGCCGAAATAATGCCACTCGCCGTCCCAGCGGTAATATTGCGGCACAGGGTCGATGTACCAATGGCGCCGGTCGGCGCGCGACATTCGGCGCATCGCGTCCTTCTGCTTGTAGAGCGGAATGCTGTTGCTCAGCGGCTGGCGATAACCCGGCAGGAAGCCGTAGCCGCGCCAGACGGGCACCGGCCGCTTCTTGAGGGATTCCGCCGGAGCTGCGGACGGCAGCGACACGATGAGAGCAACAAACAGACACACAAGGCGAGACATGGATCGACCATAGACAGTCGATCGCGCGATGACCATTCAATTTCGAGTGCAAATTTGATCGAAACCGGGTCGCGATGTAACAAAAGCCATCACGCGAACGAACAGGAGATCGAACGGCAAGAATGCGATCAACCACGAGGGGAAACATGATCGGCGAAGTGATTGTGATGGGTGACCTGAAGCTGCGGGACGGCGCCTCCGTCGACGAGCACGACCGATTGGGCGGGCGCATGTACGACATCGTCAGCCGCATGCCGGGCTTTCTGTCGCTGAAGTCCTTCAAGGCCGAGGACGGCGAGGAACTCACCGTGTTCCGGTTTGCCTCGGAGGAAGCGCTCGAAGCCTGGCGCACGCACCCGGAGCACGTCGAGACGATGAAGCGTGGACATGCCGAATTCTACGCCAGCGGCTTCCTGCAGATCTGCAAGGTGATCCGCGAAGTCGGACCCTTCGAGCACGCCTGAGACGTCCCCCGCGTCACCGTATCGCAGCGTCAGCTAGCTGATCACACCCTTCCTGATCAGGAAGCAGCCATAGCCTCGGCTGTCGCCGACTTGCACCACGCCGAAGCCCGTCGCCGCCGCGCGGTAAAAATCCGGACGCGAGAGCTTGCCGGGAGCAACGGCGCGTCCGACCGCGCGCTCGATCTCGGCCAGCACGGCCCGCTGCACGTCTGGGACGCGGTCGGGATCGTCGACCGGCGCCATCACGCGCACCGGATCGGGATCGAAATCGTCGAGCGGATAGAGCGTCATGATGGCGCGGACGGCCGTCTCCATCGTCATGCCCGGCAGCTGGATCAGGCGCTGCGACGACGTGCTGCGGGCGATGTGCGTGGCCGGATGGTTGGCGTCGACGACCACGAGATCGTCGCCATGGCCCATGGAGGCCAGCAGCCAGAGCAGGTCGGGCGTCAGGATGGGATCGATCGACTTCAGCATGTGACGGCGGTTCCCCTTATCGATCGCTCACCATAGCAGGTTCCGAGCGTGATTCAGATCACGCAGGGCCACCATGGTGAGAGGGATCACGGACTTCAAGCTCGAACGCGGCGAGGCTCCCCCGCAACCAATCTCGCATCGAGATCAGTGCCAAAGGAGCACGCCATGTTCCGCCTAAGACCTTTCCTGATGACGGCCAGCCTTGTGGGAAGCCTGTTCGGCTTCGCCTGCGGCCCCGTTTCCGCGCAAGTTGCCCCGGTCGAGCCGGCCCCCACCGCGCTGCAGGGCCCGGAGCAGCGGGTGGCGCTGGTGATCGGCAATTCGAACTACCAGAACGCGCCGCAACTCGCCAATCCCGACAATGACGCGCAGTCGATGGCGCAGTTCCTGAACTCCGCCGGCTTCGAGGTGGTTGCAGCGACCGACCTGACCCAGAACGACATGCTCCGCGTGGTGCAGGACTTTTCCGCAAAAGTGTCCGCGCGCGGTCCGAACACGGTGGCGATGGTCTATTACGCCGGTCACGGCGTGCAGCTCGCCGGCGAGAACTATCTCGTTCCCGTCGATGCCAAGGTTTCGAGCCAGACCGAGCTCGTCAACAATTCGGTGCGTCTCGTCGACGTGATGTCGACGCTGGAGACGATCCCGAGCCGCATGCGCATCGTCATTCTCGATGCCTGCCGCAACAACCCGTTCCCGACCGTCAATGACGCCGGTCGCGGCCTTGCCATCGTCGACGCGCCGAACGGCTCGATCGTCGGTTACTCGACCGCGCCGGGCGCTGAAGCGCTCGACGGCACCGGCGGCCACAGCCCGTATACGCAGGCGTTCCTGAACGTCGCGCGCGAACCCAACGTGCCGATCGAGCAGCTGTTCAAGCGGGTCCGCCTGCAGGTGAACCAGTCCACCAGCGGCGCGCAGATCCCGTGGGAGAGCTCCTCGCTGACCTCGGACTTCACCTTCTTCGGCGACACCGCGGTTGCCGCCAACCGCGCGCCCGTCAATACGCCGGTGGTGCAGATGGCCTCCAACCTGCCGAGCCGCTCGACGCGTCAAGCCTATGACTACGTCGTGTCCGAGGGCCGGCCGGAATATTATCAGGAGTTCATCCAGATGTATCCGCACGACCCGCTGTGCGACCACGTCCGTTGGCTGCTCAACAACATCCTGCTCTCGCAGGCCTGGCACAAGGCGGTGCTGGTGAATTCGCCGGTTGCCTACAAGAGCTTCTACGACAGCTACGGCAACAGCCCCTATGCGCAAATGGCGCTGAAGCTGCAGACGCAGCCGAAGCAGATCCCCTTGATGCAGGCGACCAAGTTCCTGGCGCCGCAGAACATTGCTCCGACCTTCAAGATCGGCAATCTCGGCCAGCCGAAGTACATGCCGCTGCAGCAGGGTAATGGCGGTGGTCAGATCAACGGCAATCTGCCGATCGTGCAGAAGCCGGTCGACGGCAATGTCATCGGCAAGCTCGGCAATGGCGGCCAGATCGGCAACCTGCCTTCAGGCAACAACCAGCCGAACGGCACGCCGTCGCAGACCCCGGGCAAGATCGTCACCCTGCCTGCGCCGACCAACACGACCACCAACAATGGCGGCATCGGCAAGATCGTGACCCTGCCCGCGGGCAACAACAAGCCGGACGCCGGCAACGGCACCCCCGGCAAGATCGTCAGCATGCCGGTGAATGTCGGCAAGGGCGGCACGAAGGTCGAGGCGAAGCCGGTCAACGTCCAGACGCAGAACAACCCGATCCGCGTCAACAACGGCAACACCGGTATCGTGAAGCCCAACAACAACCCGGTGAACAAGGTGCAGGTCCAGAACAACAACCGTCCGCAGTTCAACACCACGAACCGCAACGTCAGCAACGGCGGCAACAACTTCCGCCAGTCGATGAACCAGGCGCCAAGCATGAACAATGGCGGCAACAACCACCGCGGCTTCATGCACTGATCGCGATCAGCGAAACGACAAAGGGGCAGAGCGGAAACGCTCTGCCCCTTCTTCATGTCGGTTCTTGCTCGTTCCGGGCTCTCGCTTGGCGAGCCCCGGAATGACGGCTAGGCCACCAGCTCCGCAAACAAATCCGCATCGACATTGCCGCCTGACAGCACGATGACGACGTTCTTGCCGGCTACATCAAGACGTCCCGCAAGCAGTGCGGCGAGGCCGACGGCACCGCCGGGCTCGACCACGAGCTTCAGCTCGCGATAGGCGAACGCGACGGCGGCGCCGACTTCCTTGTCCGACGCCGTGACGCCGCGCGCCAGCAGCTTGCTGTTGATCGCAAAGGTCATCTCGCCGGGGATCAGCGCCATCAGTGCGTCGCAGATGGTGCGGCCCGCGGGCCCATGCGGCTCGCGATGGCCCGCCGTCAGCGAAAGGCCGTGATCGTCGAACGCCTCGGGCTCGGCCACCACGATTTCGGCCAGCGGATAGCGCGCCTTCACGGCGGTTGCGACGCCCGCGATCAGGCCGCCGCCGGACGCCGGCGCCACCACGATGTCGGGGCTGAGACCGAGCGTTGCCATGTCCTCCGCGATCTCGCGGCCGGCGGTGCCCTGCCCTGCGATCACGAAGGGATCGTCGTAAGGCCTGACCAGCGTCGCGCCGCGCTTCTCGGCGATGCCGCGCGAGATCGCCTCACGGTCGTCCTTGTCGCGATCATAGAGCACGACCTCGGCGCCGTAGGATTTGGTGCGCTCGCGCTTCGACAGCGGCGCATCCGCCGGCATCACGATGGTCGCCTGCATGTCGAGGATCTTTGCCGCCGCCGCCACACCCTGGGCGTGGTTGCCGGAGGAGAACGCGACGACACCGCCGGCGCGCTTGTCCTGCGGGATCGAGAACACCTTGTTGAAGGCGCCGCGGAACTTGAACGAGCCGGTGCGCTGGAGCATCTCCGGCTTCAGGAAGACCTTGGCGCCGACGCGCTCGTTGAGCACGGGAAAGGACAACAGCGGGGTGCGGATGGCGTAGGGCGCGATCACGCGCGCTGCGGCGTCGATATCGGCAGGGCCGATCGGGAGGAGCTGTTCGGTCATATCAGACCTTATCGCGGCCACCGCAGCGCGGGCAAGACACCTCCGCGCGAGGATTTTTCTCTTCAGGCGACGAAGCGTGGCTGTTCCGCGGCGTTCCGGCCTGGCAGCACCGCGCCGACCGCCTCAATGCTGGCCACAAAGGCCCTCGCCGAGGCTTCCCACGTGTAATTGGCGGCGAACGCGACGCAGTCCTGCCGGGAAATGTCCAGCGCCGCGAAGCAGGCGCTGCGCAGGTCGTGATCGAGCGCGCCGACCGGGGCATCGCCGATCACGTCGCGGGGGCCCTTCACCGGGAAGGCGGCCACCGGCAGGCCGCTTGCGAGCGCTTCCAGCAGCACCAGGCCGAACGTGTCGGTCTTGCTCGGGAACACGAAGACGTCGGCGGCCGCGTAGATGTCCGCCAGCGCCTCGCCGTGCTTCTCGCCGAGGAAGATCGCATCGGGATAGGCCTCTTCGAGCGAGGCGCGCGCGGGGCCGTCGCCGACGATCACCTTGGTCCCGGGCAGCTCGAGATCGAGGAAGGCCTCGAGATTCTTCTCCACCGCGACGCGGCCGACCGACAGGAACACCGGTGCCGGCAGGCAAAGGTCGATGGCGCGGGGGTGGAACAGATGGGTGTCGACGCCGCGCGGCCACAGCACGACATTGTCGAAACCACGCTCGGTCAGCTCGCGGGCGAGCGCAGGCGTTGCCGCCATCACGGCGCGGCTGGGTGCATGGAAGCGGCGCAGCGCCCGCCAGATCAGCGAGCCCGGCACCGGCACGCGGGCGCGGACATATTCGGGAAAGCGGGTGTGGAAGCTGGTCGTGAACGGCAGCCTGCGCTGGCGGCAATAGCGACGGACCATCAGGCCGATCGGCCCTTCGGTCGCAATGTGGATGCTGTCGGGGCGCGCCTCCTCGATCAGCTTTGCGATGCGTGCGGGACGGGGCATCGCCAGCCGCACGTCGCGATAGCTCGGCATCGCAAAGGTGCGGAACGATTGCGGCGTCAGGAATTTGAATTCGACGCCGAGCGCCTCCGCGGCGTCGGCGAGCTTGGTCAGCGTCCGAACCACACCGTTGACTTGCGGGTGCCAGGCGTCGGTCGCGACCAGGATGCGCATCAGGCGACCTCTGTTATGCAGCTCGAGCTGCGACCTGCGGGACGGCTGCCGGCTTCTGCAAATGATCCGCCCAGGTGATGATCTCGAAATGGCCGTCGTCGTGCTCGACGAGCGCCGTGCAGCTCTCGACCCAGTCGCCGCAATTCATGTAGCGGATGCCGCCCTCGTCGCGGATCACGGCGTAATGGATGTGGCCGCAGATCACGCCGTCGGCGTCGTGGCGTCGCGCCTCGGCGGCGAGCGCCTGCTCGAACGCGCCGATGTAATTGACGGCGTTCTTGACCTTCTGCTTGGCCCATTGCGACAGCGACCAATAGGGCACCTTGAACAAGCGGCGGAAGAAGTTGACGAAGCGATTCATCTGGATCGCGAAGTCGTAGGCCTTGTCGCCGAGATGGGCGAGCCAGCGCGCGTTCTGCACCACGAGGTCGAAGATGTCGCCATGGATGACGAGATAACGCTTGCCATCCACGCCGGTGTGGACGGTGTTCTCGACCACGTCGATGCCGCCGAAATGCGTGCCGTAATAGTTGCGCAGGAACTCGTCGTGATTGCCGGGGATGTAGACGACCTTGGCGCCCTTGCGCGCCTTGCGCAGCAGCTTCTGCACGAGGTCGTTGTGGGATTGCGGCCAGTTCCAGCTCGATTTCAGCGCCCAGCCGTCGACGATGTCGCCGACGAGATAGATCGTGTCGGCATCATGGTAGCGCAGGAAGTCGAGCAGAAGATCGGCTTGAGAACCGCGGGCTCCAAGATGAACGTCGGAGATGAACAACGTGCGAAAGCGCCGCTCCGGGCTCTCGTCACTCACATCGTAGCTTCCCATGCGCGCCAGCCTGTAACAATGTCCCGTGACAGGGGGATGACCAATTGAACCTTCGAGGCACCTTCAAATACGAATCACGCTTTGCCTCGCCCTCCCCGCGAATATCAGTCGCATGCGACAATCAGGCGACATGACGCCGCAGCGGGATCGCGCAAGAGGCCCGGCGCGGCAAACGACCGGGATCGGACCTCAAAAGCCCGTTAAACGATGGGCCAAGACAGTCATTCAGCCGATCGACGTGATCCGCGGGCAGGTTTGCCGTTTGGGGCCCCGACGATGGCCCGAACCACCAGTGCGATGCGCTCGTCGCGCGCGCCGGGCCTAATTCGGTCCGAACCTTCGAGTTCAGCGAGCCCGTGCAGGGCAGCCCAAAAGGTCTCGGTCACGAGAGCGACGTCGACGCAAAATGGCATGACGACCGCGGCAAGGGCCTGAAAGGCGCCGTGCAGTTCCGGCCTGCTTCCAGCTTCGGCGAACCGCAAATTCGTCGGAAGGACGAACATGGCCTCATAGAGTGCAGGATGACGTCGTGCGAAGGCGAGATAGGCCAGCGCAACATTCTTTATTGCGTTTTGTCCGGACGATCCGCTCGCCGCTTCCCGCAGAGCCGTCGTGATCTCCCGGAAGCCTTCGACCGCAACTGCAGCAACGATCGCATCCCTGTTTTCGAAATGCGAATAGAGCACGGGCTGACTATGTTCGATCTCGTCAGCCAGGCGACGGATCGTAACAGCGCTCCATCCCTCACGCTCGGCGACCGCGCGGGCTGCGGCGATGATACGGTTCTCGCGTTCCGCCCTTTGCCTGTCTTTTCGCTCAGCAATCCCCAAGCTTCGATCTCCCGGAACAGATGCCCATCACTGTCCACAATATCGTTACTTGATAATCTAGCAATGCTAGATATTTTGAAGAGGTGGAATGGATGAGTTGAAATGCATTGGCTTTCGCTTGGAACTGCACTGCTTGTGGCGCTTGCGATCATCGTGATCGGCAGCGGCTATATCCTGAGCCCGCGGACCGCGACACACAGTTTCGGTCTACCGCTGCCAGAAGACGGCCCCAACGTCGCCTGGTGGCTTCGTCTCAAGGGCGTTCGCGACATCGCGTCGGGACTAACCGTCTTGGCGTTGATGGCATGGGGCTTCCCCCGCGGGGTCGGCATCGTTCTGTTTGTTGAAGCCGTCATCCCAATTGGCGACATGCTGCTCATTCTTGCGGCCAACGGCTCCAAGAGAACCGCGTTCGGCATTCATGGTGTCACGGCGGCGCTCATGGTCCTGGCATCCATCCCCTTGATGATGGACGTGTCCTGAGATGATCGCCCTCGCATGGACCTCGTCCTGACGGCCGCAGCCTGTTGCGGAAACAAGCTGGCGCACCGTTCACTGCGGGTCAGTAAAACCTATGGAAATGATGGATCGGGCCGTGGCCGTGCCCGACGCTGAAGCGGTCGGCGGCCGCGATCGCCGCGCTGATCCAGGCCTTGGCGTTGCGCACGGCAAGCTCCAGATCTTCGCCCTTGGCGAGCTCCGCCGCGACCGCCGAGGACAGCGAGCAGCCGGTGCCATGGGTGTTGCGGGTCGCAACGCGCGGCGCGGCGAGCGCGATCGTGTTTTGGGCATCGACGAGATAATCGGTGCTCTCGGCGCCCTCGCCGTGCCCGCCCTTGATCAGGACCGCACGGCAGCCGAGCGCCAGCAGGCGATGCCCCTGGCTTTCGATCTCGGCCTCGCTTGCCGCGACCGGCTCGTCGAGGAGAGCCGCGGCCTCCGGCAGATTGGGCGTGATCACCGACGCCAGCGGTATCAGTTTCGTGCGCAGGGCGTCGACGGCCTCGGATGCCAGCAGGCGGTCGCCGGAGGTCGCCACCATCACGGGATCGAGCACGACATGTCCGGGCGCCCAGCGCGACAGCGCGGCCGCGATCGCATCGATGCTGGCGACTTGCGCCACCATGCCGATCTTCACCGCGCCAATGTCGAGATCGGAGAACACCGCATCGATCTGCGCGGTGACGAATTCGGCCGGCACCGCATGAATGCCGGTGACGCCGCGCGTGTTCTGAGCCGTCAGCGCGGTGATGGCGGAGGCGCCATAGACGCCGAGCGCGGCAAAGGTCTTCAGGTCGGCCTGGATGCCGGCGCCGCCGCTCGAATCGGAGCCGGCAATGGTGAGTGCGACCGGGGTCGTCATCGCCGGGCACATTTGCTGGATAAGGACACCGCCATGGCCTGTCCTAGCGCGGCCGTGGAACACCGGCAAGCGCCGCCGAGCCGTGTCCGACGGTGATTCGCGACGCCGTGTGCTCCCTGCGAATCAGGCAAACAGCGGGCCGGCACGCCCCGCAATCGTGCGGACTTGAAAATGCAACCGCGCCGGACCCTTGGTATAGTCTCGAACCTCACGTGCTTCGCCGATGAGCGAGACGTCAGAGTGGAACTGTCCAGCGACACCCATGTTGCGGGCGCCCGGCCCGCAAGCCGCCTGGAACGGAATCTTGGGGTGGAATGATGTGGGCCTTTTTTGAACGTCTCCTCGACTCGTCCATGCTGTCGCCGCACGGCATCTGCCTGTTGTGGGAGCCTGAGCTGATCTGGCTTCACGTCGTTTCCGACGCCTGCATCGCCGCCGCCTATTTTTCGATTCCGTTTGCCCTTGCGATCCTGGTCACCAAGCGGCGCGACCTCAAGTTCGGCTGGGTCTACTGGGCCTTCGCGATCTTCATCATGGCGTGCGGCCTGACCCATGTGCTGTCGATCTACACGCTCTGGGTCCCGGTCTATGGCATCGAGGGCATGGTCAAGGCGGCGACCGCGGTGGCGTCCGTGGTCACGGCGGGCGCGCTCTGGCCGCTGCTGCCGAAGATCCTGACGATCCCCTCGCCGTTCGAGTTGCGGCAGGTCCAGGCCGCGCTCGAGGAGGAGGAAATCAAGAGCCGGGACGCGACGCTGCTGCTCCAACAGGTCAGCGACGCCCAGCGCGCGATGCGCGAGAGCGTGGCGCGCCTCACCGCGATCGTCGAGACCGCGGTCGACGGGGTCATCCTGTTCGACGCGCAGGACCATATCCTGCTGTTCAATCCGGCCTGCGAGCGCTTGTTCGGCTACTCCGCCGACGAGGTGATGGGCCGGAACGTCAGGATGCTGATGCCCGAGGCGGGCACCGCGCCCGACAGCCACGCAAGGCATTTGGCGACCGCCGGCGAGGCCATTGGCCTGCGCAAGGACGGATCGACCTTTCCGATGGACGTGTCGGTCGGCCGGACCCGGCAGGACGGCGAATTGATCTTCGTCGGCATCGTCCACGACCTGACCACACGCAAGCTGACCGAGCAGCAGCTCCAGCAGGCGCAGAAGATGGAGACGGTCGGTCAGCTCTCCGGCGGCATCGCCCACGACTTCAACAATCTGCTCACCGTCATCATCGGCAACGCCGAGCATCTGAGCGAGCAGCTCAAGGCCAGGCCAGACCTGCGCCGCTTTTCCGACGACATCTGCCAGTCGGGCGAGCGGGGTGCCGAGCTGACGCAGCGACTGCTCGCGTTCAGTCGCCGGCAGTTGCTGCAGCCCCAGACGATCGATTGCCGGGGCCTGCTCGAGTCCATGTTCAAGCTGCTCAAGCGCACCTTGCGCGAAGACATCGAGATCAGGACGGCCTCCGGGGCCGGCACGATCGTGGCCTTTGCGGATCGCGCCCAGCTCGAATCCGCCGTGCTCAACCTTGCGCTCAACGCACAGGATGCGATGCCGGCCGGTGGTCACCTGTCCTTGAGCACGGAGTTGACCGCGCTCGACGACGACTATCGCGCCCTTCACCCCGAAGTCGCATCCGGGGCTTACGTGTTGATCTCGATCACCGACGACGGCGAAGGCATGACGCCGGAGGTCACCCGGCGCGCCTTCGAGCCGTTCTTCACCACCAAGGAGGTCGGCAAGGGCTCGGGCCTCGGCCTCAGCATGGTCTATGGCTTCGCCAAGCAATCCAATGGCCATGTCACGATCTACAGCGAGCCAGGCCTTGGGACGACGGTCCGGATCTATCTGCCGCGCGCGGACATCGGATCATCGCACACCGAGCTTTCCGATGGCGAGGACGCGGCGCCGCGAGGATACGAGACGATCCTGATCGCCGAGGACGATCCGTTCGTTCGCTCCTCCGCCATTCGCAGGGTGGAAGCTCTCGGATATCGCGTCGTTGCCGCGGTCAACGGCAAGGAGGCCTTGCAGCAGCTGCGCACCGATCCCGGTATCGACATGCTGTTCACCGACATCGTGATGCCCGGCGGCATGAGCGGCTGGGAGCTCGCCGACCAGGCGCGGCGGATTCGTCCCGGCCTGCCGGTCCTGTTCACCTCGGGCTACGCGCTGGAGACCCTGGTCGAGCAGGGCCACGCGCATGCGCAGGCGATCGTGCTGACCAAGCCCTATCGCAAGGTCGAGCTCGCCCAGCGGCTCAGAGACGCATTCGCCGCGGCCGTGGTGACTTCCTAGGCGCCGGACCGGCATCTGGTGGCCGGCAAGTCCGCTTGCTAAATGGTGCCGGGTTTGGCCTATTAGCCGCCAGATACGCTTTCGGAGTGCCCGCGATGGTTCCTTTTTTCGTCCAGATCAAATGCAAGCTCGGCCAGTCCTATACGGTCGCCAATGCGCTTGCCGAAGCCGAGATCGCTTCCGAGATCTACTCCACGGCCGGCCAATACGACCTCCTGGTGAAGTTCTACGTCGACAAGGACACCGACATCGGCCACTTCGTCAACGAGAAGGTGCAGGTGCTGCCGGGCATCCAGGACACCCTCACCATCATCACCTTCAAGGCGTTCGGCGCCAGCTAAGCTAACCAGCTTCCTTGGGCTTGGGCCGCGGCGGACCATCGACCGGCGGCAGCGATTTGAGATAGTCCGCCATCGCCGCAATATCCGCGTCGGACAATTGCGAGGTGTTCTTGATCACACGCCTCATCGCGCCGCCGACGCTGTCGCCGTCGGGCAATTCGCCGGTTTTGAGGAAATAGGCAAGATCCTTCGCGCTCCACTCGCCGAGGCGCTTCTGGGTGATGTTGGGCACCCAGCCCTCGCCTTCCGGATTGGGCCCGCCGGCAAAGCGCTGGCCTGCGATGATGCCGCCGAGCGCGTTGCGCGGGCTATGGCATTCGGCGCAATGGCCAAAGCTGTTGACGAGATAGGCGCCGCGATTGAATTGCGGCGACTTGGTGCCGTCGGCAACGAGCGGCTTGTCGTGCAGAAACAGGAATTTCCAGACGCCGATGTTGCGGCGGATGTTGAAGGGAAAGCCGACGTCGTGGTCGCGCACCTTGCCGGCCACAGGCGGCAGCGTCTTCAGATAGGCAAAGAGATCGAGCACGTCCTCGCGCCTTGCGTGCTGATAGGACGTATAGGGGAAGGCGGGAAAATAATGCTGCCCGCCTGGCGAAACCCCGTGCATCACCGCGTTGACGAAGTCGGCGTCGGTCCATTTGCCGATGCCGTCGTTCGGATCGGGGGAGATGTTCGGCGCGTAGAACGTTCCGAACGGCGACTTGATCGCGACGCCGCCCCCGAGCCTGACACGGTCGGGCTGGTTGGGCGTGGCGTGGCACGACGCGCAGCCCCCGGCATTGAACATCGCCTCGCCATTGGCAAGGTTTGCCACATGGGCCGGCGCGTTGCCCACAGCCGCCACCACCGGCGCGCTGAGCCACCAATAGACGACGCCGGCAGCGAGCGCGGCGAGCAGCCCCGCGAGAATTGTTCGTTGCAACATGGGTATCCATTCACTCGACGCGGCGAACCTAAGACCGATGTCGCCGCGGCTCCAGCCACGAAGAATTTAGCCCGCCCTGGCCGGAAACGGGAATAAACTGAAATGCCGGCTGTTGGAAAGTCTGGCAGCCCGAACGGGTTCAGCAGGGAGAATGTCATGAATAAGACCGTCATTGCCGCCTTAGCGCTCGGTGCCGTTGCTTTTGCAGGTCCGGCCAGCGCCGAAAAGCTGAAAGCAACGCTCGACGGCAAGTCCGAGGTGCCGGCAACGACCAGCAGCGGCACCGGAACCGCCGATCTGGACTATGATGCCGCCAGCAAGAAGCTGTCCTGGACGGTTACCTATTCCGGGCTGTCCGGCCCCGCCACCGCCGCCCATTTCCACGGCCCCGCGGAGGCCGGCAAGAACGCCGGCGTCGCCCTCGCGATCCCGAATGCGACCGCCAGCCCCGTGAAGGGCGAAGCGACGCTGACCGACGCGCAGGCTGCCGATCTGCTCGGCGGCAAGCTCTACGTCAACATCCACACCGCGGCCAATCCGGGCGGCGAGATCCGCGGTCAGGTGACGAAGTAAGCCGCGACGCTGCTTCGTTGCGTGAAGGCCGGGCGCAGGAGGGGCGTCCGGCCTTTTCGATTCTGGCCGCGCCTAAAGCGCGATGCGATCAGGATGAATCGTCATCGCGCTTTAGGTTGTTGTTTAAGCATGATCTTTTCGGAAAACCGCTGCGCACTTTTCCGGATCATGCTTTAAGCCGCGTTCAGCGCCTGCGTGAGGTCGGCGATCAGGTCGGAGGGGTTCTCGATGCCGATCGAGAGCCGGATCGTGGAATCGAGCACGCCGATTTTCCGGCGGATGTCGGCCGGAACGCCGGAATGGGTCATGGTCGCGGGCAGGCTCGCGAGCGATTCCGTGCCGCCGAGACTCACCGCCAGCTTGAGGATCTGCAGCGCGTTGAGGAATTTGACCGCAGCGTCCTTGCCGCCGACGATGTCGAACGAGAAGGTGGATCCCGCCCCCAGGCATTGCCGCGCGAACACACGCCCGGCCGGCGAGGCCTCCTCGTGATGACCGAGATAGTGGACCTTGGCGACCTTGGGGTGATCGCGCAGATAATCCGCCACGAGGCGCGCATTGGCATCGGCTTTTTCCATGCGCAGGCTCAGCGTCTCGAGCGAGCGGTTGATCATCCAGCAGGAATGCGGATCGAGCTGGGTGCCGATGGCGCCGCGGAGCGCCTTGATGCCTTTCATCAGCGCCTTCGAGCCGAGCGCGGCACCCGCGATCAGATCGGAATGACCGCCGACATATTTCGTGAGCGAGTATAGGGAAATGTCGGCGCCATGCTCGATCGGCCGCTGAAATACCGGTCCGAGCAGCGTGTTGTCGCAGGCGATGATCGGCGTGTGTCCCTGGGCCTTTCCGATGGAATCGGCAATGCGGCGGACCATGGCGACATCGACCAGGCCGTTGGTCGGGTTGGCCGGGGTTTCGATCAGGATCATCGAAACGCGGCCCTTGCCCATGGCCTCCTCCGAGGCCTGCTTGACGGCGGCTTCGTCGATCCCATCGGCGAAGCCGACGGCGCCGATCGACAGGCGGGCCAGCGTGTTCGTCAGCAGCGTTTCCGTCCCGCCATAGAGCGGCTGGGAGTGCAGAATGACGTCGCCCGGGCGAACGAAAGCCAGGATTGTGGTGGCGATGGCCGCCATGCCGGAGGAGAACAGCGCGCAGCTCTCGGTGCGCTCGTAGATCGAGAGCCTGTCCTCGACGATCTCGCTGTTGGGATGATTGAAGCGCGAATAGACCAGGCCCGCGCCCATGCCTTCCGGCGGCTCGCGCCGGCCGGCGACGAAATCGAAAAAGTCCTGCCCGTCATCGGCGGTCCTGAACACGAAGGTGGAGGTCAGGAAGACCGGCGGCTTGATGGCGCCTTCCGACAGCTGCGGATCATAGCCATAGGTCAGCATCAAGGTTTCGGGATGCAGCATATGGTTGCCGATGTGGGTCTTCGACGGAAACGGTTTTGCCATGGCCTGTCTCGCTGTTCTGCTTGAAGCCGCGCCATGGAACTCCTGATGAGGCCGTCGGGAGCGAGATGCGCCAATTTCCAACAGCTCACGTCAATGCCGCGGCGACTGCAGCCAAGATAGCTGCTCTCACAGCGATCCGTCAGGCCTTGCGGACATAAATTCCTGCCGCGCTTCGCGCCGGCGCAAAAAAGCGGCTGCTTTCGCAACCGCCTTTTTCGATTCCTTATCGGCGCCGTAGCCCGGATGGAGCGAGAATTGCGCCTCGCTATTTCAGCTTGACCCGATATGTCTCGTGGCAATCGCTGCAGCGGTCATTGATTGCGGTATAGGCCGCCTTCAGGCTGGCGACATCCTTGATCTTGCCCTTGACATCGGCGATCGCCTTCTGCACGGGCGGGATCTTGGAGTCGAAATCGGCCTTGTTCTGCCAGACCTTTTGCGAGGCGCCATAGGTCGCGTTCACCACGTCCTGCTTGGGATTGACCTCGAAGGTCTTGGCGATCTTGCCAACATCGACCTCCATGCTGGCGATGGCCTGATCAACCGCTTTCTGGTCATAGGGGATGTCGCCCTTCGTCATCTTCTGGATGATGCCGTACTGGTTCTTGGCGATCCCGCGCATCAGATTGTCCTGCTGAACGGCGATCTCCTGCTGCGCCATCACGGCGCCCGCACCCAGCAGGATGGTCCCCGCGACAATCATCGTTCGCTTCATTGCTAATGTCTCCGGCTCGCAGAGGTGAGGATGGGCCCATTCATGGATAGAAACCCCGCAGCGAGCGTTTATTCCCGCCGCGGAAGAATCGCCGCCTAGAGGCTGTGACGGCGATGGTGCTCGCTGATGGCGATCCACACCCGCTCAGGCGTTGCCGGCATGTCGATGTGGTCGATCTTGTACTCGCGCCACAGCGCATCGACGATGGCGTTGACGATGGCCGGACAGGAGCCGATCGCGCCGGCCTCGCCTGCCCCCTTCACGCCCATCGGATTGGTCTTGCAGGGGACGTTGGCGGTCTCGAACACGAAAGCCGGACCGTCCGCCGCGCGCGGCAGCGCGTAGTCCATGAAGGTCGCGGTGATCAGCTGGCCGTCATTGGGCCCATAGACCACCTGCTCCATCAGCGCCTGGCCGATGCCCTGCATGGCGCCGCCATGCACCTGGCCGGCCAGCAGCAGCGGGTTGAGCGTCTTGCCGAAATCATCGACGATCACGTAGTTGACGATCTTGATGATGCCGGTGGCCGGATCGATCTCGACCTCCGCCACATGCGTGCCGTTGGGATAGGTGCCGTCGGCGCTGGCGAAGGTCGCGCTGCCGTTGAGCTTCGACGGATCGGCGCTTGCGCGCTTGGCAAGATCGGCGAACGAGATCGAACGGTCGGTCCCGGCGATGCGCACCACGCCTTCCGAGATCTCGAGGTCGCCGGCGCCGGCCTCCAGCGCCTGCGCCGCGATCTCCTTCAGCTTCGAGCCGAGCTCGCGCGTCGCCCGCTCGACGCTGACGCCGCCCGAGGGAATCGAGGCCGAGCCGCCGGTGCCGAGGCCGGTGGCGATCTCGTCGGTGTCGCCCTGGCGGACGTGGACGCGCTCCGGCGCCACGCCGAACTGCTCGGCGACGATCTGCGCATAGGCGGTCTGGTGGCCCTGCCCGCTCGACTGTGTGCCGATGAGGACAGTGACATCGCCATTGGGATCGAGGCGAACATTGGCCGTCTCTTCACCCATCACGCCGCAAATCTCGACATAGCTCGCGAGCCCGATGCCGCGGATCAGGCCGCTCTTCTTGGCAGCCTTGGCGCGCTTGGAAAACTCCTTCCACTCCGCGATCTCCATCGCGCGCTTCAGATGCGCGGCGAAATCGCCGGAATCGTAGACCTTGCCCGTGGCCGTCTTGTAGGGCAGCGCCTTCGGCGGAATGAAGTTCTTGCGGCGGATGGCGTCCGGCGTCATGTCGAGCTTTCGCGCGCACGCGTCGACCAGACGTTCGATGACATAGGCAGCTTCGGGCCGGCCCGCGCCGCGATAGGCATCGACCGGCACGCTGTTGGTGAAGATGGTGCGCACCCGGCAGTGGAAGGCCTGGATGTCGTAGAGGCCCGGCAGCATGCCGGCGCCGCCATGGGGAATGTAGGGGCCGAAGGTCGACAGATACGCACCCATGTCGCCCATCAGGTCGCAATCCATCGCGAGGAACTTGCCGTCCTCAGCCAGCGCCATCTTCGCGGTGGTGACGTTGTCGCGGCCCTGCGCATCGCCAAGGAAATGCTCGGAGCGGTCCGCCGCCCATTTCACGGCCTTTTTCAGTTTTCGCGCGGCGACCGCCATGAGGGCATATTCCCGATACGGAAACAGCTTTGTGCCAAAGCCGCCGCCGACATCGGGGCAGATCACCCGCATCTTGTCGGTCGGGATGTTGAGCACGTTCTGGCACAGGATGTCGCGCAGGCGATGGCTGCCCTGGCTGCCGACGGTCAGCGTCAGATGGTCGCGCTTGGCGTCGTATTCGCAAACGGCCGCGCGCGTCTCCATGAAGCTCGCGACCACGCGCGGATTGACGATGGAGATTTCGGCGACCGCATGCGCCTTGGCGAAGGCGGCTTCGGTTGCGGCCTTGTCGCCGATCGAGACGTCGAACAGCACATTGCCGGCCTTGTCGGGCCACACCTGCGGCGCGCCCTTCTTGACGGCATTGACGACGCCGGTCACTGCCGGCAGGGGCGACCATTTGACGTCGATCGCCTCGATCGCGTCGCGGGCCTGGTCGATGGTCTCGGCGACGACGAAGGCGACGGCATCGCCGACATGGCGCACCTCGCCCGCAGCGAGGATCGGGTATGGCGGGCCGGTGAACGGATCGGTCTCGAGATTGAACAGGCAGGGCAGATTGCCGAGATCCTTGACGTCGTCGGCGGTCAGAATCAGCGCGACGCCGGGCAGGCCGCGGGCGCGGCCCGCATCGATGGTGTATTTGGCATGCGCATGCGGGGAGCGCAGCATCAGGCAGCGCAGCGCGGCCTGCGGCGCATAATCGTCGGTATAGCGGCCCTTGCCGCGGATGAGCGCGTCATCCTCCTTGCGCAGCACACTTTGGCCAACGCCGAACTTGATGGGAGCCGCCATTTTTTCTTGTCCCGTCCTATGGTTGTTTTGCCGGCATATTGCCGTGGAAATACTGGCAAGGCAAACGGGTTTCCGGCGACGCGGGCCGCGAGGATTTGGCCCGAGCCAGGCCTGTCAGAGCGGGATGGGACGGAAAGGCCGCAGCTCGGTCATTTCCCTGTGAAGATCAATGATCCGGCGGGCGTCCTCAGCACGTTCGGTCTCAGCCAACTCTCCCGCATACGCCATGCGACGAACCACCGCTGAGGTCTGGAACGTCCAATATTGCGTCATCAGCGGGCTGATGAAGAGCTCGTTCCCGCTGGTCCGGCTGGTGGCATGATAGTTGCCAAACTCGCCCCGCAGTGCACTCGCGATCGAATTGCAGACGATGCTCGGGTGCTGCGGCTGGCGCTGGTTGGCATAATCGACGAGATCAAGGAAAGCATCGGCCTGCTTGCTGCCCTGCGACAGCGAAAACATACCGAGAAACCCTCCATCGCGAATCAGATGCGCGGCGTTCTCCAGAAAGGCGTGATGCGAGACGCCGTGATAGTGATCGACGCCGAAGCCGATAGCGGCCAGCAGTACGTTTTCGCCCGCAGCCTGATCGGCGGCAACGAGCGAGACCGCGTCCTCGACAACACTGCCGACGCCGGGCTCATCACCGAATACGATGCTGTCCGTACCGCCATCCACGAGAACGACCGTGTCGATGTCATGACGATCGATGATCGCGCGATACGCCGTTGCCAGCGGCCGCACACCACTCTTCGCAAAGGCATAGACCGGCACGAGTTGCTCGCGCCGGCCGAGCCATTCGGCCAGCCAATTCTCCGGGAAGTAAGGTATCTCGGCGGCGCGCTGATCGACCCGCCAAACCGTCTCTCCGACACGCTCGCCGCCGCACAACCACAAATTCGTGAAGGATAAGCTGGCGAACACCACCTGCTTGCCGCGTGCCGTCAGATGCTGAGCCAGCGAAGACGTCGAAGCCGCCGCCACAGCCCGCAATGAGCACGCTGGTTGCGCCGTTCAATCGTTCAAGAAACGGAATCATGTTTGAAACCCAAGGCATGGACAGAATAGGCGAACCAGATTGGTGCTAATGACCTAATTTCCTGACCATAAAGTACTTGTGGTAGGTGGCCTCTCCCATGCGGACGGCGGCGGGATCGGTACCGTAGATTTCAAAGCCGTTACGCTTGTAGGTGTTGATTGCAGCGGTCGATTCGAGCAGGACGGCGAGATGCACCTGCTCGACGCGTGCCTCGGCATGGGCAAGAAGCTCCTTGATGAGCCGATCTCCGACCCCTTTACCTCGGCCCTCCTCCCTCACGTAAACCGTGAAGATGTGGCCCCTGTGCTGCGATCGCCGATCTGGCGAGACATAGAAGCCCGCGACGCCCATTAAGCCCCCGCATTCGAATGCGCCGAGGACCATTCCATCCAGCCAACGGCGATAGGCCGCTAACATCGCTTCCCCGCCCTCATCCTCTTCAGGAGAACCGAACGTTTGAGGGTGCGTCCGAAGCGCTTCCGCGCGAATGTCGCGAAACAGGTCGAGATCATCGACCGTCAATCGTCGGATTTCCACGTCCGCCTGAGGGCGGGCAGCATGCGATATCATGATCGCCTCCTTTCCTTGTCGCAGCAATGGTCGGCAGGAATTGGTGGCCTGTCACATCCCACCGCGGCCCCACAGAGTCCTCGTGCTATCTCTCAACCTCTCGATGGCACGTTCAGGCGCGATGGCGTCGATCTCGCCGCGCGTCAGACCGATGTCCATCAGCTCCCTGTCGCTCAGGTCCCGCAAGGTGAGCCGCGCGCGCGGCCGCCACTCTTGAAACGCACGCCAGTAGCGCCTGAGCAGGCTCAGGACGATGGAGAAGTCGAGGCGAAGCCCTGCGGCATCGCGCTCCGTCGCGGATGTGATGTTCGTCTGTTGGGGTGGCATCGGATGCTCCTGCTATTGAGCCGGCAGGGAGCGTGGCCAAACAAAAGGCCCCGTCCGATGCCGGCGGGGCCTGGTGGAAAAGATGTCGTCGTCGAAATCCTAGCGCACGACTCCTTCCACGGCCCAGCCGAAGCGGGTCATGTGGTTGCGGTTGATGGTGCGCGAGCATTTAGTCATGAGCGCTTCCTATCACGGCGATCGCACAAAATCAAGAGATGTGCGAATGTCGGGTGCATCCTGGGGGCGAACCTCTCGCGCGCAGGCACTTTCCGAGGCTATGCGGACATGCCCCAAATTCTGCCCGAATGCTCACCTCCACTCGTGGAGCTTGTCTTCCGGGGCTTCATGATCAGCTTTCGAACCATCGCTGCCGCCGTTGTTATCGCGGTCAGTATGCCTGCGGGCGCCGAACCTTGGCGTCAGCACCTGGTTCTCAGAATGAGCCCGCCGGTGCGGATAGCGTTGCCTGACTTTGCCGCAGCCGGCCCTTCGGAGATTGCGCTCACCCAATCGCTCTCGCGGATCATTGCTTCTGACCTCGAGCAAAGTGGCGCGTTCGCCTTGGTTGATCAGGTCGCATTCCTGACAAAGAGCGTGAATGTCGAGGTGCCGCCTGAATTTACCGATTGGCGCAGAACCAGCACACAGGTGTTGCTCGCCGGACGTATCACCCGTCAGCCCGATGATCGCATCAAAGTCGAGTTTCGGCTTTGGGACGTATCCGGTGGCACACATCTCATGGGCCGCCGGTATATCGGCAGTCCCGGCGATCTAGGCGGCATTGGCCACATGATTTCCGGCGATATCTACGAGCGCATCACGAATGAGAAACGTACCTTCGAGTAGAGCACTGCTCCGATACAAGCGCAGGCAAGGCGGATGTGACGAACCTGTTGATCTCGCCTAGCCGCGCACCAGCGAAACCAGCCAGCTGCGGCCGAACAGGATGAGGATCGCAAGCGCGTAGACGATCGTGCCCCCAACCGCGAGCAGAACCAGCGCCAACTCGTCGTGGAAGCGCATCGAGGCGAGAGCTGAAGCGGTGAGGCGCGATCAGCAGAACGCTGCGGCGAGGATGATCCCGGTCAGCAGGAATTTGCCCAGCGACATCAGCCAGGCACGGTCAAGCACGAGAAAGCCGTGCCGCGCGGCAAAGAAGAGCACCAGCAGCAGAATGGTCCAGCTTCCCGTCGTACGCTCCGACGCCGTGCTTAGGCGATTGTCATGGCGAGCTAAGGGTTCTTCCGAGTGTTTCAGCATGTTGCCACTTTTAGGAGGACTTGTCGGGTGGGTTCAGATCGGCAACACTGCTCGGATTTCAAGTAATGCTTTAATGGGTGTCCTCATGCCCGAAACATTGGAAATCCTGTTGTGGTGTGCCGCGCTCGCGACGTGGCTGATGCTTTCCTTCAGGATAATAAGCGAGCGCCTGAAGCCGCTCTCGAATCTCGTCAGCCATCTGCTCGAGGTTGCTTTCAGGCACAAGACGAAGTGACGTAGTAACGGCCGCAAAGGCACGGCTTGGCAGCTGCCGAGCTGGCAGAGCTGCGCGTCGCGTTGATGGCGTCAAGACGAACGGACCAAGCGGCACATCGTGCGGCTGCAACCTCTCGCAACTCTGCTGGGGCCGACGATGCTCACTCGAAGCAAGCTCAAGTTATTGGCTATCAGGCTGAACAAGCGACTGAAACGAACAACGCTGCTAGCCTGCCAGCCTCCGATCGAGGGAGAACCGGCCCCCTCCGGTGACCAGGATCAACAGAGCGCCTCCTGATATCGAGATGTTCTTCAGGAAATTATTGTACTGCCCGATCTGCTGCGGACCGGCGGGATATTCCCAGTAACGATGTGCGATTGCAGTAGCCGACAATACAAATAGAAAAATCAAAATTGCGCAGTAGCGCGTACCAACGCCGAGTATCAAACCAACCGATATCAGTATTTCCAGGATGACGGTGGTCGTCGTGAACAGCTGCGGCGCTGGAAGGTTGAGCGAACGAAAATAACCCACTGAGCCACTGAAGTTGCCAAGTGCTCCATACGCGCTTCCAACAAACACCCATGCAAGCAGGATGCGGCCGATCAGGATCAACAGGTCGGCATTGCCGGTGGCGAACTGATCGATCCGAGATGTGGACCAGGGAGAGCGAAACGACATGGTCACTGCCTCATCGCGTTGCCATCTGAGGACGGCACCTGAATGTTGAGATCGTATCACGATTGGCGAACCGCATGAAGGCCGCCCGGCGGGGCATGAGGCGCTGGAGACCCCTGCTGCCTCGGAGACCCAACAAACGGTCCATCCGCTCACGGCGTTGGCCGCGTTCAAAGCGATTCTTCGGCGCGGCGACGGCGGGCTAGGCGTGCTGGCTTTCGGCACACGCCTAGCCGCGCACCAGCGAAACCAGCCAGCTGCGGCCGAACAGGATGAGGATCGCAAGCGCGTAGACGATCGTGCCCCCGACCGCGAGCAGAACCAGCGTCACCTCGTCCCGGAAATGCATCACGCCCAGCGCAGATCCACTGAAGCGCGCGATCAGCCAGAAGGCGGCGGCGAGGATGATCCCTGTCAGCAGGAATTTGGCCAGCGACATCAGCCAGGCGCGGTCCAGCACGAGAAAGCCGCGCCGCACGGCGAAGAACAGCACCAGCAACAGATTGGTCCAGACGCCGACGGCGGTTGCGAGCGCAAGTCCGATCTGGGCCAGCGATCCCATCAAGGCGACCTTCAGCGCGACATTGACCGCGATGCCCGTCAGCGACGCCCGCACCGGCGTTGCCGTATCCTTGCGGGCATAGAAGGTCGCAACCGCGCTGCGGATCAGCACGAAGGGGATCAGGCCGATGGCGTAGGCCGCGAGCGTGGCGCCGGCGGCGGCCGCATCGGCCTTGGAGAACGCGCCGCGGGCGAACAGCGCGCGCATGATCGCGTCGGGCACGGTGAGAAAGGCCGCAACGAACGGGATCGAGAACAGCAGCGTGAAATCGAAGGCGCGGCGCTGCGCCTTCATGGCGCCGTCATCGTCGTTGGCCGTGATCCGCCGCGACATCTCCGGCAGCAGGACGGTGCCGATGGCGATGCCGATCACGCCGATCGGGAGCTGGTTGAGCCGGTCGGCATAATAGAGCGCCGACAGCGCGCCGGCGGGCAGGAAGGTCGCGATGATGGTGTCGGCGAACAGCGCGACCTGCGTGCCCATCGAGCCCAGCGTCGCCGGGCCCAGCGCCTTGAAGAAGCTACGAACGTCTTCGTCGAGCTTCGGCGGCGCAAAGCGCGGCAGGCCGCCATGGCGGGCGAGATCGCCGGCGAGCAGGAAATATTGCAGGAAACCGGAGATCAGGACGCCCCAGGCCGCGGCATGGCCCGCGCTCGGAAACCAGACGGCGACCGCCAACGTCATCATCATCGAAACGTTGAGGAAGATCGAGGCGGCCGCGGCACTGGCAAAGCGCTGCATCACGTTGAGCATGCCGCCATAGAGCGTCACCAGCGTGATCAGGAGCAGATAGGGAAAGGTGATTCGGGTCAGCTCGATCGCGAGCTTGCGCTGCTCGGCGTCGTCACTGAAGCCCGGCGCCAGAATGCGCATGGCCTGCGGCATGAAGAGCCAGGCGACGATGAGCAGCACCACCTGCGAGGCCAGGAGCAGCGTGAAGATGCGGTCGGCGAACAAATGCGCTGCCTCCTCGCCCTTCTCGCCATGGACATGCGCATAGGCCGGCACCCAGGCAGCGTTGAAGGCGCCCTCGGCGAAGATCGCGCGGAAATGATTGGGCAGCCGCAGCGCCACGAAAAAGGCGTCAGCCACGGGGCCGGCGCCGAGGATCGCCGCGAGCATGATGTCGCGGGCAAATCCCGTCAGCCGCGAGAGCAGCGTGTATCCGCCGACTGTGAAGATGCGTCCGAGCATGCGGACTGTTCTAGAGCATGCCGGGAATAGGTCTAGGTGCAAACCGCGGCGAAGGTCCGCCCCCTCCCCCGCCTGCGGGGCAGGGTTGGGGAGAGGGTGTCTCCCCACGCGAGAACCCCCGTGAGGAGAGAGCCCTCACCCGCGCCTTCAGCGAAATCAGGCCGCAAGCGCACCGCGGACGGCGGCGACGATTCGCTCCTGATCGGCTTCGGTCAAATAGGCGTGCATCGGCAGGCTGATGACGTCCTGCGACAGACTTTCGCAAGCGGGCAGGCCGCCCTCGGCGACCGGATATTGCTTGTAGGCGGTCTGCTGATGCATCGACTTGCCGTAATAGATCGCGGTCGGCACGCCCTGGGCTTTTAGCGCGGCAGCAAAGCCGTCGCGGTCGGTGCCCTCAGGCAGGCGGATCGTGTATTGCGCCCAGACCGAGGTGTTACCGGGCGCCAGGCGCGGCACGGTGACCACGTTGGACAGGCCGCGCGCGTAGCGTTCCGCGACCTTGTTGCGGGCGGCGATCTCGTCGTCGAAGATCTTCAGCTTCTCGATCAGGATCGCGGCCTGCATGGTGTCGAGCCGACCGGTCAGGCCGAGGCGGACGTTGTCGTACTTGTCGACGCCCTGCCCGTGCACGCGGATGCTGCGCAAGATGGCCGCGAGCTCGTCGTCATCGGTGAAGATCGCGCCGCCGTCGCCGAAGCAGCCGAGCGGCTTTGCGGGGAAGAAGCTGGTCGTGGTGACGAGCCCGAAGGTGCCGAGCTTGCGGCCCTTGTAGCTTGCGCCAAAACCTTGCGCGGCGTCGTCGATCACGAACAGGCCTTCGGCCCGGGCGATCTCGGCGATGGCATCGTGGTCGGCGGGCTGGCCGAACAGATCGACCGGAATGACCGCAACCGGCCTCAGGCCTGCCTTGCGGGCGGTCGCGATGCCGCGCTTCAGAGACTCCGGGCTCATGTTGAAGGTCGTCTCGTCGACATCGACGTAGACGGGGGTCGCGCCCATCCGTGCCGCCGGCGACGCGGTCGCGATGAAGGTGAACGATGGACACAGCACGGCATCGCCGGGCCCGACGTTCTTTGCCATCAGCACCATGAGAAGCGCGTCGGTGCCGCTGGCGCAGCCGATCACATGCTTGGCACCGCTGTAGGCCGCGAGCTGCTTCTCGAGCTCGGCGACTTCAGGGCCATTGACGAACTGGCAGTGGTCCATCACGCGCTTGACCGCGGCATCGAGCGAGGCGCCGAGCCGGCGGCGCTGCGAGGCGACGTCGATGAAGGGAATGGGATCGGAACGCAGATGCTGGTTCATGGTCTGGTTCTTGGCGCCTTCTTGAGTGGTCGGCATGGAGAGGGTTCAGCCGGCGACGCGGCGCGGGCCCTTGAGGGCGGGCGATTTGGCCGCGGGCCGTGACGGCGTCTCCAGGCACTGCGTCGCGATCTCGAGGCTGGCAACGCCCTCGTCACCGGTGACCGCCGGCGTCTCGCCGTGGCGCACGGCCTTGAGGAACGCGATCAGCTCGGCGCGGAGCGGCTCGTCATGTCCAACCGGCAGATGCCGCATCGAATAGCTGCCGTCGGGCTTGAAGCCGAAGCACTCGGTGACCTGGCGCGTCAAGAGATCGCCCATCACGTATTTGCCGCGGGTCGCGACCGTGACGCTGCGCGCCTTGAACGGCGTCAGCCAGTTGGTGTTGATGTGGGCGAGCACGCCGTTGGCGGTGCGGAACTGCAGCAGCGCGATGTCTTCGCGCTCGGCGATCGCGCTCGACAATTGCGGCTGTACCTCGACGATGTCGGATTCGGTGAACCAGCGGATCAGATCGATGTCGTGCACGGCGAGGTCGATGACGACGCCGACATTGGACATGCGCGGCGGGAACGGACCGACGCGGGTGATCGCGATGGAAAGAATGTCTTCGCCAGCGATCGCCTGCTTGACGGCGGCGACCGCCGGATTGAAGCGCTCGACGTGGCCGACCATCAGCGTGACGCCGGCCTTTTGCGCGGCAGCGACGATCTCGCGGCCCTCCTCCACCGTGGATGCGATCGGCTTCTCGACCAGAACATGAATGTTCTTGGCGATGCAGGCGAGCGCGACCTCGTGATGCAGGTGGGTGGGAGCTGCGATGGTGACGGCATCGATGCCTTCGGCGAAGAGCTGGTCGAGCGTCTCGAAACTCGCGCAATTGGCAAGTTCGGTCGCGCGTGTGCGATGGGCCGGCGAAGGATCGACGACGCCGACGAGGCTGACGCCGGGAAGACCCGCCAGCACGCGCGCATGGTTGCTGCCCATCACGCCGGCGCCAATGACGCCAACGCGCAAGCCGGCCTTTGCCGGTGCAGATCCTTTGGAACTCATTTGAGCAAACCCCGATTCAACGCAAATCCCCGGCGCGCTTCTAGCACGGACGCCACATTTGTGGCGAATGCCGCCTTGGCGGCCCGGACACGATTTGATTCAAAAAGTTACACGTTCCCCGGGCCTTAAGCCGAAAAATATCGCCTATTTGGCCCGGGTCGCGTGATTCGGAGTTTGCTGGTTACGACCTTTGATAGTCGTCTTCAATCCGGATGATGTCGTCTTCCCCGAGATAGCTGCCAGTCTGGACCTCGATCAGTTCCAGCATGATTTTACCGGGGTTCTCCATCCGGTGCACGGCGCCCATCGGGATGTAGATCGACTCGTTCTCGTGCACGGTCTTCACGGTCTCGTTGACGGTGACGCGGGCGGCGCCGCGAACCACGATCCAGTGCTCGGCGCGATGATGGTGCTTCTGCAGCGACAGCCGCCCGCCCGGCTTCACCACGATGCGCTTGACCTGGTGGCGCTCGCCATTGTCGACCGACTGATAGCTGCCCCAGGGCCGATGCACCTTGAGATGCTCCTCGGTGACCTTCGGCGCGACCGCCTTCAGCTTCGTGACGAGACGCTTCAAGCCGTTGGCATCCTTCTGGCGCGAGACCAGCACCGCATCGGCGGTCGCGACCACGACGAGATCGTCGACACCTTCGAGCGCGACCAGCGCGGAATCGGTGGTGACGTTGCAGTTGCGGGAATCCTCGAACACCGCAGCGCCGTGCGACGCATTGCCTTGCGCGTCCTTGTCGGAGAGCTCCCACACCGCGTGCCAGGAGCCGACGTCGGACCAGCCGCACGACACCGGCACCACCGCGGCGCGCGAGGTCTTCTCCATCACGGCATAGTCGATCGAGATCGCCTTGGCCGCGCCGAACGCCTCCGGCTCCAGCGTCACGAAGCCGAGATCGCGGCCGGCATTGTTGACGGCGCTGGTGACGGCCTCGACGCTTCCCGCATCGACCCTGCGATATTCGTCGAGCAGCACGCTGGCCGGAAACATGAAATTGCCGCTGTTCCAGAGATAGCCCGAATTGACGTAGTCGGAGGCCTTCACCGCGTCCGGCTTCTCGACGAAGCGCGCGACCGCATGCACCTCGCCGGAGATGACCTCGCCCGGGTTGATATAGCCGTATTCGGTCGCCGGCCGCTCCGGCTTGACGCCGAAGGTGACGATGCGCCCGGTGCTCGCGGCGTTACGGCCCTCGCGGCAGGCGGCGACGAAAGCGGCATTGTCCTGCACGACGTGATCGGCGGCGAGCGCGAGCACGATGGCTTCACTGGCGCGGTTCTGCGCGAACACGGCGCCGGCTGCGATCGCAGGTCCGGAATCGCGCCGCATCGGCTCGAGGATCACGTCGGCCTCGATGCCGATCTCGGCGAGCTGCTCCAGCACCATGAAGCGATAGGACGCATTGGTGATGACGATCGGACGATCGAACAGGGAGGGATCGGAGACGCGCAGCAGCGTGTCCTGGAAGGTCGAGCGGGTGCCGAACAGCGGCAGGAACTGTTTTGGCCGCACCTCGCGCGAAGCCGGCCACAGCCGCGTGCCGGCGCCGCCGCACATGATCAGGGGGATAATGCGTTTGTCCATCGTCATCTCAAACCTTGAAGTAGTCCCGATACCAGGTGACAAAATTATGGACCCCATGCTCGATCGGCGTTGACGGTGCAAAGCCGGTGTCGCGCATCAGATCCTCGACATCCGCGAACGTTTCCAGCACATCTCCCGGCTGCATCGGCAGCAATTCTTTGATCGCCGTCCGGCCCAGCTCCCGCTCCAGAAGACCGACGACGTGCATCAGTTCCTCCGGATGGTGATTGCCGACATTGTAGAGCTTAAACGGCGCATTTGCGGCAGCCGGATCGTCCGCAGGCACAAGATCGATCAGCTTGGATACTACACGTGTGACATCATCAACATAGGTGAAGTCGCGACGCATTCGGCCATGGTTAAACAGCCGGATCGGCTTGCCCGCCATGATGGCGTTTACGAACAGAAACATGGCCATGTCGGGCCGTCCCCATGGCCCGTAGATGGTAAAGAAGCGCAGGCCCGTGACCGGCAGGCGATAGAGATGGCTGTAGGACTGCGCCATCACCTCGTTCGCCTTCTTGGTCGCAGCGTAGAAGCTCACGGGATGATCGGTCCGGTCCGCAACCGCAAATGGCAATTTTGTGTTGGCGCCATAAACGGAGGATGACGAGGCGTAGACGAGATGACGACAGCCGTTGTTGCGGCAGCCCTCGAGCACGTTGAGAAAGCCAACCAGATTGGAATCGGCATAGGCGTGCGGCTGCTCGATCGAGTAGCGCACGCCGGCCTGCGCCGCGAGATGCACGACCTCCGTAAAACGATGTTGCGCAAACAGCGCCGCCATCGTCTCGCGGTCGGCAAGATCGGCCTCGACAAAGGAGAAGCGGGGGTCGCTCTGCAACAGCGCCAGGCGCGCCCGCTTCAGTGCCGGATCGTAATAGCTGTTGAGATTGTCGAGCCCGACGACGGACCGGCCTTCGCCCAGGAGCTGCCGGGCGACGTGAAAGCCGATGAAGCCGGCGGCCCCGGTGACCAAAATCGCCTGATCCGTCATCCTGTTCCCTGGGGATCCCTAGCCCGATCCTGTTTAGCCGCCACCTCAAGGTGATCGCAATAGGCCCGCCGCGGCTCATGCGCTCCATCACGGCCCTCCACGAGAGGCTCACGAGGGGCTCATGAGGGCTATTGCAAGATCGGCGCCAAAACCATACCAAAGCGGCCGAATTCGGCGCTCGCGTCGGGTTGCCTCAAATCTTCGCAAACCCTGTTCATGCGGGCGAGATGCGCCGAATCCTGCTGTCGACGGCCAAAATCCTGATTTCCGCGGCGCTGCTCTATCTGGCGCTGCGCAAGGTCGATCTGTCCGAACTGTTTTCGCGCTTCACCGTGACCAGCCTGTTCTGGATCGGCGCTGCGATCGCGATCACCTTCCTGCAGATCTTCGTCGGCGTGCTGCGCTGGCGCGAGATCAGCGCCGTCTGCGGCGCGCCGCTCGAGCTCGGCCGCGCCATGCGCTACAACGTGATCGGCTCCTTCTTCAATCAGACCCTGCCGTCGGCGATCGGCGGCGACGCGGTCCGGCTGTGGTTGGTCGCGCGCGCCGGCGCCGGCTGGCGTGCGGCGACCTACTCGATCTTCGTCGACCGTGCGATCGGCTTGATCGCGCTCGCGATTCTCATCGTCGCGAGCCTGCCCTGGAGCTACACCCTCATCACCGATCCGCACGGGCGCTCGGCGCTGCTGCTGATCGATTTCCTGGCACTCGCCGGCGGCCTCGGCTTCCTGGTTTTCGGCGCGCTGAAATGGCGCTGGCTGAAGACCTGGTGGGCCACGCATCACATTCACGCCTGTGCCGTGATCGCGAACCGCGTGATCTTCAGCCGCAGCCGCGGACCGATCATCGCAATCCTGTCGGTGCTCGTCCACGTGCTCGCCGTCGTCATCGCCTGGTGCGTCGTGCAGTCGATTGCGGCCCCGGTTCGCTTCAGCGACGTCTTCCTGCTGGTGCCGCCCGTGATGCTGATCACGATGATGCCGATCTCGATCGCCGGCTGGGGCGTGCGCGAAGCGACGATGGGCCTGGCGTTCGGCTTCGCCGGACTTGCCGCCAACGAAGGCGTCAACGTCTCGCTGCTGTTCGGCGCCGTGTCCTTCATCGTCGGCGCGTTCGGCGGCCTGGTCTGGATCCTCAGCGCGGAGAAAGCCGCGCAGGGGTCGGCGCCGATCGGAGTGCCGGAGTGACGACGCTCGTCGCGGGTCCGGGCCTTGCGGCCGGACTGGTGCTGTTCGCGCTTGCGCCGGCCGTGCTGGCTGCGCTGATCTCCGCCTGCATCACCTGGTGCAGCATGCCGCTGCTGCAGCGTTATGCACTGGCGCGTCCGAACGCTCGCTCGTCACACAAGATTCCGACTCCGCAAGGTGCGGGCATCGCGGTTGTCGCGGCCACGCTGCTGGTGGCTGCGTCCTGGGCGGCCTGGACGTACGGCGCGATTCCCTTGCCTCTGATCGGCGCCGCCGTCCTGATCGCGATGGTCGGGCTCGTCGACGACATCAGGCCCCTGCCCGTGCTGCTCCGCCTCGTGCTGCAGGCGGGAGCCGTGGCGGCCGTCGTGTTCACGACACCGGAGACCGCGCGCATCGTGCCGGCCCTGCCGCTGGCGCTGGAGCGCGGCCTCATCCTGCTCGCCGGAATCTGGTTCGTGAACCTCGTCAATTTCATGGACGGGCTCGACCTCATGACGGTGGCGGAGGTGGTGCCTGTCACCGCCGCGCTCGGATTGCTCGGATGGTATGGCGACCTCTCGCCGTCCGCCGCGCTGCTCGCCACGGCGCTGTGCGGGGCCATGCTCGGCTTTGCGCCGTTCAACCGACCAGCCGCAAAGGTCTTCCTGGGCGATGTCGGCAGCCTGCCGATCGGCCTCTTGCTCGGCTGGTGCCTGCTGGAGCTCGCCTGGCGCGGACAGCCCGCCGCGGCGCTGCTGCTGCCCGCCTATTATCTTGCGGATTCCACCATCACGCTGTTTCGGCGCATCGCGCGGCGCGAACCATTCTGGTCGGCGCACCGCACGCACTTCTATCAGCGCGCCACCGACAACGGCTTCACGGTCAAGCAGGCGATCGGCGAGGTGTTCGCGCTCAATCTCGTGCTGGCATTGCTTGCCGTCGTCGTCGTTCGCGCCGGCTCGACAACGGTCACGGTCGTCTCCCTGATCGCAGGTGTGGTCGCGGTCGCCCTCGTGCTGCGGCGGTTCTCCCGCCCTCAGGCATCCTGAGCCGACAGCGCCAGCCTCAACCCCTCGTCGAGCGAGACCTGCGGCTGCCAGCCGGTCGCCAGCGCCTTGGAGATGTTGAGCTCGAGCGAGCCGATCAGGCTGTCATGCGTATCCTGCCGGCCCATGACGCTGAGCAGCGTGCTGAGCAGACCCGGCGGCACGCCGAACAGCCGCAGGTTCTTGCCGGATGCTTCGGCCAGACGAGTGATGAATTCGGGCGTCGAGACCTGCTCCCTGTCGGCGACGAGGAATATCTCGAAATTGCTGGCGGGATCGGGATGGCCGAGCCGGCGCAGGATGAACGACGAGAGGTTCTGCACGGCAAGGAAGGCGCGCTGGTTGCGGATCGCGGCAAACGGCAGCGGCAGCCCGAGATGGACCGCGCGCGTCAGCAGCGCGAAATTGCCCTTGGCGCCCGCGCCATAGACCAGCGGCGGCCGGATCACCGAGATCTTCATGTCGTTGTCGCGCGCCAGCGTTCTCAAGCCCGCCTCGGCCGCAGCCTTGGACATGCCGTAGAGGCCGCGCGGCGTCAGGATGTCGCTCTCGTTGAACGGGGCGCGGCCCTCGTTGCTGCGGCCGTGCACCAGCACGGTGCTGACGAAGACGAACTGGCGCACGCCGGCCGTCGCCGCGCAGCGCGCCAGATGCAGCGTGCCGGCGATGTTGACGTTGCGGTAGAGCTGGACCGCATGTTCCTCGTGCTTGTGATGCACGCGCGCGGCGAGATGGACGACGGCGTCGACGCCTTCCAGCGCGGCCTGCCAATCGGTCTCGGGACCGATCGTTTCGATCACGACTTCGTCGTCGGCACCTTCCGCGCGGCGGACCGCGCGGCGAACCGACCATCCCTCGCGCCGGAGCGCCGGCACGACATGATGGCCGACGAACCCGCTCGCTCCCGTCACCAGCACGACCGGTTTCTTCTCGCTCATCGTTGCTCCGAAAGGTCCGGGGTGCGCAACAATTCGTCGATCACACCGGCATAGGCGTTCATCGCCGTCGTCCGGTCGAATCGCAATGCCGTCTTCACCGCGCGCTCCGTCATCGCATCGTCGTTGGAGCGGGACGCCGCGCGGATTGCCGCGGCGAGCTGGTCCGGGCGGCCCGGCGTCACGACCCAGCCGAGCCCGCTCTCCACCACCGTCAAGGCGGCCTCGGCCTCCGGCTCGGACACCAGCACAACGGGACGGCCGACCGCCAGCAGATTATAGAACCGGCTCGGTACCGACACGCCCGCAACGTCCTTCCGGTACGGAATGATCCAGAGATCGGCGGAGGCGAGGAACGCCTCGAGCTCGGCATCCTCGACCCGCCCGACAAAGGAGACATTGGGCAGGTTCGCCGCCGCCTGCAACTGCTTCAGCCGTTCGAAGCCGATGCCCCAGCCGGACAGCAGGAAGTGAATGTCGGCCTCGTCCTTCAGAAGCCGCGCCGCCTCGAACACGATCTCCGGATCGTGGGTGAAGCCGAGATTGCCCGACAGGCCGACGATGAAGCGCGCCGAAAGCGCCTTGCGGAACGGGTTGTCCGAATTGACCGGCCGCGGCGCGGGCACGAGCGTCGCCCAGTTCGGGATGAAGCGGATCTTGTTCCGCCTCATTCCCGAATAGCTCAGCAGCGGCCGCTCTGCGTCGCGGCCGATGGTGATGACGGCATTGAGCGCGCGGAACATCAGGCTGTTGGCGGCGCGCATCGTCCGCGTCACGAGCGAGCCCGGCTTCAGCAGACCCGCCATCACCAGCACGTCGGGAAAGAGGTCGTGCATGATCAGCGCCGAGCGTGCGCCCTTGAGCCTGGCTGCCGCCGCCACCGCATAAGGCAGCATGAATGGGGCGGTGACGGTGAGCACGACGTCCCCTGCCTTAAGCTCCCGCATCAATGCGAAGAACGTGCGCGCCGCGAACAGCAATTCCGAGGCCCCACGCCGCACCAGCGCCGCCTTGCCCGCCATGCGGTTCTTGATCGCGACGACGCGCGGCTTGCCCGGACCGGTCTGCAAGTCCGGCAATGCGCCCGGCCAGCCGGAGAGCACGACCACCTCGTGCTCGGCAGCAAGATGGCAGGCGATCTCGGCCATGATCGCAGCCGTCGTGCTCGTATCCGGCGGATAATGCTGGCTCGCGACGACGATCTTGCCTCGAGGCTGCATGGTCAGGCCGCGGTCGACCCGAATTCGGGCACCGCATCCTTCAGGATGGTCCTGATGGTGGCGCGATCGTCGCGCGCGATCGCCTGTTCCAGCGCCGCGATCCATTTGCGCAGCGTCTGCATTGGCGGCTCGTTCGGCTGCGCGGCCATGATGCCGGCAACACCGATCTCGCGGGTCGGCTCCTCGGTGGCGAACAGGATCTCGTGCAGGCGTTCGCCCGGCCGCATGCCCGTGAACACGATCTCGATGTCGTAGCCGGGCTGCAGTCCGGATAGGCGGATCATGCGCTCGGCGAGGTCGACGATCTTCACCGGCTGGCCCATGTTGAGCACGTAGACCGAGACGTCGGGACGGTGCGTTCCGAGCGCATGCGTGGCCGCGGTGATGACGAGATCACAGGCCTCGCGGATGGTCATGAAGTAGCGGACCATGTCGGGATGCGTCACCGTCACCGGGCCACCGGCCTCGATCTGGGCCTTGAATTTCGGAACCACCGAGCCGTTCGAGGCCAGCACGTTGCCGAACCGGACCGAGATCAGCCGCATCGGCGGCCTGGCGCCGTGCGCCCCGGCTGCGAGGTCGTGATCCAGCGCCTGGCAGTACATCTCCGCAAAGCGCTTGGTCAGGCCGAGCATCGATACCGGCTCGATCGCCTTGTCGGTCGAAATCATCACCATGGCTTCGGCGCCGGCGGCAACGGCGGCATCCGCGACGTTGATGGAGCCGAAGATGTTGGTCTTGACGCCCTCGCTCCAGTCACGTTCGAGGATCGGCACGTGCTTGAGCGCGGCGGCGTGGAACACGATGTCCGGCTTGAATCCGGCCATCAGGCGCATGATGCGCTCGCGGTCGCGGATGTCGGCGATGCGCCCTTCGATCTCGGCGGCCGCGCCTCGCGCGGCGAGCGCTTCCGTGATGGCGTAGAGCGCGGGCTCGGAGTTTTCCACGATCAGGAGCCGCGCGGCGCCGAAGGCGACGACACGCTCGCAGATCTCGGACCCGATCGAGCCGCCGCCGCCGGTGACGATCACCGCCTTGCCGTTGATCAGCGCCTCCAGGCGCGCATAGTCGATCGTCTCGCTCGGCCGCAGCAGGAGGTCCTCGACCGCGACGGCCGTGAGTCGCGGCGTATCGCCGCTCTCGAGCGAGGGCATCCTGTTGACGATCACACCCAGCTTGCGCGCCCGCATCAGGATCGATTCCGGGCGCGCTTCCGGCTCGAATGCCGACGGCGTCATGATGAGGCGCGCGATCGCCTTGTTGCGCTTGGCGAAGTCGGCAATGACGTCCTCGACGTCGTCGATGCCGCCCAGCACCGGCACGTTGCGAATGAACTGGCCCCGGTCCGAGCTCGACGGCGACAGCACGCCGACAGGCCAGATGCGCTTGATCGCCCCGCTCTCGATGCCGCGCAGGAGCACCTCGGCATCCGCGGCGCGGCCGATCAGCAGCGTCGGCGCGGCCTCCTCGCCCCTGGCGTGACGCCGCACCCGCGTATAGCGGAAATAGCGGTAGGTCATGCGCAGCGCGCTGAGGAAGGAGATCTCGAGGAACCAGTAGAGGACGATCGTCACCTTGCCGAGGAAGAAGGCGCCGCGGACGTTGGGGGCGACGAAGATGTAGTCGAGCACGAGCAGGGCGACCGTGAGCACGGTCGCGACGCGGATGATGTTCAGCGCGTCAGGCAGCGAAATGAAGCGCCATTTCGTCGTGGTCAGGTTGAAGATGAAGAACACGACCACGCTGAAGGCGAGGAAGTAGGGCAGGATCTGGAACAGCAGCGGCAGGCGGTCGAAGAAGCCGTCGCCACCCTCGAATCGCAGATAGAAGGCGGCAAAAAGCGCCGCCGCGGTCGCCAGCAGGTCGTGGAGCGCGATCAGGAAATTGCGCAAGGTGAGATGCGAAAGACGCGTCATCCGCCGACCGATGAAAACCCAGTTAGATGCAACCTGACCGCGCTGATAGCCCATCTGGACAGGACTTGCCAGCACAAGACTTCCCAGCACGGGACTTCCCAGCACAGGACTTGCCCGCAAGACTTACCCGCAACATTTGCCGGACGGGCGGCCTTTCAGGAACCGGCTTCCCCCGTCTTCGCCTCGGCCTGTTGCGCCCGGATCACCATGCCGCCGGCAACGCCGACGCCGATGACGTACATCCAGCCCTCGTGGAAGTCGAACAGATGGGAGTTGAACAGCGAGGTGAAGACGTTCTGCACCACCACCAGGAGCCCGATCCAGTTGGCGAGGCCGTCGCCGCGAAACAGCCGCAAGTGCAGGATCCAGATCGCGTAGAGAACGGCGATGCCGATCACGCCCCATTGCACGGCAACGTTGAGCGTCTGGTTATGCGGGTTGCCGATCACCTCGGCGGAGGCCTGGTACAGCCCGCCGGGCGTCGCGACGCGTTCGAACAATCCGCGCGTCGATCCGGTGCCGTGCCCCTTGATCGGCGCCTCCGCGAAGAAGCCAAGCGACTTCCGCCAGAATTCGAGGCGCAGGCCGAGCGAGGTCGGCTCGCCCTTTTCCACATAACGCGTGTAGTCGTCGGAAAACCTCTCGGCGGTATGGCGCAAATGCGGCGAGGCCTGCCAGGCAAGAACGGCGCCGACGAGCAAAGCGGCGGAGATGAGCCCGATGCTGCGCCATTTGAGATGAAGCAGCGCGAACACACCGAACATGATCGGAACGGTGACCAGCGCGGTGCGTGACACCACCACGAAGGTCATGTTGACGAAGAAGCTCAGCGCCAGCGCCGTCAGCAGCCCGGCGAACCAGTATCGCTTCTCGCGCAGCAGCAGCACGATCGGATAGGCGAGCGCGACCGCGCAAAGCGCGAATTCCTGACTCTGGTCGATGTAATTCTTGACGAAGATGCCACGCTCGGCCGGATCGTTCTTGAGCGCGAGGTTCGGGTAGAAGGCGACCAGCCAGGACATCACCGACAACAGGGCGCAGGACACCAGGAAGGCGATGAAGATCCAGCGGCCGCGCGGCGAGCGCTCGAAATGATAGAGCAGGACCGGCAGCACCAGCAGCTTGACGGTCGGATTGACCGCATAGAAGCGGGCGCCCCAGGTCGCGTCCGACCACAGTGTCCCCACCAGCGCGAGCAGGACCAGCGCGATCGGCGCAATGCAGATCGGACGCTTCAGGGATTGCAGGAACGCACGGACGTCGAGGAACGGCACCATGCAGAGCAGCATCAGTGCGTTGAAGATCCCCGCCAGCGAGGTCGACCAGGGCAGCGAGGCCGCGGTCAGCACCGCAAATATATCGACGGTCTCGCGCCAGGCGGCCGGGCTGCGCAGGCGGCGAAGCAGCATTTCGCCGGTCGTCTCGCGTGCCAACGCCGTCACTTGCCCCCTCCCCGCGCGCGATGCACCAGCGCCGTGGTGCTGAAGCCCTGGAGGATGTCGACCAGCACGACCGTGCCGCCGGCTTCCTCGACGACCTCATGGCCGACCACCTGCTCGCGGGTATAGTCGCCGCCCTTCACCAGCACGCCGGGCTTGATCCGGGTGATCAGGTCGATCGGCGTGTCCTCATCGAAGATGACGACGAGATCGACGGCCTCGAGCGCGGCGAGCACCTCGGCACGCGCGCGCTCGTCCTGGACCGGCCGCTCGGCACCCTTGAGCCGCCGCACCGAGGCGTCGCTGTTGAGGCCCACGATCAAGCGGTCGCAGGCGGCGCGCGCCGCGGTCAGCACCTTGACGTGGCCGGGATGCAGGATGTCGAAGCAGCCATTGGTGAAGCCGACGCGCTGGCCCTGCCTTTTCCATTCGGCGAGTTGCGCCTCGAGTGCGGCCGGCTCGAGCACGATCTTCTCCTCGGCGGCGAGCGTGGCATGCGGCAGGATCTTCCGGCGCAGTTCGGCCGCACTCACGCTGGCAGTGCCTTGCTTGCCGACGGCGACGGCGGCAGCGGCATTGGCGATGCGCAGCGCCGTGTCCCAGTCCGCGCCTGTCGCAAGCGACACCGCGAGCGCGGCGGCGACGGTGTCACCGGCGCCGGAGACGTCGCGCACTTTGACCGGAAAAGCCGGAACGTGAACCGCCGAGCCGTTGCGCGGCACCAGGGTCATGCCGTGCTCGCCCTGGGTGACCAGGATCGCCTCGCAATCGGCGAGCCGCATCACGTCCTCGCTGGCCTCGACGATGCTCTGCACCGTCTCGGCGCGGCTGCGGGTGGCTTCAGAGAATTCCTTGCGGTTGGGCGTCAGCAGCGTGGCGCCGCGATAGATCGCCCAGTTCAGGCTCTTGGGATCGACGATCACGGGCTTGCCGAGCTTTCGCGCGGCGTCGATGGTGTGGCGGATGACGCGCGCCGTCAGCACGCCCTTGGCGTAGTCCGAGAGCAGCACGATGTCGGCGCGCGCGATCTGCGGCAGGATCGCCTCGATCAGCTTCGTCTCGATGTCATCGGAAGCAGGCGCCGCCTGCTCCCAATCCGCGCGCAGCATGTGCGTGGAAAAATGCTCGGAGACGAAGCGGACTTTTCGCGTGGTCGGACGCGAGGGATCACACACCAGCACGTTTTCGATTGCAGCGTGCTCATCCAGCGCCACCTTGAGCCGTGCACCGGCATCGTCCTCGCCGACGAGCCCGACGAAGATGCAGCGCGCGCCGAGAGAAGCGACGTTGCGCGCGACGTTGCCGGCGCCGCCGATATGGATTTCGCTGCGCTGCGCCGCGATGACGGGCGCCGGCGCTTCCGGCGAGATCCGCGACACCTCGCCATAGACGAACTCGTCCAGCATGATGTCGCCGATGCACAGTACCGTGCGGCCCGAGATGGCCTGCGCGAGGGCGTCAAAGTCGAGAATGGGCGTCGGCATTGTCCTGCAGCCTCAGATCCCTGGAGCCTCAGCGGAAGCGGTCGGGCCGGTCGAGGTAATCCCCGACATAGGCCTTCACCGCGTCCTCGAGCGTCGTGAAGCCGCCGTTATAGCCGGCGCGGTGGAGACGATCGACCTCGCTCTGGGTGAAATACTGGTAGCTATCGCGGATCTGCTCGGGCATGTCGATGTACTCGATGTTGGGCCTGGCGCCGAGCGCCGCATAGGCAGCCAACATCAGATCCCTGAAGCTGCGCGCCTTGCCGGTTCCGACATTGAAGATGCCGGACACCGACGGCGTCGCCAGCAGCCACGTCACGACACGCACGACGTCGTCGACATAGATGAAATCGCGGCGCTGATCGCCGTCGGCGATGCCCTCGCGATGCGACTTGAACAATTGCACGACGCGGCCGGCCTTGACGTCGTCGAAGCGGCGCGCCAGCACGCTCATCATCGAGCCCTTGTGGTATTCGTTGGGCCCGAACACATTGAAGAATTTCAGACCCGCCCATTGCGGCGGGAGCTTCTCGCCGCGCGCGGCACGTTCGGCGACCGCGAGATCGAACATGTGCTTGCTCCAGCCGTAGAGATTCATCGGCCGCAGTTTCTTCAGCGCCGGCAGCGAGTCGTCGTCGTCAAAACCCGCCTCGCCGTCGCCATAAGTCGCCGCCGAGGAGGCGTAGATGAACGGCACCGCGTTCATCGTGCACCAGTCCAAGAGGCGCATCGACAAGCGGAAATTGGTCTCGAACACGAGGTCGCCGTCGGTCGCAGTGGTCGCGGAAATCGCCCCGAGATGGATCACGGCATTGAGCTTGCGACCCTTCAGCCAGTCCATCAGCTCGGCGGGCGGGACGACATCCACAAGCTGGCGCTTGGCGAGGTTCCGCCACTTGCCCTCGTTACCCAGGAAATCGCAAACCACGACGTCGCTGCGGCCCGCGTCATTGAGCGCAGCCACGACATTCGACCCGATAAAACCGGCCCCGCCGGTCACCAGCAACATTCCGAAATCCCTGCCCGATCTTTGCGGCCCGGCCCTGCCGTAGCGCATGAGCCGCCAAAGTGTAAGCGGTTTTGGGATTGAGCGGTCTGCCCGCTTTACCTGCCGGCCCGGAGCGGCTACCGAACCGCCACAATCAGATTGCCCGGCCCCATCAACGAATGAACAAAGATTCGCAACTTAGCGGAGCTGCAGATCGGAGCGACACCCGCCCGATTCTGATTATTCCCTACATGTGGATCGGCGATTTCGTCCGGAATCACACTGTCGTCCGGGTCCTGAAGGAGCGCTGGCCGAGCCGGCCGGTCGATCTCCTCACCACCTCCCTGTGCGCCCCGCTGGTCGATTACATGCCCGGCGTGCGCAAGGGCATCGTCTGGGACCTGCCGCGCGGCCGCCTGGCCGTCGCCCGCCAGTTCGCCCTGGGGAAGCTGCTGCGCGAGCGGAACTACGGCACGGCCCTGGTGCTGCCCCGAACCTGGAAGGCGGCCATTGCGCCCGCCCTTGCCGGTATCCCTGAACGGGTCGGCTTCGTCGGCGAATTCCGGTTCGGCCTGCTCAACCGCTGGCGCTGGGGCGAGAAGAAGCTGCCGCGCTTCATCGACAAGAACGCCGCCCTGGCCCAGCCCGACGGCGCCCCGCTGCCGGCGGAATGGCCGGTGCCGCAATTGCGGGTCCCGGCCGAGGACATCGTCCGCTGGCGGCAGGCCAACGGCCTCGGCGCCGGCGCCGCGGTGGCGCTCGCCCCCGGCTCGGTCGGCGCCTCAAAACGATGGACCTACTATCCGGAGACCGCCCGGCTGCTGGTCGAGCGCGGGCTGGAGGTCTGGGTGGTCGGCGGCCCCGCGGAAAAGGGACTAGCCCAGGAGATCGTCGCGGCGGGCGGCTCGGGGACCGCTGGCGGACCGGGGGTCCGCGACCTCACCGGCAACGATTTGCGCAACGGCGTGCTGGCGATGGCGGCGGCCGGCGTCGCCATCTCCAACGATTCCGGCCTGATGCACATCGCAGCAGCGCTGGGCACGCCCACCATGGGAATCTTCGGCCCGACCAGTCCCTATCTCTGGGCGCCGCTGAATGGCCTTGCCGCGACCGTGGTGCAGGACAAGGAAAAGCTGTCCTGCCAGCCCTGCCAGAGCACGATCTGCAAGATGAACGATCATCGCTGCATGCGGAATATCGCAGCGAGCGAGGTGGTGGGGATTGCCGAGAGGGTGCTGGGTGAAGCTGCGCGGGCGGGGGACTAGCCGTCGCCCGCGGGCGCGGCCCGCATCGTCGCAAGAGAGCGGCCGATGAGGCCAAGCCTGTGCACGCGCCAGCTCATAGGGAGCTGTCAGAGCACCGACTGGAATGTTCCCTTCCTTGCTGATGGCCCGGATCATTTCCAGCGTCAGGGGACGGACGCGATTCAAAATTTCAGACGCCCGGATCGATTCAAATTCCCAAAACGGGAACTAAACTTTCGCCTGCCGACGCGTCAAATGAGATTCGTAAAATCCGCATTTCGCCACACAGGCCTCCAAGCCATTGATTCTGCTCGTATCGCCTACTGTGCATGGGGTTGTTTTCGCAAATTTTGTCTCACAGCAGGGGTCGATAGACCTCCCCGATCCGCGCCGCTTCCGCGTCGAGGCTGAACTTTGCCAGCACCCGTGCCCGCCCCCGCTCGCCCATCTCGGTCGCGGCATCCACATCGCGCATCAGCGGCTCCAGCGCCGCGGCCAGCGCATCCGCATCACCGGTCGGAATCAGCACGCCGCTCACGCCATCCTCGACCACGAGCTCGGCTGCACCGGCGCGTGCGGCGACCAGCGCGCTGCCGGCCGCCATCGCTTCGATCAGCGTCAACCCAAAACCCTCATTGCGCGAGGTGAAGGCGTAGATCGTCAGCCGCTGATACCAGCGCTGCACCGCTTCGATCGGCAGCTCGCCGGTGATGACGATGCGCGATTGCAGGCCGGCGGCTTCGATCCGCTTTTTCAGGTCATTGGCAAAAGACGTCTGCTCGGCCGTGACCTGGCCGACGATCACGGCGGTGAAATCGGGATAGCGCGGCAACAGGCGGCACATCGCATCGACGAACACATCGGTGCCCTTCTGCGCGCGCACGCGGCCGAAGCAGCCGATGGCGTAGCGGCCCGGCAGCGCGGCCTCCGCGAACGCCGCAGCGCGGTCGATCGGCGGCGCATAGATGTCGGTGTCGACGCCATGCGGGATCACGGTCGCCTTCACCTTCAGGAACGAGGCCGAAAGATCTGACGTCGCGATGATCGCGTCCATGCGCCGGATCAGCCAGCGCGTGATCCAGCTATGATGCCGCTGCGCCGCCGAGGTGAAGACGAGCTTCAACGGCCAGCCGAGCGCGCGCAGCGCGACGCCCGCGATCATCTCGTTGTTGCGCCGCGCATGCCAGATCAGCGGCGCCTTGCGGCGCCATAGCTTGAGGAAATCCGCACCGCTCAGCCGCGCGATCCCCGCGGGCGCATCAGATCCGAACCACGCCGCGCGGTACAGTTTGGCCAGCCGCGGCGCCACCATCCGGTTGGTCGCGGTGACCCCGGAATAGCGCCTGTGCAGATTTGGCACGATCACTTCGAGATCGCCGGGAAAATTCGCCACGTCATGCTCCGTTTCGCAAAGTCCCTATACGCAACATTAAGCATAGTGACCAGTTCAGCCGCGCCGAAACCCCCTCTTCACCGCGCAAACGTTAACTTGGCGCGTTGATCGAAGACGGGTGAGATCATGACTGTGCTTGTCACCGGCGGCGCCGGCTATATCGGAAGTCACACGGTCCTCGCGCTGGCGGAAGCCGGCGAGGACGTCGTCGTGATCGACGATCTCTCGACCGGTTTCTCCGCGTATCTGCCCGAGGGCGTGCCGCTGTTCATCGGCGATGCCGGCGACGAGAACCTGCTCGAAGGCGTGATCGCGCAGCACAACATCGAGAGCATCATTCATTTCGCCGGCTCCGTCGTCGTGCCGGATTCGATGCGCGATCCGCTCGGCTACTACCGCAACAATTTCACGACGGCGCGCAACCTGCTCAACGTCGCCGTCAAGCGCGGCATCGGCCGCTTCATCTTCTCCTCGACCGCCGCCGTCTACGGCAATCCGGACCAGGTGCCGGTGCCCGAGCACGCGCCGACGCGGCCGCTGTCGCCCTATGGCTCGTCCAAGCTGATGACCGAGATCATGCTGCACGACGTCGCCGCCGCCTACGGCATGCAATACGTGACCCTGCGCTATTTCAACGTCGCCGGTGCCGATCCGCAGGCGCGCATCGGGCTTGCCACCGTCGGCGCCACGCATCTGCTCAAGATCGCGGTCGAGGCCGCGACCGGCCAGCGCGCCAAGATCGACGTGTTCGGCACCGACTATCCGACCCCCGACGGCAGCTGCATTCGCGACTTCATCCACGTCACAGACCTCTCGCAGGCGCATCGTTCGGCGCTGGCCTATCTGCGCAACGGCGGCGCCTCGACGACGCTCAATTGCGGCTATGGCCGCGGCTATTCGGTGCTGGAGACGATCGACGCGGTGCGCCGGGTGTCCGGCCGCAGCTTCGCCGTGCAATACGCCCCGCGCCGGCCCGGCGACATCATGACCATGGTCGCCGACACCAGCCGCATCCGCGGCCTGCTCGACTGGAAGCCGCAATACGACGACCTCGAGACCATCGCGGCCCACGCTTTGGCGTGGGAGGACAAGCTGTTCCACGAGCGCCACGGCGAGCTCCGCCACGCCGTCTCGGCCTAGATTCCATCTGAGCGCAAGCCCTTAATTGGGCTTGAAAAACGCCGCTTGAGCGGGCACAGAGGCCACTCGATCCCTGACGCGCGGGCAGGCTTTGTCCTGCGCCGTCAATGGACACCGGATGGCCCAGTTTCCAAAGAAAATCACCGACGATCCCTATGCGGCAGCGGTCCTGATTCGCCGCCTGGTCACGGAACAGGGGGTCGTCTATTGGCGGCGCTACCTCGTCGCCTTCGCGCTGATGGCGGTCGCCGCAGGCGCAACGGCAGGCGCGACCTATGTGCTCGGCCAGGTCATCAACCAGGCCTATGTCGACAAGAACATCCCGGGCATCGCGATGTTCTCCGGGATCACGGTGATCCTGCTGTTCATCAAGGGCGTGGCGACCTACGGCCACATGGTGATCCTGACTAAGATCAGCAACGCCATCCTCGCCACCAACCAGCGCCAGCTGTTCGCAAAACTGATGCGCGAAAGCGTCGGCTTCTTCTCCGAGCGGCATTCGTCCGAATTTCTGGCGCGGCTGACGGCCGGCGCCAAGTCGATTACGGACGTGCTCAACATGCTGGTCAACGCCGTCGGGCGCGACCTCATGATGCTGCTCGCCATGATCGGCGTGATGGTGTGGCAGGACCCGGTGATGTCGTTCATCGGCCTCGTCGTGGTGCCGCCGGCGATGCTGGTGCTGCGCAAGCTGGTCAAGCGCATCAAGGGCCTCGCCTACAACCAGTTCACCGGAACCGCCGACATCATGGAGACCATGCAGGAATCGCTGCAAGGCATCCGCACGGTGAAGGCGTTCACGCTCGAAGACACGATGCAGAGCCGCATCGACGAGAACATCGCCATCGTCGAGCGCAACGCCAACAAGATGGCGCGCGTCGCCAACCGCTCCAACCCGCTGATGGAAATGCTCGGCGGCTTCGCGGTCGCCGGCTGCCTGCTCTATGGCGGCTACAGCGTGGTCGCGCTCAACGCCACGCCGGGCGCGTTCTTCTCCTTCATGACCGCGTTCCTGATGGCGACCGAGCCCGCCAAGCGGCTGGCGCGGCTCAACATCGACTTGAACAGCCAGCTCGTCGGCGCGCGCATGCTGCTCGAAGTGGTCGACAGCCCGGCGAGCGAGCACTCCGACGACGACAAGCCGGCGCTGAAGCTCTCCGACGCCCGGATCGAGCTGCGCGATGTCAGCTTCTCCTATCGCGCCAACGAGACCGTGCTCAACCGCATGAGCTTCGTCGCCGAGCCCGGCAAAGTCACCGCGCTGGTCGGGCCCTCCGGCGGCGGCAAGTCGACCGTGCTGGCGCTGCTGCTGCGCTTCTATGAGGTGACGCAAGGCGACATCGTGATCGACGGCCAGTCGATCGGCGCAATCTCACGCAAATCGCTGCGGGCGCAGACCGCCTATGTCGGGCAGGACGTCTATCTGTTCCGCGACACCATCCGGAGCAACATCGCCTTCGGCCGGCCCGGCGCGAGCGCGGACGAGATCACCGAGGCGGCGAAGGCGGCTTGCGCGCATGATTTCATCATGGGCTTCCCGCTCGGCTACGACACGCCGGTCGGCGAGCACGGCACGCAGCTTTCAGGCGGCCAGCGCCAGCGCATCGCCGTGGCGCGCGCGCTGATCAAGAACGCGCCGATCATCCTGCTTGATGAAGCCACCGCAGCGCTCGATTCCGAATCCGAGCGGCAGGTGCAGGAGGCGATCGAGCATCTCTGCCACAACCGCACCACCATCGTGATCGCGCATCGCCTGCACACCATCATGCACGCCGACAGCATCCTGGTAATCGAGGGCGGCGAAATCGTCGAGCAGGGCCGGCATGACGAGTTGCTCCGCCGCGGCGGCCGCTATGCCTCGTTCTTCCGCCTGCAACACCACGATGCCGGCGCTCTGGCGCCGATCAGCGCAACCGCATAGAATTTCCTTCACCTCAAGAGCAGCGAGACCCGCATGAACGCCGCCTCCTACGTCATCCCGCTTCCGCCCCAGGCTTCGCTTCCCGTCGTCGGCGAAAGCGGCCGCTATCCGGTGCGCCGCATCTGGTGCGTCGGCCGCAACTATCTCGAGCACATCCGCGAGATGGGCAATGACGAGCGTGCCCCGCCGTTCTTCTTCGCCAAGCACGCCGATATGCTGGTGCCCGACGGCGCCACCATTCCCTATCCGCCGCTGACCAAGGATTTGCATCACGAGGTCGAGCTGATCGTCGCGATGAAGAGCGGCGGCCTGAACATTCCCGCCGAGAAGGCGCTGGATCACGTCTACGGCTATGCCGTCGGCATCGACCTCACCCGCCGCGACCTCCAGATCGCCTCGCGCAAGAAGGAGCGCCCCTGGGAGATCGGCAAGTCGTTCGATGGCTCCGCTCCGTGCTCCGCGATTCAGCCGGCCTCGAAGATCGGCCATCCCGCCAAGGGCAAGATCTGGCTCACGGTCAACGGCAAGGAGGCCCAGAAGGGCGATCTCACCGAGCTGATCTGGAACGTGCCCGAGATCATCTGGCAGCTCTCGCAGCAGGTGAAGCTCGCCGCCGGCGACATCATCATGACGGGCACCCCGGCCGGCGTGTCGCAGCTCCAGCCCGGCGACAAGCTCGAATGCGGCGTCGACGGTGTCGGCGGGCTGAAGGTGTCGATCGGCCAGCCCGAGTAAGCTGCGCCACATCCCGAAATCGAAAGGCCCCGGACGTGTCCGGGGCCTTTTCTATTCGGATCGGACTACCATGCCTTCACCGGCCGATTGGCGTGGCTCACCTGCGGCACACCGCGATTGAGCGACATGTGCGAATGCACACATAGCCAGCCATTGCCATCCCTCGAAAAGATCATGGTCGCTCGCCCGGGCCGCGCAAACGCGCTGCCATCGGGATGATAGCCCGTGCTCGTCCACGGCGCGATCACGGTTGCCATCGTGCCGTCGGGAGATGCCAGAATCGAGGTCTGGTCGACGACGAAACGGAAGTCGCTCGTCTTCGGCCAGACGTTGTCCCATTGCGTTGTGACCCATTGGTCGAGGCCAGGGATGACATCGTTATGCGTGCCGAAGGCAAGCACATCCGGATGGAAGAGCGGCCGCGCCGAGGCGTAGTCGACCTCGCGGACGTAGCCGGCGAAGGTCTCCAGCCACGCCAGGAAGAATTGCTTCGTCTCGCTGTCGGCGGTCGGCAAGAGGGCCATCACCTGCTCCATCTTCGGCACCTCGATCACGGCAAGCTTTGTTGCCATGGGAGAGACCTTCCAGCAAGATGTGGACCACGAGAGCCCCCCCGGTGGAGATCGATCGACCAGCCGGCCTGATTTCATGGAGCCAGACTCATGAGACGCCTTCTCCTGCTTGCGGCCACGCTTGTGGTCACCTGCAACGCTGCCAGCGCGCAGTCCAGCAAACCCTATGCGGGCCTCGAGCAGCGTCCCGTCAAGGCGTTGTCGCACCAGCAGATCGACGATCTCCAGAGCGGACGCGGTATGGGCCTCGCGCTTGCCGCTGAGCTCAATGGATATCCCGGCCCCAGCCACGTTCTCGAGCTCGGTGATCGCCTCGAGCTGACCGCGGATCAGCGCGCCGAGATTCAGCACCTCTTCGATTCGATGAAGCAAGAGACGGTCCCGCTGGGCAACAAGCTCGTCGAGCAAGAGAGGGAGTTGGACAACCTGTTCTCCGCCCGCGCCGTGACGCCGGAGTCGCTCAAGGCAACCATCGTTGCCATTTCGGAAACGCAGGGCCGGCTCCGCGAGAGCCACCTCAAGTATCATTTATCGACCGCGGCCTTGCTCGATCAGAGCCAAATGCAACGATACGCAGAGCTGCGAGGCTACCAGCGCCCTGATAGCTCTGCAGGGCACAAACACCATCACTAGACGGTGCTGACAGCCTGCTTCGCTGCAATCCGCTAATCAGCGGAGCGCAATCCGCCAACGCATCGCGCCACATCACGTGGCGTCAATTGCCGATGCACCGAATGGTGGATTAGGCTTTCGCTAATCCACCCCACGCATCTACGTCACCACAACGCCGACAACACGATCAAGCCGAGGACCAGCGCGGTCAGCGAGTATTTCAGCGTGTAATAGACGTTGCGATTCCATGCCTTGACCTTTCGGCTGGCGAGATGGATCTCATAGAGCTTGCCGAACACCTTGTTGAGCATACCGACATTCTCGCCGTCGACGTTCTGGGTCGCCGACGCCTTGACGATGTGACGGCTGACCCAGCGGTTGACCGCGGTCATGAAGCCGTACTTCATCGGGCGCTCGACGTCGCAGAACAGGATGATGCGGTTGACGTCGGTCGCGTTCTCGGCGCTGTGGATGAAGGTCTCGTCGAACATGAAGGCCTCGCCGTCGCGCCAGACGCATTCGACGCCGTCGACCAGGATGCGGCACTTGCTGGAGTTCGGCGTGACCAGCCCGAGGTGGTAGCGCAGCGAGCCGGCGAAGGGATCGCGGTGCGCCCCTAACTTGCCGCCCGGCGGCAGCATCGCGAACATCGCGCCGTGCACGCTCGGGATCGCATTGAGCAGCTCCACCGTCTTCGGGCACAGCGTCCGCGCCGAGGGCAGGAAGTCGTCATACCATTTCAGGTAAAAGCGCTTCCAGCCGCTCTTGAAGAACGAGTAGAAGCCCCAGTCGTTGTTCCTCGCGGCCGCGCGGATGAAGCCTTCGTCGAACAGGCGCACGGCCTCGTCGCGGATCGTCTCCCAGTTCGCACTGAGCGGCTTCAACTCCGGAAATTGCTCGACCGGGATTACCGGCTTGTTCGGCACCGCCGAGCCCGCATACATCAGCACATTGTAGGGCGCGAGGTAGGTCGAGTGATCGCCGAGCTGGCGCGCAAAGCGCAGTCGCTGCTTGCCGCGGAAGTGAACGTAAATCGTCGAGGCCGCAAGCACATAAAGGACGACAAGTTGGGGTGCAAAAAGCTGTTTCAGCATATCCCCGTTCCCCAGAGACTTAGCTGAGGACGTCATCTACCTTGAGCCAGGCCGAGCGGCAATATATTCACCGCTGCGTTGCGGTCACACTGGCGAGAGCACAGGGATGGCCCGCCGAAACCCAGCCGCTCACGCCCGCGACAGCGCCTGCAGACCCTTGAAGGTCAAACGCTTGGGGTCGGTCACCCCGGCGAGATAGAGCTGGCGGATAAAGGCAACGACAGCGTTGCGGTCGCAATCGGTCAGCGCGACGAGGGCGTCGACCGCGATCTTCTGGGCTTCCATTGGGCTCACCTCGGCCTTGCGAGTAACCCCGGCCGAGACAGGCTAGGAGTCCGCGGTTAATCCGACGTTAACCGTTTGGACAGAGTGGCCGATTCACCCCGATGACCGAATACGCAAAACAACGCATTGGCGGCAGCGATGCTCAGCGTGCAGCGACGCTCTTCTTGAGCTGCGCAAAGTGCTTTTTCAGCCGCGGCACGGCAAAGTCGGTGAAGGCCCGCACCTTCGGCACGGAGAGCCGGCCCTGCGGGCAAATCAGGTGCGCCGGCATCTCCGGATCCTTCTCGCCGGCCAGAACGATCTCGAGCTCGCCGCGCGCAACCTGCTCGGCCACCTGGTACGAATACATCCGCGCGACGCCGCGGCCGGCAACGGCGGAGGCTACGGCCGCGTAGGTGCTGTTGACGATGAGACGCGGCGTGAACTGGACCGTACGCGGCACCGAGCCATCGGCCTGCGGCGCGAAGGTCCAGGAATTGGGCAGATGCGCCATCGCCACGATCTGATGCTTGGCGAGATCGCCGGGCTCATTGAGGCGGGGATGCTGCTTCAGATAGCGTGGGGCTGCCACGACCACACGGCTGATCTCGCCGACCCGCATTGCCACCATCGCCGAATCCGCGAGGGGACCGATGCGAAGCGCGATGTCGATGCCCTCCTCGATCAGATTGACCGCGCGATCGAACAGCAACAGCTTGGCCGACACCGTCGGACAGGCATCGAGAAACGCATCCAGGATCGGCCTCAGCACCATCTCGCCCGACACCACGGGAGCGGTGATCGTGAGCAGGCCGCGCGGCGCCGAGCGCGGTCCGGCCGCGATGTCGTCGGCCTCCTCCAGCTCGGTGAGCACGCGGCGGCAGATCACGACATAGCGCTCCCCCTCCTCACTGAGCTTGATCGAGCGCGTCGTCCGATGCAGCAGCTCGGCGCCGACCCGCTCCTCGAGAAAGGCGATGGCGCGGCTCACCGCCGCCGGCGAGCGGCCGAGCTTGCGGCCGGCGGCAGCCAGGCTGCCCTCGTCCACCGCAAGGACGAACACTTTCATCGCATCCAGACGATCCATGCCTACCCGCCGCCCCTCTCAGACACCGGCCGCAGGCTAGGCGTTCCCCTCCGCGGCGACAACCGTCGCCAGGCGCCGCCCCGGCATTCGTACGCGCCGCGAAAGAGTGTCTGCCGGACGGCGTGTCTTCGCGGCCGGGCTACCGCGGCGTACCTCATGACGCAAGCCAGCTGAGTGCTGGCGCAGGTTCTGAAGGTCAACAACAGGAGCCCGTCATGGGTATCGAGCAGAAAGTCGCCATCATTACCGGTGCTTCGCAGGGCATCGGCGCCGCCCTGGTCCAGGGTTTTCGCGATCGCAACTACCGCGTCGTCGCAACCGCACGCTCCATCAAGCCGTCGGGTGACGACGACGTCCTCGCCGTGGCGGGCGATATCGCCGACCGGAGCACCGCCGAGCGTGTGGTTTCGCAGGCCGTCGCCCGCTTCGGGCGCGTCGACACGCTGGTCAACAATGCCGGCATCTTTGTCGCAAAGCCGTTCACGCAGTACACGGCCGAGGATTACGCGGCGGTGATGGGCACCAACGTCGCGGGCTTCTTCCACATCACGCAGCTCGCCATCGCCGAGATGGAGAAGCAGGGTTCGGGTCACGTCGTCCAGATCACGACCACGCTGACCGATCAGGCCAATTCCAACGTCCCCTCGGTGCTGGCCTCGCTGAGCAAGGGAGGCCTGAACGCCGCGACCAAGTCGCTCGCGATCGAATACGCCAGGCGCGGCATTCGCGTGAACGCGGTCTCGCCAGGGATCATCAAGTCGCCGATGCACCCGGCCGCGACACATGCCCAGCTCAACGCACTGCACCCCGTGGGCCACATGGGCGAGATGTCCGACATCGTCGGTGCCGTCCTTTATCTCGAGGGCGCCTCCTTCGTCACCGGCGAGATCCTGCATGTCGACGGCGGCCAGAGCGCCGGCCACTGAGCGTGAGAGGAAGGCCACAATGCCCATCGTCACAATCCAGGTGACCCGCGAAGGAACGACGCCGCGAGCGGCGTCGCTCACCGCGGAGGAGAAAGCCGCGCTGATCAAGGGATCGAGCCAGCTGCTGCTCGACGTGCTCGGCAAGCCGCTCGATTCGACCTTCGTCGTGATCGAGGAGGTCGACCTGGACAATTGGGGCTGGGGCGGCCTGCCCGTGCCGGAATTCCGGCGGCGCCGCGCCCAGACCGGATGATCCGCGCGCCATTGAGCGCAGGAGGATGACATGACCAACGCAGATATGAAGCAACAGGTCGAGACCCGGCTGCACCCGCAGCCGGGATCAAACTCAGGGTCAACGTCCCAAAGAACCTGGCGATATGCCGTGGCAGGATTGTCCGCATCACTGGTCGGCCTTGGCCTCGCCCGCTTTTCCTATACCCCGCTGATCCCGGCCCTGATCGCGGCAAAATGGTTCAGCGCATCAGACGTCGTCTATCTCGGTGCGGCGAACCTTGCCGGCTATCTCGCCGGCGCGCTCGCGGCGCGGAGTGTCGCCAGCCGCATCGGCGCGGTTCGCGCGTTGCGGGCGATGATGCTGCTTGCCACCCTCTCCTTCTTCGCCAGCTCGTCGCCGGTGTCGTTCACCTGGTTCTTCGCCTGGCGCTTCCTCTCCGGCCTCACTGGCGGAATCATCATGGTGCTGGCGGCCTCCGTCATTCTGCCGCACACCTCAGCTGCGAGGCGCGGCATCATCGGCGGCGTGATCTTCGCCGGCGTCGGCCTCGGCGTCGCCGCATCGGGCACGCTGGTGCCGCTGCTGCTGCAACAGGGCTTGCAGCAGAGCTGGTATGGGCTCGGCGTGCTCTCCGCCGTGCTCACGCTCGCGAGCTGGTGGAACTGGCCCGCCGAAGCGAACAGCGATACTCCGCCCGCTCAAGCCAAGCACCATCAAACCTCGGCCATCGCCCGCGCGCTGCTGATCCAGTACGGCCTCAACGCGGTCGCCCTGGTGCCGCACATGGTCTTCCTCGTCGATTTCGTGGCGCGCGGCCTCGGCCAGGGTATTGCCGCGGGATCGCGCTATTGGGTGCTGTACGGTCTCGGCGCCATCGTCGGCCCGCTCGCCACCGGCCATCTCGGTGACCGCGCCGGCTTCGGTCCGGCGCTACGCGCGGCCTTTCTGATCGAGGCGGCCGCCGTGCTGCTGCCGACCGTCAGCACCGCACCTCTTTCGCTGATCGTATCGAGCATTGTGGTCGGCGGCTTCACGCCCGGCATCGTGCCCCTGGTGCTCGGGCGCATCCACGAGCTCGTGCCACATTCGGCCGAACAACAGCGCGCGACCTGGAGCCACGCCACTACGAGCTTTGCGCTGTTCCAGGCGGCAGCGGCCTACGGGTTCTCGTGGATCTATGCGCAGACCGGTGGCGACTATCTGGTCCTGTTCGGACTCGGCGGTGCGGCGGTGGTGCTGGCACTGGCGATCGACCTTGGCCTCGCGCTCACTACGCGCAAGGCATAGATGCAGCCCGCGGCGTGATCAGGAATATCGCATCACGCCGTCGTCGATCCGGCCGAAGCGCAAGGAGACGATGTCGAGCGCGTAGTTCTGGTACAGCCGCCACGGCTGCTTCGAGCCCTGCTTCGGCATCTTGGCAACCGAGCGCTGCACGTATCCCGAGGTGAAGTCCAGCGACGGCTGCGCGGTGATCTCGGGGTCGTCGTTGTGCGGCATGCACTGGCGGAAATTGTGCCGGTCCATGTAATTGATGAGCCGGCAGACATATTCGCAGGTGAGGTCGCATTTCAGCGTCCAGGACGCATTGGTGTAGCCGAAGGCCGAGGCCATGTTGGGCACGTCGGCATACATCATGCCCTTGTAGGTCAGCGTGTTGGCGAAATCCACGGCACGGCCGTCGACACTGACGTCGAGACCGCCGACGACCTGGAGCACCAGCCCGGTCGCCGTCACGATGATGTCGGCGGCAAGCTCGCTGCCGTCCTTCAGGCGAATGCCGTCGCGCGTGAACGTGTCGATCTCGCTCGTGACGACGGAGGCGCGCTGCTCGCGGATCGCCTTGAACAGGTCGCCGTCAGGCACCAGGCACAGCCGCTGGTCCCAGGGATTGTAGCGCGGCGTGAAATGGGTGGCGACGTCGTAGTCGGGGCCAAGCGCCATCTGCACGCCCTTGAGGACCAGCTCCTTGACCTTCGCAGGGCGGCGCCGGCTGAGCTGGAAGAAGAACATCCCCCACATCACGTTGCGCCAGCGGATGACATGATAGGCAAGCCGCGTCGGCAGGTTACGGCGGATCTTGTTGGCGACCGGATCCTGCGCAGGGCGCGACACCACGTAGGTCGGAGAGCGCTGCAGCATGGTGACCTGCGCCGCCTTCTTGGCGAGCTCCGGCACCAGCGTCACCGCGGTCGCGCCCGAGCCGATCACCACGACGCGCTTGCCCGCGTAGTCGATGTCCTCGGCCCATTTCTGCGGATGGACGATGCGGCCGGCGAAATCAGCGGCGCCCTTGAACTCCGGCGTGTAGCCCGCCTCGTATTTGTAATAGCCCGAGCACATGAACAGGAAATTGCAGGTGAAGCGCACCACCTCGGTCGCGCCCTCGCCCGTGATGCGCTCGGCCTCGATGGTCCAGCGCGCGTCCGGCGTCGACCACGACGCGCGCTTGACGCGATGGCGGAAACGGATGTGCTTCTCGATGCCGTTCTCGGCCGCGGTCTCGCGCACATAGTTCAGGATCTGCGGCCCGTCGGCGATCGCCTTCGGATCGGTCCACGGCTTGAACGAATAGCCGAGCGTGAACATGTCGCTGTCGGAGCGGACGCCGGGATAGCGAAACAGGTCCCAGGTCCCGCCGATGCAGTCGCGCCCCTCCAGGATGACGTAGCTCTTGGCCGGGCACTTGCTCTGCAGATGATAGCCGGCGCCGATGCCGGATAACCCGGCACCGACGATGAGGACGTCGAAATGTTCTTGTTGCATGGTTTCCTCCGCCGGCGAGGATTGTCGGACCGTCGCCGCTGGCCGTCAATTGGCAATCGGCCGTGCAGCAACTGCAAAGCGAGTTGAATTCCATGCGCCGAAACAACAAAGCCCCGGATCACTCCGGGGCTTTGCGTCGATGCTCAGTCGAACCGGCAGATCAGTAGCGGTAGTGGTCCGACTTGTACGGACCTTCCTGCTTGACGCCGATGTAGTCGGCCTGGTCCTTGCGCAGCTCGGTGAGCTTGACGCCGATCTTGGCGAGGTGCAGGCGCGCGACCTTCTCGTCGAGCGACTTCGGCAGCACGTAGACTTCCTTCTTGTACTTGCCGTCCTTGTTGTTGGCGAACAGCTCGATCTGCGCCAGCGTCTGGTTGGTGAAGGACGCCGACATCACGAAGGACGGATGGCCCATCGCGTTGCCGAGGTTCACGAGGCGGCCCTCCGACAGCATGATGATGCGGTGCTTGTCGGGGAATTCGATCTCGTCGACCTGCGGCTTGATGTTGGTCCACTTCAGGTTACGCAGACCCGCGATCTGGATCTCGTTGTCGAAGTGACCGATGTTGCAGACGATGGCGCGATCCTTCATCGCGCGCATGTGCTCGATGGTGATGATGTCCTTATTGCCGGTGGCGGTGACGAAGATGTCGGCGCGGGGAGCGGCGTCTTCCATCGTCACGACCTCGTAGCCCTCCATCGCCGCTTGCAGCGCGCAGATGGGATCGACTTCCGACACCATGACGCGGCAGCCGGCCTGGCGCAGCGAGGCCGCCGAACCCTTGCCGACGTCGCCGAAGCCCGCGACCATCGCCACCTTGCCCGACATCATCACGTCGGTACCGCGGCGGATGCCGTCGACCAGCGATTCACGGCAGCCATAGAGGTTGTCGAACTTCGACTTGGTGACGCTGTCGTTGACGTTGATGGCGGGCCACAGCAGCGTGCCGGCCTTCTGCATGTCATAGAGACGATGCACGCCAGTGGTGGTCTCTTCGGAAACGCCCTTGATGCTCTTGGCGATCTCGGCGAAGTAGCCCTTCGGCTTCTCCTTGAGCTGCTTCTTCAGAAGCGCGAAGAAGACTTCCTCTTCTTCCGAACCCGGCTTGTCCAGGAACGCGGCGTCGCCGTTCTCGGCGCGCAGACCGAGATGGACGTACATGGTGGCATCGCCGCCGTCATCGAGGATCATGTTCGGGTGACCGCCGCCGTGCCAGTCAAACAGCTTGGCGGTGTAGTCCCAGTAGTCTTTCAGCGTCTCGCCCTTGACGGCGAAGACGGGAATGCCGGCGGCTGCGATCGCAGCGGCGGCGTGGTCCTGGGTCGAATAGATGTTGCAGGAGACCCAGCGAATGTCGGCGCCGAGCGCCGCCAGCGTCTCGATCAGCACGCCGGTCTGGATCGTCATGTGCAGCGAGCCGGCGATGCGCGCGCCCTTCAGCGGCTGCTTCGGGCCGTACTCCTCGCGGGTGGCCATCAGGCCGGGCATCTCGGTCTCGGCCAGCGAGAGCTCCTTGCGGCCGAAATCGGCGAGCGAAATGTCCTTGACGATGTAATCGGTGAAGCCGGGCTTCGCGTTCATAGTGGGTTCCTGTTTGTTTGGCTCGTCATTCCGGGACGCTCGTGAAACGAGCGAACCCGGAAACCAGCAGTTCGAGATTCCGGGTTCGCCGCTGTTGCGGCGCCCCGGAATGACGCAAGTGACTTAGAGTGCGCGCTTGAGCTGCTCGACGAGGTCGGTCTTCTCCCAGGAGAAGCCGCCCTCGTTGTCGGGCGTGCGGCCGAAATGGCCGTAGGCCGAGGTGCGCGCGTAGATCGGGCGGTTGAGGTCGAGATGGCTGCGGATGCCGCGGGGCGTCAGATCCATCGCCTGCGCCGCCGCCTTCTCGAGCTGCTCCTCCGGCACCTTACCGGTGCCGTGGGTGTCGATGTAGATCGACAGCGGACGCGCCACGCCGATGGCGTAGGCGAGCTGGAGCGTGCAGCGGTCGGCAAGGCCGGCAGCGACGATGTTCTTGGCGACGTAGCGCGCGGCATAAGCCGCCGAGCGGTCGACCTTGGTCGGATCCTTGCCGGAGAACGCGCCGCCGCCATGCGGGGCCGCGCCACCATAGGTGTCGACGATGATCTTGCGGCCGGTCAGGCCGGAGTCGCCGTCGGGACCACCGATGAAGAACTTGCCGGTCGGGTTGATGTGCCAGATCGTCTTCGGCGTGATCCAGTCCTTCGGCAGCGCCTCGCGCACATACGGCTCGACGATGTCGCGGATCTGCTTGGACGAGATGTCCTCGACCAGGTGCTGATGCGAGACCACGATCTCGCGCACGCCGACCGGCTTGCCGTTCTCGTACTGCACGGTGACCTGGCTTTTGGAGTCCGGACCGAGCACCTTCTCCTTGCCGGAGTGACGGGCTTCGGAGATCAGGCGCAGGATCTTGTGGGCGTAGAAGATCGGCGCCGGCATCAGATCGGGCGTCTCGTTGGTGGCGTAACCGAACATGATGCCCTGGTCGCCCGCGCCCTCTTCCTTGACCTCGCCCGGCTGAAGCGCATCGACGCCCTGGGCGATGTCGGCCGACTGCGGATGCAGCAGGATCTCGATGTCGCAGGTCTTCCAGTGGAAGCCTTCCTGCTCGTAGCCGATGTCCTTGATCGCACCCCGGACGACGCCCTCGATCTGCTCGTTGGTCACCGACTTCGGACCGCGGGTCTCACCGGCGATCACCACCTTGTTGGTGGTCGCCAGGGTCTCGCAGGCGGCGCGAATCTGCCAGGGGTCGATGCCGGCCTTGGGCCCTTCGCGGTAGAACAGATCGACGATCTCGTCGGAGATCCGGTCGCACACCTTGTCCGGATGGCCCTCGGACACGGACTCGCTGGTGAAGAGATAGGACGCGCGCATCAGTAACCCCTTGTTCCGCCGCTAAACCGGCGGGCGTTTGCGATGTTTACCTGTGGATGGTGTCAATCACGCCGGCGCGAGATGACGTAGGATTCGTCGAGAAACCAGAGCCCATTGTACTTCCGCAGCACGTCCCTGGCGGCATCCAGAGTGCGGCCGTTTTGAGTCATTTCTGTCAACCGGTCGTCCTCAATCTGAGCGACATACACCGCCGCATTCCACGCTGCAAAGGCTGTCGAGGTTCCGATGGTGCCGGTTACCTCGTTGGGCAGCGCTTCCATATCATACCTGAAGATCGAGCGGTTATCCGCATATGCATTAAAATTTAAGTCGCGGCCCAACGAACCAAGTTCATACTTAACGGCGCGCAATAGCTCATGACGGCTCACAGCGAAAGGATTTTCTCCGGGCCAGATTGCCTGGATCATTTCCATGCCCGGATCCTGGCCATGGGAGTGGATTCCGATCAGCCGGCCTCCCGGCCGAAGCGCCCGCGCCAGCGGGGCGATGATCCGCTTGGCCCGGAAGTTGACCGAGGACAGGGCCCGGTAGGGCTGGGATGCGATGACGAGGTCGAAATTGGCCTCGGTCTGGCCCGGCCGCGGAATGGTCGAATCCAGCAGGAATCTGTGGTCCTCGCGATAGAGCACCAGGACGACCGGCCGTTCGTACAGCGGCATGGCGGTGCGTGGGCTGATCGCGGCGCGCCAGTTCTGCTCCAGGAACGGTCTCAGCTCCGCGATCTGCTGCTCGAACTCACCTGAAGAGGCGCCCCGCAGCGGGACCTCGTGCCAGACGGTCGCAGCCGCCGCCGCAGGCGATGACGGCGTGAGCCAGGGCGCCTCCGAGTAGAACATGTTGGTGAAGACGAAAACCGACGCCGGATGCTCGAAAATGCGGTCCGGCACCTTCTCCAGCGTCAGGCGCAGGTCCTCGAGGCTGAGCTCCTTGCCGGCGACGTAGAACGGCATGTGCGGGTAGCGCTGATGCGTCGCGCGCAGCACCCGCGCCAGAACCGTGCCGTCGCCGACGCCGGCGTCGAACACGCGCAAGGCCGGCGGGCGCGGATGGATGGAGGAAAGCTCCAGTGCGACCCTGTCGGCGACCACCCGCTTCTCGCTGCAGGTGTGGACGAACAGCAGGTACTTCTGGCGATTCTCGAAGAAACGGAAATTGCCGCGTGGATCGCGCTTTTCGGGCGGCACCTGAAGCCCGCGCGGCGGCGGCACGCCGCCGGCCATCGATGCCGCCATATAGGCCTGGATCCGGTCCAGCGTATCGATGGTGATGCGCTTGCCCTCGCGCAGGCGATGCACCAGCTTCCCATCGTTCACCGCGCGCCGGCCGAACGTCGATTCCGCCATGTCCGCCTTGCGGCAGAACTCGGTGATTTGGCTCAGAATTTCGTCGTTTTTCATGGGTGGGACGCGGTGGGCAGAAAAGTTGGGCTTCGCCTCCTAGCAAAATCTGCCCACTAAGGGAATAGAGGATCAAGGCGTCTCCCCACCGTTCGCGCCGCCGCGAGCCGTGAACCCATGCACCCCGCCGGGCAACAAACAGGCGCTTCTCTCCGATGGGGCCATCGCCATGCGCCGCCTGCTCGTCGCGCTCAGCCTGCTCGCCGTAACCCTGTGGTCCGCGCCCGCTGTCGCGCAGGCGCGCAACCAGCTTGGGCCGCTCTGCACCACCGACACGACGCCAGCGGACAAGATGATCGACGCCTGCACCAAGATCATCGCCTTGAAGGTGTTTCGGGGCGAGCAGCTTGCGACGATCCATTTCTGGCGCGCGGTGGGCTGGAACAAGAAGGGCGACTACGCAAAAGTCATCACCGACGCCACCGAAGCGATCCGGCTCCAGCCGAGCCAGGCGGCCTACAACCTGAGGGGATCGGCCTTTTACGACAAAGGCGACTACGATATCGCGATCGCCGATTTCGACGACGCGCTGAAGCTCGGCGCGCCCAGCGGCATCATCTTCCACAACCGCGGCAATGCCTGGCGCGGCAAGCACGACTATGCCAAGGCCATTGCCGATTACGACATGTCGATCAAGGCCGATCCGAAATCCGCGTTCTCGTTCCAGAACCGCGGTATCTCGAAGGAGGCGCTCGGCGATCTCGACGGCGCGCTCGCCGACATCAACCAGGCGATCCGCTTAGACCCCTCGCTGCCCCAGCCGCTGATCAACCGCACCGCGATCTGGCGCGCCAAGGGCGATCTCGATCGCGCCATCGCCGACGGCAGCGAGGCGATCCGGCTCGCCAGGGACAAGCCGCCGGCCAACATCATGACACCGCCGAACAGCGTGCTGATCTCCGGCTACACCCATCGCGCGCTGGCCTATGAAGCGAAGGGCGACTACGCAAGCGCGCGCGAGGACTACAAAGCGGCGCTCGCGATCGTGGCGTCGGACGCCGGCAGCAAGGCCAGCCAAGCCACCGCAAAGGTGCGGCTGTCGCTGGTGACGGATACGAGCGCCCCGATCCCCCGCGATGCGCCCTCGCCGGCGACGCAGCCGACCGCGGCCCCTGCCCCGCAGCAGAGGACGGGCGCAGCGCAGATCCCCTCGCCCGCTCGCGGTGCACGCATGGCGCTCATCATCGGCAACGGCGCCTATGCGCATGTCAAGGCACTGCCCAATCCGGCCAGCGATGCACGCGCTGTCGCCAAGAGCCTGCGCGACATCGGCTTCACCGTGTCCGAGGGCGTCGATCTCGACCGCGCCGCGATGCAGAAGATGACGCGCGACTTCTTGCGGGAGGCCGCGCGGGCGCAGGTTGCGGTGGTCTATTATGCCGGCCATGGCGTCCAGGTCGACGGCCGCAACTACCTCATTCCCGTCGACGTTGAGCTCAAGCCCGGCACTGATATGACCGAGGCGATGATCGACATGGACACGATCATGGCGGGCCTCGACGACCAGGTTCGCACCAACATCCTGATCTTCGATGCCTGCCGCAACAATCCCATGGCGCAGCAGGTCGCATCCGCCGGCAGCAGTCGCGGCATCGAGGGCGCTTCGGGTCTCGCTGCACCGACGAGCCTCGGCAGCGGCGCGACGTTAGGGGCCGGCACGCTGATCGCATTCGCTACCGCGCCGGGCCAGGTCGCGCTCGACGGCGAAGGCGCGAATTCGCCGTTCTCCGCCGCGCTGTCTCGCCATCTCGGCACCCCGGGGTTGGAGGTGCAGCAGATGCTGACGCGGGTGCGGGCGGAGGTGGTCTCGAGCACCAAGAACAAGCAGGTGCCGTGGTCGAACTCGTCGCTGCTGGGCGAGGTCTATCTGGCGGAGAAGTGAGGGTGGGCTTGCGCGCTGGTTTTGAACAACGCGCTGTTCGCCCAACACTCAGGTGTCATCGCCCGGCTTGCCCGGGCGATCCGGTATTCCAGAGACTGTCGTGGGATACGGAGAAGCCGCAGCGTACTGGATTCCCCGCTTTCGCGGAGAATGACAGCAGCCACTTGGTATCTCAGTTGCCCCACACTTCCTTCGCGATCTCGACCGCAAGGCTCAGCTTCGCCCACTGCTCTTCCTCGGAGAGAACGTTGCCCTCTTCCGTCGAGGCAAAGCCGCATTGCGGCGACAGCGCGAGCTGCTCCAGCGGGGCGAACTTGGCGGCTTCTTCCAGACGGCGCTTGATGTCGTCCTTCTTCTCGAGCTCGCCGAACTTGGAGGTGATGACGCCGACCACCACGACCTTGTTGCCCTTGGGCAGGAAACGCAGCGGCTCGAAGCCGCCGGCACGGTCGCTGTCATATTCGAGGAAGTAGCCGTCGTAATTGGTGCCGGCGAGCATGGTCTCCGCGACCGGCTCATAGCCGCCCGAAGAAATCCAGGTCGAACGGAAATTGCCGCGGCAGACATGCGTCGTCACCACCATGTCGGCGGGCTTCTCGGCCAGCGCGTAGTTGATGATGCGGGCATAGATCTGCTGGAGACCGTCCGGATTGTCGCCGCGCTCGCGCGCCTTCTGCAGTTCATCCTGCGAGCAAAGATAGGCCCACACGGTGTCGTCGAACTGGAGATAACGGCAGCCGGCGTCGTAGAACGCCTTGACGGCTTTCCGGTAGGTCTTGCCGAGGTCTTCATAGAAGGCCTCGAGATCGGGATAGATGTCCTTGGAAATCGACTTGCGGCCGCCGCGGAAGTGCAGCACCGCCGGCGAAGGTATCGTCATCTTGGCGGTGACGTGGGCCTGGTCGGCGACCTTCTTCAGGAAACGGAAGTGGTCGAGCATCGGGTGGTTGTCGGGGAAGTCGAGCTTGTCGATCACCCGTACCGCGTCGTGGCGGGTCTGCACGCCTGCGAACTGGATGCCGGCGTCAGGATGAAACAGCTCGCAGCCGGTGAGCTTGGCGAGGAAGTCGAAATGCCACCAGGAGCGGCGGAATTCGCCGTCGGTCGCGAGCTTGAGACCGATCGAGGCCTGCTTGTGCACGACCTTCTCGATCTCCATGTCCTCGATCTTGCGCAGATCGTCGGCCGAGATCTCGCCCTTCTCGAGACGGCTGCGGGCTTCCTTGATCTTGGCCGGACGCAGGAGGCTGCCGACCTCGTCGGCGCGGAAAGGGGCTTTGGTTCGCTGCATGTCTTACTCCCTGGACATTTTAGTTTAGTGAGCCGCCGCCCCGGCGACGCCGAGATGGCGTTCCAGGACCGAGGGATCGGTTTTCAGCGCGGCGCTCGGAGCGTCGTGGACGATCGTCCCGCGCTCCAATATCACAACGCGGTCGGCCAGCCCCAGAATCTTTTGGGCGTTCTGTTCGACGATGATCGAGCAGATGCCGCCGGCCCGCGTGATGCTGCCGATCGCCTTCAAGAGCTCCTCGACGATGATGGGGGCAAGGCCCTCGGTCGGCTCGTCCAGCAGCAGCACTTTCGGGTTGAGGGTCAGCGCCCGGCCGATCGCCAGCATCTGCTGCTCGCCGCCGGAGAGCTGGTTGCCAAAGTTGCTCCGGCGCTCCTTCAGCCGCGGGAACATCTCGTAGACCTTCTCGACCGTCCAGGGACCGGGCTGAGCCACCGCGGTCATGTTTTCTTCCACGGTGAGCGAGCGAAAGATGTTGCGCTCCTGCGGCACCCAGCCGATGCCGGCGCGCGCCCGTTGGTCGGGCCGGAGCGAAGTGACATCGGTGCCGGCGAGCGCCACGCTGCCGGAGAAGCGACGGGTGACGCCGACGATCGAATTGATCAGCGTGGTCTTGCCGGTGCCGTTGCGGCCCAGCAGCGCCAGCACCTGGCCCTCGGCGAGGCGCAGGGACATGTTGGGCAGCACCACCGCCTCGCCATAGCCGGCGCGCAACGCCTCGATCGCGAGCAGGTCAGACATTGACCGCCTCCTCGCCGAGATAGACGGCCTTGACCTGCGGATCGCGCGCGACCTGCTCGGGCGGCCCCTCGGTGAGCAGCGCGCCCGAAACCAGCACGGAGATGCGATCGGCGAAGGAGAATACGAGGTCCATGTCGTGCTCGATCAAGAGCACGGTGACGTCGCGCGGCAGGCTGCCGACGACCGCGAGGATGTCGTGGCGCTCGCTCTCGGGCACGCCGGCGGCGGGCTCATCGAGCAGCAGCACGCGCGGCTTGGCGGCGATCGCGACCGCGATCTCGAGCAGGCGCTGCTTGCCGTAGGGCAGTGTCACGGTCTGTTCGTTCATGACGTCGAGCAGATGGAAGCGCGCGAGCAGATCGGCGATCTCGCCGTTGACGTCGCTGCGCGTCCCCATCCGCCGCCACCAGTCGCCGCCATGGCCGAGCCGCTCGGAAACGGCAAGGCCGATGGTCTCGAGCGGCGTCAGGTCAGGATAGAGCTGGTTGATCTGGAAGGTGCGCGACAGGCCGCGCAGCACACGCTTGTGCACGGGAAGATCGGTGATGTCCTGGCCTTCGAGCAGGATACGGCCCGAATTCGGCTTGAGCACGCCGGTGAGCTGGTTGATGACCGTGGTCTTGCCGGCGCCGTTCGGGCCGATCAGCGCGTGGCGGGCGCCCTGCTCGATCTTCAAGGACAGATCGCGGGTGACGCGCAGGCCGCCGAACTGCTTTTCGAGATTTTGGGTTTCGAGCACGATGGTCATGCGTCGCTCTCCGGCACGGCGACGACGGCCTTGCGTCCCGCAATCTGCCTGATGACCAGATTGGGCACATACAGCACCCAGCGGTGCAGGCGCTGACGGCCGACCAGCACGATCACGACCAGCACCAGGCCGATCCAGAACTGCCAGTATTGCGGGGTGATGGTGGAGAACACTTCCTGGAGCATGCGGAAGATCACCGCGCCAACCAGTCCGCCGTAGAGGTAACCGGTGCCACCGATGACGAGCACAAGCATCAGGTCGGCGGAGCGCTCGAAGGCAAACACGTCGAGCGAGGCGATCGCAGTGGTCTGGGTGAACAGCGCGCCCGCGACGCCAGCATAGAACGCCGCGAGCGTGTAGATCGCGATCAGGCGACGGTTGACGGGAATGCCGATCGCGGCGGCGCGCAGCGGATTGTTCTTGATCGCGCGCAGCGACAGGCCGAACGGCGAGTGCACGACGCGGCGGGCGAACAGGAAGAGCAGGAACAGGACAGCCAGTGAATAGAAGAAGCCGGCCTTGCCGAACATATCGAAGGGAATCTGGCCGAAGATCGGCTGCATCTCGATGCCCTGCAGGCCGTCGGTGCCGCCGGTGATGTTGGAGAAGCGCTCGGCGAGCGCTTCCAGCAGCAGCGCGATGCCGAGTGTCACCATCAGGCGCGTCAGATCGACGCCGCGGATCACCAGGAAACTAGTGGCAAAGCCGAGCACCATCGCGGCAAGGCCGGCGACGATCAGCGCCAGCACGGGCTCGTTCACGATACCGTGAAGCGCGAGAAGCCCCGCGGCATAGGCGCCGACGCCGAAGAAGGCGGCATGCCCGAGCGAGACGATGCCGGCATAACCGAGAATGAGATCGAGCGACATCGCAAACAGCGCCAGCCGCAGGATGTCGGTCATGATCAGATAGCGCGTGGGAAATGCAAAGCCGCAGGCCAGCACGATCAGCCAGAAGGCGACTTCGCCGTAGTGCCATCGCGCGTGGCGCTGGGCGTGATGACCGACGTCGGAGGAAGCGCTCATCGGCGAACTCAACGCGCGGCCGTGCGGCCGAACAGGCCGTTCGGACGCCAGATCAGGATCACGATCATCATGGTGTAGATCACGAAGGGGCCCATCTTCGGCACGTAATATTTGCCGGCGACGTCGCCGATACCGAGCAGGAGCGAGGCGAGGAACGGGCCGGTGATCGAGGACGAGCCGCCGACGGTGACCACGATCAGGAAGTAGATCATGAACTTCAGCGGGAAGTACGGATCGAGGCCGAGGATCTCGGCGCTGAGCGCGCCGCCGAGGCCGGCGAGCCCGCATCCAAATGCGAAAGTGAAGGCGAACACCTGCGGCACGTTGATGCCGAGGCCGCTGGCGGCGCGGGGATCGTCGACGGCGGCGCGCAAGCGGCTGCCGAAACGGGTCTTCGCCAGCACCATCTGAAGCGCGATGGTGAGCAGGCCGCAGATCACGATGATCATCAGCCGGTAACGGCCGATGCCGACGCCGAACAGGTCGAACTGCCCCTGAAGCGCCGCCGGCAGGTTGATGAAGACCCGTGATGACCCCTGGATATAGTCGACGGCGGCGACCGACATGAAGGTCAGGCCGATGGTGAACAGCACCTGATCGAGATGGCTGCGTGCATAGAGGTGGCGGTACAGCGTCCGTTCGAGCGCGATGCCGATCGCGGCGGAGGAGACGAAAGCGAGCGGCAGCGCTGCGAAGAACGGCCAGCCCATCCGGTTGACCAGCACCATGCAGACATAGCCGCCGGCCATGGCGAAGGCGCCATGGGCGAGATTGACGAAGTTCATCAATCCGAGCGTGACCGCAAGCCCGCAGGCGAGCACGAACAGCAGCATGCCGTAGGCGACGCCATCGAACAGGTTGGTGAGGATAGAGGTCATCGCGCGTCGATAATCATCTCAAGTGTGGCCGAGGGTCGTGCTGCGCTCCCTCTCCCGCTGGCGGGAGAGGGTTGGGGAGAGGGTCTCTCCGCTGAGAGACTCCCGACGAGGAGAGAGCCCTCACCCGGCGCGGGACGATGCTTCGCATCGCCCGGATTGCGCTGACCTCTCCCGCAAGCGGGAGAGGTGTGCAGAGAGAGCCCGGGATGACGCGCTTTCGCGGGTCACTTCTTGGTCTTGCCGAGATCCTTGACGGCCTCGAAGGTCGCGAACTCGACGTTGTAGAGCTCGCCGTCGACCTTCTCGACCTTGCGGATGTAGATGTTCTGCACGATGTCGCGGGTCTCGGGGTCGATCGAGATCGGGCCGCGCGGGCTCTCCCACTTCTGGCCCTTCATGGCCTCGATCAGCTTGGTGCCGTCGGTGTCGCCATTCGTCTTCTTGAGCGCCTCGTAAATCAGGTGGATGCCGTCATACCCGCTCACCGCCATGAAGCCCGGACGATTGCCGAACGCCTTCTTGTAGGCTGCGACGAAATCCTTGTTCATCTGCGAGGGGTGCGCCGCGGAGTAGAGATGCGCGGTGACCGTGCCGAGCACGGCGTCGCCCATGTTGTTGAGCAGGTCGTCGTCGGTGACATCGCCCGGCCCGATCACCTTGATGCCGGCCTTATCGAGGCCACGCTCGGCATACTGCTTCATGAAGTTGCCGCCCTGGCCGGCCGGCACGAACACGAAGATCGCGTCCGGCTTGGCATCCTTCATGCGCTGCAGGAACGGCGCGAAGTCGGGATTGGCGAGCGGCGTCTTGACTTCTTCGACCACCTCGCCGCCGCCTGCGGTGAAATTCTGCTTGAAGAAGTTGAGCGCGTCATTGCCCGGCGCGTAGTCGGAGGTGAGCGTCGCCACCTTCTTGATGCCGTTCTTCACCGCCCAGTCGCCGATGATGGTCGAGGACTGCGCCAGCGTGAAGCTGGTGCGCACGATATAGGGCGAGCGCTCGGTGATGATGGAGGTGCCGGCCGCCATCACGACTTCCGGGATCTTGGCTTGCGTCGCCAGCGGCGCGGCCGCCAGCGCGGCCGGCGTCACGCCGAAGCCGGCGATGAAGTTGACCTTGTCGTTGACGATCAGCTCCTGCGCGGCGGTCTTGGTCTTGTCCGGGATCGCGGCGTCGTCCTTGAGGATGATCTCGATCTTCTTGCCGGCGACGGTGTCGCCCTTCTGCTGCATGTAGAGCTTGATCGCGTTCTCGATCTGCTTGCCGGTCGAAGCCTGGCCGCCGGTCATCGGCAGGATCAGGCCGACCTTGACGCTGTCCTCGGCCTTGGCAGACGCAAGGCCTGCAACGCCCGCGATGGCGGCTGCTGCTACGGTGCGTGAAAAAATTCTGCGTTCGAACATCAGATGTCCCTCCCCTTCATTCCTGACCTGTTGTGCGCCAGACCGAGTACCCGGTCCTTGCCGCGCTCTAACCTACGGACAAGCCATGCCGCGCAGCCACATGGCGTCCTCTGCAACCCCGTTGTCAATCGGACGTTGGGCGACCATTCGGCGCAAGCCGCGCGATCGGATCGACGGCGGAGGAGATATTTGTACGATTGTACAAATAAAATGGCCCTGTCAACAAGAAAGCCTTTCGCTGTGCGAGCCGGGTCCCTCCGGGTTGATACTGCACGGTAAGAGCGCCCGGCGGCGACGTGGCTGGAGAAATCCGCCGCCACTTTGCAGAATTCGAACATACGCCGGACGACGAGATCGAAATTCCCAACTTCGATTGCCCCCGCCGAAAATACGGACTGTATACCGTACCACCTAGAGATACCCAATCAACGCCTAAAATCGCGTATTATTTTACCATTCTGTATACAAAGAAATCCGTCGTCGAATAGGCCAATTTTACTTGTTGAGGACTAGAGTGCGCCGCTGGCGCCCATCGGGCGCCGGTCATCCGCGCCCGGTCCAGCTCGACCCAGAAGATGCTCATGCGTATCCGTTTGCCTTCAATCGCTGCCGTCGTTGCCTTGCTGGCTTCCAACCTTGCCGGCTGCGGCACCGTCAACGAAAGACTCTCCGCCGGCATGGGCGACTCCATCCCGCAATGGGCCGGCGGGCTGCCGGCCGATGCCCCGCCGCGAGCGGGCACGCCGCAATACGACGCCTACATGAAGGAGCGCGAACGCAAGCGGCTGCTGCCGGCGGCGGATCGCGAGAAGGAAGAGCAGGCGCAGAAGGGCACGACCGGGACCGCGCCGGCTGGCGCGGTGCGCTAAGGGAGCGAATGGCGAATAGGGAGTGCCGAATATAGCCACCCCTTCCACTCGCTACTCGCCACTCCCTATTCGCTAATCCACAAACACCACGGTCTTGCGGCCGTTGAGAATGACGCGGTCGTCGAGGTGGTAGCGGATCGCGCGGGCCAGCACGCGACGCTCGATGTCGCGGCCCTTGCGGACGAGATCCTCAGGCATGTCGCGATGGCTGATGCGCTCGACGTCCTGGTCGATGATCGGACCTTCGTCGAGATCGCGCGTGACGTAATGCGCGGTGGCGCCGATCAGCTTGACGCCGCGCTCATGGGCCTGGTGATAGGGCTTTGCGCCCTTGAAGCCCGGCAGGAACGAGTGATGGATGTTGATGCAGCGCCCCGAAAGCTGCGCCGATAGATCGTCCGACAGGATCTGCATGTAGCGGGCGAGCACGACCAGATCGGTCCTGGTCTTGGCGACGAGGTCGAGGATCTGTGCCTCCTGCTCGCGCTTGGTCTCCTTGGTCACAGGCAGATGGTGGAACGGAATGCCGCCGAAATCGAGCCCGCCATAGACTTCGCGCGGATGGTTGGAGACGATGGCGGCAAGCGTCATCGGCAGTTCGCCGGTGCGCCAGCGATAGAGGATGTCGACCAGGCAGTGGTCCGACTTCGACACCAGCAGCATCACCTTGCGATGTGCAGCCCGGTCGCGCATCTGCCAGTCCATGCCGAAACGCTCGGCGATCGCGGCAAAGCCGGTCTGCAGTGCCGACAGTTCCACGGCTAGATCGGCCGCGGTGAACACCACGCGCATGAAGAACTTCTTGGTCTCGATGTCGTCGAACTGCTGAGCATCGAGAATGTTCTGTCCGTTGTGGGCGAGAAACGTCGACACCGCCGAGACGATGCCGGGACGATCCGGACAGGACAGGGTCAGGACATATTGATGATCGGGCATGTTGATGAACAGGCTTGGCTCTTGATGAAGGTTTGGGCAAATGAGGCGGAACGGCCCACGATTTGCGCCCTGCTCTATCACCGACGTCCCCTTGCGCCAATCCCAAGACTTGCTTCGACCTGAAGCGCGGAGTCAGGATGAACGGACGATTGCTTTGACTGACCGGAGTACGCCCATGGCCGAGCGCTTGAACGGCTACCGCATCCTGATCCTGGAAACGCGCGAGGAGGCGCAGTTCTCGAAGCTTCTGGCCGAGCAAGGCGCCGATGTCGTGCAATGCCCGATGTTTACCATCCAGGATGCACCGGACCCTGCCCCGATCGAGGCCTGGATCCGCCGCGCCATCGACAGGCCCCTTGACGACCTTGTGCTGATGACCGGCGAAGGCCTTCGGCGGATCATGAAGCTCGCGCGGGCGCGTGGGCTCGACGGCGCGTTTGTCGCGGCCCTCGCCGGATCGCGAAAATTCACGCGCGGGCCGAAGCCCGGCAAGGCGCTGCGTGAGGTCGGCCTCGAGGCGCAGCAGACCACGGAGAAGCCGACCACGGAGGGCGTGATCGAGATGTTGGGCAAGCTCGACCTGAAGGGCCGGCGCCTTGGCCTTCAGCTCTATCCCGACAAGGACCATGGCGCGCTGATCGGCGCCCTTGCCGCGCAAGGCGCCGAGGTCGATGCCGTGTTGCCCTATGCCTACGATTCCAAGGCGGCGGATGCCAACATCGTCACCGCCATCGACGACATGGCCGCGGGGCGGATCGATTCGGTCGCGCTCACCAATCTCGGCCAGGTCCGCCGCCTGATCGAGGCCGCGAAGGCGCATGGCAGCGAGGCGAAGCTGCGTGCCGGCTTCGACCGGACGCTGATTGCGTCGGTGGGCCCGGCGGTTTCGGGTGAGCTTGCTGCGCATGGACTGCGGACGGACGTCTCGCCGGCCGATGAAGCCTATTTCATGCGGCCGCTGATCTCGGCGATGGCAGCCGCGCTGGCAAAGAAGCTGCCCCGGCAAGGGACGTAAGGGTCCACCCCGGGCACGACACGATACACGCCGGCATTTCCCTCAGCGCCGCGAAGAGGAGCTTCAAACACTGCGATTGCATGTCCGGAAGCGATAGATCGCGCTCCTGATGAGCGTTTTGAATTTGGAGATCACGCGGGGGCTCCAGGATCGGGCCCGCTCGATCTCGGTGATCTTGCTTTCGAGGAGCCTTTCCTGAATGTCGGTCATTGTGGGCTCGAATTAATGTGCGCTCGGATTAATCGTTCGTCACGCGCAGGCGTGGTCGGGGAAACGGCGGCACCACCTCGAGCGCACCGACTCGTGCCCTCTGCGGTCAAGGGCACCACGCCCGCGCGACGATGTCTAGCTCGCCACCTGCGAGGCTGCCGACATCAACTCACCCGGGCTCGGCATCCCGAACATGCGCTGGCCGCCTTCCGGAACTTCTGTAAAGCTCCAGCGCACGACCCCTTCCCGATCGAGCAGGAACTGGCCGAATAGCTGGCCCTGGCCGGTTGCAGCCATGCGCTGATCGGCCTCCATCATCTCGTAGCCATCCTTGTTGTTGAGCTGCTCGGCGGCCGCCAAACGATTCATCGGCCCGGACAATTCTCCGGGAATGTCCACTTGCATGCTCATGACGACATCCATGCCCACCTTGCGCGGCCACTCGGTTTCCTTCTCGGTGAATTCGAGATTGGGCAGGCCGAACGCGCGGTGCGAGACCCGCTCGGGATCGGACGCGGCAAGCAGATTGGGCAACGGGTGATAACGGAAGTAGAGCCGAGCGCGCTCGATCGGCGTATTGACCACCGTCAGACTTTCGACGCCCTTGTCGCGCAGGGCCGCGTCAAGCTGCGCCTGGGCCGCGATATGGCGGCGGCAGAACGGGCAGTGCAGGCCTCGAAACAGGCCGACCAATATCGGACTTTGCCCGCGAAAATCATCAAGCGCGATCTTCCCTTCGCGGGTGATGGCATCCAGCACGATGTTCGGTGCGCGATCACCCGGTTGCAGCGGTCCATCGACATGACGTTCTGACATGGTTGAACTCCTTCACATGACCTAGTCAAGAAATGGCAGTACAATCAGTCCGGCGGGATCAAGCCCGTACCTGGTGCAGACGTCATCGGCCAGCGCGAAATACCGCTCGGCCTCGGGCATGTCGCCGCGATCAAGGTTCAGCGTCGCCAGACCATCATAGCATGGAAAAAGCTGCTGCGGCTCGCCGGTTTCGCTGGCGACCTTGATCGCCTCATTGTAGCAGCGGGCGGCCTGATCGGGCCGGAAATGGCATTGATGGATTTGCCCGAGCACGATCAGGGGCACGGGGAGGTGCTCGCGCTGATCGAGCGCACGGTCGATCTCGATTGCCTTTTCGGCAGCCGGCACGCCTTCGTCGGTGCATTTGTCCGTAAAGGTGCAACAGGCAACGGCAAAATTGGCGAGAAGACGCGCCTGGAACCCGAGATCGCCAATACGATGGGCGACGTCCAGTCCGCGCCGACAGACCTCCATGGCTTGCGCCGGGTCGACAATCGTGTAGAGCACGCTGAGATTGGTGTAACCGCGGCAGGCCACATTGAGAAGGCCGGCGGCCTCGGCTGCCGCGACACTTTGCTCCACTTCGCGCACCGCATCCTGGTGTCGTCCAAGCCGCGCCAGTGCAACCGCCTTGGTATTGAGAGCCTCGGCAATGGCGCGCGCCGCCTCGAGTCCGGCCTGCTCATCCGCGTCCGCTGGAACGGATCGGGCGTAGCCAAGCGCCTCGTCCGCCCATGTCGCGGCCGCCACGTGATCGCCCATGCGAAACGCGAGACGGCCGCGCTCCTGCAAGAGGTGCGCCCACTCGATCCGTGCATCGGTCCCTCCAAGCAGGTCAGCCGCCTCGGCGTAATGCCTCTCTGCCTTGATCCGCTTGCCGGCGTCCCACAACAACCTGCCAAGCTTGCGAAGGATTCGCGCTTCGCCAATGCGGTCCTCTGCGGCGCGGTGCCCCTCCAGCGCGCTCTGGTAGTGCTCCTCGGCCGTGTTGCGGCGGCCCGCCGCGGCGCAGAGGTCCGCGATCCGCTCGTACAGAACCAGGCGCTCCGGCTCGCACTCCCCGCCGGTCAACAACATGGCGAGGGCCTGCTGGTAGAGACGGATGGCATCGTCATTGGCATAGGTCGCGCGTGCGCGATCGCCGGCCGCGCGCAGATAGCGCGCGCCTTTCGACTTGTGCGCGCTCAGGCTGAAATGATGACCGAGCAGGATGAGGTCCTCGAGCCGTTCGGGCGCGCTGCCATAGAGCCGCTCCAGCGCGGCACCAATCCGTCCGTGGAGCTCGATCCGCCGCTGCAAGAGCAGGTTTTGATAGATCACATCCTGCAGCATGGTCTGCGTGAAACGGTAGGATCGCAGCGAGATCGAATTTGCGCCCGCAACCTCCTCGACAATCTCGGCGTCGCACAGAAGTTCGAGCCCCACTTCGACCTTCGCCGGCCCGGTTGCTGTCGCACCGAGCAGAGCCGCGTCGAAGCGCGGGCCGATCACCGCGGCCTCCTGGGCCAGCCGGCGCACCTCATGCGGCAGCCGGTCCAGCCGCGCCAGCAACAGCGCCTGGATGCTTGCCGGGATGTCGGCGGCGGCCTCATCCGACTTTATCCGCCACTGCGAGCCGTCACGCTCCAAGGTGCCGGCCTCGATGAGACCGCGGATGATTTCCTCGAGGAAAAGCGGATTGCCGCTCGCGCGCTCCAGGATTCGACTGAACAGATTTCCCGGCGGCTCACGCCAACCGTGACTGAAATAGGCCGCGAGCAAGTTTTGTCCGTCGGCGTCACCGAGCGGAAGCAATCGAATGGTCGTGTGGCTGATCCGACCCGAACCGAACTGATCCAGCTCCAGCATTGGCCGATGCGTAAACAACAGCATCAGCCGCGTGCGCTCCAGCCGGTCCATCAGGAACCGCAGCGCCTCGAGGGAGACGGCATCGGCCCAGTGCAGATCCTCGACGATGATCAGAAGCGGTGACAAGGCCAGGCGCCGTTCGAAGACGGTTCGGATCGCAAAGAATATCTGCCGCCGGAGCTGTTCAGGCTCGACGTGCTGCAATGCGGCGTCCGGGCCGCCGAGGCCAAGAACATGGACATAGAGCGGCATCAGCCGCTCTGCCTCTTCGGCCGCAAGGCCAAGCTCCGACAGCGCCTCAGCCAGCCTGGCTTCAGCGGCCGCGGCGCTGGCCTTCTGCGCGATGCCATAGGCGCTGCGCAGCACCGCGGCGAGCGTGCCGTAGGATTGTTCGCCGAGTGGCGAGCAGGCGGCCTGCCGGATCGCCACACCCGCGAAGCGCTCCTCATCGCAGATGCGGGCGACGAATTCGTTCACCAGGCGCGTTTTGCCGATGCCCGCTTCGCCGACCAGCCGCACCAGTTGCGCCGCACCGCCGCACGCGCGATCGAGGCTGCCGATCATGCGGGCAAGCTCGACGTCGCGGCCGATCAGCGGCGCACTGAGGCCCAGCGTGTCGAGGCCTCGCGCCGCACGCGGCGTCTCGAGCGGTCCCTTGAGGCGATGGACCAGGACACTGCCCATCTTGCCCTTGAGCGAGACCTCTCCGAGCGATTCATACGAGAACGCATGCCGGGTCAGGCGGTAGGTCAACGGCCCGACCAGCACTTCGTCCGGCGGCGCCATCGACTGCAATCGCTGCGCGGTGTTCACCGTGTCGCCGGTTACCGAATAGGACTTGGCAACGCCCACACCCAGTCCGCCCGCAACCACGTGCCCAGTGTTGATGCCAATGTGGAGCAGCAGCGGTGCGCCGGCGTAGACCTTCGCACGCTCGCTGAGCTGCTCCGTCCGCTTGATCATGTCGAGTGCAGCGCGGACCGCCCGCTCCGGATCGTCCTCGTGCGCTGCTGGAGCGCCGAACAGCGCCAGCAGCGCATCACCGATGAATTTGTCGACGAAGCCGCCAAAGCCTTGCACCGCTTCCGTCAGCTCCTCGAACAATTCGTTCTGAAGCGTCTGCATGACTTCGGGGTCGAGGCGCTCGCTCATCGCGGTGAAGCCGCTGAGATCGGCAAACAGCACGGTAATGGTGCGGCGGTTGGCTTCGCTGTCCAGCCTGTCCGGCTGCGGTCGAAATGCCTGGTGAGGGTCGACCGCCGGCGCCAGCGGCGGCGACGACGCTCTGACCGGCGCTGTCAACCGGCCCGGCTGCGCCGGTCCCCCGGCTTCGGGGGCCTCACTGACGAGGGCGCCGCATTTTGGGCAATAGGTGAAATCCGGTGCGCATGCATAGCCGCAGCCGGGGCACGCGTTCGGCTGCTTCGTGCCGCACTTCGGGCAGAAAGCAAAGCCACTCTGAACCTCGGAACCGCAGCAAGAGCAGTTCATGGGTCAAGACCCCGCGGAAGCCGCGATGACGCGGTCTACTGGGCCTGTCCGATGGGCCCAGTGACCTGGCAAGCATGGGCTCGTCGTCAGGGAAGAGCAAGCGGTGGTTGGTTAACGGCCGCGAGCGCGGCTTCACTCATCCCCGCAACCAGCCGGTTCAGCGCGCCAGCGCGCCGATCGGCTACATGGCGCCGGTCCCCACCAGCACGAAGGGCGCCCATATTGCGGGCTGCGCGGTCTCGCCGCCCTTGCTGATCAGTGCCGAGATCGAGCGACGCAGCGCCTCGGCGCGGCCGATATCGGGATGCGTCTTCATGGCATCGATCGTGCCGGTGGTGATGGCAACCGCGGCGTCGGAGTTCACCGCCCAGTGCGACACCAGCAGCGCGAGCGTGCCGGCATAGAAGAACGCCCGCGCAAGACCGGAGAAGGCCTCCGAATTGGTGGCCTGCCCTCCGGCGGTGTTGCAGGCCGACAGGATCACCCAATCGGCATCGAGCTTGAGGCCGGAAATCTCCGACGACGAGAGATAGCCGTCATCGGTGGACGTCGGCGCCGCTGGCGGGCTGAGGATCAATCCGGGCTCGATCGAGCCGCGCACCTGCCCCGCAAGCGCGCCATGCGTCGCAAAATGCAGGATGCGATATTTCGCGAGATCGCCACTCTGGCCGAGCGCCTTCATCTTCGTCTCGGAGGCGTCGCCAGCGAGGATGACGTCGCCTTTGACGGGCGCAAAGGTGCTGGCCACCGCGCACAGTTCGAGCGCAGTTTCCGGCAGCGGCATCTGCCGCCTGAGCTGCACGATGTCCGCGGTGCCGCCCGACAACGCGTCGACGGCACGCAAGCTTCGTTGTGCAACCTGGGTCGCCTGCGTCGGGAGGACGGCGCAGGTCTGGATCTGGCGCGCCAGCTTGGCACGCGCTACCGCGACATCGCTGCGGCCATCGCCGTCGAGCATGGGGTTGCCGACGCCGAGAAACGGTTTCGACGCCGCGCTCTTGCGTGCGACCTGCCGCAATGCCTTGAGGCTGGAGACGGAGGGTAAGACGGTGGTGGCAGATCGCCTGACCAGCCAGGGTGCCTTCGCGAGGTCCTGGCCGGCAGCCGGCTTCTCGGTCAGCAAGACCTGAAAGGGCAGAGTCGCGAGCGGGCCTGACGGCACCAAGATCAGCTCCTTGCCATCGATGTCGCGCGCGACAGGCCCGAGCAGCGCCTGGTAGAGCGCAAAGGCGCGCTCCTGGTCGAACGGCAATGGCTCATCTGCCCCAAGCGGAGTCTTGCGGCCGAGCTTCTGCGGACACGTGGATGCCTTGTCCAGCCATGCGTCCATATCCAGACCGCAACGCAGGGCGCCGACGGCCTCAGTGAGTTGCTTCTCGCCGAGCTCCACCGAATGCCAGCGTACGTCCGAGCGCGTCACGGTCCAGACGAAGGTGGCCCGCGACGTCGTCGTGAACAGCAACATCGCCTCGTTGGGGCGAAGCTGCTTCTGGGCCTCCTCGATCGCAATCGGCGCCTTGGTGACGAGCGCCGCATAGTTCGGAAACTGCGCAGCGATCGTGCGATCCAATTCCCGGATTTGACCTGAGATGACCGAGGCTCGGGCACGAAGCGCCTGCTCCGCCGCCGGGCTGCGCGCGGCAGCCGCCTGCGAGATCGCCGCCACGAGCATCTTGTCGGTCGCGACCGCCTGCGCGTCGAGATCCTGTCGTTCTCGGACCCGTGCGGCGAGATCCCCGCTGCCATCGGCGATGCGGGCCGACATGCCGGCAATCGCCCGCGCGGCCTGCTCGTCACCGATCCATTGCGCCGCCTCGAACGCCTGCGATCGCAAGGCGCCGGCCTGCCCGCCATTGGCGCTCGCGAGATGATAGGCGGCAACGATCAGTCCGGGATAGGGATTGGTCTCTTCATGGACCTTCACATCGCCCCGGCTCTCCTGATCGGCGGCGCGGCGGCCGTTCTGGATCGCCACCGCGCGCGCGAACGCGTCGCGAGCCTGCGGCCAATCCTTCAAATCGATATGATGCGCGCCGAGATTGGCGAAGCTGTTGGCAACATCCGGATGCTGCTCGCCGAGAGCGCGCAGACGAATATCCAGCGCGCGCTTCAGCAGCGGCTCGGCCTCATGCGGCCGGCCGGTACTGTCCAGAATGACGGCCAGATTGTTGAGACTGTTGGCGACCAGCGGGTGAGAATTCCCCAGCGCGGCCTCGCGTATCGCAAGCGACCGGCGCGCGAACGGTTCGGCCTCGGTGAAACGATCGGCCTCGCTCATCAGCGTCACCAGATTGTCGAGAGCGATCGCGACATCCAGATGCGCCGGACCGAGCGCCTTCTCGCGGATAGCCAGCGACTTGCGGAACAGCTGCTCGGCCTCCTGCTTGCGATCGAGATGAGCCCAGGCCTCTGCAAGGTTGTTCAACGCCGTCGCCACGTTCGGATGGCCTATGCCAACAGCCTTCTCCTGAATGGCGAGCGCGCGGGTCAGCAGCCCCTCAGCCTCGGCGTCCCGGCCCTCGCGCGAGAACACCAGAGCCAGATTGTTGAGGCTCGCCGCGACATCGGGATGATCGGGTCCGAGCGCCTTCTCCCTGATGGCCAAAGTCCGCCGGGCCAATTGCTCGGCCTCCGGAAGCCGTCCCTGCGCACGGCGGAGCTCGCCGAGATTGTTGAGGGTCGCCGTCAGATAGATGCTGTCCGGACCATGCTGCTTCTCCTGAAGCACAAGCGCTTCGGCAAAACTCGCCTCGGCCTGCTGCAACCGGCCTTGCGCGCGATTGACCTCCGCGATGTTGTTCAGGGTCACCGGGATCATGATGTCAGCCTGACCCGGCGACTTCCGGAACACCACGAGCGCGCGGTTGAACAGGTCGAGCGCCTCGGTCTCCTTCATCTGGCGGTGACGGAGATTGCCGAGCTGCATCCGCGCCAGCGCCGTCGTGAGATGGTCGGGGCCCAGCACGCTCTCGTCGATGGCAATGGCGCGCGACATGTCGCGTTCGGCATCGCCGAGCCGATTTTGGCTGAGCTCGATCTGACCCAGCGTGGCGAGCACCGCTGCGACATCGGGATGATTGGGACCAAGGCTCTTCTCGCGAATGACGAGGGCCCGCCTCAACACGCTTTCGGCCTCAGCGGTCTCGCCTTTCGTCTGGAGCGCCTGACCCAGCACAACCAGCGTGGTCGCGGTCAGGGGCGATTGTCGCCCCGTGCTCTTCTCGGCCTCAATGACGAGCTTCCTGGCAAAGCCGACCGCCTCGCCATAACGGCCCTCCTTCGCCAGCGCCGTAATGCGCTGCATCAGCGCCAACATGTCCTGCGATCCCGCCTGACCCGGCGAGACCATGACGCTTACGAGAAGTACAAAACAAAAAGACTGCGCGGCAAACCTCGGCCACCTTACCCACATGCTGCGATCGCTCCGATCCCCCGCGCCCGCGACCTGTTGGGCCACGGCAAGATGAAGACACTATGACCGCCTCATGCGTCCATGGACGAACCGATCGCAGGAACCAGGGGAAGACATTCGCGCGGACCGGTCACGGACCTGCTGCGGCCGTGCTGATGCAGCCACGCATGGCGGCATGCGGCGGGTCCGATTGACACGCGCGTCGCCAACGCTACGTTGCTGAACGGAAAGAAGAAACAACAAGGCAAGGGAATCGCCGTGACACGCGTCATCGCGTTTTGAGCGCAGCCGCGCGGCCGTCGGCGCTCGCACCATTCCGCATCCGCAACTATCGCTTCCAGTGGCCGTCCGACCTGCTCACCTCCTGGGCGTTCGAGGTCGAGACGCTAGTGCTGGGCTGGTACATCCTGGTCGAGACCGGCTCGGTGCTGCTGCTCACCGTGCTTGCCTCGCTCCAGTTCGTCGGGACATTGGTCGCGCCGGTGTTCGGCATGATCGGCGACCGCATGGGTCATCGCGATCTCCTGGTCGCGATGCGTCTTGCCTATACGGTGCTCTCGTCGACCATCATGGTTTTGGCGCTGACCGGTCATCTGTCGCCGCTCAGCGTCATGATCATCGTCGCGGTCATGGGCCTGATTCGCCCCTCGGATCTCGGCGTCCGGGGCGCGCTGCTCGCCGAGATCATGCCGGCCGAGCAGCTGGTGGGTGCCATCAGCGTCGCACGCACGACCCAGGACAGCGCCCGCATCGCCGGCGCGCTGACGGGCGCGGGGCTGTTCGCCGTCCTCGGCATTGGCCTCGTTTACGTGGCGATCGCCTGTCTCTACTTCGTGGCCGCGCTTCTCATGCTGTGTCTGACCCGGCCGAAGAGGACCGTCATCACGAGCGATCTTCCGGCGAATAACCATGCCGTCTCGCGGCTGCTCGGCGATCTGAAGGAAGGGATCGTTTACGCCTGGAGTGGCCCGGGAATGCGTGCGGCACTGTGCGTCGCCTTCCTGGCCAACCTCACCGCATTTCCCTTCACTGGCGGATTGCTGCCCTACATCGCCCGGGAGATCTTTCATACCGACCAGACCGGCCTCGGTTACCTCTCGGCGAGCTTTGCCGTCGGCTCGCTGATCGGCTCCATCACGCTGAGCCTCGTCAGCGGAGTGCGCATTGCCCGGCTTCTGATCGGCGCGACACTGGCCTGGTACGCCATGCTGCTGGTGTTCGTCGAGATCAGGACCATGCCGGTGGCGATGGCCTGCCTCGTGCTCGCCGGCATCGCCCAGAGCATGTCGATGATCTCGGCAGCCGTCATCCTGATGCGAACGGCCAGTGCGCACCTTCGTGGCCGCGTGATGGGCGTGCGCATGATGGTGATCTACGGCCTGCCCATCGGATTGCTCGCGGCCGGCAGCCTGATCGACATCATCGGCTATTCCGCGACGGGTTCGCTCTATGCCGCCGCCGGCCTGATCGCGATGCTGGCGATCGCGATCCGCTGGCGCGCCGACCTCTGGCCGGTCCACGCCCCGGCCAATGCGCGGTGACCGCGCCTAATCCCCATACCCGCGCAGCCGCTCGATATCGAGGATGGTGACGCCGCCATATTCGAGCCGGAGCAGTCCCTCCTTCTCCAGCCGGTTCAGCGCGCGGTTGGCGTTCTGGCGGGACATGCCCGAGAGCGCGCCGATCTCCTCCTGGGTGATCTCCAGATGCGCGGTCGATTCCGGATAGAGGATCGGGTTGAACAGCGAGGCGATGCTGCGGGCGAGGCGCGCGGTGGCATCCAGGGTGCGGTTGACCTCGAGCATGCCGATGAACTGGCCGAGCCGTTCGTTGAGCTGACGCACCAGAAAGCGGTTGAAGCCGACGCTGTTCTCGAACAGCCACATGAAGGCGCTGCGTTCCATCAGCGCGACGCGGCTGTCGCGTAGCGCGACCACGTCATAGCGGCGCGGCTCGTTCTTGAGCACACTGCCTTCGCCGAACCAGGCCCCCGCAGTCAGCCCGGCGAGGCTGGTCTCCTTGCCGTCCCTGGAGACCCCGCCCATGCGGGCAAGGCCGCCCACCATGCCGGCCCAATAGGCAAAAATATCGCCGCGCATGAACACGGTCTCGCCGGTGCCGTAGGACCGCTCCGTGATTCCGGCGCGCGCGACCTCGATCTCCGCTTGCGTGAGCTCGCGCGACCAGGCGGCCACGCGCTTCAGATGATCTTCTGAAATCATGATCTCGCGGCCAGCCGCACCGTTTCGTCACTCCGCGTTCTGTTGCATTGCAACATGATCATTTCGGCCGCCATCCGACGAAAGATGAAGACCGCTGCCGCCCGGCAAACTTTGTCGCAGAATTGTCAGCCGGGAGACATTTCAAAATAGCGCTTTCCCCTATTGAGGACCACCTCGGACGATGCGGCTTTTGATCCCTGACGGGAACGAGAGTGGCGCGGCTCCGGTCGAGACCATCTGCTGCATGGCCTCACCGGCACCGCCGTACTAGGATCGCTGGGCAGGAACGGACGAAGAGCGCCACTAGAAAGCGCCATCACCGGGAGGGTTTCGTTTGGTGGCTACCAGTCTTGAAGTGCGCGACGTGTCCTTGCGATTCGGTGGCGTCCGGGCGCTGACCGACGTCGGCTTCTCCATCAGGGAGGGCGAGCTGTTCTCGATCATCGGCCCCAACGGCGCCGGCAAGACCTCGATCGTGAACTGTATTTCCGGTCGCTACAAGCCGACCGAAGGCCAGCTGTTCTACCAGGGCCGCGACATCACCGCCCTGACGCCGAACGCCCGCGCCTCGCTCGGCATCGGCCGCACCTTCCAGAATCTGGCACTGTTCCACCATATGAGCGTGCTCGACAACATCATGGTTGGGCGCCACCATCTCCTGAAGAACAATTTCATCACAGGCTCGCTGTACTGGCTCACCGGCGCGCGCAAGGAGGAGCTCGAGCACCGCCGCAAGGTCGAGGAGATCATCGACTTCCTCGACCTCCAGTCGGTGCGGAAGGCGCAAGCCGGCACCCTCTCCTACGGCCTGCGCAAGCGCGTCGAGCTCGCCCGCGCCATGGCGCTGGAGCCGCGTCTCATTCTCCTCGACGAGCCTATGGCCGGCATGAACTTCGAGGAGAAGGAGGACATGGCCCGCTACATCGTCGATCTCAACGAGGAATTCGGGATGACGGTGGTGATGATCGAGCACGACATGGGCGTGGTGATGGACATCTCCCACCGCGTCATGGTGCTGGATTTCGGCAAGAAGATCGCCGAAGGCGATCCGGCGACGGTGCTCGCCGATCCCCACGTCAAGCGTGCCTATCTTGGTGAAGAAGACGAGGTGCTGGTCGATCCGGATGACGCCGCACCCGCGCAGGAGAGCGCGGCATGATGGATTACGCAGGCCGCGTCGCGCAGGCCGACACCTATCCGAAGATGCTCCGGCTCAACGCGAAGGAGCACGGCAACGAAATCGCGTTGCGCGAGAAGGATCTCGGGCTCTGGCGGCTGTTCACCTGGAACGACTACCACACCCGCGTGCGCGACTTTGCGCTCGGTCTTCTCGAAATGGGCCTTGGCCGCGGCGACGTCATCGGCATCATCGGCGACAACCGGCCGGACTGGGTGGCGGCGGAAGTGGCGACGCACGCCATCGGCGGCCTCAGCCTCGGACTTTATCGCGACGTGCTGGACGAGGAGGCCTCCTATCTCCTCAACTATGGCGAGGCGCAGCTCGTCTTCGCGGAGGACGAGGAGCAGGTCGACAAGCTGCTCACCCTCGCCGACCGCGCGCCGAAGCTGAAGCACATCATCTATTCCGATCCACGCGGGATGCGGAAATACGACGACCCCAGGCTGATGTCTGCGGAGAAATTCGCCGAGCTCGGCCGGGCACGTGCCACGCGGGAGCCCGAGCTCTACGACAGGCTGGTGGATGCCACCAAGGGCGAGGACGTCGCCATCCTCTGCACGACGTCGGGCACCACGTCCCATCCCAAGCTCGCGATGCTCGCTGCCGGCCGCGTGCTCGGCCACTGCGCGACTTATCTTGCCTTCGACCCCAAGGGCCCGGACGACGAATACGTCTCGGTGCTGCCGTTGCCGTGGATCATGGAGCAGGTCTACGTGCTCGGCAAAGGCCTGCTCTGCCGGATGAAGATCAACTTCGTCGAAGAACCCGATACCATGATGAACGATCTGCGCGAGATCGCGCCGACGTTCGTGCTGTTCGCACCCCGCGTCTGGGAATCCATCGCCGCCGACGTCCGCGCCAAGGTGATGGACGCGACGCCTCTCAAGCAGCGCCTGTTCGACGTCGGCATGAGAAGTGGCCTCTCTGCGCTCGAACAGGGCAAGCGGTCGGGCCTTGCCGACGCGATCCTGTTCCGCGCGCTGCGCGATCGACTCGGTTTCACCCGGCTGCGCTCGGCCGCGACCGGCGGCGCGGCGCTCGGGCCCGAGACCTTCAAGTTCTTCCAGGCCATGGGCGTGCCGCTGCGCACGCTGTACGGCCAGACCGAGCTGCTGGGGGCCTATACGCTGCATCCCGAGGGCAAGGTCGATCCCGACACCACGGGCGTACCTATGTCCGACCAAGTCGAGATCCGCATCGACAATGCCGACGTCCACGGCGTCGGCGAGATCGTGGTGCGGCATCCCAACATGTTCCTCGGCTACTACAAGAATCCCGAGGCGAGCGTCGCCGACATCAAGGACGGCTGGATGTTGTCGGGCGACGCCGGCTATTTCAACGCGAACCAGCAGCTCGTCGTCATCGACCGCATCAAGGATCTCGCCGAGACCTCGCGCGGCGAGCGCTTCTCGCCGCAGTTCATCGAGAACAAGCTGAAGTTCTCGCCCTATATCGCCGAAGCCGTGGTGCTCGGCGCCGGTCGTGATGCGCTCGCGGCGATGATCTGCATCCGCTACTCCATCATCTCGAAATGGGCGGAGAAGAACCGGCTCTCGTTCACGACCTACAGCGATCTCGCCTCCCGCCCCGAGGTCTATGCCCTGCTCCGCAAGGAGGTCGAGACCGTCAACGCCACGCTGCCGCCGGCGCAGCGCATCTCGCGCTTCCTGCTGCTCTACAAGGAGCTCGACGCCGACGACGGCGAGCTCACCCGCACCCGCAAAGTGCGTCGCAGTGTCATCAACGAGAAATACGAAGGGATCATCGACGCCATCTACCGCGGCGATGCCGACATCCCCGTCGACACCGTGATCCGCTTCCAGGACGGCACCACGCAGCGCGTGCGGACGACACTGCGCGTGGTCGATCTCGGCGGGCACGGGCACATGGCGGAGGCGGCGGAGTGACACGATCTACCGTCGCGAGCGGTGCCGCCCTTCCCCTCTCCCCGCTTGCGGGGAGAGGCCGGAGCGCGTCAGCGATCCGGGTGAGGATGCGGGTAATCGAGCCTTCGCAAGAGGTCGTCATGCCCGGGCTTGTCCCGGGCATCCACGTTCTTCGTTCTGCGTGGCTAGGCGTGGATGGCCGGGACATGCCCGACCAGGACGCCGTGAAGGCTTTAGCACTCAAACTATCAAGTCATATGCGATTGCCCGGCCGCAAGCGGGGAGAGGCGAAGGACAGCATGACATGAACACCGCCTTCCTCATCCAGCTCCTGGTCAACGGCCTCGTGGTCGGCACGCTCTACGGCGTGGTCGCGATGTCGTTCGTGCTGATCTACAAGGCGACGCAGGTCGTCAACTTCGCGCAAGGTGAATTGCTGCTGGTCGGCGCCTGGGTGTGCTGGGCCCTGCTTGCCAAATATCAGGTGCCGTTCTGGATCGGCATGCCGATGACGCTGGTGTTCATGTTCATGTTCGGCATCGCGGTCCAGGTGCTGATCCTGCGGCCGATGATCGGCGAGCCCATCATCTCCGTGATCATGGTGACGATCGGCCTTTCCACCGTGCTGCAGGCAACGCTGAAATGGATGTTCGGCGTCAACCCGCAGCCGTTCCCGCGCGTGTTCGAGAGCCAGTCGGTCAGCCTGTTGGGCTTACAGATCCAGACCGTCTATGTCATGAGCCTGGTGGTTTCCGTCGCCATGATGATCGGCATGGCCTGGTTCTTCCGCGCCTCCAAATACGGCCTTGCGATGCGCGCCACCGCGTTCAACCAGCAGGTCGCGCAATCGCTCGGCATTTCCGTGAAAAGCGTGTTCGCGATGGCCTGGGCGATCTCGGCGACGGTGTCCGCGGTCGCCGGTGTCGTCGTTGCGGTCGTGAACGGCGTGTCCTCGGGCCTTGCCGCCTACGGCATCAAGGTGTTTCCGGCGGCGATCCTCGGCGGGCTCGACTCCGTCGGCGGCGCCGTGCTCGGCGGCATCATCATCGGCCTGCTCGAGAACGTCGCGCAATATGTCGACAGCGAGTACCTGCACTGGGGCAATCTCTACGAGATCGCGCCGTTCTACGTCCTCATCATCGTGCTGATGATCAAGCCCTACGGCCTGTTCGGCACCCACGACATCGAGCGGATTTGACCCATGGCCGGCCCTGCCCTCATTCCTGCTGGTGACTTCCGCACCTCTTATGCGGCCGACACCACGATCTTTCCGACCACGACCAGCCGCAACTTCGCGATCGCCGGCGTGCTCGCGCTGTGCCTCGTGCCGCAGTTCCTTGGCGGCTACTGGCTCAGCATCCTGATCCAGATCGGCATCTTCTCGATCGCGGCGCTCGGGCTCAACATCCTGGTCGGCTTCACCGGCCAGATCTCGATCGGGCATGCCGCGTTCTTCCTGCTCGGCGCCTTCACCTCGGCCTACATCTCCAACAACGCGCCGATACCGGTGTTCTTCGCGATCCCGCTCGCTGGCGTCGTCACCGCGCTGGTCGGCCTGATCTTCGGCATTCCGGCGGCGCGACTGAAGGGGCTTTATCTCGTCATCGCGACGCTCGCCGCGCAGTACATCCTGCTCGACTTCTTCTCCCGCGCGGAGTGGTTCACCGGCGGCTCGGTGCCGGCGAGCGCGAATCCGTTCTCGATCTTCGGCTACACGTTGCGCGGCGACAAACAGTATTTCTACGTCGTGCTGGCCTATGTGCTGCTCTGCTACATCCTCGTTACCAATCTGATGCGCACACGCGACGGCCGCGCGCTGGTGGCGATCCGCGACCATTATCTCTCCGCCGAGATCATGGGCATCAACCTGACGAAATACCGCACGCTGTCGTTCGGGCTCGCCGCCTTTTTCGCCGGCATCGCCGGCGCGCTCTACGCGCACTACCAGCTCGTGGTGTCGCAGGAGGGTTTCGGCATCGAGCGCTCGATCCTGTTCCTGGCCATGATCATCATCGGCGGCACCGGCTCGATCATGGGCACGCTGATGGGCACCGCCTTCGTGGTGCTGCTGCCGGAGTCCATGGAATTCATCAGCCTGTACCTGAAGGGCGGCGCGATCGACAAGGCTCTGTCGCTCAACACCAACATCACCTTCCTGCGCGAGATCGCGATCGGAGTGATCATCATCGCGTTCCTGATGTTCGAGCCTGACGGGCTCGCGCATCGCTGGCGGCAGATCAAGGCGTACTGGAAACTCTACCCGTTCTCGCATTGAGCGCGGGCAACTAACTTCACTTAAACAATAAACAGGAGGACCCGACCCATGACGATGAAGTCCCTTTTGAGCACCGCATCGCTCGCGATCGCGATCGCCGCATTTTCGGCCGGCGCGCAGGCGCAGATCGCGCTCGGCCATCTCGCCGACTATTCCGGAGGCACCTCCGACGTCGGCACGCCCTATGGCCAGGCCGTCGCCGACACCTTCGCCTGGGTCAACAAGAACGGCGGCGTCGGCGGCAAGCAGCTCAACGTCGACACCAACGACTATGGCTACCAGGTGCCCCGCGCGATCGCGCTGTATAAGAAGTGGTCGGCACCGGACAGCAAGGTCGCCGCGATCATGGGCTGGGGCACTGCAGACACCGAGGCACTGACCGGCTTCCTCGCCCAGGACAAGATCCCCGACATGTCCGGCTCCTATGCCGCGGCACTGACCGATCCGGAAGGCACGAGCGGCAAGGCCAAGCCTGCGCCTTACAATTTCTTCTATGGCCCGAGCTATTCGGACTCGCTGCGCGCGATGCTGATGTGGGCCGCAGAGGACTGGAAGGCCAAGGGCAAGTCCGGCAAGCCGAAATTCGTGCATATGGGCGCCAACCACCCCTATCCGAACGCGCCGAAGGCCGCCGGTGAAGCGATGGCGCAGGAGCTCGGCTTCGAGGTGCTGCCGCCGCTGGTGTTCGCTCTGACGCCGGGCGACTACAGCGCGCAGTGCCTGAGCCTGAAATCCTCGGGTGCCAACTACGCCTATCTCGGCAACACCGCGGCTTCCAACATCTCCGTCCTGAAGGCCTGCAAGACCGCCGGCGTCGAGATCCAGTTCATGGGCAATGTCTGGGGCATGGACGAGAACGCCGCCAAGACGGCCGGAGATGCCGCCAACGGCGTGATCTTCCCGTTGCGCACCGCGGTGAGCTGGGGCGGCGATGCGCCCGGCATGAAGACGGTGCTGGAGATCTCGAAGATGTCCGACGCCAGCGGCAAGGTCTATCGTCCCGTGCACTACGTCGCGGCCGTCTGCTCGGCTCTTTACATGAAGGAAGCGATCGACTGGGCCGCCAAGAACGGCGGCGCCACCGGAGACAACGTCGCCAAGGGCTTCTACCAGAAGAAGGATTGGGTGCCGGCCGGCATGGAAGGCGTCTGCAATCCCTCGACCTGGACCGACAAAGACCATCGCGGCACGCTGAAGGTCGATCTCTATCGCACCAAGGTCTCGGGCGCGACCGATGGCGACCTCAACGACCTCATGGCCAAGGGCACGATCAAGCTCGAGAAGGTCAAGACCGTCGAGCTGCCGCGCAAGCCGGAACTGCTGGGCTGGTGAGCCTCACCATCGCCCCAAACACAACTGTCATCCCCCGCCTTGTGCGCCTTGCGCACTGGGGCGGGGGATCCAGTACGCCGCGGCTTCTCAATGAATCTCCGGCGTCTCTGGAATACTGGGTCGCCCGGTCAAGCCGGGCGACGACAGCGGAGAGTTACGAAGCATGACCCAGACCGCAGAAGCTGTTCGAACCACCCCCACCGCCGTCCCAGCGCCGCCCCTCCTCGCCGTGCGCAACATCGAGGTCGTCTATGACGACGTCATCCTGGTGCTGCGCGGCCTGAGCCTCGACGTGCCCAAGGGGGCGATCGTGGCGTTGCTGGGCGCGAACGGCGCCGGCAAGTCGACGACGCTGAAGGCGATCTCGGGGTTGCTCAAGACCGAGGACGGCGAGGTCACACGCGGCGAGATCCTGTTCGAGGGCGAGCGCATCAATGGCATCGATCCCGACAAGATCGTCCGCCGCGGCATCTTCCAGGTGATGGAGGGCCGCCGCATCATCGCCGACATGACGTCGCTGGAAAACCTCAGGCTCGGCGCCTTCACCCGGAGGGACCGCGAGGTCGATGCGGATCTCGAGATGGTCTTCAACTATTTCCCGCGCCTGAAGGAACGCACCGGGCTGGCCGGCTATCTCTCCGGCGGCGAGCAGCAGATGCTCGCGATCGGCCGCGCGCTGATGGCGCGCCCGAAGATGATCCTGATGGACGAGCCGTCGATGGGCCTGTCGCCGCTGCTGGTGAAAGAGGTGTTCTCGATCATCCAGAAGATCAACCGCGACCTCGGCGTCACCATCCTCCTGGTCGAGCAGAACGCACGCGCCGCGCTGTCGGTGGCGAGCCATGGCTACATCATGGAGCAGGGCAAGGTCGTGCTCGACGGCACCGCGGACGAATTGCGCGACAACGAGGACGTCAAGGAATTCTACCTCGGCGGCGCCGGCGACCAGCGCAAGAGCTTCAAGAACCTCAAGAGCTTCAAGCGGCGCAAGCGCTGGCTTTGACAAAGCGTTTTCAAGCGAAGTGGGAACCGGTTCGCGTGAAGAAAACGCGTCAAAACAAAAGAGTCTTACTCCAGCACCTGCTCCGCTTCCGTGACTGCGCAGAGAACATGATAGAACGACGACGCGGGAATGGTGTCGATCAGCGACTTGCCGTCGCGATCGAACTGGTCGTACCAGCCGCCCTTCACGGGATGGCTGAGATAATGCCGTTCGAGCCGCACCAGCGCCGCGCGCGCTTCCTCGGCCGCGCCCGCCTCGCCAGATTCGGCCTGCGCGATCCACGCCTTCGCGATCTCGGTCTGCGGCCACAGCCGGCGCGTGCTGCGGCGGATATTGCCGATGTCGTCGCCCTCGTCGATCAGGCAGCCCGTGGCCTCGTCGCGGTACCGGAGCGCGGTCACCAGCAATTCGGCGCGCCGCTGCCCGGTCGGGCAGCCCGTGATGCGTTCAAACCCCTTCAGCAGCCAGGCCCATTCCGCCTGGTGACCGGGCTCGACGCTGACCGGCTCGATCTTCGACCAGTCCTCCTCGAAATACTCGCCGAGCGCACACTTCCGCTTGTCGTAGAGATTGGCCAGGAACAGCGCGAAGAACTCGCCGGCGCGATTCTGGAACGACAGATCGTGGGTCGCGTCGAAACACGCGATCATCGCCTCGAACAGGTGCATGTGCGGGTTCTGCCGGCGCGGCAGCGACACCGGAAGGCCTTCGTGCAAGCCCCCATGCGGCGAGCGGAGATGACTGTCGAGGAAAGCGAGCAGCGCGTCGATCTCGGCACGAACCTGGGCGTCCTGGTCGAGCGCGTAGACGGTCGCGAGCGCAAACAGGATGAAGGCGTGGTCGTAGGCATCGCGCCGGCCGTCCAGCACCGCACCTTCCGGCGTCAGCTGGTGCACATAGCCCGGCTGGCCGTCAGGCGCCTTGGCTGTGGCCAGAAGATGCTCCAGCCCCTTCAGCGCGATGGCGCGGCCCTCGGGGTACCAGCCCGTCTGCGCGGCCTTGGCGTAACAATAGATCTGGCGGGCCTGCACGAACACGCGCCGCGGCGCGGCCGCATCCGCGGTGCCGTCGCGGTGCAGCCGGTCGATGAAACCGCCTGCGGCAGGATCCCAGCCGACGGTCGACCACAGCGGCAGCGCCTCCTCGATCATACGGCCCTTCAGGCGCGCGACGACGTCCGTCGCCTCCTCCGCCGCAATGATTCCTTCGTCCGCCATCGCGTCCTCTCTAGGCCTCGCCAATGGCCGTCTGATACCCACGCCAGCGGCGGCGCGCAACGGATGCCAACACGGAAAGAACAGCCATGACCGCCCACTACGATGCCCGCGAGACGCGCGAACAAGCCGCCCGCGAGGCCGATCTGTTCTCCCGCCTCCCGGAGGTGCTGCGAGCCGCGATGGCCGCCCCGGCCTATGCCGAGCGGCTGAGAGGTCTCGATCCCGCCGCTGTGACCTCCAGAACGGCGCTAGCGGGCCTGCCGGTATTGCGCAAGTCGGAACTGCCCGCCCTGCACAAGGCCTCTGCGCCCTTCGGAGGCTTCGTGGCGGCGGAGCCGGGCTCATTCGCCCGCCTCTTTACCTCCCCAGGCCCCATTTTCGAGCCGGAGGGGCGGCAGGCCGATCCCTGGCGCGGCGCAAGGGCGTTGTTCGCGGCAGGGTTCCGCCCCGATGACATCGTCCTCAACACCTTCAGCTACCATCTCACCCCCGGCGGCTTCATCTTCGACGCGTCGGCGCGGGCGCTCGGCTGCGCCGTGATCCCGGCAGGGCCCGGCAATACCGAACAGCAATTCGAGCTGATCGAGGCCTACCGCCCGGTTGGCTACAGCGGCACGCCGGACTTCCTGAAGATATTGCTCGATGCCGCAGCGAGCTCGGGACGCGACGTCTCCTCGATCAAGCGCGCATTGGTCTCGGGGGCGGCGTTCCCGCCCTCGCTCCAGGCCGAGATCAAGGCGCGCGGCATCGACGCCTACCAGGCCTTCGGCACCGCCGATCTCGGCCTCATCGCGTTCGAGACCGGGGCGCGCGAGGGCATGGTCGTGAACGAAGACCTGATCCTGGAGATCGTCAAGCCCGGCACCGGCGATCCCGTAGCGCCGGGCGACGTCGGCGAGATCGTGGTGACGTCGCTCGATCCGCACCATCCCTGGATCCGGCTCGCCCTCGGCGACCTCACCGCAGTGCTGCCGGGCCCAAGCAAGTGCGGGCGCACCAACATGCGCATCAAGGGCTGGATGGGCCGCGCCGACCAGACCACCAAGGTCAAGGGCATGTTCATCCGCCCCGAACAGATCGCCGAGATCGGCAAGCGTCATTCCGCGCTCGGAAGACTGCGCCTCGTCGTCACACGGCAGGGCGAGACCGACGCGATGACGCTGAAGGCGGAAACGTCGGTTGCGAGCGACGCCCTGCGCGAGGAGATTGCGACAAGCTTGCGTGCCGTGACGAAACTCGGCGGAAGCGTCGAGTTCGTCAGTCCCGGCGCGCTGCCGAACGACGGCAAGGTGATTGCGGACGAACGGTAGTCTCAGCTCGACTTCGAGAGCCGATAGTTACCGAGATACAAGACGTCCAGGCCCGAACAGAAATAGGTGTGCAGCGCCTCCAGCGGTGCGTTCACCGTCGGCTGCTCGTTGATGTTGAGGCTGGTGTTGATCAGAACCGGCAACGAGGTCGCCTTCGCGAACTCGCCGATCAGGCGGCTATAGAGCGGGTTGCTGTCCGCATGGACGCTCTGGATGCGCGCGGTGTTGTCGACGTGGACCACCGCGGGCATGGTCTCGGCGACCTTCTGATTGACCGGGAACGTCACCACCATGAAGGGCGCGTCGAACGTGTCCTCGAAATACTCGGCCTGACGTTCGTACAGCACTGACGGACAGAACGGGCGGAATTCCTCGCGATATTTGATGGTGAGGTTGATGCGGTCCTTCATGCCCGCATGCCTGGGATCGGCCAGGATCGAGCGGTTGCCGAGCGCGCGCGGGCCGTACTCCATCCGCCCCTGGAACCAGCCGACCGTCTTCTGCTCGGTCAAATCGGTGACGCAGCGCGACACGGGATCGTCGAGCAGCTCGAACCGCGCGCCGATCTTGTCCAGCATCTCCCGAATCGTGTCGTTGGAATATTCCGGTCCCCAGTAAGCGTGGGTCAGCGGCGCGATCGCGTGGCCCGCCTCGGCGCATTTCATCATCGCGGCGCCGAGCGCCACGCCTGCATCATGCGGCACCGGTGGGACGTAAAGACGCTTCACGGACGGCTCGGCCGCAATCTCCATGTTCATCTTGCAGTTCAGCCCGACGCCGCCGGCGATGCAGACATCACCGCAGCCGGTCTCGGCAATCGTTGTGCGGATCACCTCGGTGGTGACGATCTCGAGCTGCTTCTGGCCGCTTGCGGCGATGTTGGTCAACCGCTGATCGAGCGGCTGACCGCGCAGCCGCCGCGGTCCCAAAATCTCCTCCATCTTCTCGGTGAAGATGCGCTCCTGCCGCGTCGAGAAATCACTGGTGAAGATCTCGGCGTCGCGCCTGCGCTTGTCGAGCTCGGGATCGAGCTCGTAATTGATGCCGTTCGGACGCAGCAGCTTGGCGAACTTGTCGAGATAGTCCGGACTGCCATAGGACGACAGGCCCATGACCTTGTACTCGTCATTGGTCATCTGATAGCCGAGATACTGCGTCAGCATCCCGTAATAGAGCCCGAGACTGTTGTTGCGGCCGAACCGCGTCAGCACGCGGAAGTCGTTGCCGCGCGCATGGGCGACGAGGCCGGAGCTGGAATCACCCGAGAAGTCGAAGCAGGCCACGGTCGCCTCCGAGAAACCGGAGCCGTAGAACGAGCTCGCGGCATGACAGAGGTGATGGTCATAGAGCTCGATCTTCGGGCTGTGGCCGAACTGATACTTGAAATATTCGGTGAGACGCTGCGTGTAGTTGGTGTAGGTCTTCAGCGGCGAGCAGATCCAGTCGACGTCGCGCATGGTGATACCGGCCTGCTTCAGGCAGAAGCCGATCGCGCCGCGCGGCAGCTCGCCGCGCGCATGTTTGGCCAGCGTGAAGCGCTCCTCCTCGGCAGCAGCGATCAGCTCCCCGTCGCGCAGCAAAACCGCCGCGCCGTCGTGATGCCCGTGCTTGATCCCCGAGCTGATTCCGATCACATACATGTCGCGTGGCCCCCTCGGGAGCCTTCTATAGAAACCGCGGCCAATGTAAATCGGCTCCGGCCCGACCGAAGCGCTCGACGCCGGCCATTTTGGCCCGATGCCGCCGGGCGCAGGAACCTTGCATCGCCCCTGCCGCTCCCGTATTACCAACCCTGCTGCGATATGGCCTGGAATTGGCCCTTCCTGGACCCCGAAACGTGCTTGAACGAACCCTCGTCACCATCGCCGAGACCGAGAGCATTGAGGAAGCCTTCCGGCGCCTGAATGCGAACATGCTCGGCATCCTGTTCGCACAGGACGCGAGCGGACGAATCGTCGGCGCCGTGACTGACGGCGACATCCGCAGGCGCATGCTCACCGGGACCACGATCCAGGACCGGGTTGCGACCTGCATCAATCGCAACTTCGTCTCGGCGAGGGCCGGCGGTCCGCGCGAACAGATCCTCAAATTGCTCGACCAGCGCGTGCACGTGGTGCCGATCCTCGATGGCGAAGGACGGCTCGTCGACGTGTTCAGCCGCGAGCTGTTCAACCTGTCCGAAGAGAGCGAGGTGTTCGCGCGCGCCCGCTCGCCGGTGCGGATCAGCTTTTCCGGCGGCGGCACCGACCTGACGCACTATTTCGTGGAGAATGACGGCGGCGCGGTCATCAACGCCACGATCAAGATGTACGCTCACGCGACATTGCGGCGCCGGAGCGATTCCAGCATCCGGATCTATTCGCACGATTTCCGCAACACGATCGAGGCCGACAATCTCGCAGAGCTCGGAACGGACGGAAACCTTGCACTGATCAAGTCCGTCGTGCGCCTGATCAAGCCGACTTACGGGTTCGAGCTCGAGGTCTCCGCCGACTTCCCGGTCGGCTCCGGCCTCGGCGGCTCGGCGGTGGTCACATCCGCCATCATCGGCTGCTTCAACGAATTCCGCGGCGACCAGTGGGACCGTCACGAGATCGCGGAGATGGCGTTCCAGGCCGAGCGGCTGATGCTCAACATCCCCGGCGGCTGGCAGGACCAGTACGCGACCGTGTTCGGCGGCTTCAATCACATGGAGTTCTTCTCCGACCAGAACACCATCGTGCCGCTGCGCCTCGACCCCAACATCATCGCCGAGCTCGAGGAGAGCCTGGTGCTCTGCTACACCGGCTCGGGCCGCGATTCCGGCGCCATCCACCGCGACCAGAAGGCCCAGCACGAGACCAGCGACGCCGTCGCCGCGGCCGCCAAGCAGAAGGAAGTGACGCGCGACATCCGGCGGCATCTCCTGCGCGGCCAGCTCCTGGAATGCGGCCGGCTGATCGACGAAGCCTGGCACGCCAAACGGAAGCTGAGCTCGAAGATCTCGTCGGACGCGATCGATGCGATCTACGATTTCGCCAAGCAGCATGGCGCGGTCGGCGGCAAGCTGCTGGGCGCCGGCGGCGGCGGCTACTTCCTGTTCTTCGTACGTCCGTTCGAGCGCTACCAGCTCATCGCCGCGCTGGAACAACAGGGGCATAGCTGTTCGCGCATCATGTTCGAGGAGAACGGGCTGCGGACGTGGAAGTCGCGCTTTCCCGCGCGATTCGCCTGACGCATATGAGACGAGAATGTTGATGACATCGCCCAAACAGCCTGCTCCGGTCCGCATCGGCAACCGTCTTCTGGGCGATGGCGAGCCCTGCTACGTCATTGCCGAGATCGGCAACAACCACAATGGCGACTTCGACCGCGCCATTGCGCTGGTCGATGCCGCCGTCGCGGCCGGTGCCGATTGCGCCAAATTCCAGATGCGCAAGCTCGACGAGGTCTATCGTGCGTCGAGCCTGTCCGGAAAGGACGACGACCTCGCAGTCGAATACACGCTCGATCTGTTGCGCCGCTTCGAGCTTCCGACGGCGCAGCAGAAGAAGATCGCCGAGTATTGTGCGGCGAAGGGCATCCAGTATCTCTGCACGCCCTGGGACGCGAACAGCGTCGCCGTGCTCGAAGGTTTCGGCGTGCAGGCCTACAAGGTTGCCTCGGCCGACCTCACCAATTTGCCGCTGCTCGCGCGCCTCGCCGCCACCGGCAAGACGCTGATCGTCTCGACCGGCATGAGCACCTCGGACGAGATCAAGGCCGCGGCGAAATTCCTCAACGCGCGCGATGCGGCTTACGTGCTTCTGCACTGCCAGAGCACCTATCCGGCTGCGCTCCACAATATCCATCTGCGTTTCATGGAGACGTTGCGCGAAATCCATCCGGTCGTCGGCTATTCGGGCCACGAGCGCGGCATCGCCGTTTCGACGGCGGCTGTCGCGCTCGGCGCCGTCGTGATCGAACGCCACATCACGCTCGACCGGGAGATGGAAGGCCCGGACCACGCCGCAAGCCTCGAGCCGGAGGAATTCAAGTCGCTGGTCTCGGGCATCCGCGAAGTGGAGGCAGCGCGCGGCGAAAAACGGGCCGAGCGTGCGCTGAGCCAGGGCGAGCTGATCAACCGCGAAAACCTCGCGAAGAGCCTGGTGGCCGCGCGCGACCTTTCGGCCGGCACCGTGATCTCCGAAGCCGACATCGCCGTGAAGAGCCCGGGACAGGGCCTCTCGCCACTGAAGATGCCGGCGCTGCTCGGCCGCAAGCTGACGCGGACGATGGCGGCCGACGACTATTTCTTCCAGAGCGATCTCGATGAAGGCGCCGCAAAAGCAAGGCGCTACCGCTTCGACCGCCCCTGGGGCGTGCCGGTGCGCTATCACGACGCCGAGCGCTTCCTGGAGATCTGCCAGCCCGACATCATCGAATTCCATCTCAGCTACAGCGACATGGAGCGCGATCCCGCGGCCTATCTGTCCGGCACATATGATCTCGGCTTCGTCGTGCATGCGCCGGAGCTGTTTGCCGGCTCCAAGCTGATGGACCTGGCGACGCCTGACGAGGCGCTGCGGCGCTATTCGCTGGAGCAGACCCAGGCGGTGATCGACATTACCCGCGGCTTGAAGAAGTACTTCCCCAAGACCAAGCGCCCGCCCATCGTCGCCAATATCGGCGGCTTCACCATGGACGAGCCGCTGCCGCCGGAGCAGAAGGCCGAGCGCTACCGCATCTTCGCGCAGAGCTTGACCGAGCTCGACATGGACGGCGTCGAGCTGACGCCGCAAACCATGGCGCCGTTCCCCTGGCATTTCGGCGGCCAGCGCCACCAGAACATCTTCATCTTCCCGGACGAGTCCGCCGCATTCTGCGCCAAGCATCACTTGCGCATGTGCGTCGACATCTCGCACACGAAACTCGCCGCCAATCATTTCGGCTTCGACTTCGCGCAAGGCCTCGCCCAGCTCGGGCCGCACACCGCGCATCTGCATTTCGGCGACGCCAAGGGGCTCGACGGCGAGGGTCTTCAGATCGGCGAAGGCGAGATCGATTTCGACGACATCGGACAGGTGCTGCGCAAGCACGCGCCGGGCGCTTCCTTCATTCCGGAAATCTGGCAAGGCCACAAGAACATGGGCGAAGGTTTCTGGACCGCGCTCGAGCGTCTCGAGGGACACATCTGATGGCGCGCAAGACGCTGGCCGTGATCGCCGCCCGCGGCGGCTCGAAGGGCATTCCGCACAAGAACCTGCTCGATCTCTGCGGCAAGCCGCTGATCGCCTGGACGGTCGAGCAGGCGCGCGCGGCGCGCGGCGTCGACGTGGTGGCCGTGTCTTCGGACAGCGACCAGATTCTCGCCGCGGCTGAAGCCGCCGGCGCGGTGGGCGTGCGGCGCCCCGACGACATTTCCGGCGACCTCGCTTCCTCCGAATCCGCCTGGCTGCATGCGCTCGATGCGACCGACGCGCGGATGGGACGGTTCGAGCGGATCGTCGCGCTCCAGGCGACATCGCCGATCCGCGAACCCGGCGACATCGAGAACGCGCTTGCGACCTTCGATCGCGACCATCTCGACAGCCTGCTCTCGGTTTGCGAGGTCGAGGATTATTTCAACTGGCATATCGGCGCGAACGGACCGGAGCCGATCAACTACGACTATCGCAACCGCCGCATGCGGCAGCAGATCGAGAAGCGCTATTTGGAGAACGGTTCGTTCTACGTCCTGATCCCATCCCTCCTGCGCGAGCAGAATAACCGTCTCGGCGGCAAGATCGGCTTTCACGTGATGGAACGTCACAAGATGTTCCAGATCGACCGTCCCGAGGACGTTAAGCTTTGTGCCGCCATCATGCGCAGTTACGGCTATGCCTGACCTCAGCGCCTTCTCGCTCAAGGACAAGATCGCGGTGGTGACCGGCGCCTCGCGCGGCATTGGCGCGGCGATTGCGACCGGCCTGCAGGAGGCCGGCGCTACGGTGTTCGGCCTCAGCCGTTCCGGGACCGCGCCGCAGGGTGTGGCCGCGCTTGCCTGCGATCTCTCCGACGACAAGGCGATCGAAAGCGCGTTCCGCACGATCGCGGCGCAAGGCGGCCGCATCGACGCATTGGTCAACGCCGCCGGCATCAGCCTGCCCCCACAGAGCGCCGAAAGCGAGCTCGCCCGCTTCCGCGCCACGGTCGCGACCGACCTCACCGGCGTCTACGCCACCATCCTTGCCGCCTATCCGCTCTTGAAGAAGGCGGGCTCGGCCGCGATCGTCAACGTCACCAGCATCAACTCGATTCGCGGCTTTCCCGGCAATCCGGGCTACGTCGCGGCGAAGGCGGGTCTTGCCGGGCTGACGCGCGCGCTCGCCGCCGACTATGCGCCCGACGGCATCCGCGTCAACGCGCTTGCGCCGGGCTATGTCGCGACCGAGATGACCGCAAAGAGCTTTGCCGATCCCGTCATGCACGAAGAGAGGCGCCGCCACACCATGCTCGGCCGCTGGGGACGGCCCGTCGACATGGTGGGAGCCGCCGTCTTCCTGGCGTCGGAAGCCTCCGCCTATGTGACCGGCCAGGAGATCTTCGTCGACGGCGGCTGGATCGCCAAGGGCCTCGCCATCAGTTCGGATAGCAAATCGTGACCGCAACGCTGCAACGCATCGGCTTCATGCAGGGAAGGCTCTCGGCCCTGGTCGACGGCAAGATCCAGGCCTTCCCCTGGGACGAATGGCGTGAGGAATTTTCGCGCGCGAAAGAGCTCGGCCTGACGCGGATGGAATGGACCATCGACCAGGAACGGCTGCGCGAGAACCCGCTGACGACAGAGCCGGGGCAGCAGGAGATTCTGGCGCTGTCGCGCGAGAACGGCGTGCGCATCCCGAGCCTGACCGGCGACTGCTTCATGCAGGCACCGTTCTGGAAGGTCGATGCCGTCGTGCGCGACGCACTCGTCGCCGACCTCGATCTCCTGATCGCCGCCTGCAGCCGCGTCGGCATCGAATTCGTCGTGATCCCGCTGGTCGACAACGGCAAGATCGAGCGCGAGAGCGAGCGCGATACGTTGATGCGTGTGCTGCTCGCACGCTCCGAGCAGTTGAAAAGAAGAAACGTCAAGATCGTCTTCGAATCCGATCTGCCGCCGGGCGAGCTTGCCCGGTTCATGGAGGCATTTCCGGCCGAGATTTTCGGCATCAACTACGACAGCGGCAACAGCGCTTCGCTCGGCTATGACAGCGACGAGGAGATCGCCGCCTACGCGCCGCGCATTCTCAACGTGCACGTCAAGGACCGCATTCGCGGCGGCACCACCGTGCCGCTCGGCACCGGCAACGCCGACCTTGCCAAAACGATCCGGCTGATCGAGCGCTCCGGCTACAAGGGCCAATACATCCTGCAAACCGCACGCGCGGCCGACGGCGACCATGCGGGCGCGCTGGCGAAATATCGTGACATGACGGTCGGCTGGATCGAGGACGCGGTGCGATGAAGCTCGATCTGACCGATCGTGTCGCGCTCGTCACCGGTGCCAGCCGCGGGATTGGGCTTGCGATCGCGACGACGCTCGCGGCAGAAGGGGCAAAAGTCGCGCTCGCCGCGCGCGGTGCCGATGCGCTCAACGCCGCGCGCGCGACCGTCGGAGGCATTTCGTCCGTCCACGTCGCCGACGTCACTGACCCCGCCGCTGTGAAAGCATTGGTCGGGGACGTCGAGAAGCAATGGGGCCGACTCGATATCCTGATCTGCAACGTCGGCAGCGGCGCCTCCGTGCCGCCGGGCAAGGAGACCGCGACGGAATGGTCGCGGGTGATGGATCTCAATCTGTTCGCCGCGACCAACATGATCGAGGCCGCCCGGCCGCTGATGGCGCGCGGCAGCGGCGACCGGGTCATCGTCTGCATCTCCTCGATCGCAGGCATGGCGGCGCTTGGCGCCCCCGTGACCTACTACGGTGCGAAGGCGGCCCTTAACGCGACCGTGCGCGGTCTCGCACGACCGCTGGCGCTGGAAGGCATCCGCATCAATGCGGTCGCGCCCGGGAACATCCTGAGCGCGGACGGCACCTGGGCGCGCAAGATCGCGGAAGACAAGCAGGCGGTCGACGACATGCTCCAGCGCGAGGTGGCATTGCGCCGGCTCGGCACGCCCGAGGAGATCGCGGACGTCGTTACCTTCCTTGCTTCGCCCCGCGCAGCCTTCATCACGGGTAGCGTGATGGTGGCGGACGGCGGCCAGCTCAGAAGCTGAACAGGAGCCTTCGATGGCAAACCCCTCCTCCCGCTACGATCTGACCGGACGAACAGCGCTCGTGACCGGCGCCGGCGGCCTGCTGGGCAAGCAGCATGTCGCGGCGCTCGCTGAATCAGGTGCGCGCGTCGTCGTCACGGACGTCGGTCTGGCGCAGGCCGAAGCGGCCGTCGCGGCGCTGAAGCAGGTCACGCCCTCAGCCGATCTGATCGCGCTCGAGATCAACGTCACCTCGCTCGACTCGGTGCGCGCCGCCAATGAGCAGCTGGCAGGCCGCGGCATCTCCGTCGACATCCTCGTCAACAACGCCGCGATCGATCCGAAGGTGACGTCGAGCCCGGGCGTCATGCACTCCTCGCGCTTCGAGGCGTTTCCGGTGCCGCAATGGCAGACCGAAATTGCCGTCGGCCTGACCGGCGCGATGCTGTGCGCGCAGGTGTTCGGCGGCGAGATGGCCAAACGGGGCCGTGGCGTGATCCTTAACATCGCCTCCGATCTCGGCGTGATCGCGCCGGACCAGCGGCTCTACCGCCAGCCGCAGGTGACGCGCGAAGAAGAACAGCCGGTGAAGCCCGTGACCTATTCGGTGATCAAGCACGGCTTGATCGGGCTGACGAAATATCTGGCGACCTACTGGGCCGATCACGGCGTGCGCGTCAACGCGATCTCGCCGGGGGGCGTCTTCAACAACCAGGACCCGGCCTTCGTCGAACGACTGACGCGCTTGATCCCGATGGGGCGGATGGCCGATGTCGACGAATATCGCGCGGCAGTGCAGTTCCTCTGCTCGGACGCCTCGAGCTACATGACCGGGCAGAATCTCGTCATGGATGGTGGGCGGAGCGTCTGGTAGCCACGCGGAGCATGAGGATGGCGAGACCGCACTCGCCGCCCCTTCAGCGGTGATCCAGGGCAGCTCCGGCCTCAGCCGCTGCCGGCTTGCGCCTCGCTCTTGCCTTCCAGCAATTTCCCAAGCCCTTCGCTAGCCACGAAGACGAGCCCCGCGAGCCCAGGTATGATGAGCCTGGTCTCGGAGAAATCCGCTATGAAAAAGACGAGCCCCACATGGATCAAACAAGCCGAACCGACCACGGCGATCGTCCGGGTCAAGGCAAACGTCCTCACGATCGCGATCGCGATCACAGGACTGGCGATCGCCACCACGAGCTTCATGGCTAGAAGATTGCCGACGAGCTTGCTGAAGTCGCCATTGGTGACCAGGAATGATCTGTAATCCGTTCCTGGATGCATCCAGATCAGCGTCTTTGGCACGGCCAGCGAGATGCCGACCAGCAAGGCGAACACGACCCACTCCTTCAATGTCGGCCATCGCCGCTCGAAAGCCGCCAGGGCCAGCAGCGAGAACGCCGAAGCGAACACGACATCGGTCCGCCCGAAACTGATGATCAGTCCGGAAATGATCGCGGCGGGATATCGCCGCGACGTCAGCAGAAAGAGCTGCCAGAACAAGCCGCCAGCAATGAAGACGGGACCCATGCGTCCCGGGTAGATCGCGATCTGGGTGTAGAACGCAAAAGTCAGCAAACAGAGCCACGTCGCAGTCGGCGAAAGAAGCAGCGTCGCCAGCGCAAAGACGGCGAGAAACGACAGAGAATCGAACAAATAGTTGGCGATGATGTGGGTGTGGAACGTCGAGCCGCCGTGGGTGCGATCGTCGCCGAATATCTGGACGTAGGCCTCGGTAATCTTGGCGAGCAACGGCCGCATGACGCCCTCGACGGCGTCCATATGGGCAAACTCGCGCTCGTGATCGAGGCTGAACTGCAGTTGCTCACGCAGCAGGTTGGCTTCGTGCGCAGTGATGGACAACGCAAGGCAGCAACTGACGAGCAGTCCCAGTGCGACCGGATTGAAGAAGCTCCGTCTCACCTTGAACAGGAGCAGCAGCGGAACGAGCGCGACGGCCACGTAGAAGGCTATTCCGGCGTACCGCAGCAGGCCCGGGAGATAACGGTCGGACACATTCACCCAATACCAGGTGATGACCAGGACGTTCGAGATGACCCAGAACCCCAGCACCAGGCGGAGGGATGGAGTCTTCATGTGATCGTCAAACTTCAGCAAGCGGCCAAGACCGCCGGACCATGACAGCATTGCCCCGTGCTCCGACACTCGACTTCCCTGATCAATGCTGGAGAATGCCGGCGAGGTTCATGTGCGCGGGCCGCGAGTGCTCGATGCCCAGCAACGTCCGCCGATTGTCGTTCGTGCGCTGCAAGTGCAGGCTCGCGAGCGTCATTCCGGTGCAAGTGGTAACTGTGGTCCCGCGGCCGCCGAACGGCTTGAGGAAGTCGAACACGCGACTGCCGAACATGTCGACGACCGACACCTCTCGCGCACCGAGCGGCGGAATCTCGCCGAAATCGCCCTCGATCTGCTCGCCGTCCTCGCGGATCAGCTTCGACGTCGGCCGCGCCGCATGAGCATATTCGGGATCGGAGGAATGATTGATCAGCATCACGCTGCTGACGATGTCGCTGGTCGCCATGATCTTCGGATTGATCCCGGTGAACCCGACATGCGCCTTGAGCCTGCCCTCGTTCAAGGGCCGGGCAAACGCGCCGGTGCGGTAGATCGCCACGTTGTCCTGATCGACATAGGTCATCGAATAGCTGGCAGGCGAGGAACGGAAGCCGTCCATGCGTCCGCGCGACATCACGGCGATGACCAGGTAATCGTGCTGTGGCAGCTTGAGCGAGGCGAAAAGGCGTGACAGCTCGATCTCGACGGAGGCGCCCGGCGCGTAGTTTTCCGGAAACTCGTAGGTCGCCCGGTACTCGCCGTCGCGCGACAGGATGTGCAGCTTGAACCTGAGCTTCTTGCTGAAGCCCGAGGCGACCAGGCTGGCGAGCTCGGGAACGAGATCCTTGACCGTTTCGCGAAAATTCTTGCGCAGGCTGCCGGCGACGAGGCTGCGGAGATACCTGATGTCGACCGGACGATACCAGGCAGGGATCGAAAAACCCATGCGCGACTCGACACCCGCGAAAGTCGGGAACATGAATCTGGGCTCGTAGGGCTTCCAGGGGCTGGACGAGAAACGTGTCACGGATGAGCCCCTAAAAATGGTGCAAGCTGAACTTGCCGTTGGCAAATTCATAATAGCTGAACGGACTTGCGATGTTGGTGCCCTTGAATTCCAGGGCGAAACCTTCGGCCGCACCGATCAGCCGTTCAGCGTCGGGGAAAAGGTCCAGCGTGCTGATGCGGATGGCGCCCATCGGCGCGATCTCCGGTATCTCGCGCTGGCCCAATGCCGTGCCGTCCAGCGCCATGAGCCGCGCCGTCCCCACCGAGACGCCCTCGGACGCCATGCAGGAGTTCACGAGCACCACGCCGGACTCCTTCAGGAATCGCGTGAGATAAGATTGCATCCAGGCGGAGGTCGGGAACGGCGCTGCTGCGACCGGTTCGCGCTCGTGCGACAACGTTATCGCACCGTGCTGCGAGAAATATTGTGCGTAATAGCCGGTCGTTACCTTGCGTCCGGGACGAAGCTTGGTCTCGTGCTTCGGGACCAGTGCCATCGCGACCGTTCCCGAAACGCGCGGACACAGCTCCGAGGTCTGCAATTGCAATTGTCCGTTGACGCCAAGTTCCCTGTGGAAATATCCAGCCGGCTTGCCCGCTCCGTCGAAGAGCCAGACATGAGCATCCACCTCGGGATGATCCTTCATGAAAACCGAGAAGTAGTTGAATGCGCAGACTTCCGTCGTGACGGTCTCGTCGTTGCGCAGATAGAGCACGGCGGGCGGATAGCCCCTTGCGACGGCCTCGCCAATCAGCAATTCACCGGGCATTCGACAAGACTCGGCGGGAGGGCAAGGGATCGGCACAGACCGAACCGGCCGGCGGCTTTGGACAAATCATACGCGATGTTCTTGCCCGCATGCTAAAACGTCGACGCGATTTCAGGGCCTGTTTACGCTGAGCCGACAGGAGAATCAACCGGGAACGGCGTCGCATCGAGCGGCTCGAAAGAGACGGCGCGCGCACCGTCGTCGTACTCAAGAGCAGCCAGTCTGCGCGGCCGCGTGGCAGCCGGACAACGCGTGGCAACCAGACAAGACGACGCTCCGCTTCCGGTACAGGTCCCCGCGATCCCGCCTGCCCTGGAATCCTTGCATTGCCGCGGCGGCTCCCGTATGACCGAATCCGGCTACGTGACCGGGTACCCGCCTGAAAACAGGCCGGAACATCGGCCTTTCCTGGATCCGCACCGTGCTTCAGCGACTGCTCCTCAGCATCACTCCAATCACGGCGTTCGTTCCGCCGGGGAAACGCTGACGTGCGCTGGCAAACAAAGGCGCGGGCGTTCTCGGTGCTGTCGAATATCCCCTGGGGCGAAGGCCTGCACTACGCCCTGCAGCGCTACGTCACACGCCGGCTACCGCGACCCGAGAAGCAGGTCAGATCCATCTACACCCTGGCGCAGCGGCTGCTGGCCGTTCACGAGAAGTACAGCCTGCGGCCACTGCAGGATTCGACCTGCTTCGAGTTCGGCGCCGGACGCGACCTGATCGTTCCGCTGGCTTTCAGCGCACACGGAGCCCGGCGCTTCATCACAGTCGACATCGAACGCCTGGCCAAGCTGGAGCTGATCCGCTCCAACGCCGCCATCGTTTCTCGACTGAGCGGCACTGACCACGCCGGCATAAATTCCCTGGAGGACCTCGAACCTTCGTGGAGGATCGACTATCGCGCACCGGCCGATGCCCGGACGACGGGCCTGCCCGCCGCCTCGATCGACTGCGCAGTCTCCGTCGAAACGCTCGAGCACATTCCCAAGCGCGACATCGCGGCAATCTTGAAGGAGCTGCGACGCATCATGCGTCCTGACGGACTGGTCCTCATGCAAATCGACTATGGCGACCATTTCAAAGGCTTCGATCCGTCCATCAGTTCATTCAACTTCCTGACATATTCCGAGGAGGATTGGGCACCCTTCCAGTCGCGCTTCCAATACGTCAATCGTCTGCGCCACAGCGAATATCTGCAGCTGTTCAGGGAGGCGGGGTTTCAACTGCTCAGCGACCAACCTGACCGCCGGCCGCCGGAGCAGCATATCCTGGAACGACTGGCGCCATGCTTCAGAGACTTCTCCGAAGAGGATTTGTTTACGCTCGGCTCGCTGATCGTCGGCCGCCCAGCCGACCTATCGATAGGACAGTGAAGATCGCCGTTTCCCGGTTGCTTGGCCGAAGCCCATTGTAGAGATCTCCCGATGTGGACGACCACATTTGTCCTGACGCTTCTGTTCTTCCTGATACAGCTCGGCACCGGCTTTTCGATTCTGACCATTGCGTCAACGAAATTCATCAAGGCGTGCCGGCTCACGAAGGCTCAGTTCGTCGTTCTCGGATTTACGGTTGGCGCCTCCACAACGGGCATCCTGCTCGGACTGCTCTCGCTATTCGTAAACGATATGTGGCTTCAGTTCGCCGCGATGCTTGCCCTCTCCGGCTTCGGCCTTGCCTGGTCATGGCCGAACTGGCGCCCGAGCTCCGGCGAGACAGGCGCGGTGGCCACTTGGTGCATCCTGGCGCTGCCGATTGCGCTCCTGACATGGTGGTGGTCCTTCGGCGCATTTTCCAGCTTTCCTTACGGGGACATCGGCGCGGATGTTCACTGGATGAAGACCGCGCAAGAGTACGCCGACAGTGGCGTCATCAATCCCTACGCGGCCCAATCCTATGTCGATCTTCGCTCAGCACTCGCAGGCTCCCTGGCAGGAACGCTCGGCCTGGATCTTCTGAGATTCAGCTGGACCTACCGCTTCTTCTCGATCCTGTTCTTCCTGCTGGCGTCCTATGCCTTCGTGCAGGGCATCTATTCCACATCTCAGCGAAAATGGATCGCCTTCTTCTTCGCCGCGGCCGGCAACGCGGTCGTCTTGATGACAAACGGCAGCCTGGCTGTCGCCAGCAGTGTCGTGTTTCTCGGCGTGCTGATGAGCAATTCGGAGCGGGACGCACACGATCTGTCGACGCGATCTGTCTTGCTGCTGACGGTTATCGCCGGCGCGACTCTTTTGCTCGCGTTCGCATTCAACAACAACACACTCGTACTTGCGTTGCTTATGGCCGGACTACTCGTGGTCAGAAGCCTGAGCAACACCGGAAAATATGCAGGGCTTGCCTTTCTTGGCTGGATCTGGCCGGCAACGCTGCTGCTTGCACATCGCGGCTCCTTCCTGTTCGTTCCAACCGTCCTGGCCAGTTGGCTTCTGTATCTTGCCATCGTGCGGATGATCTCCGCCTGGCCGTCCGCCAGCGTCGCGGCCCTGCGATTCTTGTCCTTCGCACTCCCCTTGATCATTGGCGGAATTGTCGTCTGCGTTGCGGGAATGCGCTTCGGCTACATTCCGCAGATGAGCGCCAACGACACGTTCTCCTCGATTACGGGCCTGATCCTGGGCAGACGGATCGAGGGCGGCGAAGAGCTGTTCCTGGGCTCCGGACCACAGGTCGCCACGATCGAGCTCGGCCGGGCGATGGGCCCGCTTTTCACCATCTGCATCACACTGGGCGTTGCATGGTGGTCGATGACCCGGCCTGTCTTCCGTGGTCCCTCGGGGGCGATCGGACCTCAAAGCGAAGGCTTCGTGACACTCGCGTGGTCCTGGATTGCCGGCTGCGGCCTGATGCTCGCCGTGCTCTCGGGCTTCCCCTTCTTGTATCGTATCAGCACGATCATAATGTCGCTGTTTACGATCACGGCCGCTGAGACTTTTTGTCAGTTGCTGATCGACTTCAACCCTTCCCGATATCGACGGGTCCTGGTTGCGGCAGCCGTCACACTGCTTGCAACCGTTCTTGTGGTTCTGGTCTACGCGTTTGCCTGGCGGGCCGACCTGCCTTTTGCCCGCTACCAGGCGTTCCTGCGACCGACGGAAATCGCAGGCATCGTGCTGCTCACGATACTCGCGCTGTCGACCCTCGCCCGGTCGAGACGGATCTACGTTTACGGCCTGGTGGGTGTCGTGGGATTGGGCGTGGCGGTCGACAAGATTGGCCTGTCCGGCATTGTCAGGAGCTACAGTTACGGCGCGCTTCCCGACCGTACTGCAGTCGTTTCACACTACAACGCCGACGATCTTGAAGTCGCTCGCTGGCTCCGCGACAATCTGCGAAAGGGGATCATTCTCTCGGACCCGTATACGATGGGCATCGTCCAGGCGGTCACGGGCGCTCCGGCCGCCTATCTGTTCTCCAATCTGGATACTGTGAACGAAGCTGTCGCGAAGCGGACAAAATCGGTGGTGCGCACGATGCTGCAGCCGGCCGAAGGACGTCAACGGCTTGAAGACGCTTGCAGCCTGATCGCGCCGCTGGTGGGAGCAATCAATTCGGAGACCTTCTTCCAGATGCGAAGGGCCGATGCTTTGGGCGGGATGATGCGATCCGTCCGCACCGTAACGGCACCGCTTCCGGAAACCGCGCAACCGTCTTCCGACGCAGGCGCCTCGGTGAGCCCGGAACTCTCGGGTGAGGAAGCCAAGTCCACGATCCAGAATATCCTGGAAGCGGGTGATAACGCCTGGAACCTGGTCGCGATCATCACGCCCCGCACGATCGCCTGGACACATCTCGCAGCCGACCAGCGCCTCAGCTATTTTCCTCCCGTCGAGCCGATTGAGCCTGCGATCATCGATGGGTTGCGCACCGGCCCGTTTCCAGTTCTGTTTTCCAACAGGCAGGCGGCCGTCGTTCGTATTCCCTGCTCGCGCTGATATGAAGTGGACCGGACATTGATCCTCGCATGGTCGCAGATTGGCGCTATGGCCCGCCAAACATGCTGTGAAAAGGGCACCTCATGTTGAGACAGGCCGCGATCCTCGTCGGCGGGCTGGGTACCCGGCTGGGTGAGCGCACGAAGCTGGTTCCCAAGCCGATGCTCGACGTCGGCGGACGGCCGTTTCTCGACACGCTGATCGACGAACTCGTGCGCTTTGGCGTGTTCGATGAAATACTCCTGCTCGCGGGCCACAAGGCGGAGATCGTTGAGACGCACTATGCCGCGGCGGTCCGGGGGCGGACGCGAATCGTCGTGTCGCGCGAGACCGCGCCGCTCGGCACCGGCGGCGCGCTCGTGCATGCGCGCGATCTGCTGCACGATCGCTTCCTGTTGCTCAACGGGGATTCCCTGTTCGACTTCAACCTGCTCGATCTGATCGCCCGCGCACATGACGGGCGCGTGCACATGGCATTGCGTGACGGCGTCGTCGGAGATCGCTACGGGCGCGTCGTCCTCGATGGTGACATGGTGCGAGACTTCATCGCCCCGGGTGCGGGTGCGACGGGACCGGTCAATGCCGGTATCTACGTCATCGACAAGTCCGTTCTCGACGGCATCGCGACGCTTCCCGCTTCGCTCGAGCAGGAGATATTCCCCGGCCTTGCCAAGTCCGGCGCACTGCGTGGCACGGCCTATCGCGGTTACTTTATCGACATCGGCATTCCCGACGATTTCGCGCGCGCCGATCGCGAATTGCGCCAGCAGCTGCGGCGGCCGGCCGTGTTCTTCGATCGCGACGGTGTGCTCAACCACGATTCCGGATACACGTTCGAGACACACAAGCTCGAGTGGATCGAGGGGGCATGCGAGGCCGTGAAGGCTGTCAACGATGCCGGCTATTTTGCCTTCGTCATCACCAATCAATCCGGCGTCGCACGCGGCTATTACGAGGAGCATCACGTGGTCACGCTGCACCGCTGGATGGCGGACCAGATGGCAGAGGTCGGCGCACATATCGATGCATTCGAATACTGCCCTGATCACCCCGACGGAACCGTCGCGCGCTACTGCCGCATCAGCGACCGCCGCAAGCCGGCGCCGGGCATGATCACCGATCTCGCCAGGCGCTTCCCGATCGACATGACACGCAGCATGGTGATCGGGGACAAGGAAAGCGACATGGAAGCCGCACAAGCGGCGGGCGTTGCGGGTCACCTGTTTGAAGGCGGGAATCTGGAGACGTTCGTGAAGCAGCGCCTGAGTCCGGCGGGCGAGGCTTAGGCGCGCCACGAAAACCGCTGCATCCCCGGGCATTTGGCAGCCCCCAGGCGCTGCTCTGTTGCGCGCAACCGCCAGTGTGCTATAGCGCCATCTTGTTGCGAATACTGGCTTAATCGCCTTTTGGGGTCCGGCATGGCAGATCTGAGGGACGCCCGCGTCCTCGTTACCGGCAGCGACGGCTTCATCGGCTCGCACGTCGTCGAGGAGCTGGTCAAGGCCGGCGCCCGCGTCAAGGCGATCGTGTATTACAACTCCTTCAACTCCTGGGGCTGGCTCGACACGATACCGGCCGACGTCATGAAGTCCGTCGAGGTGGTCGCCGGCGACATCCGCGATCCCCATTTCATGATCGCGGCCGCGAGCGGCTGCACCGACGTGCTGCATCTGGCCGCGCTGATCGCCATCCCGTTCTCCTATGTCGCGCCCGACTCCTATGTCGAGACCAACGTGCGCGGCACCGTGAACGTGCTCCAGGCCGCGCGCATGGCCGGGGTGCGCCGCTTCGTTCAGACCTCGACCAGCGAGGTCTACGGCACGGCGCAGACGGTTCCGATCAAGGAGAGCCACCCGCTGGTCGGGCAGTCTCCCTACTCGGCCTCGAAGATCGCCTCGGACCAGATGGCGCTGTCATTCCAGGCTTCGTTCGACATGCCCGTCGTGGTGATCCGCCCGTTCAACACCTTTGGTCCGCGGCAATCGGCGCGCGCAGTGATTCCGACCGTCATCAGCCAGATCGCGACCGGCAAGCGCAAGATCCGCCTCGGCGCCGTCAGCCCGACGCGCGATTTCTCGTTCGTCACCGACACCGCGCGCGGTCTGATCGCGGGCCTCACGGCGCCTGCGGAACAGGTCGTCGGCCAGACCATCAACCTCGGCAGCGGTTTCGAGATTTCGGTCGGCGCGACCGCGCAGATGATCGCCGACGTCATGGGGACGGCGATCGAAATCGAGACTGACGAAGCGCGTCTGCGTCCCGCCAATAGCGAGGTCGAGCGGCTCTGGGCCGACAATTCCAAGGCACGCCAGCAGCTCGGCTGGAGCCCGGAATTCGGCGGCATCGAGGGCATGCGCCGCGGCATGGTCAAGACGGTGAACTGGTTCACCAATCCTGCAAATCTCAGCCGCTACAAGGCTGACGTGTACAATGTCTGAGGCAATGGTGGACGGTCACGTGACGAGGACAGGCTTCAACCAGAAGACGATCGTCGATGCCGTGCGGCGCGCGGTGGGAACGCCGAACGGTATCCTCGGCCTGCACGAACCGGTGTTCGCCGGTAACGAGATCGCCTATCTCGAAGAGTGCATCAAAAGCACCTTCGTCTCCTCGGTCGGCCCCTTCGTCGATCGGTTCGAGCGCATGCTCGAGGAGGTCACCGGCGCCAAGCGCGCGGTCGCCGTCGTCAATGGCACAGCCGCGCTGCATGCCTGCTTCATCCTCGCCGGTGTCGAGCCCGGCGACGAGGTCATCTCACCAGCCCTGACCTTCATCGCAACGACAAACGCGATCGCCTATTGCGGCGCGACGCCGCATTTCGTCGACAGCTCGCTGGAGACGCTCGGCATGGACGCGCGCGCGCTCGCGGTGCGACTGGATGCGATCGCACAGAAGACTGAGACCGGCACCATCAACCGCGAGACCGGCCGCCGCATCGCCGCGATCTCGCCGATGCACACCTTCGGCCATCCCGTCGAGCTCGACGAGATTGCCGCGATCGCCCGCGACTGGGGCATCGCGCTGGTGGAGGATGCCGCGGAATCGCTGGGATCGACCTACAAAGGGCACGCGGTCGGATCGCAGGCACGCCTTGCAGCACTCAGCTTCAACGGCAACAAGATCGTCACCACCGGCGGCGGCGGTGCCATCCTGACCGATGACGAGGAGCTCGGCCGCCGCGCCAAGCACCTGACGACGACGGCAAAACTGCCGCACAAATGGGCCTTCGTCCACGACGAGATCGGCTTCAACTATCGCCTCCCGAACTTGAACGCGGCGCTCGGTTGCGCACAGCTCGAGCAGCTCGACGGCTTCCTGGCGAGCAAGCGCAAGCTCGCTGCTTCCTATCAACGGGCCTTTGCGGACGTTCCTGGCGTCCATTTCTCGCGCGAGCCGAAGGACACCACGAGCAATTACTGGCTGAACGCGATCCTGCTCGACGAGGAAAATGCCGGCCGCCGCGACGACGTCCTTGCCGCGCTCAACGACGCCGGCTTCGGCGCCCGCCCGGCCTGGACCCTGATGCACAAGCTGCCGATGTTCGCGCAAAGCCCCCGCGGCGATCTGTCCACCGCCGAATCCATCGAACGCCGGCTGATCAACCTGCCCAGTAGCGCCAGCATCAGGTCCCGGGATGAATAGTGGCGCGCGAAAGATCTGCTTCGTCACCGGCAGCCGCGCCGATTTCGGGCTGCTGGTCTGGCCGATGCGCGCGATCCGGGAAACGCCCGGCCTGGCACTTCAACTCGTCGCCACCGGCATGCATTTCGCACCAGAGTTCGGCTACACCTTCAACGCGATCCGCGACGAGGGGTTCGAGGTCGACGAGCGGGTCGAGACGCTGCTGAGCAGTGACACCGGCGCCGGCGTCGCGAAATCGGTCGGCCTCGGCGTCATCGGCTTCGCCGATACCTTCACAAGGCTACAGCCGGATCTCGTCGTCGTGCTCGGCGACCGCTTCGAAATGTTCGCCGCCGCGCAGGCCGCGATGTTCATGCGGCTGCCGATGGCGCATCTGTTCGGCGGAGACGTCACCGAAGGCGCGGTCGACGAGTCCATTCGCCACGCCATCAGCAAGATGTCGCACCTGCATTTCACCAGCAATCAGGGTTCGACGCAGCGGTTGATGCAGCTTGGCGAGCACCCCTCGCGTATCCATACCATCGGCTCGGTCGGCATCGACGCCATCAAGCATCTCGATCTGATGAATCGCGACGACATCGGCGGCGCGATCGGGATGCCGCTCGGAGAACGCAATGCGCTCGTCACGTTTCATCCCGTCACGGTCGAAGCCGGGCGCTCGGTCGCTGAACTGGATGAATTGTTCGCAGCCCTGTCGACGCTCGATCCCGCCTTTCGCTTCGTGTTCACGCTCGCCAACGCCGACGCCGAGGGCCGCGCCCTGAACGCCCGGATCGAGGCTTTCGCGGCCGGCCGGCCGAACACGATCGCGGTCGCCTCGCTCGGGCAGCTTCGCTATCTCAGCCTGATGAGCCAAGTGGATCTGGTGATCGGCAATTCCTCGAGCGGCGTGCTCGAAGCGCCCTCCTTCGGCGTTCCCACCGTCGATATCGGCGACCGCCAGAAGGGACGCGAGCGCGCGGCCTCGGTATTTCACGCAGCGCCCAAGCGCGGCGCCATTGCCGCCGCGATCGCAGCGGGGCTCGAGCGCGGCCGTCAAGCAACCGTCAATCCTTACGGCGACGGCGAATCCAGCCGACGATTCGCCGAAATCGTCGCCGGCATCCCGGATTTCAGGCAGCTTCTGGTCAAGGGCTTTTACGAGCTACCGCCAGGTGGGGCGCAGGCATGACAACGCACACGCTGATCATCGCAGAAGCCGGCGTCAATCACGACGGAAGCCTGGAGACGGCGCTGGCGCTGGTCGATGCCGCCGCGGATGCCGGCGCCGACATCGTCAAGTTCCAGACCTTCAATGCGAAGGCGCTGGCGGGCAGCGCGGCAAAGAAGGCCGACTATCAGCAGCGCACGACGGCTGCTGACGAAAGCCAGCTTGCCATGCTGGAACGGCTCGAATTGCCGCGGGCCGCGCATCACACGTTGATCGAACGCGCCAGGGAACGCGGCATCGAATTCCTGTCGACGCCGTTCGACGACGCTTCACTCGCCTTCCTGCTGTCGCTGAAACTGCCGCGCATCAAGATCGGATCGGGCGACCTCACCAATGCCCCGCTGCTGCATGCGGCCGCGAAGGCCGGCGCGACGCTGATCCTGTCGACCGGCATGGCAACGCTCGGCGAGATCGAGGAAGCACTGGGCGTGCTCGCCCATGGCTACGGCCTATCCGGCGGGCAACCCGGCATCGCCGCCTTCCGCGCGGCGTGGCGCGATCCGGCGGCGCGCACGGCGCTCGCACAGCACGTGAGCCTGCTCCATTGCACGACCGAATATCCCTGCCCCATCGGCGACGTGAACCTCGCGGCGATGGCGACGATGCGGTCTGCGTTCCAGCTTCCGGTCGGTTATTCCGATCACACCGACGGTTTCGAGGTTTCGGTGGCCGCCGTCGCGCTCGGCGCGACGGTCATCGAAAAGCACCTGACGCTCGACCGCAAGGCGCAAGGCCCCGATCACGCGGCCTCACTGGAGCCTGACGATTTCAAGCGCATGGTCGTGGCCATCCGCAACGTCGAGCGCGCGGTTGGCGACGGCGTGAAGACGCCAAAGGACTCCGAGATCAGGAACGTCCCTGTGGCGCGCAAGAGCATCGTTGCGGCGCGCGCGCTGAAGGCCGGCGAGACCATCGGCCCCGCCGACATCACCGCCAAGCGACCGGGCGCCGGCCGGCCACCGATCGACTACTGGTCGCTGGTCGGAACGGCCGCGCCCCGCGCGCTCGAGCCTGACGATCCGCTTTAACCTTGCGGCTTTGCCGGAACGCCGCGAAGGACGGACCCTGGCGGGCATGGACCCGTGACCACCGATCCCATCGCGACCAGCGTGTCGTTGCCGATCGCGATGTGGTCCCTGACCCGGCTGCCGAGACCAACGAAGCAATTCTCTCCGATCTTCGCGCCTCCGCCGACCACGGTTCCCGGCGACAGATGCGTGCAATCGCCGATCCGCACGTCATGCTCGACGACGACAGCGGAATTGATGATGCAGTGATCGCCGATCCGGCTTCGCGCATTGACGATCGCGCCCGGCATGATGACCGTGCCTGCGCCGATCGTGGCTGACGGCGAGATGATCGCGCGCGGATGGATCACGGACGCCCAGCGCTTGACCTGCATGCGGCCAATCATCTGCCGGCGTGCGGGCCCCGCCTGCATCGATCCGATTCCCAACACGAAGGCGGCATCCGGATACTCTGGCGCGGCCTCGTCGGTTCCGAGATAGCTGACGTCGGCGAGCGTGCCGGGCTGGCGATCGAGGAAGCCGACGACCTTGAACTGGCCGGACAACAGCGCCGCCTCGTAGACCATGACGGCATGCTCGCCGCCGCCGATGATGATGAGATCGTCCATCCCGATTCCCTTGCGCGGGGCAATCTTACCGGGGGTACCCCGGGTCTTCAAACCGTTGATTCGGGCCGCGAAATGCTTGGGTTAACAGGGCGGTTCAGGGGATGTCGTTGGGGTTGACGCCGCCTCTCGCAGCCGCGATATAGCAGGCTCAGCCGTGGGCCGCCCCCAATATCTGGCGTATACGAGGCAGATTGCCATGAAATCCTGGCGTAAGGCCGTCGTTGGAACGCAGGCGACCGTGGGCGAGGCCATTGCTGCCATCGAGAGCGGAAGCATTCAGATTGCGCTCGTGCTCGACGACCAGAACCGCCTGCTCGGCGTGGTCACCGACGGTGACGTGAGGCGCGGCCTGCTGCGCGGCATCCCGCTCACCGGACTTGCGACCGACATCATGAACCGTGCGCCGGTGTCGGCTCCAGCGACGCTGCCGCGCGAAGATCGCCTGCAGCTGATGCGGCAGAAGTCGATCAAGCAGCTTCCGCTCGTCGACGAGGGCGGCCATCTGGTCGTGGTCGAGACGCTCGATGAGCTGCTCGAACCGGCTCACTATCCGAACCCTGTCCTGATCATGGCGGGCGGGCTAGGCGAGCGCCTGGGCGCGCTGACACGCGATCTGCCGAAGCCGATGCTCAATGTCGGCGGCCGACCGCTGCTCGAGACGATCGTCCGCAACGTCGTGCAGCAGGGTTTTGGCAACATCTTCATCTCGGTCAACTACAAGGCCCAGACGATCAAGGACTACTTTGGCGACGGCGCCGCCTTCGGCGCCAATATCCAGTACGTCCACGAAACGGAACGACTGGGGACTGCAGGCGCGCTCGGGCTCTTCCGGGCGCCGCCGGCTCTGCCCATGATCGTCACCAACGGCGACATCCTCACCACGATCAACTACGGCGCCCTTCTCAACTTCCACAACGGAACGCCGGCGGAAGCGACGATGGCCGTGCGCGAGCACAAGGTGCACGTGCCCTATGGCGTGGTGTCCACGTCGGACGGTTTTCTCGATGCCATCCGCGAGAAGCCGACCGAGAGCTGGTTCGTCAGTGCCGGCATCTACGTGATCGGCCAGTCCGTCTTCAGCCATGTCGCGCCCGGCGTCAGCATCGACATGCCGACCGTGCTGGAGCGTGTCATCGCCGGCAAGGGGCGGGTTGCGGTCTATCCCATTCGCGAATACTGGCTCGATATCGGCCGCCTGGAGGATTTCGAGCAGGCGCATGCAGAGTTTCACGAGGTCTTCCCGTGACCTCGACAAAAGCCGTCGTGGTTGGCCTCGGCTCAATCGGCACGAGGCATGCGCGCATCCTGCGCGAGCTCGGCCTCGAGGTCGCGACCGTCAGCCGCCGCGAAGGCGGCGACTACGGATCGATCACGCAGGCCGTCGCGACGGCGCATCCGGACTACGTGGTGATCGCCACCGAAACTGCGCGCCATGCGGACGATCTGAAAGAGCTCGCGCAAGCCGGCTTCCATGGCAAAGTCCTCGTCGAAAAGCCGCTGTTCGCGACACCGACGCCGCCTCCGAAATATCCGTTTGCCCATGTCAGCGTCGGCTACAATCTGCGCTTCCACCCGGTGATGACGGCGCTGGCCGAAAGACTGCGCGGGCGCGACGTGATCACGGTCGCCGCCTATGTCGGCCAGGACATCAGGGACTGGAGGCCCGGCCGGGATCATCGCGCGACCGCATCCGCCACGGTCGATGCCGGAGGCGGCGTGCTGCGCGATCTCAGTCACGAACTGGACTACCTCCTGTGGCTGTTCGGTCCGTGGCATCGCGTCGCGGCCCTCGGCGGCGCGTCCGGCGCGCGCGATATCGACGTCGACGACCACCTCGACCTGCTGCTCGACATGCAGCGGGCGCCATCGGTCCACGTCCACATGGACTATCTCGACCGCCAGGGCATTCGCCGCATTCGCGTCAATGTCGACGACGACACCATCGAGGCCGATCTCGTCGGCAGCCGCCTTGCGATCAACGGCAAGGCAACGGAGATCGCAAGCGACCGCGACCAGAGCTATCGCGACATGCATGGCGCGGCGATGCGTGGCGCGAGCCCGGCTTGCTCGCTGCCCGAAGCGCTCGGCGTCGTGCATCTGATCGACGCCAGCGAGCGTGCTCTGCGCACCAAGACCTGGATATCGCCATGACCTGGATATCGCCATGAGCGCCCTCTGCACCATCTGCGCGCGGGGTGGCTCGAAAGGGGTCGTCGGCAAGAATGCGCGCGATCTGCTGGGCAGGCCTTTGCTCGCCTGGAGCATCGCGCAGGCGCGCGAGACCGGCCTGTTCGATGCAATCGCGTTCAGCAGCGATTCGGACGCGCTGCTCGAGGCAGCCCTGAAGGCCGGCGCCGACATCGCGGTCAAACGTCCGGACGAGATGGCGACCGATACCGCCCCGAAACTGCCGGCGATCCGTCACTGTCTGGAGCAGGCCATCGCACAAACGGGCCGGACGCCGGAGATCTTCGTCGATCTCGACGTCACCTCGCCGCTCCGCCTGGCCTCCGACATCACTGGCGCCGTCGCGCTGCTGCGCGAAAGCGGCACACGCAATGTCATTACCGGGGCACCGGCGCGACGCTCGCCCTATTTCAACCTGGTCGAGCAGCGCACCGATGGCAGCGTCCGCCTCTCCAAAACCGCCGATCCTCCGATCACGCGCCGGCAGGATGCGCCGCGCTGCTTCGACATGAACGCGTCGATCTATGTCTGGCGCGTCGCGCCCTTCCTGGAGCAGCCTGCGGTGTTCTATCCCGATACGCGCCTGTTCGAAATGCCGGAAGAACGCTCGATCGACATCGATTCCGATCTCGATTTTACCCTGGTGGAACTGCTACTGCGCCAACGACTGCCGGCCTGAGGAGCCTCAAGCGATGACCACGAGCTTCAAGGCTCTGTTCGATCTGACCGGCCGAACCGCCGTCGTCACCGGGGGATGCGGCATCCTCGGACGTCGCTTCGCCGAGGGCCTTGCCGAGTTTGGCGCCAATGTCGCGATCGTCGATCTCGATCAGGCCGCGACCGATGCTGCGGCAACCGACGTCGCCTCGCGCCATGCCGTGCGCGCCAAAGGCTATGGCTGCGACATCACCGAGCCAGGTTCCGTCCGCAACGCAGCCGATGCGATCGAAGCGGACCTCGGACCGGTCTCGATCCTGCTCAACAACGCCGCGAGCAAGACCCGCGATGTCGACGCCTTCTTTGCACCCGTCGAGAAGTTTTCGCTGGACACCTGGCGGGAGATCATGGCGGTCAATCTCGACGGCATGTTCAACATCGCGCAAGTGTTCGGCGGCCGAATGGCCGAGCGTGGCTACGGCGCTATCGTGCAGACCGCCTCGATCTACGGCTTGATGGCGCCCGACCAGCGCATCTACGAAGGCTCCGAATATCTCGGCCGCGCCATCAATACGCCCGCGGTCTACACCGCCTCCAAAGCCGGCGTCATCGGCCTGACCAAGCACCTGGCGACCTACTGGGCGGCGAAGGGCGTTCGCGTCAACACCCTCACCCCGGGCGGGGTGGAGAGCGGACAGAACGACACCTTCAAGGCGCGCTATGGTGCCCGCATCCCGCTCGGCCGCATGGCTCGCGCCGACGAGATGGTGGGGACGATGCTGTTCCTGGTGTCGGATGCCGCGTCCTACGTGACTGGCCAGAACATCGCCGTCGACGGCGGCCTGAGCGCCTGGTAGCAAAACATCAATGATCAAGCGCCTGATCCAGAACACGGTGATTTCGGCGCTTGCCTTCGGTGTGGCCGCCCTGCTGGGCCTTGCGGTCATTCCACTGATCATCGGGACCTGGGGGGTGACCGAGTTCGGCCTCATCGTCATCTCGCGGCTGCTGCTTCCCAGCGGCATGATGGCGGTGCTGGACCTCGGCCTGTCCGAGGTCGCCACCCAGGTCGTCGCGCGTGCGCGAGAGCACCGCAATTGGACGCAGGCCAGCCGCCAGATCGCCTTCTTGGGGGTGGTCTCCTTCGCTCTCACCCTGATCCTGAGCGCCGCCATTTGGTTCGCGACGCCGCTGTTCGTCATCGCGATGAAGGTTGACGCCGCACATGTCGAGACGTTCACCCGGATCATGCACTACACGGCCCTCGCGAATCTGATCTTCGTTCCGGCGCTGGTGTGGGAAGGTACCGTCAAAGGCTTCGAGCGCTACAACCTGCTCCGCGTTGCGGAAGTCACGTCAACGGCGGCCTATGTCGGCCTGACATTCGCAGCCTCGTGGGCGGCGACAGGCTTTGAAGTGGTCGCCTACATCTATCTCGCCACGCTGGTGGCCCGCGCCGTCGTCATTGGAATTGCCGCGTTCGTCGCCCTGCGGCACAAGCACGTGCGATTGCTGCCGTGGACCCCGGACATCCGGCAGGATATTCTGCACCGCTGCCTGCTGCTCCTGCAGGGCAAGCTGATGGGCGGCATTTCCGGGCCGCTTCAGCCGTTCCTGATCGGATTGCTGTTCGGTCCCAAGGCGGTCGGCACCTACGACGCGCTGGTGCGATTGTCGCGGGTTTCCAAAGTCGTTGTCAGCCTTCTGACATCCGCCTTGCTTCCCGTTGCCAGCCGCCTCGACGAGCGCGGCAGCGCGGCGTCGTTCCAGCGCCTCGGCGACCTCGGCCTCGTCATGATGCCGATGTTCGTGGTGCCGCCGCTTGCCGCGACCGCGATCCTCTCGCCGGAGATCATGAATATCTGGATCGGTCCCCTCCTTGCGCCCTATGCGTTCTGGATGGGCCTGAGCTTCCTGGTTCCGATCTGCAGCCAATATGTGGCGATCGGCAGCCTGATCTTCCTGACGCGGCCCGAGGTGCAGTCCAGGCTCAACAGGCTGATAGCCGTTCAGCTTCTGATCTGGGCGGCAGTCTCCGCCGCGACATTGCACCTGTTCGCGGAACGCGCCCTGATACTCGGCCAGGTCATCGGCAGCATCCTCATCCTGCCCCTGCAGCTGGGAGAGTTGCGCGGTGCACTCGAACTCGACCGCAATCGCTTCGCGAAGGTGATCGGAACCCAGTTCGCAATCCTTGTCCTGGCAAGCATTTTTCTAGCAACAATTGCAGGTTACATTTGGTTCGACAGCGTGCTAAAGCTCGCGCTCGGTTCCATGGTTTTCTGTCTGATTACCTGGACGCTCCAATACTTCCTCGTGCTTGAAAAGCGGCACCGGACTGTATTTCCAGCCGTCGGACAGCTGATGGGACTGACATCCAAAAGCAGTTGAATGAACATCCACGCGACAGACACGAAAGCCGTCACTTCAGGTTTCGCTCCGGCGTCGTTGTCGGACAAGGCGACGACTTATGCGCTGGATGCGGCAAGGAGCATTGGCCGTTTCGCGATGCGCCGCGTCAAACGCACGGCGGACGTCGTTGATTCCGAGTACAATCTGTTGCATTGGCAGCGAACGCTGTCGGAAAAGGCCTGGACGAAGGCCTCGAGCATCGAAGAATTCCTGATCCCGAAGAATCCCGCGCGGGGTCTTCGCAAGGTCGACAATCAGATCTGCAGGGTCGCGGCCGACGACTATTATCGCTATCGCGCCAGGGCTCTCGGCGAACTGCTTGCGCGGCACACCGACGGCACCACGGAGATCGTCGAGCTCGGCGCGGGCTGCGGCATCAACCTGCTGTCGCTTCACCTCAACCATCCCGACTGGCGGCTGCGCGGGTTCGACATCGCGCCGAACGGCATCGCTGCGGGCCGCGAGATCGCGGCGCATTATGGCCTGTCGGACCGGATGTCGCTCGACAGGATTGACCTGACCGACGGCAACGACCCGAACTACGCGGCGATCCGGGACAAGGTCGTTTTCACCTACTTCTGCATCGAGCAGATTCCTTATGACGTGCACAAGGTGGTGGATAACATCATTGCTGCGCGGCCGAAACGCGTCATCAACATCGAGCCGACGACGGAGCTGCTGAACCTCGCAAGTCCGCGAGACATCGTCAGCTTCCTGTACATCCGCTCGGTCGACTACCAAACGCAGCTGTTCTCGACGCTCGACGATTACGAGCGACAGGGCCGCGTCCGCGTCTTGGCTCGCGAACGCATGCCGTTCGCGCCGACGATCCACAATGATGGTTTTTTGTATTGCTGGGAGCCCACATGACAACCGTCGACACGACGGCTGATCGGCCTGCCCCGAAGAAGGCGAAGATCAGCCAGTTCCGCCGCCTGCTGTGGCACGTCAACCGCACCGATCTCGGATGGGTGCTGAAGGCGGCTCTGACCAGCCTGCAATTGCCGGCCCGCGCCAAGCGTATCGCGCTGCTTAACCAGCTTCCGACCAAGCCGGAATGGGCCGAGGCCAGCCGCAAGCTCGACGAGGACGGCTACGTCGACGTGTCCGCGATCGTCGATCGCAGCCTCGCGGAAGCCGTCGCATCGTTCGCCGACGGCAAGGTGAACCGCCTCCAGGAGCTGGTCGGCCGGCAGAAGGAAGGGCACAAATCGTTCTGGGTCAGCCTGCTGGACGAGGATCTCGTCAACGGCGCCTTTGCCACCGACCATCCGTTCGTGCGCTACGCCTTGCAGCCGGCTGCGCTGCGCATCATCGGCGACTTCATGCACGACCTGCCGCAATTGTCGGACGTGGTGCTGACGTTGTCGCAACCGACACCGAACCAGGCGTTGAGCTTCTCCCAGCTGTGGCATCTCGACCACGACGACAAGCGCGTCTGCAAGCTCTTCATCTATCTGACCGACGTGCAGGACACCGCCGACGGTCCGTTCACCTTCATCCCGGCCGGACCATCGAAGGCGTTCCGCAACTCGCTCAAGAGCCACATGAGCGATGCGCAGGTGTTCGCCAAGACCGGTCCCGACGCGGTCAAGGAAATGATCGCGCCCCGCCTGTCTTCCTTCATCGTCAACACGGCACGCTGCCTGCACATGGGAAGCCGGATCCAGTCGGATCACAGCCGCCTGCTGTACACGGCGACCTACATCCAGCAGCCGCGCATCTTTCCCGAACCGCCGGCGCGTTTCCGCGCAGTCGGAGCCCTGACGGACCTCGAGCGCACCGTGATGCGGCTCTGACACGGACCTGCCGGGAGCTCACATCTTGCGTATAGGCCTGGTGGTCGATCACCCCAAGCGTGACCTGCCGGGGGCAGTCATGCTCGGTTATCAGCTGGCACGGCGCGGCGTCTCTGTCGCGCTGGTGCCGATGTACGAGCAGGCCGTCGACGTCCCCCGGCTCGGGCTGGACGCACTCGTCGTCAACTATGCGCGTCCCGTCAATCTCGATTTGATGCGCAGCTTCGGCAAGGCCGGCCTCGCGCTGTACGTGCTCGATACCGAAGGCGGCGTGCTCGCGGAAAAGGGCGGCAACTCACCGCCGGCAATGGCCGCCCACATCAGGGGCAGCGGCTACGCCGACATCCTGGCAGGCTATTTCTTCTGGGGCAATCGGCTGCACGACGCCTTCCTGGCGGCCGGAACCATGAAGCCCGAGCAGCTTCACCTCACCGGATGCCCGCGCTTCGACTTTGCAGCCCCACGCTGGCGCGCGTTGCTCGACGGCGAGCCGCGCGGCTATCTGCTCGTCAACGCCAACTTTCCGCTGGTCAATTCGCGCTTCACAGGCAAGCCGGGTGGCGAGCGCGAGGCGATGGTGCGGGCCGGTTGGGATGGCGCCTATGTCGATCGCTTCATCGCGGACCTGAAGCAGGTCTTCGCTAATTATCTCGTCGAGATCGACCGGCTCGCCACGGCGCGGCCCGACCGCAACATTCTCGTTCGGCCGCATCCCTTCGAGAGCGAGGACGTCTATCGCAACGCCCTCTCGCATCATGCCAACGTCCTGATCGACGGCACCGGCAGCGTACTCGACCGCATCCGCAATGCAGCCGCAGTGATCCATCTCAACTGCGGGACGGCCGTCGAATCGGTCTTGCTGGGAAAGCTGCCGCTCCAGCTCGAATATCTGAACACACCGACGACCGCGGGCCATGCCGCGCTGCCGGCGCGTGTAAGCCGACAGGTCGCCTCGTTCGACGAGCTGCTCGGCGCGATCGATCACATCGAGCGCGAGACCGAGACCTTCGATTTCGCCCGCGTCCACGCCGCCGATATCGAGGCCTTCTTCCACCTCAATGACGGAAAAGCCGCCGAACGTGTCGCCGATGTCCTGAGCAGCGCAACGAGCTCGCGTCGGCCTTACGTCTCGCTGCTCGCGACCGTGAAAGGGACGCGTGCCAAGCCGAGCCTCGGCCAGATCGTCAAAGGGGCCGCCAGCGCCGCGCTCGGCTCCGCCGTCACGGAGCGGCTGCGCAGCCAGTTCAATCCCGCCCGGCGCGACAAGCGAATCGCACCGCCCTTCGTCCAGACCCTGCTTCAGCGCATCGCCGCTCACGATCAGGCGAGCCCGTCTCAATTTACGGCAAGACGCGCGCATTGCGCGACGACGGGCTTGCCGCTCGCAAGTATTGCGATCGAACACGCCCAATAGAGCCATGGCAACACCTGCAAAGACCATTCTCATCACCACACTTGCCGAATACCAGACCCGGTTCTGGATTCCGGTCGCGCAGCGGCTGCGCGCGGCAGGCCTTGACGTCGAGTTGCTCGCCTTCGACGATCGCAGCGCGGAGATGTCGACGGCCGAAGGCCTTCCGGTCACGAACATGTATCGCGAGGGCCTCAAGGCCGGCCCCTCGCCGGACGATCGCAAGGCGTTCGACGCGCGCGTCGCGTCTTACGGGCTCGACGGAACCAATTTCCTGTTCAGCCATGAGCGTTTCACGTTCGGTATCCGCGACACCGCGGCGCTGCGCCGGCGCTTCATGATCTATGCCAATGCGATGGAGACAGTGCTCGACCGGCTCGAGAAGCAAGGCAAGCGCGTCGAACTGGTGCAGGAACTCGGCGGCTTCCTTTCGGTGATCGCGAGCTTCTATGCCGCCAGGCGCCGCAACATCCGCAATTGGTTCATCGAACCCTCGTTCTTTCGCGGCCGCATGTACTTCACGCCCGACACACTCGGCGCACCCGACGTGATGCCAGCGCCGGCGGACGCCGTGTCATCGGAGGTGCGCGCCTATCTCGACGATACGCTGACGCAGCGCGCCATCGTCATCCCCAAGAAGGATCAGCACCATTATTCGGCGGCCTTCAAGAAGGTCGTCAATTTGCGTAACGCCCGCCGCCTCACCGAGAAGCTGTGGGACCAGTTCGCGCTCGGCAAGCACCAGGAGTTCGGGCACAATCTGCGACATGCCCGCGTGCACGCGGCGATGGCGCTCAACGCGACGCGGCTGCGCAAGCTCTATAAGCCGATCCCCGCGGCGCCCTTCGTCTACTATCCGTTCCACGTTCCCGCCGACATGGCGCTGACGCTGCGCTCGCCGGACTATCTCGACCAGGTCGCGACCGTCGACTTCCTGCTGCGCACGATCCCGGATTCGCATGTGCTCGTGGTGAAGGAACATCCCGCCCAGATTGGCGCGATCGCGGCCTCCCGCCTGTTCGAGCTCGCGCGTCGTTTCGACAATTTCGTGCTGCTGCCGCCGCAGACCAACAATTACACCGTGCTCAATCGCGCCGATGCCGTCATCTCGGTCAACAGCAAGTCGGGCGCCGAAGCGCTGCTGCTCGGCAAGCCGGTCGTGGTGATGGGCGATGCGTTCTACCGCTCCTGCCCGCTGGTCTATGCGGTCGATCGTCTGGCCGATGTGCCCGCACGCCTGCGCGAGGCACTCGCCGCCGGGCCGTTCGATCCGGCCAAAGGCGCGCCCTATTTCGAGTCTGCCTGGCGCCAGTCTCGTCCGGGCGAGCTCTATATCGCCGATCCCAAGCTGCTCGACATTTTTGCGGCCTCCTTGCGCGCGGCCATCGCCGAGCCGGTCGGTGCGAACTGAACGGACCCATCATGCCGCTCGTCTCGATCATCACACCGTCCTGGAATGTCGAAAGCCTGATCGAGGAGACGATCCGCTCGGTGCAGAACCAGACCTTCGCAGATTGGGAGCTCCTGATCGCGGACGACTGCTCAACCGACCGGACGCCGGCGATCATCGCCGACATCGGCGAGCGCGATCCGCGCGTCAAGCTGATCCGGATGCCGAAGAACGGCGGCCCGGCGGTGGCGCGCCAGGCGTCGATCGACGCCGCGCAGGGCCGGTATCTCGCCTTCCTCGACAGCGACGATCTGTGGCTGCCCGAGAAGCTGGAGCGGCAGCTTGCCTTTGCCAAGGCGAAGCAGGCTGCTCTCAGCTACACCGCCTTCCGCCGCATCAACGAGACCAACACCGTCACCGGGCGGCTGATCGAGGTGCCGGCCTCGCTCACCTATGGCCAGCTCCTGGAGAATACCGCGATCGCGACCCTGACCGCGATGGTCGACCGCGAGATCGCCGGTCCCATCGCGATGAAGAACGAGGGCTATGACGATTTCTGTCTGTGGCTCTCGATCCTCAAGCGCGGCCACACCGCCTACGGCCTCAACGAGGACCTTGCACGCTACCGCGTCAGGGGCTCATCGGTCTCCAGCCGACCGGCACGCTCGGCCAAATGGGTCTGGCAGATCTACCGCAACGTCGAGCACCTCTCGCTGATCAGGTCGGCCTGGTGCTTTGCCCATTGGGGTACGCGTGCCTGGCTGAAACGGCGGGAGTTCTAGCGCCGCCGGCGGCTTGGCACGCAGCCACTTGCAACAGCCGGAATTGAACATTGCGACCTTGACGGGTTGCCTCTAATCTGCCCCGGATCGGAGGGGGCTTTGCGTGTACAATCAAGGTGTTATTCCACTGGCAGCGCGTCCCCACGCCGATCGCCGGGCCTCGATTGGCTGGACGCTGGGCTGCCTGTTTCCGGCAATTTTTCTGCTGCTTCTGTTCGCGCTCACGTCGCTTAGCGCGCCCGAGCATGACGACTTCTGCTTCGCGGATCTGTACGCGCGTCACGGGTTCATCGATACCGTATCGCTCTTCTATCATTCGCAATCGGGCCGGGTGCTGGCCCTGTGGTTGACCCAGGTTCCGCCGGCGATCTCTGCCGCGACAGGTGTCAGCTTGCTGTCGGCCTATTCACTGATGATGGCTGTGAGCGCGGCGCTGTTCCTGGCCGCCACGGCCCTCGCCATGGTCCGGGCCTGGCCCCGCACCGCCGCTCTCCAGCTGGTTTTCCTCACGCTCGCATTTGCGAGCGCCGTGGTCAGCGCGGCGCCGAGCGTGCGTGATCTGCTGTATTGGCTCTCGGCCGTGACCTGTTACGTCCCGCCCGCCCTGATCACCATCCTGATCCTTGGGGAGTGCGTTCGGGCGCTTGACGGGGAAGCCGGCTTTTCGTGGACGCTCAGCGTCGCGATGGCCCTGGGCGGCTTCGTCGCTGCACTGTGCAACGAATTTACCGGGGCATGGCTGCTGCTGATCGTTTTGGCTTCACTGGGCGCGCGCTATCTCTTCGGCCAGCAGCGCCAGTTCGTGCATCACCTCCTGATCGCGACCGCCATCGCGATCGGATGGATCATCGTTGTCTCGGCCAGCGGCAACAGCACGCGCATGGAGCAACTCCCGAACGGCGGGCATGTGACATGGTCGGTTCTTCAAGCGCTGGTCGATTCGCTCGCCGGTCTTGGGCGCTTCCTTCGAGAGCCCGCCGCGGTGGTCTGGCTCGCCGCTGTCGGCCTCATCGCGTTGGCCGAGCCGCAAGCCACGCAACCAGCGCCGCAAAAGGGCAAGATGCTGGCTCTCGGCACGATGGCGATTTGCCTGGCATGCTGTTACTTCGAATATTTCGCTCATCGATATGCGACGGGGATGCGGCTCATCGAGCGGGCGCAGAACCAGGCGCTCATCCTGCTGCTGTTCGGATCGACGCTGGGCCTCAGGCTGCTCGTCGGCGCCTACAGCCAGCAATTGCGCGAACGGCTTGCGGCGGGCGCGTTTCGTGGCCTGCTCGGTCCGGTCGGGATGCCTGCGAGCCTGGCGCTGCTCACGATCGCCTCGCTCAGCCTGAGCTCAACGGCGTTCCAGTTGCGCGCGCAATGGCAGGGCCTGTATCCTTACTGGCAGGAGAGCGCCGAACGGCATGCCCTCCTGACCACGAGCCCCGAGCCGGTTGTCGTGGTTCCCCGGCACAAATGGACGCCGTCCCTGCTGATGACCGCCGATGTGACGGCGGACGCCGACAGATTGCCGAACGACTGCATCGCCAGATACTACCACAAATCCGCCGTCTACGGCGCCAACACGCCGCGATGACCATTTGCCCTGCTTCAGAGATGCGAACGTGAAAACAATCAGCGTCATCACGCCCTGTTACAATGAAGAGCTCAATGTCAGGGATTGCTACGAGGCAATCCGGAAAATCTTCGACGGCGAACTCCACGGCTATCAGCGCGAGCACATTTTCTGCGACAACGCCTCCGACGATCGCACCATCGAGATCCTGCGCGAGATCGCAGCACAGGACCCCGCGGTAAAGATCATCGTCAACGCTCGCAACTTCGGACCGCTGCGCAACACCTTCAACGGCGTGATGGCCTCGCGCGGCGACGCTGTCCTGCTGTTCATGCCGGCGGACCTTCAGGATCCCCCGGAATTGCTTCCCGAATTCGTCAAGCTGTGGGAAGCCGGCTACGAGATCGTCTATGGGATCCGCGCGGTGCGCGAGGAAAGCCGTCTGATGCGCGGGCTCCGCAACGCCTATTACCGCGTGCTGACCAGATTCTCCGAGCTCAAGGTGCCTCCGGGAGTCGGTGATTTCCAACTTGTCGACAGGCGCGTTGTCGAAGCCATGCGCCTCGTCCGTGACGCCTATCCATTCATGCGAATGATGACGTTCGAATGCGGCGGTCGCATGGTCGGGGTGCCCTACACCTGGCGCGAGCGCAAGAAGGGGTTTTCGAAGAACCGCGCCGGCGCGCTGATCGACCAGGGCCTCAACGGGCTGGTGTCCTTCACCACGGCGCCGGTCCGGTTCGGACTTCTCGCGGGCTTTCTGATCTCGGCCGTGAGCATCGCATACGCGATCGTCAACTTCATCATCGGCCTCGTGCTTTATCAGAAGCTCGCCGAACCCGGCATCCTCACGCTGATCGTCGCCATGTTCTTCTTCGGCGGCGTACAGCTGTTCTTCATGGGCATGATCGGCGAGTACGTTCTCGCGATCTACGGACAGGTGCGCGAGAAGCCCGTGGTGTTCGAGCGCGAGCGCGTCAATTTCGATCCCTCACCGCCGCCCGGCGCGTGAGGCGCAGGCGGCGTCAGCGCTTCGCCAGCGATTGCTCGACCCGCGCGACGATCGCCTGAGCCGAGAGGCCTGCGGCATCGAGCAGCGCCTCGCGCGACCCCGCGCTCGATGTCTTCCCACCCTGCTCAGGAATGCCGAGGCCTGTGACCGGCGGCCGGACCGCGTCTCCGGCAAACGCGCCCGCGACCAGGCTGAACAGGCCGCCGCGCAGGATGTGCTCTTCCAGCGTCACGATGAGCGAGGCGTCGCGCACGGCGTCGCGGATCGCGATCTCGTCGAGCGGCTTCAGACAGGAGACGCTGACCACGCCGACGTCCCTGCCGCGCCCGGCGAGTTCGCCGGCGGCCTCCAGCGCGCGCGAGGCGATCGGCCCCGACGCGAGGATGACGACGTCCCGTCCGTCACGCAAAACCCTGGGCTTGCGCAGGTCGGGCACGGCGGCGCCGAGATTCGGCTCCCCCTGACGGCTGAGCCGCAAGTAAGATGGCTTGCCGCTTGTCGCGATCAGACGCGTCGCAGCCCGCACCTCCATGGGATCGCAGGGCACGAACACCTCGATGCCTGGCAGCATCGACATGATCCCCGCATCCTCCAGCGCGTGGTGGGTGTAGCCCTGGCTGCCATAGGCATAGCCGGCGCCCACCGCCACGACCTTGACGTCGGCACCGTGATAGCAGACGTCGTTGCGGAGTTGCTCGAGACAGCGCAACGTCGGGAAATTGCCGATCGAGTAGATGAAGACCGTCTTGCCCGACAGTGCGATGCCAGCGGCGATCCCCGCCATGTTCTGCTCGGCCACACCGACATTGAGATAACGATCGGGAAACTGCGCCGCGAACGGCTCCAGCACGGAGTAGCCGAGATCGCCGCAGAGCAGCCAGATGTCGGGGTTTTCGCTTGCGGCCTGCGACAGGCTCTCGATGAACGTCGTCCTCATGCGCCGACCTCGGCCAGCGCCTGCGCGAGCAGCTCATCCGAAGGCGAGCGGTAGTGCCATTCGAGCTTGTTCTCCATGAAGCTCACGCCTTTGCCCTTCACGGTGTGGGCGATCACGACGGTCGGCCGGCCCGATGCCGCCGGCACGCCGCTCAGCGCACGCTCGAGCGCGGTGAGGTCGTGGCCGTCGATCTCCTCGACCTGCCAGCCGAACGCTTTCCATTTCTCGGCGAACGGATCCAGGTTCAACACCTCGGCGACCGAGCCGAAACTCTGGATCTTGTTGAAGTCGACGATGACGCAGAGATTGTCGAGCTTGTGATGCGGCGCGAACAGGATGCCCTCCCAGTTCGAGCCCTCGTCGCATTCACCGTCGCTGAGCAGGCAGAACACGCGGCTGCCCGCGCCCGCATTCCGTGCCGCCAGCGCCATGCCGATCGCAATCGGCAGGCCATGGCCGAGCGAGCCGGTCGAAACCTCGACGCCGGGCACGGCGTGGCTGACATGCCCGGTGAAGATCGAACCGTCGCGGCAATAGGTGTCGAGCTCGGCCAGAGAAAAGAAACCGCATTCGGCAAGCGTTGCGTACATGATCGCTGTGGCGTGGCCCTTGCTGAGCACGAAGCGATCGCGGTTCGGGCTTTGCGGCTCTGCGGGATCGACGCGCAGGATCCGCGTGTACAGCACCGCCAGGATGTCCGCCATCGAGAGGCAGCCGCCGATATGGGAGGCCTTCGCGGCATGCACCATGCGCAACGCGTGCGCACGAATCCGTCGCGCGAATTCTCTCGGCTCAGGAAGATTTGGTCGCGTCATGCCACTCTACCGTCTCGCGTAGTCCCTCATCCAACGGCACTTCGGGCTTCCAGCCCAAGGCAAGCATGCGCGAAACGTCCGCAGCCAGGACCATAACCTGATCGGGCCGATACGCCAACTCGCCGAAGCCGAGAGCGGCGCCGGGGGCGACGAGATCGCGCAGCCGCGTCACCGTCTCGCGCAGCGGCGGCGCGTCCGCACTGCCGACGTTGAAGATGCCGCTCCCCGCTTCATGCGTGATCGCCAGCCGGAAAGCGCTCGCGGCGTCGCGCGCGTGCAGAAATCCCCAGCGCTGCTCACAGGCCGTCAGCGCCATGCGGTGCCCCGAGCGCAAGTTCCGAATCATGCTCGGAATCAGCCAGTGATCGGCATCCTTCGGGCCGTAGGTCGAGAAAATCCTGAGCCAGGCGGCACGCAGCCCGCGCTCCTCGCATAGGCGCATCGCCATCGATCCGGCCGCGAGCTTGGCCATGCCGTACAATGTCGTCGGCCGTGGCGCGTCGTCCTCCCGGATCGGACGATCATAGGGTCCGTACTCCGCCTGCGATCCGGCTCCGACGAAGATCCTGGCGCCGGCCTCGGCTGCGAGCTGGGCGAGGCCCACCGTGTCGGCCACGTTGACGGCCTGAACCGGGCTGTTGCGATCGCTGCCTGCGACGCCGCGCCAGGCCATGTGCACGACCGCGTCCGGCGCGAACGCCCCCAGCGCTCCGCGCAGCCCGTCCGGATGCTCCAGACTGCCCGGGATCACGTGCAGCCGGTCGTGAAGCGGCCCGAGGCGCCAATAGGAACTTGCCGGCCGCAACAGGACGGCCACCTCGTGCCCCCGCGCCATGAGGTCCGCAACGAGATAGGAGCCCAGAAAACCGCTCGCACCGGTGGCAAAAACACGCATAAGCCCCGGGTAGATCAGCTACCCCGGCCCCGTCAATGTCCCGCTTCGGCAGGTCCCCTGCCCGGGCCACGTTCCCGGCACGGCCGAAGGGCGATCCGAACTTGATTATCCGGCCCATGCGGCTAAACGAAGGGCCAGATCGAGGTTCGACGACGTTAGGGGTAGACGCATGAATGACTTCAGGCTGGCCATGGTTTCCGCAGGCTTCGAGCACGGCGGAAACGTCACCCATCGTCACTTCGACGGTCATCCCGACCTGCTCGTCTATCCCTTCGAATCGCAGCTCGGCAACCGCAACTTCAACGACTTCCTGGCCTCGGTCGAGCGCGTCCAGTACCGCTATCCCGAATTCCCGGAGGGGCTGACGGCCACCGAGCTCTATGAGCAGATGATCGACGAGGAGCTGAAGACCTTCCTGCGCAAACGCAACGGCTCCAAGTTCCGCGATGCGGACTGCGTGATGGACGAGAAGAAGCGGGTCGCCGAGTTCGCCCGCATCGTCGGCGAGCCGCCGATCTTCCGCCGCCAAGTGGTCGAGGCCTACTTCCGGTCGACTTTCGCGGCGTGGGAGAACTACTACACCAAGCCGCGCCCGGGCATGGTCCACGTCGGCTACTCGCCCGCCATCGGGATCGATGCCGATCGCATGGTGCGCGACTTTCCCAACGTCCGCATCCTGCACATCGTGCGCAATCCGTTCTCGGCCTACCGCGACACCAAGCGCCGCCCGTTCCCACAACCGCTGACCAAATACCTGATCACCTGGAACATCTACCACTCGACGGTCGAGATGTTCGCCAAAATGTATCCGGAGAACGTGCGGATCTTCCGTTACGAGGACCTCGTCGACGACAAGCGCAAGTTCATGACCGAGGCGGCCGGCTTCATCGGCGTGCCCTTCGCCGACTCCATGCTCTATCCGAGCTGGAACGGCGTCGAGATCAAGGACTCCATCGCGCCCTGGGGAACCGTGCTCAAGAGCACGAAGGACTACAACCAGGCCGTGATCCAGGAGCTCTCGGACGAGGAGCGCAAACAGATCGCACAGGGCACCGCGGCACTCGCCCGTCATTTCGGCTACGACCGGATCGACTATCTGAGCCCGCTCTATCGTGCTGAGTAAGATCGCGTTCTTCGAAACCGACGACCGCCCCGACATCGCCGCCGATCGCGCGCGCCTCCTGCCCGCGCTGCTACAGCATCTGCAATCTCTAGGCCGCAACGTCACCGTTGCGGCGGCGCCTGGCGGCACGCTCGGCGCCTGCTACGATGCGGATATCTCCGGCGAAAAGCGGTTTCTGAAGACGCATCTGCCGGGGGCGCGCGCGCGCGCCAGCCTCGCCAAGGAAGCCGACATCCTCGAGCAGCTCTACGGCAACGCGATCGTGCTCGACCGTTTCGAGATTCCCCTCGCGGATGGAGCGGCGCGACTCTGCCTCATGATGCCCGCGCTGGTGCCGCAGGCCGCCCCGATGCCGCCCGCTGATGCCGCCGCAATGGCACACGCGTGCAGTGCGCGGCTCAAGGACTGGCAGCCGGACGGACTTGCCTCGTTTGATCACTATCTGGCGTCCGCCGCAGAGGCACTGAAGACGCTTTCGAGCCGCGGCCTGCTGGAGCGGGCCGGCGCGATCGAGGTGGGCAGGCTGATCGCGCTGCTCGGGGATCGTCTGGCGGATTTGCCCGAGGCGCTCTGTCACGGCGATTTCGGGCCGAAGAACATCATGCTCCAGGGCACCGCGCGGCGCGTCATCGACTGGGAAGATGCATTCCGCGGCATCGCCGGCTACGACTACCTGTACTGGCTGACCTTCATGGAGAACCGGCCGTTCCTGCAAGAGGCCGCCTTCGGCCGAACCGGCCTCGCGCAGGATGTCGAGCGCGCCATCCTCGTGCTCGTCGTCCTGCTCAAATCCTATCTGGCGGTCTTGTCGGGCGAGCACCTGAAGCACGCGGTGTCGGCAGAGGACCGCATTGCCGAGATCCTCGATCTGCCGGGCTGATCAGGCCTGCGCCGCGCCAGCGACCTGGTCGAGCTGATCGAGCGAGAAGCTGCGCAGGTCGCGGCCCTCGCGCAGCGCCTTGTACCATTCGACGGTCAGCCAAAGGCCCTGCGCCAGATCGAGCCGCGGCGTCCAGCCGAGCTCGCTCCGCGCCTTCGCGCAGTCGAGCCTGAGATAGGCGGCTTCGTGCGGATGCGGGCCGGCGTCGGCCGTCCACCGCGCCCCGTCGCCCCACAGCGCGATCAGATGATCGACCACGGTCCCGACCGGCACCTCGCTTGCAGTATCCGGTCCGAAATTCCAGCCCCCGACGAAACGCTCATCGCCCGCCAATCGCTCGACCAGCGAGAGATAGCCGAGCACCGGGTCGAGCGCGTGCTGCCACGGCCGCACCGAATTGGGATTGCGGATGCGGAGCGCCTCGCCGGCCAGGAACGCCTGCATCGCATCGGGCACCAGGCGATCGCGCGCCCAGTCGCCGCCGCCGAAGACGTTGCCGGCCCGCGCGGTCGCGACGCGCGCCGCCCCCTTCGCGTTGAAGAAACTGTGGCGGTAGGAATGCGTCACGAGCTCGGCGCAAGCCTTGCTGTTGCTGTAGGGATCGTCGCCGCCGAGCCGGTCGCCCTCGCCGAAGGCGGTGCCCATGCCGTTGTTCTCGTAGCATTTGTCGCTGGTGACGTTCAGGATCACCTTCACCGAGCGCAGAGGCCGTGCCGCCTCCAGCACATGCACCGTGCCCATCACGTTGGTCGCAAAGGTCTCGACCGGCTCCTCATAGGAGGGACGCACCAGCGCTTGCGCCGCCATGTGGATGACGATGTCGGGCTCGGCCTCCGCCATTGCGGAGCGCAAGGTGGAGAGATCGCGGATATCGGCGACGCGGTGCTTGATGTCGTCGGCGATGCGCGCCGTGACGAACAGCGCGGATTGGTGTGTCGGCGCCAGCGCATAGCCGTAGACGTCGGCTCCTAGGCGGCGCAGCAGCAGCGACGCCCAGGCGCCCTTGAAGCCGGTGTGGCCGGTGAGAAAGACCTTCTTGCCCCGCCAGAATGCCGGATCCGTCACCAGACCCTCCATTTGGCACGGTTGCCGGCCCACTCACCCTCGAGGAAGTTACGATCGCGCAGCGAGTCCATCGGGTGCCAGAAGCCGTGATGCACATAGGCGCGCAGATCGTCGCCGCGCACCAGTTGCTCCATCGGCTCGCGCTCCCAAATCGTGTTGTCGCCCGCGATCAACTCGCCGACCGACGGCGACAACAGAAAGAAGCCGCCATTGATCCAGCCGCCGTCGTCATTGGGCTTTTCCTCGAAGTTGACGACCCGGTCGCCCTCGACCGCGATCGCGCCGAATCGCTTGGCCGGCCGCACCACCGAAACGGTGGCACGCCGCCCGTGCGCCTTGTGGAAAGCGATCTCGGCGGCAAGGTCGATGTCGGCGACACCGTCGCCATAGGTCAATGCGAAGAAGGGCTCGTCCGCGACATAAGGCAACACCCGCTTCAGCCGGCCGCCGGTCTGGGTGTCCTCGCCGGTATCGACGAGCGTGACCCGCCACGGCTCGGCCGTCTCGCGATGCACTTCCATCCGGTTCTCGGCGATGTGGAAGGTCACGTCGGACATGTGCAGGAAGTAGTTCGCGAAGTACTCCTTGATCATGAAGCCCTTGTAGCCAAGGCAGATCACGAAATCATGGAAGCCATAATGGCTGTAGATCTTCATGATGTGCCACAGGATCGGCCGCCCGCCGATCTCCACCATCGGCTTCGGCCGCGTGCTGGTCTCCTCCGCGATTCGCGTGCCCAGGCCTCCCGCAAGAATTACGACTTTCATTCACCTGCTCCGAACGGGAGGCACGCTCCCCGCGTAGTCCAGACCGGCTTCTATACGAAGTGGCCGGACCTGGAAAATTATCGACCCCTAAAGCTCTTCTGAGGTCAATAGGTATTTTATTACCTTGCGCAAGGCTATTGGCGTTTCCGCCCGTAGCCGATACCACTCTGCCGGCCGCACCGGGAGGACTCCCGAGATCCAGCTGGAACCCGATCATGCCGTTTGAAAGCTACAAGAACAGCCGCATCCTCGTAACCGGCGGCGCCGGGTTCATCGGATCGCATCTGTGCGAGCGACTGCTCGATACGGGAGCCGAGGTGGTGTCCGTCGACAACTACTTCACCGGCAGCCGGCGCAACATCGCCCATCTGATCGCAAATCCGCTGTTCGAGGCGGTCCGGCACGACGTCACCTTCCCGCTCTACATCGAGGTCGACGCGATCTTCAACCTGGCCTGCCCGGCCTCACCGATCCACTACCAGCGCGATCCCGTGCAGACCACCAAGACCTCGGTGCACGGCGCCATCAACATGCTGGGGCTCGCCAAGCGACTCAAGGCGCGCATCTTCCAGGCCTCGACCAGCGAGGTCTACGGCGATCCGCTGATCCATCCGCAGACCGAAGATTACTGGGGCAACGTCAACCCGATCGGCGTCCGCTCCTGCTACGACGAGGGCAAACGTTGCGCCGAGACGCTGTTCTTCGACTATTGGCGTCAGCACGGCCTGCCGATCAAGGTCGCGCGCATCTTCAATACCTACGGTCCGCGCATGCAGCCAAATGACGGCCGCGTGGTGTCGTCCTTCATCGTCCAGGCGCTGCAGGGCGAGCCGATCACCGTGTTCGGCGACGGTGGGCAGACCCGCTCGTTCTGCTATGTCGACGATCTCGTCGAGGCCATCATGCGCTTGATGGTGACGGCGGAAGACATCACCGGCCCGATCAACCTCGGCAACAATTCCGAGTTCACGATCCGCGAGCTCGCCGAGAAGGTCATCAAGCTCACGGGCTCGCGTTCCAAGCTGGTGTTCAAGCCGCTGCCGCAGGACGACCCGCGCCAGCGCCAGCCCGACCTCACCAAGGCGAAGGCGGCGCTGAACTGGGAGCCGAAGGTCGCGCTCGAGGACGGGCTCAAGGAGACGATCGCCTACTTCAAGCACTCGCTCGACATCACCTGACCTGCTCGCAACGTCCATCGTCCGCAGCGAGCTTCCGTCATGAGCGCACCGGCCGGCATCATCAGCGATTTGCGCGCCCGGCTGGACTCGAAAGCCGCGCTGACGAGGTTGGTGCTGCTGCACAGCGCCGTCACCTGCCTGTCGCTGATCGAGGTCGCGACCTTCCAGCTCTCCATCGACTTCGACCCGAGGCGCCTCTGGATCGCGGTCATCGTTGCGGCCGGCTTTTCCGTCGTCTCGCTGCTGTTTGCCTCAGCCCGCTTCTGCTTCGGCTATTTCGTCGGGTTCTATTTCTACACGATGATCCTGGGCTTCCTGTGGATCGACGTCTTCTCCGACTACAATTACCCGCGATTGCTTGCCGGAGTTTCCGCGGCATTGGCGCTGCTGCTCTGCCTGATGCCCATGCTGTTCATCCGCGCACCGCTGCGACAGTTCGTGCCCATGTCCAATGCCCGCTTCGAGCATTTGCTGACGCTTATCCTCCTGGTCTCCATCGTCACCATCGCCGTCGCTTCGACCTACAATTTCCGCCTGGTCTCGATCGCGAACATCTATGACTACCGTGACACGCTCGAATTCCCAGGATTGCTGCGATATCTCATAGGATGGGTTTCCAGCGCGCTGCTGCCGTTTGCCTTCGCCAGCTACTGGCTGCTCGGCCATCGGTGGCGCGCAGGACTGGCGCTGGTCCTGCTCCTGCTATTCTATCCCATCACGCTGACGAAGTTCGCGTTCTTCACGCCAGCCTGGTTGATCGCGCTGGTCGTGCTGTCGCGGCTCCTGGAGGCGAGAGCATCGGTCATCGCCTCGATTTTCGTCCCGATGCTGATCGGGCTGCTCGTGATCTGGGTGACGGAGGCGAGTCTCAGGAGCATTCCCGGCAGGTATTTTGATATCGTCAATATCCGGATGATGGCGACGGCATCGGGGGCGCTCGAGCTCTACAACGATTTCTTCGCCAGCCACCCGCTGACCTGGTTCTGCCAGATCTCCGTGCTCAAGCCGCTGATGCATTGTCCTTATAATGAGCCGCTCGCGGTGCTGATGCAGAACACCTACGACTTCGGCAATGTGAACGCCTCGCTGTTTGCGACGGAAGGCATTGCGTCCGTCGGCCCGTGGCTGGCACCGCTGACCGCGCTCGCAGCAGGTCTCGTGCTGGCGCTCGGCAACCGCGCCTCCGCGGGCCTGCCGCCCCGCTTCGTGCTGATGTCGTCGGGTGTGCTGCCGCACATCCTGCTCAACGTGCCGCTCTCCGTCGCCTTGCTCACCCACGGCACCGTGCTTCTGTTCCTGCTCTGGTACGTGATGCCCCGCACCCAGTTCGAAGAAAAGCCGTGACGCCGTGCGCATCCTGATCCTCAACGCCGACTATCCGCGCTTCCTCGCCTGGCTCTACCGGCGCACGCCCGGCCTCGAGAACCAGCCTTATGCGGCGCAGATGGCGGCGCGGAACGCCAGCCTGTTCGGCGTCGCCGATTTCTATTCGCGCAATTTCGCCGGCCTCGGGCACGCCGCCGCCGACATCCATGTCAACAATCCCTGGATGCGGGCGGCCTGGGCGCGCGAGCACGGCCTTGCCGTCACCGAGCCGCCGCCGCCCGGCACGCCGGCCGCGCGCGATGCCGTTCCCGGCTGGCTGCAGCGGGCGGTCGCCCCCTTCAAGCCGGTGCTGCGGCCGCTCGCGCGCAAGGTCGGCCTCAGCCCGCGCCTCGATGCCGAAGCGGAAGAGATCCTGCTGGCGCAGATCGAGGACTTCAAGCCCGATCTCGTCCTCAACCAGGATCTGTTTCACGTCGACACGCGCCTGGCGCGCCGGATCAAAGGGATCGGCCGCCCGATCCTGGTCGGCCAGATCGGCATCTCGCCCTCACGCGGCGAGGACTGGTCGGTCTATGATCTCATGATCTCGCAGATGGCCGCGGTGGTGAACTTCTTCCGTGCCCACGGAGCGCGCGCCGAAGTGGTCCATCTCGCCTTCGAGCCCGGCATTCTCGACGTCCTGCCGCCGCCGCCCTCGCAAGACTTCGACGTCACCTTCGTCGGGGCCGTGTCGGCCGATCACCAGCTTCGCGTCGCGCAGCTCGAGGCGGTGGCGCGGCGCTACGATCTCAAACTGTTCGGCAGCGGCCTGCACTCCCTTCCCGCCTCCTCGCCGCTGCACCGCTGCTACCAGGGCGAGGTGTGGGGCGTGGAGATGTACCAGGCACTGCGCGCCTCGCGCGTCACCCTCAATTCGCACATCGACATGGCCGGCCGCGAGGCCGGCAATGCCCGCCTGTTCGAAGCGACCGGCGTCGGCGCGTTCCTGCTCACCGACTTCAAGGACAATCTGCATACGTTGTTCGCTCCCGAGCGCGAGGTCGTCGCGTGGCGCAGCGTCGAGGACTGCCTCGCGTTGATCGATCGGTATCTCGCCGACGACACGGCGCGCCAGTCCATAGCCAAGGCGGGACAGGCGAGGACGTTTGCCGCCCACACTTTCCGCCGGCGTGTCGAAGAGATCCTCGGCTACATCGGCTGAATTCCGCACCGGCAGGCGGAGCAATCACCGTGAGCCGTCCGCCCTTGACGGTCCCGGCCAAAATGGCCAAAGTGCACAGCGGGACAGCTATCTCTCTCTAATCACAGCGATTTTTTCGAGGCTCACGATGGAACACGTCGAACAAGTTCGATTCGGCGACCAGCTCTACGCGATCATCGTGCGGGCCTCGTTCCGCGAGCCGGGCATCCACTTCTTTTCGACGCCGGAGCTGTCCCAGCAGCTCGCCTTCATGAGCCATCCGCAAGGCAAGACCATCGAGCCTCACCGCCACAACAAGGTGACGCGGGAGGTGCACTACACCCAGGAGGTCCTCCTGATCCAGAAGGGCAAGCTCCAGGTCGACTTCTACACGGTCGAGGAAACATATCTCGAAAGCCGCGTGCTCGGTGCCGGCGACATCATCCTGCTCTGCAGCGGCGCGCACGGCTTCCACGTGCTCGAGCCGCTCGAGATGTTCGAGATCAAGCAAGGTCCCTATTCCGGCGAGAACGACAAGACCCGGTTTGCCGAAGCCTCCCCGTCCGAAATCCGGATCAAAGGCCCAAACCCGTGACCGCACCGTTCATTCCCGTCAATACGCCGCTGCTCGACGGCAGCGAAGCCGATTATCTCGCCGAATGCATCCGGACCGGATGGATCTCCTCTGAGGGGCCGTTCATCAAGCGCTTCGAGCAGGCGATGGCCGAGGCCGCCGGGCGAGGACACGGCATCGCCGTCACCAACGGCTCGGTTGCGCTGGACATCGCCGTCCACGCGCTTGGGCTCGATGAGGGGTCCGAGGTCATCATCCCGACCTTCACGATCATCAGCTGCGCCGCCGCCCTGGTGCGCGCCGGTCTCGTCCCGGTCGGGGTCGACTGCGATGCCGCGACCTGGAACATGACGGCCGAGGGCGTGGAAGCCGCGATCACGCCGCGCACGCGCGCGATCATGCTGGTCCACATCTACGGTCTGCCGGTCGATCTCGATCCGATCCTGGCGCTGGCCCGCAAGCACGATCTGAAGGTGATCGAGGACGCCGCCGAGATGCACGGCCAGACCTATCGCGGCGCGCCCTGCGGCAGCTTCGGCGAAGTCTCGACCTTCAGCTTCTATCCGAACAAGCACGTCACGACCGGTGAAGGCGGCATGATCCTCACCGACGACGACGCGCTCGCCGGTCGGCTGCAAGGCTACCGCAATCTCTGCTTCCAGCCGCAGCAACGCTTCGTCCACGAAGAGCTCGGCTGGAATGCGCGCATGACCAATCTCCAGGCTGCGCTTGGCGTTGCCCAGGTCGAGCGCCTGCCGCGCACGGTCGAGATCAAGCGCCGGATCGGTCGGCTCTATGACGAACATCTCGCAGGCCTCAACCGCATCCGCCGCCCCGTCGCCCGCACTAGCTATGCCGACAACATCTACTGGGTATACGGCGTCGTGTTGAACGACGACGTGCCGTTCGACGCCAAGGAAGCGATGCGGCGCCTCGGCGAAAGGGGCATCGGGACACGGCCGTTCTTCTGGTGCATGCATGAGCAGCCGGTGCTGCGCCGGATGGGCTTGATGCGCGACGAAAGCCATCCGAATGCGGAATACATCGCCCGGCGCGGTTTTTACCTGCCGAGCGGACTTGCCCTGACCGACGACGAGATCGCGCGCTCGGCCGCGGCGCTGAAGGAGATCCTGGCGTGACGGTGTTCGCCGACTACGCGCCCTGGTATGATCTTCTCTATCAGGACAAGGATTACGCGGCCGAGACGGCATTCGTCGAAGCGCGCCTGCGCGACCACGGCGTTTCCTCGGGCAAGCTGCTCGATCTCGGCTGCGGCACCGGCTTGCATGCGCTCGCCTTCGCGCGCCAGGGGTGGAACGTTGCCGGCATCGATCTCAGCGACGAGATGATCGCGCGCGCCAAGACGCGCGCCGGGCAAGCCGGGCTGTCGATTCCGTTCCGGCAGGGTAATGCCTGCGAGACCGGTCCCGAACGCGATTTCGATGCCGTGGTGTCGCTGTTCCACGTCGCAAGCTATCAGACCAGCCGCGATGCGCTGACGGCCATGTTCCGCACGGCTCATGCGGCGCTGAAGCCGGGCGGCGTCTTCTTCTTCGACTATTGGTACGGCGGCGCGGTGCTGGCGCAGGGCGTCGAGACGCGCGTCAAGGTGATCGAGCAGAAGCCGCTGCGCCTCACCCGCATTGCGCAATCCGATCATGACGAACAGGCCGCGACCGTCACCGTGAACTATACGCTGTTCTGCGAGGACATGGATCGCGCCACGATCCAGCGTGTCGATGAAGCGCACCGCATGCGCTACTGGTTTCCGTTCGAGATCGACGCGGCGCTTGCGGCGACCAGCTTTCAGCCCGCCGCTCACGCCGCATGGCTGACGCAGGACGCGCCGAACTCGAAGAGCTGGGCGGCCTATGCAGTCGCCAGAAAGAGTGTTGCACCGTGAGACCGCTGCGGCTCGCCGTGATGCTGGAACAGGCGCTCGAGGTCGGCGGCGGCTTCCAGCAGCCGCTCAATGACCTGCTCTGGCTGCGCGACTGGGCGGCCAAGTCGGGCAACGAGATCGTGGTGTACTCGCCCTATCCGAAGACCCTGGACATCCTGAAGGAGTTCGGCGTCGCGGCGCGCCTGCTCAAGTTCGGCCCGCTCGACCATGTCTTCCTGTTTCTGAAATATTGCGGGCCGTTCGATCTCGTCCAGATCGCGCTGAAGCTGAAATCGCCGTTCGAGCGTGCGCTGATCCGCGACGGCATCGACGTCGTGCACTTCACCTCGACCTCGAAACGGCACCTGCTGCTCTACGAGCTGCCGTTCATCATCACGATCTTCGACGGCTGCCACCGCGACGCGCCGGAGTTTCCGGAAGTGAGGACGTTCGGCGAATTCGAGCGCCGCGAGATCCTGTTCAGCCTCGCCAGCACCAAGGCCGCGGTGGTGATCGTCAATGCGCCGGAGCTGGTCGACGATCTCTGCCGCCGCTATGCCATGGAAAAAGAGCGCGCGGTCTGCATCCCGTTCTCGCCCTCCACCTATGTCAGCCAATCCACGTCCGACGCCGCCGACGACGGAGCGGTGCTGTCACGATATCGGCTCGAGCCCGGCTATCTGTTCTATCCGGCGCAATTCTGGCCGCACAAGAACCACATGACGCTGCTCGCTGCGCTCGCAAGCTTGCGCGAGCGGAGCATCACCGAACGGCTGGTGCTGTGCGGATCGGATCGCGGCGGCCGCGACAAGATCGATGCGGCGATCCGCACCTTTGGCCTGTCGGACCAGATTTCCATCATCGGCTTCGTCGAGTCCGCCGAGCTCGGCGCGCTGTATCGCGGCGCCGCGGCGCTGGTGATGCCGAGCTATTTCGGCCCGACCAATCTTCCACCGCTGGAAGCCTGGGCGGTCGGCACGCCCGTGATCTATCCCGAGGCCTTCAAGGCTCAGGCCGGCGACGCCGCGATCCTGTTCGACTATGACGACCCGCGCTCGCTCGCGGATGCGATCGTCAGCCTGCGCACCGACGGCACGCGCGAGCGACTGCGCGCGGCCGGAGAGCTCCGGCTCGCACAGTTTGCCGAGGAGACCGAGGCCGGCCAAGCGCAGTTCGCCCGCCATCTCGAACGATTGAAGCACCGTCTGGCATTGACCGCGCGTTGAATAGCAATAGCTAGGCAGGAATCAGCGCTCGCAACCGCTCGCGCAGAGTTGTGCTCAGCAGCGGGCTTGCGAGCATGCCGACCGCGGCGAGCCAGATCGCGCATTGCACGATGAAGTGCGCGAGCCCGCTCCCCGGCACCAGTACGATGATCGCCTGCCCAATCAGCCAGCCCGCTCCCACGACAATAACGGCCATGAGCATCAGGAAGGCGATGTGCCTGAACGGATGATGCAGGGTCTGGCGCATGACGATCAGCGCGAGCAGTCCGAACTGGATGAGGATGTCGCTTGCGACCACGGCGAACGCGGCGCCAAGCGGCCCTAGATGCGGGATCAGGGCGAAGGACAGCGCCAGGAAGACCGCGAGCTGGAGGCCCTTGGTCCGGATCAGGAGATCGCCGCGATTGCTGTGATTGGCAAAGACCAGAGCCAGCAGCGATGGCGCGACGGCCGCCGAGCCGAGCAGCAGGGTCACCGTGAGCGGCGCGTCGTAGGGGATGCTGCCATGGGTCCACAATGCGAAGAAGTCCGGCCAGAACGGCAGCAGTCCCGCGACGATCAGGCAGGCAAGGGCTGTCACGAACACCGAGCCATGCGCGTAGAGCCGGCGCAGCCGATCCTTGTCGCCGACCGCGTGGTCGTGGCCGAGCTCGGCGGCGAGCGGCAGCGTCACCTGGAGACAGAGACCGCGCACCAGGCTCGCGATCACGCGCGTCAGGCCCCATTGCGCCACCGCGACGCGGTTCGTGACCAGCGCGGAGACGAGCAGCACCGGGACGTTGACGAGCGCAAGCTCGGTGATGTTGGCGACCGCGAAGGGCACCGCGCGGCCGAATTGCCCGATGCTCCAGCGCAGGGATGGCGACACCAACGGCGGCTTGCCGGTGCGGCGCAGGAACGGAAACAGTCGCGGCGCGTCGAACGCAGCGAGCATGATCGCGAACAGGAGCTGCATCGACACGAAGGCAATCGCGACCGCAAGCAGGCTGCCGAACAGTGCGAGCGCCGCGAGCTGGGCGATCTGTCCAAGCAGCAGCGCGGCGTTTTGCAGCCAGACCGTCCGGCCATAATGGCCGCGCACCCGATAGAGGCCGGAGACGAGGTTGGCGGGGACGGTCAGAAGCATGCCCAGCGTCATCACCAGCATCGCAGCATCGAATGTCGGCGCGGCCTGAAAGCCGAGCACCGCCGATGGCGGCGCGAGGACCACCGCTGCGCACAGCAGGACACCCAGCACCGCCACGATGGCGAGATAGATCCGCAGCAGGGCCGAATAGAAATTCGCCGTGCGCCCGTCGCAATCGGCGCAAGCCTTGAACGCGAGAAAGCGGTTGATCGCGCGAAGCTGCAGCCCGGCATCCGCCACGACGACGAGACTCCCCGCCGCATAGATCGCGAGCCAGGCCGCGAGCATGTCGCCGGTCCAGACATGCAGGAAGGCCGGGATGAGCAGGAGCTGCTGAGACAGCCCCAATACCATCTGGACCAGGTTGGCCGACCAGCCCTGCACGAGGCGGCGGGCGCGACTGATGCCGCCAGGTCTGCTCGAACCGTCGGCCGTGCCGGGCGCGTCAATTTGCTTGTCGGTCAAGCCGCGTCCTTCCCGTCAAGCAGTCGGCCGCGCGCCCGCCAGCGCTCAGAGCCCATCCGACTCGCCGTTCTTCGGCGTCGAGCGCGGCACGAAGGGGGAGAACGAGGGATCGGCCGGGCCCGGCATCGCCAGCTTGCCCCCGGCATCTGCGGGCGGGCTCGCGGCAGCGGCTGGGTCCAGCCGCTGAAGCACCAGCACCTCGCTGCGCTCGCCCTGCTTGAACGTCACCTCGCGCGGCTGCACCGACGTCAGCGACCAGCCTGCGAGCGATTCGCCCTGCCGCAGACGCACGACCTTCTGATCGATGCGGTTCACGAGAATTGCGATCGCATCTCCCTCGCCCACCACGGCCCCGACCAGCGACAACGGCGGTGGTGCCTCGACCGGCTTGGGCGGCGGCGCGGGACTTTCCTCGACGGGTGATGCGGCGACCGTGCGCGGCGGCGGCCGGCGCATGGCCGAGAAGATCGGACGTTCCTGGGTCGCGGTCAGCGCCGAGAGCGGCACCGACCACAGCGGATTGCCGCGAGGAATGGGCCTGCCTGGCGCCTGCTGTACCGGCCGCGCGATCGGCTTCATCGCCCCGACATCGACACTTTCAGCAGGATTGCCCGCCGCGTCGTCCGACAGCACATCCACGCGCGATGAGGTGGCCGCCATGGTCCCGGCCATGCCCAGACCCATGCACAGCGCGGCCAATCCTGTCGGCCTCAGCCACCCGGACATCGACATTCCCCTGCGACCACCGGCCGCGCCACGCGACGGCGAGGCATCCGCGCCAAACTAGTTCCGATCCGCGGCGTCATCAACCCACACCGTCCGGCCCAACCCGACGAGCAGGCCCATTCTGCCCCGCACCTGTTGCAATGCATGAATATGTTGCCCGACGGCCACGATGGCTGAAAATGCAAAGCGGAACAGGGAGGAAGCAGCCGCAAATGGATATCCGTTCATTGCAGGCCGTTGCGGCGGCATGAGATCATGGCGTGGGTGCCGGGCCCCGGTACGCGCCCCGGTTGCATGTTTGCGATGATTTCTTTGCTGATTTGAGACGATCGGATGGCTGGACCGACAATGGCATGTGGGAGGAACGGATACGGGCTGCGATCCGTCGCGCGCCTCTCGCTGGCCACGCTCCTTGCCACCACAGCGCTCGGCATCGTCGCCGCGCACGCCGTGGACGGCACATGGACCGGCGGCTCGACCGACTGGACGGATCCGACCAACTGGTCCTCCAACCCGAGCGTGCCCGACGAGACCGCGACCTTCACCAACGCCGGAAGCACGGCGGTCGACAACAACAACGGCGTCGTCAGCATCGGCACGATCCAGTTCGCGAACACCTCGCAGGCTTATACGTTCACGATCGGCAATCCGTTCATCGTCAACGCAACGGGCATCGTCAACAACGATACGGTGAACACCCAGACCTTCCAGGTCACCTCCGGCAACAATCTGGTGTTTCAGAACAGCAGCACCGCGAGCGGCGGCGCCGGGGCCGTGACCATCACGAACGATGTCGGCGGCAACGTCAACTTCATCCAGAACAGCACGGCGGGAACGGCGAGTCTCGTCAACAGCGGCTTCGTCACGTTCGAAGATTCCGCTTCTGCCGGCAACGCCCAGATCACCAACAACGCCACCGGCCAGATCGATTTCTTCACCAACGCCTCGGCCGGCTCGGCGACGATCAACAACGGCGCAGGCGGAGTGCTGAACTTCCACAACGCCACCACCGCCGCCACCTCGTCCATCATCAACGACGGAACGGTGAATTTCGACGGCTCTGCCACCGCAGGCAGCGCCACCATCACCACCAATAACGGCGCCACCACGAACTTCGCCGGCACGTCTAGCGGCGGCAGCGCCAAGTTCGTCACCAATGCGGGCGGCACGGTCGACATCTCGGGCCTGACCAGCGGCGGAACGACGGCCGGCTCGATCGAAGGCGCTGGCAATTATGTTCTCGGCGGCAACACGCTCACCACCGGCAGCCTCAACACCTCGACCCAGGTCGACGGCGTGATCTCCGGCGCCGGCGGCGGGCTGACCAAGGTCGGAACCGGCACGCTGACGCTGGCCGGCACCAACACCTATACCGGTGCGACGACGATCGCGGCCGGAACGCTGGCGATCTCCGGCTTCGGCAGCATCTCGTCGTCCAGCGTCGTCACGGTGAATTCGACGTTCGACATCTCGGCATCCGCGGTCGCATTCAATGCGATCACCACGCTTGCCGGCAGTTCCTCCGGTGTCGTCAACATGGGCGGCAATGGGTTGGTGATGACCAATGCCTCGACCGAATTCGCGGGCGTGATCCAGGGCACCGGTGGGCTCGAGGTTTTCGGTGGAACCCAGACGCTGTCGGGCGTCAACACCTACACCAACGCCACGCAAATCGACGCGGGCGCGACGCTGGCGCTGAAGGGCAGCGGCTCGATCGCGAGCTCGCTCTACGTCGCTTTCAACGCTGGGGGCACGCTCGATATCTCGCAGACGAACAGCGGAGCCTCGGTTGGCGGCTTGTTCTCGCTTTTCCTGGGCAACGTCGCTCTGGGATCGAAGACGCTGACGATCACCAGCGGCAGCGTGTTTGCCGGCGTGATCCAGGACGGCGGCATCGGCGGCGGCACCGGCGGAAATCTCGTGATCGCCAACGGCGCCCTGCAGCAGCTCGCCGGCATCAACACCTACACCGGCACCACCACAATCGACAGCGGCGGCGAGCTCGATCTTTTCTCTATCGGCGGCAGCGCTGGCAGCATCGCGACGTCCAGCAGGGTCATCGCCAACGGCACCTTCGACATCACAAATCTCCTGTTCAGCACCGGCACCTCGATCAAATCGCTGTCCGGTTCCGGCCTGGTCAATCTCGGCACCAAGACGCTGAACATCACCGCCGCCAACGATACCTTTGCCGGCGTCATCGACGATGCCGGCTTGGGTGGCGGCCTGACCATCGCCGGCGGGACGCAGACGCTGACCGGCATCAACACCTATACCGGCGCCACCGCCGTGAACGGCGGCACGCTGGTGGTGGACGGCTCGATCCTGAATAGCCCGGTCACGGTCAACACCGGCGGCACCCTCGCCGGCAGCGGCACGATCGCCGGCGTCGCGGTCAACGGCGGTACGCTGGCGCCCGGCAGCGCGGCGAGCCCGTTCGGCCCAATGACGATCAGCGGATCGCTGACCTTTACTGCCGCCTCGACCTATCTGGTGCAGGTCTCATCGACCAACGCCAGCCTCACCCAGGTCACGGGCGCAACCGACCTCGGCGGCGCGACGGTGCGCGCAAACTTCACCTCCGGCACGGTCAAGAAGCAGTACACGATCCTGACTGCGGCCGGCACCCTGGTCGGTACCACGTTCAACCCGGCCGTCGTCTCCAACATACCGACGCTCAACGCGACGCTGAGCTACGACGCCAGCACCGTGTTCCTCAACGTCAACGTCAACCTCACACCGGCGGGCGGCCTCAACGTCAACCAACAGAACGTCGCGAACACGCTGACCAACTTCTTCAACACCACCGGCGGCATTCCCGCGGCCTTCGCCGCGCTGACGCCGGTGGGACTGACCACCGCCTCGGGCGAGCTCGGCACCGGCATCATCCAGTCGGCGATCAATGCCGACGGCCAGTTCCTGAACCTGATGCTGGACCCGACCGTCGTCGGACGCTCGGGCGGCTTCGCCAAGGCGGGCAGCGTCGCCCAGTTTGCCGAGAGCGATAACGCAGCCTCTTATGCGTCGATGCGGCCGGCCACTGCGCGCGAGCGCGAGGCTTATGCGATGGCGACCAAGGCGCCGCTGCTCTCCTCGCAGCCAAGCAGCCGCTGGAGCGTCTGGACGGCGGGCTATGGCGGTTCGGCCGAGGTCGGCGGCAATGCGACGGTCGGCTCGCAGGATCTGACGGCACGGGTCTGGGGCGGCGCGGCCGGCGCCGACTACCGGCTCTCGGTGGACACGCTGGTCGGCTTTGCGCTCGGCGGCGGCGGACTGAACTACTCGCTCGCCAATGCGATGGGCTCGGGCTCGGCCGACCTGTTCCAGGCCGGCGTCTATGGCCGGCACAATTTCGGACCGGCTTACGTCTCGGCTGCGCTCGCCTATGGCTGGCACGACGTCACCACCAACCGCACCGTGGCGCCCGGCGGCTTCGACCAGCTCCAGGGCCGCTTCAAGGCCGACACCTTCTCGGCCCGCTTCGAGGGCGGCTATCGCTTCACGACGCCGCTGATCGGCATCACGCCCTATGCTGCAGCGCAGGTGACGAACTTCAAACTGCCGAACTACTCCGAAGTCAGCCTCAATGGCGGCGGGCTGTTCGCGCTGAACTACGCTTCGCAATCGCTGACCGATACCCGCTCCGAGCTTGGTTTGCGCACCGACAAATCCTACGCGATGCAGAACGGCGTGCTGACGCTGCGCGGCCGCGCCGCCTGGGCGCACGACTACAATCCGGGCCGCGCCGTCACCGCGCTGTTCCAGACCTTGCCGGGCACCAGCTTCGTCGTGAACGGCGCCAGGGTCGATGCCGACTCCGCGCTCGTCAGCGCCAGCGCCGAGATGAAATGGCTGAGCGGCTTCTCGATCGCCGGCACATTCGACGGCGAGTTCTCCGGCAACGTCACCAGCTATTCCGGCAAGGGCGTGTTCAAGTACAGCTGGTGAGGTGACGAAGCTGTTCCTGACGGAACTATACTCTTGGCGGCCCTTGACTGTATCCTATAGGATACTTATGTTTGAGGTTCAGAAGACTGACGAATTCGATCAATGGTTGGCCGCGCTCAGAGATCAGCGAGCGATCGCGAAGATCGCTTCTCGCATTGAGCGGCTCGCCATGGGTAATGCAGGCGACGTTAAAGCCGTAGGCGCGGGAGTTAGTGAACTGCGCATCGACTATGGGCCGGGTTACCGCGTGTATTACAAGCAAGTCGGCAACAGGATCGTGTTGATCCTCTGCGGCGGAGACAAGTCGACCCAGGATCAGGACATCAGACATGCCAAAGCGATCGCAGCCGAGCTCTAAGCAAAGCGCGAAGATAAGAGTAACCAAGTTTGATGCAGCCGACTATCTGAAGACACCGACGGCGATCGCGGCTTATCTCACTGAAGCCTTCGAGACAAATGACCACGCTTACATTTGTAACGCGCTCGACACCGCTGCTCGCGCGAAGGGAATGGGGGATATCTCGAAAGCGACCGGCCTCTCTCGTGAGAGCCTCTACAAGACGTTCAAAGAGACCGCGAAACCTGAATTCGAGACGGTCCGCAAGGTAATGAACTCGCTCGGCGTCAAATTGGTGGCCGTGCCCATCGACGATCAGCAGAAGGTGGCTTGATCGCGCCGCCCTACTTCCCCGCCTGCCACTGGCCCGAGACGCCCAAAATCACCCTGACGCGACCGGCGCCGGCATCGCTCAAGGCCGTCGTCTGCGGCACCTGGACGTCGAGCTGATCGACGAACAGGAACGGCATGCCGGCCTCGAGATCGTACAGCAGCCTTTGGAGCGCCGGCTGCTCGAGCTCGCAGCTCACGACGAGGCCGACGAAGCCGTCCTTCACTTGCGCGCCGGAGACATCGACCTGCGAGGACTGAACCTGGCCGCCGACATTGCCGACCGCAGCGGCAACGCGCTGCAGCAGATTGGCGCCGGCGACCGTCACGGTCGGTCCTTCCAGGAACGGCGTGCCGGGATGCTCGGCCATCGCCGCCGCAGCGTTCTTGGTGCCGCCCTTGCGGCCGCGAAACTGGTCGAGCAGGTCGGAGGTCTGCGCCAGCGCCTGGCGATGGGCGAGGATTTCGGCGATCGACAGCCCCGCCGTCAGCAACAGCGCGCCGGCAATCGCCACATAGAGCGTGACCGCGATCAGCGGCGAGCTCGCAAGCGCCCGCGCAACCGCATTGCCGCCGGCGATCTTTGCGCTGCTCATGGCACGTTCCTCGGCTCGATCTGCGCCTCGATGTGGAAGCGCTCGCCGGGATCGGAGGAGCTGCGCGTGGTCGGGGCGTAGAACGTCGCCCGGGTGAAATGCTGCGACTGCTCGATCAAGGGGATCAGCGAGGGCGCATCGCGGGTGATGCCGCCGATCTGCAGCTTGTTGCCCGCTAGATGCAGCTCGGTGACGTAGGTGTGGTCCGGCAACACCCGGCTCAGCGTTTCCAGCACGATCACGCTCGCCGGCGCCTCGTATTTGCGGCGTTCGAGCAGCGCGAGCGGCGAGCGCTCGCCGCCGTCGCTGCCGCGGAGCGCGGCGCGGCGCTGGGTGATCTGCCGTTCGAGCTCCCTCTCCTGCGCGCTGAGGCTGTCGGCCAGATAGCTTGCTGCGACCGATCCGGCCACCGCGGCGACGGCGGTGAGAGCCAGCACCGCTTGCAGCGCCCGGCTCAGCCGCGCCGGATCGACCGCGCCGCGCGATCTCTGCTCGAATACCTTGATGCGTCCTCCCGCGGTCGCCTCCGTCGCGATCGCGATCGCCGACGGATGGAACGGGGAGACGGCCTCGACATAGCTCATCGCCAGCTTGCGCGGCGCGGCCGCGATCTCCGTGGTGATGCTGTCGCTGCCGTGCGGCGCCGGCGCGCGGCAGCCGAACACGGCCTCGCTCGCGCTCCACGGCGTCAGCCGGTCGATCTGCGCCCGCACGATGCCGTCGAGGAAATCGGCCGCGCGCGCCGGCAGCTCCAGCGGACGAAACAGGAAGCGCGACGGCCGCAACACGATCTCGACGCGGCTGCCGCGGACGATCTGCGCAAGATCGGCGCCAGCGAACTTGCCATCCGCGAACGCGATCTCCTTCGGGGCGTTCTCCGCCTTCGCCGCCTCCAGCGCGAACGCGCCTGTCTCGCTTTCGACCAGCCGCACCACCCGCGGCGACACGGTCCGCTCCAGGGCGCGAACGATTGCGCTGGCCACAGTACCGGTCCAGGCATCGAGAACGGCGCGGAGGGGTTCGAGCGAGCTCATCTCACAGAGGCTTTCCGGCGGAGCCGTCGACGGCGTTGTGCCACGACAATACACGATACGGCTCATCGCCGCTTTCGAGAAGCAGGATGACGATCTCGGCCGAGCTCCGCCGGTGCGACGGCAGCTCGACTGCGACCGTCAACCGGTACGCCTTCGAGCCTTCGACCGTCGCATTGGTGCCGCCGGCGAGCCCGACCAGGGCCCGGGAATCGAAATTGGGATCGGCGCGGTCGCGCAGCACCTGTTGCAGCATCCCGGGCGTCATGCCCGGCAGCGCCGCCACCACCTGCGGCGCGGCGTCGAGCAAATTCACCGCCCGCATGTTGCTGAACACGGTGACGAAGGGCAGCACGCGCTCCACGACGGCAGCCGGAATGCCGCGCACCAGCCAGAGCTCCTCGCTGTGCGGAAACGGCGCGTGGCGCGGCAGATAGGGCGCGCCGAGCGTGCGATAGTAGGAATCCTCCGGATTGTCCTGGCCGGGCTCCGTCGACGAGCGCCAGGCGAGGATCCGGTCGGCATAGACGGGTGCGTCCGTCGCGGAGACACCGAGCGCCGTCATCAGGCCCGACAGCAGCGGCTTCGGCGCCATGTTGAGATCGACGCGCGCAGCCTCCGAGCGGAACGTCACGCTCACCCGACCGGTACCGACGCGGGCGTTGAAGGTGCCGCTGGTCGGACGCGTCGCCTCGTTCTGCGCCGTCAGCCGATAGGCCGCAAGTTCGATCCCCGCGTTCACCAGCGCATCGGCCTGCAACCTGTCGGCATTGACGGCGACCGTGACCGCCGTGTTGGTGACATAGGTCAGGTAGATCAGCGCCAGCGCCGCCAGTGCCGCCAGCATCCAGAGCACGGCGACGACGATGAAGCCGCGGCCGTCGGCAAGCCTCGCTTCGTCGTGCCTTGCGCCGCTCACAGCTGCTGCTCCTGTTTCTCCGCCTGCTGCGGCCGGGTGCGCGCGGTGACGCAAGTCGCGGGATTCTTGGCCCGCGCGCATTCGGCCGGCGCCGTGATGTGCGGGACCACAGCGCCCGAGACCGCGAGCACCTGCCCGGTTCCGCTATCGCGCACGGTGATACGGATACGATCCGGCAGCTGCGCCTGCCCGCGCCAGGTCGGTTGCCACTGACCGTCCGGTCCGGCATAGGCGAAGCTCACGCGGAACGGCGCCCGGATCAGCACGACCTGATCGACGAAGCGGATCTGCCCGTCGGTCGGCATCGGTTGGAACGGCGCGCGCTCGCGGACCAGCGCAAGTCCCTGCGCGTCGGCCTTTTCAATCAGGCGGACGAATTCGAGGCCCGGACGCGTGCTCGGACCGAGCGCCGTGCGCAGGAAGGTGACCGACAATTCGGCGCCGTCGAACAGCGGCACCCTGGCATCGCCATTCACTGTAATCTGCTCGGCAACCGTGAGGTCGGCGACGATGCGGTCGAGCCCGGTTGCGAGACGCTCGGCCCGCTGCACGCGGGCAATGCCGCGATTCCAGTTCGGCAGCCATTGCGCGGTCACGGTCGCCAGCGCCGCCAGGATGACGGTCATCAGCAGGGTTGCGAGCAGCACTTCGAGCAGGGTGAAGCCGGCCTCATTGGCCAGTGCGCGGCGCAGGCGCTTCGTTGCAAGGCCCTTCGTTACCAGACGCTTCATTGCGAAGCCCTCGGCACCAGCTTCACCGTCGTGACCTGAATGGCGCTGCCGTCGGCGCGCTGGAGGCGCAGATTGACGGCCAATGGCACGAAGCGATCACTGGCGGGATCGCCGCCCGGCACGTTCATCGGTGCAACGTCGACCCGCCAGCGGCTGCCGGCCAGCTCGCCGCTGCGCCGGCCGGGCTTTAGCAGGGAGCGCGCCGGCAGGTCCGCAAGCAGGGTCTCGGCCGTGCCGGCGAGTGCCAGACGCTGGTCGATCGCCCGCGTGCCCTTCACCGTCGTGGCGATGACCGAGCCGATGGTCCCGAGCACGACCGCGATGATCGCGAGCGCGACCAGCGCCTCGATCAGGGTAAAGCCGGCGGTGTCAGAGCAGCTTCTGCGAGACAATCTCGACGCCTCCGGTCAGCCAGTTGACACGCACCTCGTATCCCATGCCGGGCCGCGCCAGCGCGATCACCCCGCCGCACGACATGCCCGACGGAAAGAAATCGATCGACCGTCCCGCGGCCCGGTCGGCACAGCGCGAGGCCAGCATCGCCTGCACCACCACGTCATCAGGCAGACGGATGGTCCGCCCGGTGGCGCCGGAACGGATCGCGCGCGCCTCCGCATCCACCTGGGTCGCCACCCTGGTTTGCCGGCGCAGCGCCGCGTTGCGGTCGGCTTTCAGCAGCGCCGCAGTTTCGACCGCATAGCTTTCCAGCCGCGCCCGCGTCGTCGTGCGCGGGATCGCCGGCAGAATGATCGCCGCGAGCAGGCCGATGATCGCGAGCACGCACAGGATCTCGATCAGCGCAAAGCCGCGCGCCTCGCCAATGCCCTCAGCGCGCGCCGCTGACAATGTCGGCCGCCGTTCCACTGCCGCCTTCCTGACCGTCCGATCCCAGCGAGATGATCTCAAAAGGCGCGCTCGCGCCCGGCGCGCGATAGACGTAGATGTGCCCCCAGGGATCGCTCGGCACCACGCCGCCGCGCAAATAGGGCCCATTCCAGCCGGCCTGATTGGTGTTGCGGGTCAGGGCGGAGAGGCCTTCGTTCGAGGTGGGATAACGGCCGAGATCGAGAAAGTAGAGATCGAGCGCGCTCGAGAAGCTCTCGATCTGGATCTTCGCCGCCTTCGCCTTGGACTCGCTGAGATAGTTCAGCACCCGCGGGCCGACCAGCGCCATGATCATCCCGATGATGGTGATGACGACCAGCATCTCGACCAGGGTGAAGCCCGCCTCTCCACGCCGCGCGCGCCGCCGGCCGCGCCTTGACGATCGATGTTTGGTCACCTCAAATCCTCCAAATATCCATTTAACCGACAATCTGACTCACCGACATCAGCGCCGTCATCACCGACGTGATCAGGCCGCCGACGACCAGCGAAATCGCGATGATCGCCGCCGGGCCCGCAATGCCGACCGCGCGGTCCAGCGTGCGCTGCAATTTGGCCTCGTAGAATTCCGCGACGCGTCCCGACAGCATCGGCAATTGCCCGGTCTCGTCGCCGAGCCGGAGCATGCGCACCGCCATCGCGGGCAGCGCCTCCGTCTCGGCCAGCGCGTCGGACAGCTTCGAGCCGTGGCGAACGCGATCGGCGGCATCGCTCCAGACCGCGGACGGGCCGGTGGTCGCCATCATGTCGACGAGGATACGCAGCGTGATGGTGAGATTGACGCCGCTGCCGAGCAGCAGGCCGAGATTGCGACAGAACAGCGCCGTCCGGTACGCGCTCATCACGTTGCGGATTGCCGGCAGCCGCGTGATCGCATTGGCGACGGCGCGGCGCACGCGCTCTTGCCGGAGCAGCAGCCACGCCGCGGCGATGGTGGCCGCTAGGCTAGCCAGCACCGCATCCGAATTGCCGCGCAGGAAGGTGGAGATGTTGAGGAAGACGCCGACGACCGGATCGATCTTGGCGCCGAAATCCTGCAATACGGATGCAAACTGCGGCAGCACGAAAGTGAGGAAGAACAACAGCACGCAGCCCGCCGCACCCAGCACGAACAAGGGATAGCGGATTGCATCCGACAGCCGCCGCCGCAACGCCTCGCTGCGGGTACGCTCCCCGGCCAGCACCTCCAGCACCTGGTCCAGCGATCCCGAGGCCTCGCCGACCCGCACCAGCGCGACATACATCGGCGGGAACAGCCCCTCGTGCCGCGCCAGCGCTTCGGCAAAGCTCTCGCCTGCGACGACGCGCGAACGGATGTCGGCAACGACCGGACGCAGCCGGCCGAAATCGGGATCAGTCGCGAGCAGCTCCAATCCGTCATTGATGCGGGCGCCGGCGCGCAACAGCAGCGCGAGGTCACGGGTGAGGATGGTGACGTCTTCCGGCTTCGGCCTGTTGAAGAGGCTGGACACGCGGCCGGCCGAGACGCCCTCCTCCGGCGTGACGTTGTCGACCAGTACGAGACCGAGCCGCTCAATTCGCTGCGCGACGTCGCCCGGCGCGGGCGCGGCAATGGCGCCGGAGACCAGTTCGCCGTTGGCGTTGAGCGCGCGGTAGCGATAGTTCGGCATCCGCTAGCGCACCGTCGTGACGCGGAAGACCTCGGGCACGGTGGTGAGCCCCGCCCGGCATTTGGCCACCGCATCCTCCAGCATCGTCGTCATGCCGCCCCGTATCGCGGCGGCGTCGATCGAATGGGAGTCGGTCTGCGGGCCGATCAGCATGCGCACCTCGTCGGACATTTCGAGGATCTCGAACACGCCGTTGCGGCCGCGATAGCCGGTGCCGCCGCAGCGTTCGCAGCCGCCGGCCGCGTGCACGACCTCGCCGCACTTGAAACCGATCACCGCAAAGCGCGGATCCTCGGCGAGATCCGCCTCGGTCAGCGCATGCGGGACCTTGCAGCGGTCGCAGAGCACGCGCACCAGCCGCTGCGCCACCACCGCGCGCAGCGTGGACTTCAGCAGAAAGCCCTCGATGCCGAGATCGATCAGGCGCGGCACGGCGGCCGCGGCCGTCTCGGTGTGCAGCGTCGTCAAGACGAGATGGCCGGTGAGTGCGGCGTGAATCGCGATATGCGCGGTCTCGGCATCGCGGACTTCGCCGACCATGATCACGTCGGGGTCCTGGCGGACGAAGGCGCGCATGGCGGAGGCGAAGGTCAGTCCGATCGACGGCTTGACCTGGGACTGGTTGATGCCGGGGATCTCGTACTCGACGGGATCCTCGATGGTGAGGATCTTGCGCGTCGGCTCGTTCAGGATCGACAGCATGGTCGCGAGCGTCGTGGTCTTGCCGCTGCCGGTCGGTCCCGTGACCACGATCATGCCGTGCGGCATCGCGAGCAGCCGCGTCATCACGCTCTCGTCGCGCGCGGCGAGACCGAGCTTGCTCATCTCAAGGAGGCCGCGGTCGCGCGGCAACAGGCGGATGACGGCGCTCTCGCCGTGCTGCGTCGGCATGGTCGCGACGCGGACGTCGATCTCGCTGCGCCCGACCCGCACGCGGGCCGCGCCGTCCTGCGGCAGGCGCCGTTCGGCGATATTAAGGCTGGCGAGAATCTTGATGCGCGAGATCAGCGCCTGCGGCGGAATGCCGTGCGGCGACGGCAGCGCACGCAACAGGCCGTCGACGCGCATGCGCACCGTAAGCCCGGCACGGAACGGCTCGACGTGGATGTCGCTGGCACGCAGATCCACCGCGCGCTCAAGCAGATCGTTGAGCGCGCGCACCACCGGCGCGCCGCTGGCGAGATCGCGCAGGCTCTCGATGTCGTCGTCGGACTGCTGCGCAACGCTCCTGCCGCTTCGATCGGCATTTGCGTCGTCGGCATCGGCCCGTTGATCGAGCACCGTGGTGATGTCCTCGTATGAGGCCACGACGACATCGACCGGTGCTCCGAACACGATTTCAGCGGCGCGAATGGCCGCCGTGTCGGACGGATCGGCGATAGCCAGCCGGAAAACATCGTTGGGCGCACTGAAAGGAAAGATGGTGGATTCTCGCAGGAAGCGGCGCGAGAAGCCGTCGAGGCAAGGCGTGGCCGCGAGCAGTTGTGGAAGGCTCAGCCGCGGCAGACCAAAATGGTCGGAGACTTCATCGGCGAATTCGGCCGCGGAGAGATCGGTCGCCTCCCATAATTCACGCAAGGGACGCGTGAGCGCTGGGTTGGCCGATTTGTCGACATGGGCATGCGCCCGCGGCGACAATGAGTATTTTTCCAGGAGGTGCTGTCGGAAGCTATCTGCGGAACGGTCGCGCATCGCATTCACAGCGTTGACCTTGTTACCTGAATGCAACAACCTCGACGGGACACGGACGGTCCTTTGCCCTTGACTTATTTATTAGCAAAAACATAATCGTGGCGCAAATTATTGCGCGTCCGAACCAAGGGGGGATCGGATGCAATTTTCAGTCACTTCAAGCGTTGGCAGGCGTATTTTGTTTAAGGTGGTCCAGCCGCTTTTGCGCCTTCGCTCAGCGTTGTCTGGAACGCTCCTCCTGTTGTCGTCCGCCTTCGTGCTCGGCGCCTGCATCGTGACCGCCGACCAGTCGATCGAAGCCGATCCAAAGGACCCGCGCGCTCAGGACATCGCCGACAAGGTCCGCTCTCTCGATCTCCAGCCGCGTCAACCTGCGGATGCAGGCGCAGGCGGCATTGCGCAGGCCAGGTCATCGAAGCCGGCGATCTATCTCAGCGATGGTGCAACGCCGCAGGGCAGCGCGCTGGCCGAGCGCGACGATGGCGGCGGCAGCGGCTATGACCTCAATTTCGAGAATGCGCCGGTCGCCAGCGTCGCAAAGGTCATCCTCGGTGACGTACTTAACGTCGGCTACACGATCGACCCGCGCGTGCAGGGGACCGTGACCTTGGCCTCGGTGCGGCCGGTGCCCAAGGCGGATGCGCTCTACGTGCTGGAGAACGCGCTGCGCATGTCCGGTGTCGCGCTGGTCCGTGACCGCACCGGCTATCGCCTGCTGCCGGCGCCGGAGGCCGGTCCCGGCGGCGTCGACCGCTCGTTGAACGCCGCGGCCGGCCAGGGCGTCACCGTGGTGCCGCTGCGCTACGTCTCGGCGCAGAACATCTTCAAGCTGCTCGATGCCTTCGGCGTGAAGGCTCAGGCCATGCGTCCCGACAGCGCCCGCAACACGCTGATCGTCAGCGGCAGCGGCACCGACCGGGCAACCGCGGTCGACACCATTCTCTCCTTCGACGCCGACTGGATGCGCGGGCAATCGGTCGGCATCTTCCCGGTGCGTAATTCCACGCCAGAGCCGCTCATCTCCGAGATCGAGAAGATCATGGATTCGGGCGAAGGCGGCCTGGGCCAGAACGTGGTGAAATTCCAGCCGATCGGCCGGCTCAACGCGATCCTGGTGGTCAGCCAGAAGCCGGAATACCTCAAGCGCGCGCAGACATGGATCGCGCGGCTCGACCGCTCCGACACCGACGGTGTGAACCTGAAATCCTATCCGCTGCGCTACGGCAACTCCAAGGCCGTGGTGGCGCTGCTGAATGAGATCCTGTTCAGCCAGAGCGCGACCAGCAGCTCCTCGCTCGACAATTCCGCGGGCCAGATCTCGCCCGGCTCGGGCATTGCGACATCCTCGTCCGGGACCAATCCGATCGCCTCGCTCAGCGCACTTCCGACCGCCGCCTCAGGCGCCGCAACCCCGGTCACCGGCGCTCCCGGCTCGGCGCTGGCCGCGCGCCCCGCCCCCGCGGCGTCCGGCATGCCCGGCCAGGACAACGGCTCCGGCTCGCTGCTCGGCACCGGCGCAAAGCCTGTCAACAATGCCATTCTTCAGAACGTGCGGATCACGGCCGACGTCACCAACAACGCGGTGCTGGTCTATGCCAATGCCGAATCGCAGCGCGTCGTCGAGCAGACGATCCGGCAAATCGACCGGCCGCAACGCCAGATCGCGATCGAGGCGACCATTGCCGAAGTCACGCTGAACGACGCATTGAACTACGGCGTCCAGTTCTTCATCGCCAGCAAGCACGGCTCGGTCTCCAACGTCATCGGCGGCGTCAGCAACAGCGCTTCGGTCGGCAGCAACATCGAGCAGCAGACCAGCGCGGTCAACGCCGCCGCCGGCGCGCTGCTCGGCCGCGCGCTGCCCGGCTTCAACTTCCTGATCGGCGCGGAAAACTCCCCGCGCGTGGTTCTCGATGCGCTCCACAACGTCACCACGGTCAAGGTGCTGTCCAACCCGTCGCTGGTCGTGCTCGACAATCAGCCGGCGACCTTGCAGGTCGGCGACCAGGTGCCGTTCTCGACCGGCACCGCGACCGTGCTGACCGCGAACAACACCGTCGTCAACACCATCGACTACAAGAACACCGGCATCATCCTGCGCGTGCTCCCGCGCGCCAACGCCAACGGCAACGTCGTGCTCGACATCGAGCAGGAGATCTCGAGCGTCGCGGCCGGCAGCACCGGCTCGCTGACGCCGACGATCTCGCAGCGCCGGGTCAAGAGCTCGATCGCGGTGACGAGCGGCCAGACCGTGCTGCTCGCCGGCCTGATCAGCGAGACCGAGAACAAGCAACGCCAGGGCATTCCGATCCTCGATTCCCTTCCCGGCGTCGGCGATGCGTTCTCGCACCAGGGCACGACGCGCGCCCGCACCGAGCTGATCCTGTTCATCCGCCCGACCGTCATCAAGGACGGCGTCGATGCGCACGTCATTGCGGAGGAAATGCGCAGCAAGATGAACAGCCGCCTGGTCGGGACCAGCAATCCCGTGGTCTCCGTGAACCCGCCCAAGGCGGCGCGCTAGGGCGTGACGGATCAGGCAGCGAAGGTCGGGACGGGCCCTCCGCTCGCGCTCGCCATCGCCCTGCTGCTCAGCGTGTTCGCAAGCCTCGTCACTGCCCCGGGCGCCGAAGGCCTGTATGGCGCGTTCCTGGCCGCCCTGATGCTCGCGATCGCCGCGAACGATGCGCGCCACTACCGCATTCCGAACGAGCTGACGGGCGCCGCCTTCGCGCTCGCGCTGCTCCGTGCCGGCGCGTTCGTTCCCGATATCGGCGTCGAGGCGCTGCTCTGGCCGCTGACCCGCGCCGCAGCCACAGGCCTGCCGCTGCTGCTGCTGCTGGTGCTCTACCGCCGCTGGCGCGGCCGCGACGGGCTGGGGCTCGGCGACGTCAAGCTCGCCGCGGTCTGTGGCGCCTGGCTCGACCTTGCGACCGTGGTCGCGGTGATCGAGCTTGCGGCGTTGCTCGCGATCGGCGCCTATGTCGTCGGTGCTGCCCTGCAACGGAAGCCGCTGCGCGCCACCGCCTTCCTGCCGTTCGGGCTGTTCCTGGCACCGGCGATCTGGATCGGCTGGCTGGGCGAGACCTGGTACACGAACTGGCTCGGCGGCTGGCCGGGCTGAAGGCGGGGATCGGGGTCAAACGGACCCTGCTCACATCAAAATGCGAAAACAACCCCATGCACAGTAGGCGGGGACAGCCTTATCAAGGACTTACCTGTCGGCACGCTTTGGGGATTTTACCAAGCGATTTGACTCCGTCGGGCAAAACTCCCGGCGTGACGTCATCGTGGCGATGGTGCTCCACACCGCCTCCTCCGAACATCATGAGCCCATAGGCGGCACAGCGCTCAGTGCTCGCGGCTCGGCGCCCATTCCAGCGCCCGCAGACGGGCCTGAGCGATCTCTCCGCGCGTCATCTTGGTGGTGACGGCATCGCGGATCCTGGCTCGCGCCTCGCGCGCCGGCGGAGGTGCCGCGGCCGTGGACAGGTTGAGCCATTTGGAGGCTTCGACGATGTCCTGCGGCACGCCCTGGCCGCGGTCGTAGAGCAGGCCCAGCGAATATTGAGCGCGGGTGTCACCCTGCTCGGCCGCGCGCCGGTACCACATCGCAGCTTCCGTGTAGTTCTGCGGCACGCCGCGGCCGGTCTCGAACAGGAAACCGAGATAGGACTGTGCAGCCGCGTTGCCCCGCTCGGCGAGCGGAATGAAGATGCGGGATGCCGTGACATAGTCCTGACGATGGAAAGCGGAGATGCCCTGGCGGAACGTTTGGGCGTGGGCCGGGATTGCGAAGGTCAGCGTCAGCAGAATGGCGGCACAACCCCACCCCGCCCGTCGCCAAAAACCGCGCGTCTGTGGCGCCGCACGGCAAAACCCCTGATCCTGGCTGTCGAGGGTCTCCATCCTACCCGCGCTCCCTGCATATGCAGCCAGACTAGTCTGCAGGCATGCCGAAATCCATAGTGGTGCCACGCACAAAAAAGCTCCGGGCGCATCGCGTCCGGAGCTCATCGATGGGCGGGCCTAGTGATATCCGCCAGCGGTCGCCGGCGTCGTGTCGGGATTGTTGCCGTTGATCTGGTTGTCCAGATAGGACAGCACGCCACCGGTGGTCGCCGCTCCCAGATTGTTGACGATCACCGATCGCCCGATACGTGCCCCGGCAACGCCGCTGAGGGCGAAGCCCGTACTCAGGTTCTCCGAGATGTTGCTGTTGTTGACCTGGACGTTGGCCGAACCTTGCGCGCTCACGCCGACGAAGTTGTTGTGAACGGCCGTGTTGTTGATCAGGACGCGGGAGCTGCCGCCGTTCGTGTTGATGCTGATTCCGGCCCCCGCGGCGGCGGTGCCATTGTGCGAGATCACGCTGTCGCGGATCATGAGCATCGAGTTGAAGTTCGACGGATTGGAGAAGACGCCGGTTCCGCTTGCGCCGTTGAAGTCCCTGATGAAGCAGTGCTCGATAACCACCGAGGCCGCCTGGAGGATGTTGACGCCCTTGATCCCGGTGCCGGCCCCCTCGATATCGAGGCCGCGCAGCACGATGTGATCGGTCGCAGCGGCGTTGATGTTGACGCCGTTGGTGCCTGACCCGAGGATGCTGCCGACGACGCCTTCGCAATAGATCGTCATCGCCTTGGTGATCGTCACCGTGCCGTAGCCGGCGGAATCGAGGCAATTGATCTCGCCGCCGGCGGCCGTCTTCGAGATTGCGCCGGCGAAGGTCTTGCACGGAGCGGTGCGGCTGCACGGATTGACGTCATCGCCGACACCGGAAACCCACGTTCTGGTCGCCTGGGCATGAGCCGGCTGCGACACGGCGAACGGCAAGACCAGCCCCGCCAAGAGAGCCCAAAGAGCAATACGACGCATTTTCAACCTCCCAAATTGAACTGAAGATACAAGTTGTTGCCAGAAGAAATTCACGAGCAGTTGCGGACTAGTGATACCCGCCAGCGGTAGCCGGCGTCGTGTCGGTCGCGTTGCCGTTGATCTGGTTATCCAGATACGACAGCACATTGCCGGAGGTCGCCGCCCCCAGATTGTTGACGATCACCGAGCGGCCGATTCGTACTCCCGCGCCGCCGGTAAGGGCGAGGCCCGTACCCAGATTCTCCGAGATGTTGGTATCGTTGATCTGGACGTTGGCCGATCCCTGCACGCTCACGCCGACGAAGTTCTTGTGGATGGCCGTGTTGTTGATCAGGCTCCGCGAACTGCCGCCGTTCGTATTGATGCTGATCCCGGCGCCGTCGGCGGCGGTGCCGTTGTGCGAGATCACGCTGTCGCGGATCATGAGCATCGAATTGAAGTTCAACGGGTTGACGAAGACGCCGACCCCGCCCGCGCTGTTGAAGTTCCTGATGAAGCAATGCTCGATGACCACCGAGGCCGCCTGGAGGATGTTGACGCCCTTGATACCGGTTCCGGCGCCGTCGATGTCGAGGCCGCGCAGCACGATGTGATCGGTCGCGGCGGCGTTGACGATGACGCCGGAGCTGTTCGATGCGAGGATACCGCCGACGACCCCTTCGCAATAGATCGAGATCGCCTTGGTGATGGTGACGACGCCGAAACCGCCGGAGTCGAGACAATTGATCTCGCCGCCCGCCGCCGTCTTCGAGATCGCCCCGGGAAAGGTCTTGCATGGGGCGGTACGACTGCACGGGTTGGCATCATCGCCTACGCCGGACACCCACGTTCTGGTGGCCTGGGCATGAGCCGGCGATGCAATCACCGGCACGAACAATCCTGCAACCAGAGCCAAGAGTGCAATTCGACGCATTTCTCTTCCTCCCGATATGAAGCTGGGTCCCAGCTTGTTGCCATGCACAAGTCTTCGCTGCCGCAGCCCGCGCGTCGCGCAGCCCTACGGCATCATCGTCCATATTTCGCTGAAACTTCCCCCGCCGCTTTCGGCGCTCGCAATACGGCCTTCGTGTTCAATGATTGGATACGCAACGCTATTGGGAAAAAAACGGAAGCAGGCTTCTTGCCACTTCGCATCACGCAACTGTTGCGCGACGGACGGCGGGCTTTCTAGTGGTCGTGCCGGGACAGGCAAGGTTCAATTCGACGTGTACATTTTATGAGGAATTTTACGTCATGAACGCGCTTACGGCGTCGCCAACCTCGTCCAGGAAGCCGCTGGTGACAGTCAGGCTAGAAGCGATCGCAAGGACGCGGTGCATATCGCAGGAATCGCGATGCGACCCGCCTGCCATGACAGGAATGATCGCTCCTGCTGCGTCGATTCGACGCGACCCGCGCCGTCAGCTCAGCAGGAAGCCATGTTCGTGCAGGTTGTGAAAAAACTCGGTCAGAATGTCGATCACAGCCGCGTCGTGGCTTCCCGCCGGTTGAGTCCACTGCTCTGCAGTCTGCGTAGTGGCCGGCGCGGGCATGGCGTCCGGAAGCTCGGACGGGACTGCCGATGAAATTCCGCTCTGCGTGAAATTGAACGCAAAGCCATCACCAGACGTCCCCAGCCCCGCAGTCGCGGGCGGCGCTGCCCCGATGGCACTGTCGCCATTGAGATCCTGGTGAAGCGTCGGCTCCAGCGCCTTCAGCGATGGATCATTCCCGAGCACCTCGGGAGCCGCCGCGAGCGTGGTCACGAAGTTGCCGGTGCTGTCCGTGCTCCACACGGAGTAATGGGCGTTTGCCGAGTTCTTCCAGACCACGTCGTAACCGCCGCCCGAGGCCTGCTCCGCGGCGATGACCGACCATGTGCCGTAATTGGCCGCGATCACCGTAGACCCGGCATATTTCAGGGTGGGACCGGTGCCGGTCGCGATGTCAGCCAGGTAATAGTTGCCACCTGACAGGACCGTTTTGGTCGATCCGAGCGCCTCGACCGTGACGCCGCCAACGACGGGGACCCCGGTCGTGCCGTCGCCGTTGAGATCCTGATGGAGGGTCGGCTCCAATGCCTGCAGGGACGCATCGGTCCCCAACACTTCGGGGGCGGCGGCAAGGGTCGTCTGGAAGTTGCCGGTGCTGTCGGTGCTCCAGACGGAATAGTGCGCGTTCGCCGAATTCTTCCAGACGACGTCATAACCGCCGCCCGACACCTGCTCGGCGGCAATGACCGACCACGTGCCGAAATTCGCCGCGATCACCGTAGCCCCGGCATATTTCAGGGTGGGGCCGGAGCCGGTCGAAATGTCGGCCAGGTAGTAGTTGCCACCCGACAGGACCGTTTTGGTCGATCCGAACGCCTCGACCGTGACGCCGCTGACGACGGGGACCCCGGTCGTGCCGTCGCCGTTGAGATCCTGATGGAGGGTCGGCTCCAGTGCCTGCAGGGACGCATCGGTCCCCAGCACTTCGGGGGCGGCGGCGAGGGTCGTCTGGAAGTTGCCGGTGCTGTCGGTGCTCCAGACGGAATAATGCGCGTTCGCCGAATTCTTCCAGACGACGTCATAGCCACCGCCCGACACCTGCTCGGCGGCAATGACCGACCACGTGCCGAAATTCGCCGCGATCACCGTCGCCCCGGCATATTTCAGGGTGGGGCCGGTGCCGGTCGAGATGTCGGCCAGGTAATAGTTGCCACCCGACAGGACCGTTTTGGTCGATCCGAACGCCTCGATCGTGGCGCCGCTGACGGCGGCGACGACGGGGACCCCGGTCGTGCCGTCGCCGTTGAGATCCTGATGCAGCGTCGGCTCGAGCGCCTGAAGAGACGCATCGGTCCCCAGCACTTCCGGGGCTGCGGCGAGGGTCGTCAGGAAGTTGCCCGTGCTGTCGGTGCTCCAGACGGAATAGTGCGCGTTTGCCGAATTATTCCAGACGACGTCGTAACCGCCGCCCGCCACCTGCTCGGCGGCAATGACCGACCAGGTGCCGAAATTCGCCGCGATCACCGTCGCCCCGGCATATTTCAAGGCGGGGCCGGTGCCGGTCGAGATATCGGCCAGGTAGTAGTTGCCACCCGACAGGACCGTTTTGGTCGATCCGAACGCCTCGACCGTGACGCCGCTGATGGCGGCGACGACGGGGACCCCGGTCGTGCCATCGCCGTTGAGATCCTGTTGCAGCGTCGGCTCGAGCGCCTGAAGAGACGCATCGCTCCCCAGCACTTCCGGGGCTGCGGCGAGGGTCGTCAGGAAGTTGCCGGTGCTGTCCGTGCTCCAGACGGAATAGTGTGCGTTCGCCGAATTCTTCCAGACCACATCGTAGCCACCGCCCGACACCTGCTCGGCGGCAATGACCGACCACGTGCCGTAATCGGCCACGTTGACTACGGTGCCCCCGAATTTCAGAACAGGCCCGGTGCCGGTGGAGATGTTGTTCAAGTAATAGTTGCCGCTCGTCAGAACCACGCTGGTCGATCCGAACGCCTCGACCGCGGTCGGCACGAGGCTGGAACTGGCGACCGCGACGCCCCCGAACTGGAAATACTCGACGCCGGTGACGGTGTCGGTGCCGTCTGGTGAGCCACTGCGCAAGTCGGTCAGGGTGAAGGTCTGTGTCGCTGCGTTGTATGAGATCGTGTAGTTGGCCCGGCTGCCCGAATACACCGCGGTGTCGGTGCCCGAGCCGCCGATGACCGTGTCGTTGCCCGCCCCGCCGGTGATCGTGTCGTTGCCGCCGCCGCCGTTCAGCGTGTTGGCGATGGCGTTGCCGACGATGGCGTCGTTGCCGGATCCGCCGATGGCGTTGTCGATGTAGGAGCGTGCGTCGCCGCCATAGAGATAGGCGTTGTAGACGTTGCCCGCCGCGTAATGACCGTCGCCGAGATACGCCAGTTGCACGGAGGAGAACACCGACGAGGCGCCGGGATTGAGGTTGATGCTCAGGTTCGTCGTGTAGTTCGAGAGGTCGTAGGTATCGACGCCGCCGCCGTCCCAGACCGTCTCGTAGATGCGGTTGGCCGAGCCGCCGACGCCGCCGCCCGGCGCGAGCTGCCCGACACCGTTTATGAACTCCTGCCCCGTGGTCGGATTCCAGGTGTAGACGGTGCTGCCGCTCTGGGTCGTGAAGTCCGCGCCGTACATCGTCTGCAGCGCGAGGATATCGTTGGCCATATAGGTCTGCGAATATCCGTACGCTTCGTTGGTGTAACCGGACGTGGTCGAACCGCCGACATAGCTGCGATAGCTCATGACGGTGTATTCGCTGTCGTCATGCGCGCCCGGCACGGCGACGTTGGCGGGGCCACCGGCCTCCTGGCTGTGCTTCAGGCCGAGGGCGTGGCCGAGCTCGTGCAGCGCGGTGGTGAAGTAGTAATTGCCGAGCTTGGCCAGCGAAAAATTGTATTGGGTGCCGAACCAGACGTCGCCGCCGGGGGCGTAGTTGCCGGGGTAGTAGGCGTAGGCGGTCGGATTGGCCGCCGGCGACTGCGCGACCATGATGTCGGCGCCGTTCGTGCCCGCGTACTGGATATCGGCGTTGGTGTAACTGAGGATCAGCCCGATCGCGTAATTGATCGCCGCTTGGATCTGGGTGGGCGCCGCTGCAAAGCCCGAAATGGTCGGCTCGCCGTTGCCGCCGCTGTAGGGATTGGCGTAGTCGCTGGATGCGTCAGGAAAACTGTAGGTGATCGTGCCGGTCCATTTGTAGCCGGACAGCAGGCCGTCGATCTCGGCGTTGTTGGTGGCACTGACATTAACAGCGGTAGCCAATGAACTCTCCAGAGCAACGCGTCGCGTGCGATTCGGGACGAAAGCACATGATTCTAGCGTGAGAGTTAAACGTTTGGTTTAAATTGGGCAGCTCCGCCTGCCCCTCTTCCATAAGACTGTGTTAGCCATCAGATCCCGTAGTCATACGGGGCGCAACAACAGCCTCGGTTCCTGCGGCACCATAATTTGCAGGGTTTCATGAAACGACGTTCAATCATGGCCGGTCTGTTTGGCGCCTTGATGGCGCTTGCGGGACAGGGTCATCAACCCTTCGGAGGACTGCCTGTCATGGTGGAGAAGGCCAAGGCGGACGACAGCGGCAAGGCGGCGCGTGCGCCCTCCATGCCGATGGCCCGCGACCCCGCCGTTGCGGTGGCAGAGGAGTACGAAGCCGCCCGCCGCAAGGGAACACGGGAGGCGCTCGAGCTCTTCATTGCGCGCCATGGCGACGCCCCCCTGGCCGAACAGGCGCGCACGGAGTTGAAGCGCCTGGCGCGCTGATCGCTCGGACACCGCATCAGGCATGGCATTTCGGCAGGCGGCATCGGCGCCGGGCCGGCTTGTCGCATGGTCTTTCGGCACTATGGTAGGCCCGCAATCTGTCCCGGAGCCTCTCAAAATGCCCTTTCCGCATGCCTCGGAAGCCCTGTCCCGCTTCACCGTGCTCGATCTGACCCGCGTCCGCTCCGGGCCCACCTGCGTGCGGCAGCTGGCGGACTGGGGCGCCAACGTGATCAAGATCGACGCGCTGACCGAGGACGCCGGCGGCGAGCAGCCGGGCGGCCCCCGCCGGGGTTCCGACTTCCAGAATTTGCACCGCAACAAGCGGGCGATGACGCTGAACCTGAAGGACGAGCGCGGGCTCGCCTTGTTCGAGCGCCTCGCCGCCAAGGCCGACGTCGTGGTCGAGAATTTCCGGCCCGACGTGAAGAAGAAGCTCGGCATCGACTATGAGAGCCTCGCGAAGATCAACCCGCGTATCGTCTATGGCAGCATCTCCGGCTTCGGCCAGGACGGCCCCTATCACAAGCGGCCCGGCTTCGATCAGATCGCCCAAGGCATGGGCGGACTGATGTCGATCACCGGGGCGCCGGGCGAAGGCCCGATGCGGGTCGGCATTCCCGTCGCCGACCTGACGGCCGGGCTGTTCTGCGCCATGGGCATCCTCACCGCGCTGCTCGAGCGCGAGGTCTCGGGCAAGGGCCAGTGGGTGCAGACCTCGCTGCTCCAGGCCCAGATCTTCATGCTCGACTTCCAGGCCGCGCGCTGGCTGATGGAGAAGGAGGTCGCCAAGCAGGCCGGCAACAACCACCCGACCAGCATTCCGACCGGCGTGTTCAGGACTTCCGACGGCTACATCAACATCGCCACGACCGGCGGGCGGATCTGGGAGCGTTGCGCCCAGGCGATCGGCGCACCGGAGCTCTATGCCCATCCCGACTACGCGACGGCGCCGGCCCGCTCAAAGAACCGCGACGCGCTCAACGCCGAGATCGAGAAGCGCACCGTGACGAAGCCGACCGAGACCTGGGTCCGCGAGCTCAATGAGGCCGGCGTGCCCTGCGGGCCGATCTACGCGATCGACCAGATGTTCGAGGACGCCCAGGTCAAGCATCTCGGCATCGCGCAGGACGTGCCGAACGACGAGGACCGCCACATCCGCCTGGTCGGCCAGCCCGTGACGCTGTCGCGCACGCCGAGCAGGATGGTGGCGCGACCGCCGGAATTCGGCGAGCAGACCGACGAGGTCCTGAAGGAGTTCGGCCTCAGCGCGGACGAGATCGCAAGGCTCCGGGACGCCAAGGTGGTGTGAGCCCCTCGCTTGAGGTCGCCAGCGAAGAAAGCCCGGCGCTCCGCCGGGCTTTCGACTTAGAGAGCTGCGCCGCCGCTCAAGTTCCGCTGAAGCGGTAGTTCACGCCGAAGCGCAGGATGTTGTCGGTGATGTGGGAACGATAGCCGACGACGAGCGGCGCGCCGCTGAGCGCGATCACGGGCGTTGTGAGCGAGCCGGACACCGTTCCGAGATCGACATAGAGATATTCGAGCCGGGCGCTCCAATTGTCGGCGAAGGCACCTTCGATGCCGGCACCAGCGCTCCAGCCGACCTTGGTCGTGCTGCTGCTGAAGCTCGCCGCAACCGGCGTGAACGCGAGGTTGTCGCCGGAGCCCGGCGAGCCCGTGACATTGATCGCGCTCACGCTGCCCGAGGTGGAGATGCGGCCATAGGCGAGGCCGCCGGTGCCGTAGAGCAGCACGCGCGGCGTCACGGCGACACCGAGCCGGCCGCGGACGGTGCCGAACCAGTCGAGCTTCTGGGTGAGATTGAGCGCGACGGGCAGCGCGGGATCGAACGTGTTGTCGCCGCGATGGCCGGGCGTGCAGATGCCGTCCTGCAGACCGTCCGGCGCACCGGCGCACAGCGCGTCGAGACGGCCCTTCTGGCCGCTGCCCTGGAAATCGGCTTCGAGACCGAGCACGACCATCTCGCGCTGCCAGTTGTAGCCGAGCTGTCCGCCGCCGGTGACGCCGTTGAGATTGAACGTACCAGCGCTCGAGCTCAGCAGCGCGCCGCCGCCGCTGTCGATGAAATCCGTTGTCGTCACCGAGCGGCCCCAGCCGTAACCGATGTTGAGGCCAGCGTAGAATCCGCTCCAATTGTAGGTTGGATCAACAGCCACCGGCGGCGCCTTGGTATGGATGTGCGGCATTGCCAGATCAGCGGCAAAGGCATGCGGGGCGAGCAGCATGGCGATCGCGGACGCAACCAGCAGAGTTCGTGTCATCAATCTTCCCTCGAGAAACGGCATGGCCTGATCGCCCGCTCGCAAGACGCGCGGGTGATTCAGTGCGGCGAAACTAGGGAAGAACCGTTCGGCTCGCGTCCTGCGATCGAATGTCGGTCGTTCGGAGGATTGGCTCGCGATTACAGCCGGGCGAGCGCGATGACCGGCCGGTGAGGGTCAGGCAGAAACGACAAAGCCCGGCGCGAGGCCGGGCTTTGCTTCTTGTTGACGCCTTTGTTGATTCAGTATCTCGCGACCACCGGGCTGTCGAACTGGTAGTTGATGCCGGCGCGCAGAATGTGATCGGTGAAATGGGACGAGACGCTGGCGCTGATCGGAAGCGCCGGCGCCAGACTGAATGCGCCGGTCGAGAAGCGGCCAAGATCCATGTAGAGATATTCGAGCTTGGCGCTCCAGTTCCGGGTGATCTTGCCTTCGACGCCCGCGCCGACGGTCCAGCCGACGCGCGTGGTCGAACTCGAGCCCACCGCGGCGATCGGACCGAACGGAGCGACGGTGCTGAAGCTCGACAGCGTACCGGTGGTCTTGATCTCACCGAAGGCGAGACCGCCGGTGCCGTAGAACAGCACCTTCGGGGTCGCGAGGATACCGACGCGGCCGCGAACCGTGCCGAACCACTGGAGCTTCTGATCGATCGCCAGCGTGGTGCCGGCGAGGCCGCCGGGCGGAAGGAACGTAAAGGTGGGAAGGCAGGGACCGGCGACAGGCGCCGCGGCAGTGCCAACGCAGGAGAAGCCAGCGCGGCCCTTCTCGTCCGACCATTGCAGGTCGCCCTCGATGCCATACACCCAGTTGGCGCTCTGCCAATTGTACCCGGCCTGACCACCGGCAATGGCGCCATTCATGTCGAACGATGCGCTGGTGATGGAGCCGGCTGGCGGCGCAATCGGCGCGCCGGTTCCGTCGAAGAAAGACGCATTGGAGCGCGAGCGTCCCCAGCTGTAGCCGGCATTGGCGCCGACGTACCAGCCGGTCCAGCTCCAGACCGGATCCATCACCGGCGCCTTGACGTAGGGCCGCGCCGCGAGATCCGCAGCCAGTGCACCCGTCGCGAACAGCGACATCGCCGCCGCCATTCCAATCACGATCCGCTTCATGGAGATCTCCCCCTCCGCACGACTTTGTGATCGGAAGCATACACCGGGTTGCGTCCAAGGGTTGTGCCGCTCCTGCAACATTCAGCAACAATCGGGACTGCTGCAGGCGACACATCAGGACACCGGCGACAATCCTATCCCCTTGACCTGCAAAGACTATGCATCCTGGCGTTGAACCGCCTTTGTGCGCTGCGTCCATCCGACGCGGGCCAGCATGCCGTCGATCACGGGCCAGAACAGCAGGACGATCGCCAGCGTCGTGATCGAGCCGACCAGGCCGTTCGACCAGAACACTTTGAGGTCGCCGCCGGAGCCGATCATCGACAGACGAAAGGCATCTTCAGCACGATTGCCGAGCACGAGCGCGAGGGTGAACGGGGCCAGCGGAATGCCGATCTTCTTGAAGACGTAGCCGACGATGCCGAAGCCCAGCATCAGCCAGATGTCGAACATCGCGTTCTGGATCGCGTAGGCGCCGATCGCGCAGGACACCACGATCATCGGCGCCACCGCGGCAAACGGCACGCGAAGGATCGAGGCGAAGATCGGCACCGTCGTCAGCACCAGCACGAGGCCGACGACATTGCCGAGATACATCGAGGCGATCAGGCCCCAGACGAAGTCCTTGTGCTCGACGAACAGCAGCGGCCCCGGATTGAGCCCCCACACCATCAACCCGCCGAGCAGGATCGCCGCGGTGCCGGACCCGGGAATGCCGAGCGCCAGCATCGGCAGCAGCGCCGAGGTGCCTGACGCATGCGCCGCCGTCTCAGGCGCGAACACGCCCTCGATGCGACCCTTGCCGAAACTTTCGGGATCCTTGGCGAAGCGCTTGGCGAGGTTGTAGCCCATGAAGGACGCCGCGATCGCGCCGCCCGGGGTGATGCCGAGCCAGCAGCCGATGAAGGAGGAGCGCAGCAGCGTCGCCCAGTATTTCGGCAAGTCCTTCCAGACGCCGAGCACGACGCGCAGCGAGATGCTTGCGGCGTGCCCGCGAAGCGCCAGCCTCTCCTCCATCGTCAGCAGGATCTCGCTGATGCCGAACAGGCCGATCACCGCAACCAGGAAGTTGATGCCGCGAAGCAGCTCCGGCGAGCCGAAGGTCATGCGGAGATTGCCCGACACGGTATCCATGCCGATGCCGGCGAGCAGCAGCCCCAGCGACATCGAGATGACCGTCTTGTGCTTGGCCTCGCGCCCCAATCCGACGAAGGAGCAGAAGGTCAGCAGATACACCGCGAAGAACTCGGGCGGGCCGAACTTCAGCGCAAAGGACGAGATCATCGGCGCGAGGAACGTGATCAGCAGCACCGCGACCAGCGAGCCGATGAAGGAGGAGGTGAACGCCGCGGTCAGCGCCTCCGCCGCCCTGCCCTGCTGCGCCATCGGATAGCCGTCGAAGGTGGTTGCGACCGACCAGGCTTCGCCGGGAATGTTGAACAGGATCGAGGTGATGGCGCCGCCGAACAGCGCACCCCAATAGATGCAGGACAGCATCACGATCGCCGAGGTCGGATCCATCGTGAAGGTGAGCGGCAGCAGGATCGCGACGCCGTTCGGGCCGCCGAGGCCCGGCAGCACGCCGACGAAGATGCCGAGCACCAGCCCGACCATCATCAGCACCAGCGTCTTCCACGTCAGCAGGACGGCAAAGCCGTGGAGCAGGAGACCAAAAGCTTCCATCGCGGGACCGCCTAGCGGCCGAAGGCCGCTTCGAGCGGCCCTTTCGGCATGATGACGTCGAAGGCGACATCGAATGTGACGAACATGATCGCCGTGAACACAACAGCGGTGAGCAGCGACTTCCACAGCGCGATCTTGCCGACGAGGCGCATGAAGCCGGAGATCAGCAGGAAGCTCGCGACATAGAGGCCGAGGAACTGCGTGACGAGGCAGAACAGCAGCGTCGGCACGAACACCGCCAGCACGCGGCGGCCTTGCGCGCGCGTGACGAAGGTTCCCGACGCCGCACGCCGCGCCAGCAGCGCCACGACCAGGCCATAGAGGCTGGCGCCGCCGAGGATGACCGAGAGATAGAACGGAAAATAACCGGGTTCGGGCCCGGTCGAATCCCAGGACGCGCCGGTGCGCCAATTGTCGGTGCCGAGCGTGACGGCCAGCGCGAGCAGCAGCAGGCAGACGAATATCTCGACCGTGCCGGACGAGACGACGGAAGGCGAGTCGTCTTCAGGCGCGGTCGGATCGTCGACGACGATTTCGAGATCGGTTTGGGACATGCTCTGCCAGGGACGGAGTGCGGTCAATTCCCCCTCTCCCCGCTTGCGGGGAGAGGGTTGGGGTGAGGGGGAGTCTCCGCGAGGACGGTGAAAGCGGGACTCGCGGAGAGTCCCCCTCACCCGGATTGCACTGGACGATGCTTCGCATCGCCAGGTGCAATCCGACCTCTCCCCGCAAGCGGGGCGAGGTGAAGAGGAGGGTTACTTCGCGACGAATCCGGCTTCGGTCATCAGCGACTTGTTGATGGCATCATCCTCCTCGAGGAACTGCACCATGTCCTTGCCAGTGAGGAAGATCGGCTTCAGCGCCTGCTTCTCCATGTAGTCCTTGTACTCGGCGGTCTGCGTCACCTTGTGGAACAGATCGACGTAGAACGCCTGCTGCTCCGGCGTGACCTTGCCGGGCAGGAACATCGCGCGCAGCATCAGATATTGCACGTCGACGCCCTCCTCCTTGCAGGTCGGGATGTCGGCCCAGGACTGGGTGTCCGTCACCTTGGCGCTGTAGGAGATGCGCTCCTTGTCGAACACGCAGAGCGGACGCACCTGGCCGGCGCGCCAGACTTCGAGGTTTTCGCTAGGGTTGTTGACGTTGGCTTCGGTGTGGTTGCCGACCAGCTGGGTCGCGGCCTCGCCGCCGGACTTGTAGGGCAGATAGGAGAATTTTGCGCCGGTCTTCTGCTCGAGGAAGACGGTCAGCACGTGGTCCTCGCGCTTGGAGCCGGTGCCGCCCATCTTGAACGGCGCGCTCGCCGCCTTCGCGGCCGCGACGAACTCCTTCACCGTCTTGGGGCCGGCGCTGTTGTCCCACAGCACGAACTGGTCGAGCGCGACCACCGAAACCGGGGTCAGCTCGCGCCAGTTGAACGGGATCTTGGCCGACAGCGGCAGCATGTAGATCAGCGAATAGGCGATCAGAACCTTGTTCGGATCGCCCTCGCTGGACTTCATGTACATCAGCGCTTCCGCACCCGAGGCGCCGCCCTTGAGCGAGACGACGATCGGCTGCTTCATCAGATTGTTCTTCTGGATCGCGGCCTGCATCATCCGCGCCATCTGGTCGGAGGCGCCGCCCGCGCCCGCCGCGACCACGATCTCGACGGGCTTTGCCGGCTCCCAGCCTGCAACAGCCGGCGTGCCGCAAAGCGCGACTGTCAGCGCAATCGCGGCCTTCATTCCATGTCCCACGGGCGTCTTCCCTATGTTCTTGTTCGGATTGGAAATTCAGAGATGAATTCAGCGACCATTGTGCTGGCGAATTCAGCCAAGTTCAAGCCATCCGACGTCATCCCCGTTATGACTTTGGAATGAGATGACGCAACGCAAAAAAGCGGGCTCCCTGCGGAGCCCGCGCCTTGGGGCTTCAAACCCGGATGCAGTAGCCTACACGACCAATATGTCGTGCTGATTGAGCAGCACGCCGTTCTGGACGCTGACCAATGCGACCGCCGCACCCTGGGTGCCATCAGCGCTGTAATAGAGCGTCTGGTTGCCGGTGTCGAAATGGAATTGGGAGAAGCCCGAGAACACATCGTCACCTGAGGTCTCGAACGTCACGTCCATCCCTGCCGTCAGCCCGCCGCCGAAGCTGCCCGCCGAGACGGCGATGCGGTCGTGCTCGGTGGTATTGTTGAAGTCGCCGATCGTGCTCGGACCGGATGGCTGGAGGAAGGCGAAGGTGTCGTTGCCACCGCCGCCGGTCATCGCATGGCCGCCGGCCGTGGCGATCAGCACGTCGTTGCCGCCGCCCCCGCTCATCGTCTCGCTCCCGTTGGTCGCGATCAGGATGTCGTCACCGCCGGTTCCGGTCAGCGCGCCCGCGCCGGCCGCGTTGTTGATGATCGTCGCCGTGGCCGCATTCGACGAGGTCGTGCTCCCGTCGAAGGTGGTGTAGCTGAACGAGCCGCCGAGCGCCGAATCGTCGGTGAAGGAAGCATCTCCGAACGCGAAAGCACTGCCACCGGAGCTCGCCGTGATAGTGCCGAGCGACAGATGGTCGATGGTGTCGGGGTCGGTGTCGTTCAAGGCGAGGGCCCAGCTCGGGATCTGGACGGTCCCATTGGCACCGACATCGGTGATCACGGTCTCGCCGACCGCGGTCGGCGCATCGTTGGTGCCGTTGATGGTGACGGTGACATCCTGCGTGGTCGAGCCGCCATTGTTGTCGGCGATCGTCACCAGATAATCCTGGGTCAGCGTCTGCCCCTGCGCCAGGAACTGGATGTCGGCATTGTCGACCGTGAAGTGCCAGGCGAGCGATCCGGCGCCGCCGGCCTCGCTGAGCGGATCGAGCGAGAACGTGCCGACATAGCCGCTGTCGATCGGCACGAAGCTCGCGCTGTGCATATCCCCGATCTCGGCGTCGAAGAACGACAGCGAGCCCGCCGTGGATTCGGTGGCGGGCCCCGTCGCCGGGCTGACGCTGACGGAATCGAGGATCATCCCGGTGTCATGGTTCTTGTAGGTAAACTGCAGCAGCGTCGACGACAGCGCGCTGTCGCCGAGCACATCGAAGGAATAATGATTGACGCCGGACGGCACATTGCCGAGCGACAGGATCGTGGCGCCGTCCCACGACACCGCGAGCGGTGAGCTGACGCTCTCGGGATCCCCGAAGATATCGAAGCTGACGAAATAGTGCTGGCCGGGCGTGGTCGCGACGTTCTGCGACAGTGTTTCCGGAATGCTCGTCGGCAACAGCTCGACCGAGTAATGGCCGAAGCTGCCCCCGAGCTCGAGCTGCGCGACGTGAATGTGGCCACCGCCGCTCACCGTCCAATTGGACAAATTGCCGGTCTCGAAATCGCCGTTGAGGATCACCGGCGGGCCGGCGTCCTCGGTGACCGCTCCGCTGAGATTGGCCGCGGTGACCTGCGGGTTGTCGTTGGCGCCGGCGATATCGAAGGTGATCGTGGTCGAGGCCTGGTGGCCCTGGCCGTCGTCGACCGTGAAGGTGAACTGGTCGGTGACGTTGTCGCCGGCGAGCAGCGCGTCGACCGACGCATCCGCGACATAGCCGTAGGAGCCATCGGCGTTGAGCACCAGCGTTCCATGCGCACCGGCGACCGAATGGCCGACATTGGCGGCGCTGCCGTTGACCTCGGTAATGGTCCGCGGCGTGCTCTGATCGACCGGCTGGGTGATGTCGAAGATGGCACCGCTTGCGATTCCCGTACCGGCATCCGGGCCCGCCGTATCGGCTGCCGCGATCGTCAGCGGCGTCAGGACCAGTGGATCCGCCGCGCCGTCGATGGTCACGGTGACGGTCTGGACCGAATTGATGAAGCCGTCCCAGACATTGACGTCGTATTGCACCGTCAGCGTCTCGCCGACGCTCAGGAAGTCGAGATCGGCGTCGGGAATGCTGAAAGTCCAGTCGACGCTGCCGATCCCGGTGCCCGTGGAATCATGCAGCACCGTTGCGAGCGCCGATTGCAGGTCCACCAGCGTCTGCGCCGGGGCGGCAAAGCTATTGGCCGACCACACCGCCGAGTTCAGCACCACGCTGACGGAATGCGTGTCCGACAGATCAACGTCGTTGAAGCTCAGCGTTCCCGTCGGCACCGGACTGGTGGTGTCCGGCGACTGCGATCCGGTCACGCCCGGCTGCTCGGACAGCGACGCGGATTGCGGCCCGGTGGTGATCACCGGCGCGTCGTTGGCGCCGGTGATGACGACAGAGACGGTCTGCGTCGAACTGGTCGAGCCGTCCGCGACCTTGATGTTGTAGGTCACCGTCAGCGTCTCGTTGAACGCGAGATAGTCGAGATCGTTGTCAGCGATCGCAAAGTTCCAGTCGATGCTGCCGGTGCCGGTGCCCGTGGAATCGTGCAATGTCGTCGTCAGCGCCGCTGCGAGATCCGCCTGCGTTGCGGCGGGCGGCGTCGGCCCCGAGGTCGAGTCCAGCGTGACCGTCACCGTGTGCGTATCGCTGGTGTCCTGGTCGGTGAAGGCGAGCGTGCCCGCCGGGGTCGTCGGCGTCGTATCCGGCACAGGCGAGCCCGTGGTGGCGTCCTGCTCGGCGACCGTGGAGGATTCCGGACCGCTGGTGATCACCACGGGCTGGTTGACGCCGAGGACGGTGATGGTGACGTCCTGGGTCGTGGTGGCGCCGGAGGGATCGGTGACCGTGACGTGATAGACCAGCTTGAGCGTCTCGCCGCCGTTGAGGAAATTGGCAGAGGAATTGGGAAAGGCGAAATTCCAGTCGACCTCGCCGATCAGATGACCGGTCGAATCCTGAAGCGCGGTGCCGAATGCGGCCAGCAGCTGCGTATTGGTCAGCGGGATCGCTCCGCCGCCCGAACGGGTCGCGGTGACCGTCGTCGAGACGGTGTGCGCGTCGGCAAGATCGATGTCGGTGAAGAGCAGGCTGTCATGTGCGGTGAGATTGCCGCCCGGGTCGACATTCTGATTCTCGACGAGCGCGGCCGATTCCGGGCACGACAGGAAAAATGGCTTGTCGTTGGTGCCGACCACCGTCACGGTGACCGTCTGCGTCGAGATCCCGCCGGCATGGTCGTCGAGCTGCACCGTGTAGGTGATGTCGAGATGCTGGCCCGCCGAAAGATAGTCGAAGGCGAGATCGGGCGCCGAGAAGGTGGTGTTGATGGTGCCGGTTGCCGAGCCGGACGTCTTGACGACGTTGTCGACGTGATAGAACGACATCAGCTCGGCGTTGCCGAACGGGCCCGGCAACAGGCCCGCGGTGGCTCCGGAGGCGGAGACGCCGATCACCGTCGCGGTGTGCCCGGTGTTGGCGAGGTCGTCATCGGTGAAGTTGAGCGCGACGTGAACCATGTCGGGCGAGAGCGACAGCGTCTGGTTGGTCTGCTCGGTGACCGTCGCGGCCGTGGTCATGTTGATCACCGGCTTGTCGTCGGTGCCGGTGATGGTGATCTTGACGGTCTGGATCGCGAAGCCGCCGTGGTTGTCGAGGATCTTGACGTCATAGGTCAGGACCAGCGTCTGGTTCTTGGCCAGGAAGTCGAAATCCTGGTCCTGGTCGCTGAAATTCCATTTGAGCTGGCCCGAGCCGTTTGAATCGCTCAGGATCTGCGACTGCATCGCGGTCTGGAAATGCGCAAGCGAGGCTGCCGGCACGATCGTTCCGCCCGAGACCACCGCGGAATGCAGCGTCGCCGACGTCGTATGGGAGTCGGTCCTGTCGCTGTCCTTGAAGCTCATCGTCCCGGACAGAGTGTGCAGCGTGGTTGAATCGTTGAGGTTGGCAAATTCGGTGAAGCTGCCCGTCGCGGATGACGAGGTGAAAACCGGCGTGTGGTTGGTCATGGAAAAATCCCTGCCTGCGTTGCCATGGAGGCGCCGCCGCATGAGGGCGCGGCGACGTGACTGATCGGTCCGAGAAATCAGACGAGACTCAACGGTCTTGCATCAAAGCGTTGGCTTAGGGTCTTGATTTAGGAGCTTGATTCAGGAGCTTGGGCTTGTTCGCGAGGCCGTCCCGGGATGGTCGGCAGCAATGAAAATTCTGGCGCGGGCTCGCGTCGTCGAAATTACGTCGCTATCTCTTCAGTTCAATTTCAGTTCAATGACATCCGGTTGCAGCACGGCCGGTCAGAACGCTTCGCAGAATTCACGTCGGTCAATTCAATCGGACTTAAAATCACTTGCTGGCCGCCCTGTCGGCACGAGGAATATAGAAGGCATCATGCAACCTCTGCGATCTTATGCCCGAGCTCGCCGCGCCGTCAACGTGGACGCATAACCGCAGACGCGCGCAATTGCGGTTCCGGAGGGCGGAACCGCCTGAAAGATCTGTGACAATTGCAATTGCGCGGGGCCACTGACGGTTGATTGGTCAGCCATCGCTTCCGCCGGTTGCCGCACCCAGCATGGCGCAGCCGGCCAAGGACGCGGGCTACTTGCCCTTCCAGTTCGGCGTGCGCTTGTTGAGGAAGGCGTCCATGCCTTCGCGGAAATCTTCGCTCATATAGGCTTTCAGGATCAGGTCCTCGCCCTCTTCGCGCGACAGCGTGCGGCGGATGCGGCGCACCGCTTCCTTGGTCGCTTCCAGCGTGAGCGGCGCGTGGCTGGCGACGAGCTTTGCGGTCTCGTCGGCGCGGCGCTGCAGCGTCTCGACGTCGGGCACGATCTCGTTGAGGAGGCCGAGCGCAAGGGCCTCCGGCGCCTCGACGAGGCGCGCCTTGAAAATCAGATCCTTGGTGCGGGCAGGTCCGACCAGCGCCACGACGCGGCTGATGTTCGACATCGACAGGCAGTTGCCGAGCGTGCGCGCGATCGGAAAGCCCATCCGCGTGGTCTCGGTGCCGATGCGGAGGTCGCAGCAGGCCGCGATGCCGGCGCCGCCGCCGGTGCAGGCGCCGGCGATCGCCGCGATCACGGGCACGCGGCACTGCTCGAGCGTGCCGAGCACGCGGTCGATGCGGGCCTCGTAGTCGAGCGCGTCCTGCGCGGTCTTGAACGCACGGAACTGGGAAATGTCGGTGCCGGAGGCGAACGCCTTGTCGCCGGCGCCGGTCAGGATCAGCGCCTTGATGGAGCGGTCGGCGTTGATCTCCTGGCAGATCTCCGCCATGCGATCATACATGGCGAAGGTCATTGCGTTGCGCGCCTGCGGGCGGTTGAAGGTGATCCGCGCGATGCCGTCCTGGACGGAGTAGAGCAGGTCTTCGTTTGTCGTCGTCGGTGCGTTCATCGCGCGTCTCTTCTTCTCTAGGTCGGTTCAGGCCGGCTGAGCCGCCAGGCTAGCTGAGCCTCTAAGCTACCTGGGCCTTGGTCATCGGCACCGCGTCGCGTCCCTTCAGGACGTCCATGGCCGCCAACACGCCGCCGCTCCGGTGCGGGATCTTTGCCAGATCCAGGCCCATCTCGACGCCGGCGAGCGTGCCCATCAGCATCAGATCGTTGAAATGGCCGATGTGGCCGATGCGGAAGACCTTGCCCTTGACCTTGTTCAGGCCGGTGCCGAGCGACATGTCGAAGTTTTCCAGCACAACCTTGCGGAAGGCGTCGGCGTCGTGTCCGTCCGGCACGCGCACGCCGGTCAGCGCCGGCGAGTGCGCAGCCGGGTCGGCGCACTGCGTCTCCAGGCCCCAGACCTTGATCGCGGCACGCGTCGCCGCGCTGTGGCGCTTGTGGCGGGTCCAGACGTTCTCCAGCCCCTCCTCTTCCAGCATCTTCACAGCTTCGCGCAGGCCGTAGAGCAGATTGGTGGCGGGCGTATAGGGGAAGGTGCCGAGCTTGTTGAAGTTGATGACCTCCTGCCAGTCCCAGTAGGAGCGCATACCGGGGTTGGCCTTGGCAACGCTGAGCGCCTTCTCCGAGACGGCGTTGAAGCCGAGACCCGGCGGCAGCATCAGCCCCTTCTGGGACCCCGCGACCGAAACGTCGATGCCCCAGGCGTCGTGCTCATATTCCATCGAGCCGAGGCCGGAGATGGTGTCGACCATCAGCAGCGCCGGATGCTTGACGCGGTCGAGCAGCTTGCGCACCTCCAGCGGCGGCGTCACGCAGCCGGTCGAGGTCTCGTTGTGGACGACGCAGACGGCCTTGATCGCGTGCTGCTTATCGGCGACGAGGCGCTTCTCGATCTCGGCGAGGTCGGCGCCGTGGCGCCAGTCGCTGGGGATGAAGTCGACGTCGAACTTGAACTTGTCGGCGATGCCGCGCCACAGCACGGCGAACTGGCCGGTCTCGCACATCAGGAGCTTGTCGCCGGGCGCGAACACGTTGACCATCGCCGCTTCCCAGGCGCCGGTGCCGGACGAGGGGAAGATGATCACGGGCTGCTTGGTGCGGAACACCCGCTGCATCGAGGCGAGAACCGCAAAACCGAGCTCGGCGAACTCCGGACCGCGATGGTCCAGGGTCGGCATGTCCATCGCCCGCAGCACCCGGTCGGGCACGTTGGTCGGTCCTGGAATCTGTAAGAAATGCCTTCCAGTATGCACGGTCATCGGCGTCCTTCCCGGTCTTTGAGGCTGTCTTGGCTCTCGAGGCTGTCTTGGCTCTAACGTCGGTTGGCCCGAATTGAGAGCTCCGGCGAGCCGCTCGCATATCACTATTCGCCGGGCTTGTCCCTCGCCCGGCGAGGTCCGTCAATGCACAAGAAGCAGGGCTCGCTTGCCAAGGGCCGTGACGGGAGGCAAGACGGTGCCGGCGAACAGGCGAAAGCGGACCATGGCGGCGGAAGTGGCTGGAAAATCACCGGAATCGGCTGAAAAGGGCGGCCTGGCGGCACGCCTGGCCCGGGAAATCAAAGGTGACGTCCTGTTCGACCGCTTCAGCCGTGGCCGTTACGCCACCGACGCTTCGTTCTACCAGATCATGCCGGCCGGCGTGGTGGTGCCCCGGACCATGGACGAGGCCTTGCTGGCGCTGGCGATTGCCCGTGACGATGGCCGCAAGGTCACCCCGCGCGGCGGCGGCACCTCGCAATGCGGCCAGACCGTCAATGACGGGATCGTGGTCGATCTGTCGAAACACCTGAACCGCATCCTCTCGCTCGACGTCGAGGGCCGCACCTGCGTGGTCGAGCCCGGCATCGTGCTCGACGATCTCAACCGCCAGCTTAGGAAGCATGGCCTCTGGTTCCCGGTCGACGTCTCCACGGCCTCGCGCGCCACCATCGGCGGCATGGCTGGCAACAATTCCTGCGGCGGACGCTCACTCCGCTACGGCACCATGCGCGACAACACACTGTCGATGGAGGCCGCGCTGGCCGACGGCACGCTCGGCCGTTACGGCGAGGTCTCGCGCGATCTCTCAGATCTCAATGCGAGCGACAGCGCACGCGCCCTGTTCCGCGACATGCTCGATCTCGGCACGCGCGAGGCCGACGAGATCGCGGCAAGGTTTCCAAAAGTGCAGCGCCGCGTCGGCGGCTACAATCTCGATGCGCTGGTGCCGCGCAATGCGCGCAACAACATGGCGCACCTCCTGGTCGGCTCCGAGGGCACGCTGGCCTTCACCACCAAGGTCGAGCTGAAGCTCTGGCCGGTGATCCGCAACAAGGCGCTGGGTGTCTGCCATTTCGGCAGCTTCTACGAGGCGATGGATGCGGCCCAGCACCTCGTCAAGCTGAAGCCAATCGCGGTCGAGCTGGTCGACCGCACCATGCTCGCGCTCGGCCGCGACATCGCGATGTTCGCTCCCGTCATCTCCGCCGCGATCAAGGGCGATCCGGATGCGGTGCTGGTGGTCGAATTCGCCGAGGAGGACCAAGCGGATAATCTGTTGCGTCTCAAGCAGCTCTCCGAGCTGATGAGCGATCTCGGCTTCGGCTGGAACAACGACAAACGCAAATGGGGCGGCGTGGTCGAGATCACCGAACCCGCGCTGCAGAGCGGCATCGCCGATTTCCGCGCCGCCGGCCTCAACGTCATGATGTCGATGAAGCAGGAGGGCAAGCCGGTCTCCTTCGTCGAGGATTGCGCCGTGCCGCTGCCGCACCTCGCCGACTACACCGCGCGGCTGAACGAGGTGTTCGCCAAACACGGCACCAGCGGCACGATGTATGCGCACGCCTCCGAGGGCTGCCTGCACGTGCGCCCGGTGTTGAATCTGAAGCTGGAGAAGGACGTCAAGGCGATGCGCGCCATCGCCGAAGAGGCCTTCGCGCTGGTGCGCGAATACAAGGGCTCGCATTCCGGCGAACATGGCGATGGCCTGGTGCGCTCCGAATTCCACGAGACCATGTTCGGCGAACGTCTCGTCGCCGACTTCAGGGAGGTGAAGCAGCGCTTCGATCCCGACGGCACGCTCAATCCCGGCAAGATCGTCGATGCGCCCAGAATGGACGACCGCTCGCTGTTCCGCTTCAAGCCCGACTATCGCGTCGGCGAGTTGAAGACGAAGCTCGACTGGTCGGCCTATCCCGGCGCCGGCGGCGGCTTCCAGGGCGCGGTCGAGATGTGCAACAACAACGGCGCCTGCCGCAAGCTCGAGGGCGGCGTGATGTGCCCGTCCTATCGCGCCACGCGCAACGAGAAGGACGTCACGCGCGGCCGCGCCAACAGCTTGCGGCTCGCGATCTCCGGCCAGCTCGGCCCCGACGCACTGTCCTCCGACGAGATGATGGAGACGCTGAAACTTTGCGTCTCCTGCAAGGCCTGCCGCCATGAATGCCCGACCGGCGTCGACATGGCCAAGATGAAGATCGAGGTGCTCGCCGCGCGCGCCGCTTCCCACGGCCTGACGCTGCGCGACCGCCTGGTCGGCTATCTCCCGCGCTATGCCGGCCTCGCCTCGCGGCTGGCGCCGCTGGCCAATTTACGCAACCGCAGCGCGCTGCTCCGAAAGCTGTTCGAGCGTTTCGCCGGCATCAGCGCGCGCCGCGCCCTGCCCGCCTTCCGCAGCGACGTGTTCGTACCGCCTGCGGGCAGCGTTGGTCCGGAGACTGGCCGCGAGGTCGTGCTGTTCGCCGACACCTTCAATCGCATCTATGAGCGCGAGAACCTCGATGCCGCCCTGCGCGTTCTGGTGGCCGGCGGTTATCGCGTGCATCTGCCGAAGGCACTGAGCGGCAGCCGCCCGCTGTGCTGCGGGCGCACCTTCCTGTCCGCCGGCCTCGTCGATGAAGCCAGGGTCGAGCTCGATCGTCTCGTGGCCGCGTTTGCGCCCTTTGCCGCGCGCGGCGTGCCGATCGTCGGTCTCGAGCCGAGCTGCCTGTTGACGCTGCGCGACGAGCTCGCCTCGCTGCGCAAGGACGACGACGCCAAGGCCATCAGTGCCCATGCCCTCACCTTCGAGGAATTTCTGGTGCGCGAGGCCGAGGCCGGCCGGCTGCAACTGCCGCTCGGCACCATCGCTGACAAGGCCGTCGTGCACGGCCATTGCCATCAAAAATCCTTCGGCGCCTTCAAGCCGGTCGAGCAGGTGCTGCGGCTCGTCCCGGGCCTTGCGGTCGAGACCATCGAATCGAGCTGCTGCGGCATGGCCGGCGCGTTCGGTTATGGCGCGGACACCTATGATGCCTCGATCGAGATGGCCGAACTGTCACTGCTGCCGGCCGTGCGGCGCGCGGACCCAAACACGCTCATCGTTGCCGACGGCACCTCCTGCCGCCATCAGATCCATGACGGCACAAAGCGCGAAGCGCTTCACGTCGCGCGCGTGCTGGCGATGAGCCTCGATCGTACCGAAACCAATTCCACCTCAACTGCTGCAAAGGAACCCAGCCATGGCTGACCTCACGCTCGACACCGCCCGCAAAATCCTCGACGCCGCCTTCGCGAAGGCTGGCGAACTCAAGCTCAAGCCGCTGGTCGTCACCATCCTCGACGCGCGCGGCGTGCTCAAGCTCGCCGCGGCGCAGGACGGCACCAGCCTGATGCGCGGCGAGATCGCGCACGGCAAGGCCTATGGCGCGCTCGCCATGGGCATGGGCTCGCGCGCGCTGTTCCAGCGCGCCCAGGAGCAGGCCTATTTCATCGACGCCGTGAACACCATCGCCAAGGGCGCGCTGGTGCCGGTCCCCGGCGGCGTCTTGATCATGGACGGCGCGACGCTGCTCGGCGCGGTGGGTGTCTCCGGCGACACCTCCGACAATGACGAGGCCTGCGCGGTGGCCGGCATCCAGGCCGCGGGGCTGAAGGCCAATGCGGGGTAAGATGCAGTAGGGTGGGTTAGCACTGTGGGCGCGCAAAGCGCGTCCCGCAGGGCGTAACCCACCTCTTCTGCCTCCGCGGAAACAGACTTGGTGGATTACGCTGACGCTAATCCACCCTACGACACCTACAAGCCCTTGCGCCACCCGACGGGCGAAACACCCATCGCTCGGTCAACCGTCACACCCCAAAATATTCGCCTTTACAGAATTTCTGATTTATCGCATTGTCGGCCCATCCTGATCCCGTGACAAGGGGCGGTCGTACGTCGTCACGAACCGCGGATCGGGTTGCGGTGGACGCTGGGCAGCGCCGTCGCGGATGTGAGACGCAGGGCGGGGCGATGGATTGAGCCGAACCCCGTGAGCGTCCCGCAAGCCGCGTTGTACGAACGGCGCTCGATGCCTGCGAGCCCTTGGGCGAAGACGCCCGGGGGTGAAGCGGGAAGCCTGCGTACGGCAAAACCGCGTGGTCCTAGCCGTCGTTGCTACGGTCAAGCCTCTGCGAATGCGGCGTCGCTTCAACCGAGGCGCGTCCGTGACTTTCGCGGAAGTGACGGAGGCAAGACAGAACTCGTCTCCGGGGAGAGCGCGCATAAGCCGTCAAACCATTGCGCGGGGAAGGCCGGATGTTCGGCTGCCCTGTACTTCTCCTGTGCCTTGCGTGTGCATCATTCTTGCACGGGAGTCTTGCGGGTGCCAGCCGGCACCCGGCCTTCCCTGCGCCCTTTCTTCGGACAGGGCGTGAAGCGAGAGCAAACCCCGGGCGAAATGCGCCGCGGGAAGGCGAAGGCGTGTTTGCTGTTTGAGATGTGAAGTTGGTTGAGCACACCCTCGCGCCCCGGACGCAGCGCAGCGCCCCTTCGGCGGTGCGCTGCAGAGCCGGGGCCCATGCCCCCCGCATTCTCCCGTGCCGCCCTCTGGGTCCCGGCTCTGCGCCGCAACGCCAAGAGCGTTGCAGCGCGTCCGGGACACGAGAGCGAGCCCCCCTCACCTTCCCGTCCAGACCGGCTTTCTCTTCTCACTGAACGCTTTCAGGCCTTCCTTGGCGTCCTCGGTCATTGCGAGCAGCGCGATCTGGCTTTCGGTGTAGGCGATGCTCTCGTCGAACGACATCGAGGCGATGGCGCGCATGGCGTATTTGCCGCGGCGGATCGCGGTCGGGGACTTGTCGACGATGCGGCCGATCAGCCAGTCGACCTTGGCATCCAGCTCGGCGGTGGGAACGACGTAGTTGAGCAGGCCGGCAGCCTGCGCCGCCTTGGCATCGAACGGTTCGCCGGTGAGCGCCCATTCGTTGACGAGGCGCGGCGGCGCAATGTTCTGCAACAGGCTCAGCACCTGCATCGGGAACACGCCGACCTTCACCTCCGGCAGGCCGAAGACGACGTGATCGGCCGCGACCGCCATGTCGGTCATGCAGAGCAGGCCCATGCCACCGGCCATGCAGACGCCGCCGACCCGCGCAATCGCCGGTTTGGTGGCGTTCTGTGACAAACGTAACAGATCGGCATAGTCGACATTTGGTTTGGAATGATCCATCGCGAAAGCCGCGCCGGAATTCTGCAGATCGGCGCCCGCGCAGAACGCCTTGTCGCCCGCGCCCGTCAGCACGATGACGCGGACGTCCTTGTCGTCGTGCGCGTCGCGATAGCCTTTGGTGATACCGGCGATGACCTCGCCGTTCAGCGCGTTACGTTTCTCCGGCCGGTTGATGGTGATCCAGAACGCCTGCCCGCGCTTCTCTGTGATGATTGCTGTGGTGTCGGTCATGCTACGCTCGCTTCCATGCCATCCATTTTGCAGCCATTTGCGGCAGGACGGGCGGCGCGCGCAAGGGCAATCTGCAACGCCGTGTCACCATAGCGTGTGGGCGCAAATTCGCTTGGCGATTGAATTGCGGGTGACGGCCGCTATCCTGACTGGAGATTTTGATCACCGATGAGCCATTTCATGCGCGCCGCGATGATTTTGTTGCTGACAGGCCTGCTTGCGCTGGGCGCAGGCCGCGCAAGCCACGCGGCTGATGCTGCGAAACTTGCGCTGGTGATCGGCAACGCCAGATATCCCGACAACGAGTTCGTGCTGAACGACGTCGCCAACGACGCCCAGGACGTCACTGAGGAATTGAAGCGCGACGGCTTCGTCGTCGACCGGCAGAACAATCTCACGGCCGACGCCATGCGGCAGGTGCTGGATCGCTTCTATGCCCGCATCGAACGCGGCGCTGTGGCGCTGATCTTCTTCGACGGTTTTGCCATCCAGTCCAACCGGCAGACCTATTTGCTCCCCGTCGACGCGCAGATCTGGACCGAGCCGGATGTGGCACGCGACGGCTTCAGCCTCGACACCATCCTCGCCGAGATGAACACGCGCGGCGCCGCGATCAAGATCGCGCTGATCGACGCCTCGCGCCGCAACCCGTTCGAACGGCGCTTCCGCCGCTATTCGGCGGGCCTTGCGCCGGCGATCGCGCCGAGCAATTCGCTCGTGCTGTACTCCGCCGCGCTCGGTGCGGTCGCGGCCAGCGGCAAGACCGAGCATGGCCTGTTCGTCGCCGAGCTGCTGCGCGAGATGCGCGCGCCGAACATCAGCGCCGAGCAGGCCCTGACCAACACCAAGAACGGCGTCGTCGCCGCCACCAAGCGCGAGCAGGTGCCGTGGCTGTCGTCCTCGCTGACCACGGAATTCTCGTTCGCAGGTTCGGTGACGCGGCCGCCCGACACCAAAGCCGGCGACCCGGCCAAGCCGGAGCCTCAGAAACCCGAGCCGCAGAAGCCGGTCTGCGAGCCGCCGCAGGCAGAGCCGCCCCCGAACACCGAGGATCTCGCCAGGGATCCCGTCATCGCCGATCTCAGCCGCAAGATCGCGGCGAACGCCAATGACGTCGCCTCGCGCTACAAGCGCGGCCAGGTCTATGCGATCAAGCGCGGCTACGCGCTCGCCATGCAGGATTTCGACCTCGTGATCCGCAAGAATCCCAGGGACGGCGAGGCGCTCAACAATCGCTGCTGGACGCGCGCTGCGACCGGCGACCTGCAGGGGGCGCTCGCCGACTGCAATCTGGCGCTGCAGATCGATCCCGGCTTGAGCGATGCGCTCGACAGCCGCGGGCTCGTCAACCTCAAGCTCGGCCGGACCGCCGAGGCGATCAAGGACTACACCGACGCGATCCAGCGCAACCCGCGCTCCTCATCTTCGCTGTTCGGCCGCGGCATCGCCACCCGCAAGAACGGCGGCGACGGTGCCACGGACATCGCGCAGGCGAAGTCGATGAACCCGAACATTGCGAAGGAGTTCGCAGGCTACGGTGTCTCGGAGTGCATCCCCTAGACGGTGGCGGCCTTCCTGATCCAGACCTTGTTGTCGTGGAACGCGGCCCCGCCGATCGGCGCGACGGTTTCGGCACCGGTCAGCATGTTGATGCCGCGGCCGCCGATGTGGTTCTTGTTGGGATGAACGGACTCCGCGATCAGAACGCCGCGCCGTACACCGTCGAACAGCGTCGCCACCAGCGTGGTCTCGCCGCGGGTGTTGCCGAGTGTCACGGCATCGCCGTCGGCGATGTCGAGCGCGGCCGCATCCAGGGGATGGATCATCACGCTCGCCCTGCCCTCGCGCGCCTGCGAGGACGGCGTCTCGTTGAAGGTCGTGTTGAGGAAGCTGCGCGAGGGGCTGGTCGCAAGCCGAAACGGATGGGCCTGGTCGGTCTGCTCGATCACGGCCCAATGGTCCGGCAATGCCGGCATCTTGTCGAAGTCACCCATCGTGACGCCGAACGGCGGATGCGCCCAATCGGCTTTGAAGTGGAATTTCCCGTCGGCATGGGCAAAGCCGTCGAGAAAATGCGAGGTGCGGAAGTCCGGTTGCAGGTCGCGCCAGATGTCGGCTTCGAGGCCGCCGATATCGCCGTGGTCGCTCAGCTTCAACGTCGCGTCGATCAATTCGCGCGGCGTCATCTCGAAGCCCTGATGCCTCGCACCGAGCCGCGGCGCCAGCGCCTGCAAGACCTCGTGATTGGAGCGGCATTCGCCGGGCGGGTCGATCAGCTTCGCACCCACCGAGATGTGCTGGTGGCCGCCGCCGTAATAGAGATCGTCATGCTCCATGAACATGGTCGCCGGCAGCACGATGTCGGCCATCTCTGCCGTCTCGGTCATGAACTGCTCATGCACCGCGACGAACAGATCCTCGCGCGCAAAGCCCTGCCGGACCAATGCCTGCTCCGGGGCCACCGTCATCGGATTGGTGTTCTGGATCAGCATCGCCTTGACCGGCCCCTTGCCGCGCAAGGCCTCGGCATCGCCGGTCAGGATGCGGCCGATCTTGGACTGGTCGAGCGCGCGGATGTTCTGGTCGACGGCGTCGTGGCCCTCGATGATGGATTCGTTGAAATGCCACAGCGCGTAATTGTTGAAGAAAGCGCCGCCGCCTTCATATTGCCAGGCGCCGGTCACCGCGGGAATGCAATTTGCCGCGTGCATCTGCGTGGCACCGTTGCGGCTGCGCGTAAAGCCGTAGCCAAAGCGGAAGAAGGTGCGCTTGGTCTCGCCAACCGCTTTCGCGAAGGCCTCGATTTCGGCCACCGGCACGCCGCAAATCGCGGACGCCCATTCCGGCGTGCGCGTCATCAGATGCGCCTCGAGCTCGGCCGGGCAGTCGGTGTATTTGTCCATGTAGACGCGGTCGGCGTAGCCGTCGCGGAACAGGACGTGCATCACGCCGCAGGCAAAGGCGCCGTCGGTGCCGGGCCGCAGGATGATCCTGATGTCAGCCTGCTTCATGGTCTCGTTGTCGTAGATGTCGACCGCCGCGATTTTCGCGCCGCGCTCCTTGCGCGCTCTCGACGCGTGCGTCATCACGTTGACCTGGGTGTTGACGGGATTGGTGCCCCAGATCACGACGAGGTCGGACAGCGCCATCTCGCGCGGGTCGACGCCGGCGATCTTGCCGGTGCCGATCGCAAAGCCGATGCGCGCGACATTGGCGCAGATGGTCTGATAGAAGCGCGAATATTTCTTCACATGCGTGAGACGGTTGAGCCCATCCCGCATCACGAGGCCCATCGTTCCGGCGTAGTAGTAGGGCCAGATCGATTCCGCGCCGAACTCGTGCTCGGCCTCGTTGAAGCGATGCCCGATCTCGTCGAGCGCCTCGTCCCACGAAATGCGCGCGAACTGACCGGAGCCCTTCGCACCCGTTCGGCGCATCGGGAATGTCACCCTCTCGGGGTGATGGATGCGCTCGGCATAGCGGGCGACCTTGGCGCAGACGACGCCGGCCGTGTAGGTCTGCTTTTTCGAACCACGGACACGACCGATGCTGCGGCCTTCGACCACCTCGACATCGAGGGCGCAGGCCGACGGGCAATCATGCGGGCAGGTCGAATGGCGGATTTCGATTTTGGCGTGCTGGTTCATGTCCCAGTTCGTAACACCAAAATACCAGCCAGCCGAGCGCATTTATCCGGCAAGGCCCATGCGATTTGCTCAAGGCGCACGCGCCGCGGGTTCCTGCTGCAGGCGCGAAACGCGGCGCAATCACACCGAAAACCACCCGATATTCCCGGCCCAATCGCCTTTGTGAGGCGTCGACAGTCCGCATTCCCTGCCGCTACAGTGCCGGCCAACAAGAACGATATCAGGGAGGTGGGCATGATGGCCCGAAGATCCGTGCTGACATTGGCGGCCGGCCTGCTCGCTGTAGTCTCCGCAGCCCCCTCATTCGCACAGGATTATCCCAGCCATTCGGTCCGGATCGTCGTGCCGTTCGGCGCCGGCGGGCCGGCCGACGTCGCGGCCCGGCTGATCGGCAACGTGCTCCAGGAGAGTTTTGGTCAGCCCTTCGTGGTTGAGAACCGCACCGGCGCCGGCGGCGTCATCGGCACCGTGGAAGCTGTGAAGTCGCCGGCCGACGGCTACACGCTGCTGATGATGTCCAACACCCAGACCGCGAATGAATCGCTGCTGACCGCGGACAAGCGCAAGTACGAATTGATGCGCGACCTCGCGCCGATCGCGCCGGTGAATTATTCCGATCTCGTCATCGTTGTGAACCCGCAAGTCCCAGTGAAGACGCTGGCCGAGTTCGTCGCACTTGCCAAAGCGCAGCCGGGCAAGCTGAACTACGCTTCCTCCGGACAGGGCACGCCCTACCACATGGCGGGTGAGCTGTTCAAAGCCATGGCCGGCATCGATGTCGTGCACGTTCCCTATCGCAACAGCGGCGAGGCGCGCAGCGGCGTGATCGGCGGACAGGTGCAGATGATGATCGACGCGGTGCCGGCGATGGCGCCGAACATCAGCGAAAATCAAGTTCGCGCGCTCGCAACCACCGGCAAGCAGCGTTCGACCGTGCTGCCGAACGTGCCGACAGCAGGCGAAGCCGGTGTAGCAGGCTATGAGGCGACGATCTGGCTCGGCCTGATGGCGCCGGCCGGCACACCGAAGAGCGTGATCGACAAGCTCAACGCCGCCGTCAACGCAATGGTGAAGCGGCCCGACATCGTCAAGCTCTGGACAGAACAGGGCGCCCTGCCCATGTCGATGACGCCGGAAGAGTTCGACAAATTCCTGCGCGGCGACATCGAGAAATGGGCCGACGTCGTCAAGAAGTTCGACAAGTCCTGAGGCCGCAGAGCGCAATGCCCACCATCCAATTCCAGCTCAACGGCGCGACCGCCGTCGTCGAAACCGATTCTGACCAGGCGCTGCTCGATGTGCTCCGCGGCCGGCTCGGCGTCACCGGTCCGCATTTCGGCTGCGGCGCCGGTGAGTGCGGCGCCTGTCACGTCATGGTCGACGGCCGCGCGATGGCCTCCTGCGACATGCCGTTGTGGTCGGTCACGGACAAGGACGTCGTCACGGTGGAGGGCCTCGGCACGGCAGAGCAACCACATCCGCTGCAACGCGCCTTCATCGCCGAACAGGCGATGCAGTGCGGCTATTGCGTCGCGGGGATTCTCGTCAGCGCCGCGGCGCTGCTGAAGCGCAATCCGTCACCGACGGAGGCAGAGGTCAGATCCGCGCTGGATCGCAATCTGTGCCGCTGCGGGTCGCATAACCGCATGGTCCGCGCCGTGCTGCGGGCGGCGGCGGAGATGGCGGCGTCATGAGCATGCCATCCCCTGCCCCGAAGCTGCCGGTGAGCCTTGTTGCCAATCCCAAGCTGTCGTCCTGGGTGCGGTTCACCGATGACGGCCGTGTGGCGATCTCGCCCGGCAAGGTCGAGATCGGCCAGGGCATCGTTACGGCGCTGGCGCAGATCGCGGCGGACGAGCTCGACGTCGAGATCGGCCGCGTTGACATGATCCGCACCTCGACGGCGATGAGCCCGAACGAGGGCGTCACCTCGGGCAGCCTCTCGATCCAGCAATCCGGCCGCGCGCTGCGCCAGGTCTGTGCCGAGGTGCGCCAGCGCTTCCTTCGCGCGGCATCGGAACGTCTCGGCGTCGATGCATCGCTGCTCGATGTCGATGACGGCACCATCTCCGGTCCCGGCAATGTCAGGACCAGCTATTGGGAGTTGATGGACGAGCTCTCGCTCGACCACGACGCCACCGCAGCCCCGACAGCGAAAAGTGCCGCCAAGCGCACCATCGCCGGACATTCGGTCCAGCGCGTCGACATTCCCGACAAGGTGTTCGCACGGCCGCGCTTCATCCACGACCTTGCGCTGCCGGGACTGCTGCACGGACGCGTGCTGCGGCCGGATGTCTCGGGCGCCAGATTGGTCACACTCAATGAGGAGGCTGCGCGCGCGGTCCCCGGCATCGTTGCGATCGTCCGCGACGGCGGCTTTACCGGCGTCGTCGCCGACAACGAGGCGGCGGCGGAAGCCGCGCTGAAAGCCTTGCGCAAGGGCGCGACATGGTCGGCCGGCGACCCGCTGCCGGACGAGGACGATGTGGCGGGCTTTTTGAAGAGCCAGCCGGTCGAGACCGCCATCATCGACACCAGGATGGCGGAACCGGCGCGCAAACCCGTCCAGACGCTCCGGCGGCAATATACCCGCCCTTACATCGCGCATGCCTCGATCGCACCATCCTGCGCCATGGCGCGATGGGACGGCGATCGTGTCCATGTCTGGACGCACAGCCAGGGCGTCTACCTGCTCCGCGCCGATCTCGCGATCGTGCTGAAGCTGCCGGCCGAGAACATCGTCGTCGAGCACATCGAGGGCGCCGGCTGCTACGGGCACAATGCGGCGGATGACGTCGCGCTTGATGCAGTGCTGCTGGCACGAGCTGCCAACGGCCGTCCGGTGCGGGTGCAGTGGTCGCGCCACGACGAGATGTCCCATGCCCCCTTTGGCGCGGCGATGGCCATCGAGATCGAGGCCGATCTCGACGCAGGCAACGAGATCGCCGGCTGGCGCCACGCGATCTGGAGTAACGGCCATGCAGCAAGGCCGGGACGCGCGGCGCAGCCGGCGCTGCTTGCCGCAACCGAGATCGCAAATCCCTATCCGCGCATGATCTCGACCAACCCGCCGGTCGCCAATGGCGGCGGCGCCGATCGCAACTCCGTTCCGCTCTATGACTTCCCGGCCTGGACGATCACGAGCCACCGGCTGCTGACCATGCCGGTGCGCACCTCAGCGCTGCGGACGCTGGGCGGACAAGGCAACGTGTTCGCCATCGAATCCCTGCTCGACGAGATCGCCGCCCTGCGCGGCGAAGATCCGATCGCATTCCGCTTGCGGCATCTGCGCGACGAACGGGCGCGCGATGTCATCAGCGCTGCGGCGCGACGTGCCGGATGGAAGCCGCAGAAGCAGCCCGGAATCGGTCACGGCGTCGGCTTTGCCCGCTACAAGAACATGGGCGCCTACTGCGCCGCCATCGCGGAGATCGAGGGCGCCGACGACGTCCGCGTCAAGCGGCTGACGCTCGCGGTCGACGTTGGCGAGGCCATCAATCCGGACGGCGTCATCAACCAGATCGAGGGCGGCGCGATCCAGGCGACGAGCTGGGTGCTGAAGGAGCGCGTCCGCTTCGACCGCACCGGCATCACCTCGACCTCCTGGACGGACTATCCGATCCTGACCTTCAGCGAGGTGCCGGCCGTGGACGTCGAGATCATCCAGCGGCCGGAGATCGAGCCGGTCGGCGCCGGCGAAGCCGCGCACGGCCCGGTGACGGCGGCGATCGCCAATGCGGTGTATGATTGCCTCGGCGTGCGTGTGCGAGACCTGCCGATCACACGCGACAAGATCATTGCAGCGATGGAGCGTGCGCCTTGACGACAGTGAACGTTTTGAGCGGAGGCGCGGCACAAGGCCTGGTGCGCGGCGTCACCGACGCTTTCAAAGCGCAAACCGGCCTCGGTATCGACGGCGAATTCGGCGCGGTCGGCATCATGGCGGACAAGCTGCGCGCGGGAACACTGGCCGATCTCGTGATCCTGACGCAGGTGCTGCTTGCGAGGCTTGCCGAGGAGAAGCTCATCGTCCCCTCCTCGATTACGGATGTCGGCCGGGTCGAGACCGCGCTGGCGGTCCGCAGCCGCGATCCCAGGGTGATGGTGAAGACGGAGGCCGATCTGCGCGACGTGCTGCGCGGCGCCGATGCAATTTACGTCCCCGACACCAAGGCCTCGACCGCGGGCCAGCATTTCGCAAAAGTGCTGGATCAGCTCGGCATCGCCTATGAGGTGGCCTCGCGCCTCAAGATCTTTCCGAACGGTGCAACCGCAATGCGGGAGCTCGCGGCATCCGGCGCGGCAAAGCCGATCGGATGCACGCAGGCGACCGAGATCATCGCGACAGACGGTATTGCATTGTCGGGGGCGCTGCCGCCCGGCTGCGAACTCGTGACGATGTATACGGCCGGCGTGACAATGCAGGCAGCGCATCCGACAGAGGCGGCGGCGCTGATCGCGTTGCTGACCGGCGCAGATCGGAAGGACCTGCGCCAGCGCGCTGGCTTTACCGGCTAGAGCCGATGACGCCCTATTTGTGCAGCTGAGTGAGACCGGTCGGCGGGCCGTCGACGGCGGTCCAGCCGCCATCGACGAACAGCGTGCTGCCGCTGACATAGCTGGCGGCATCCGAAGCGAGATAGGCCACCGCGGTCGCGACCTCATCGGCGCTGCTCCAGCGGTTGAACACGGTATGGCCGGCGTAGAGATTATAGATGTCGGGCCGCTGCTTGAACGGGCCGGTCAGCGCGGTTTCGGCGATGCTCGGCGCGATCGCGTTGACGCGCACGCCGGCATGGCCGACCTCGGAGGCAAAGCCCTTCACCAGCAGGCCGATCGCCGCCTTGGTCGAGCCGTAGACGCCAAGGCCCGGCTCGATGGTCACCGCGCGCACAGACGAGCAGGCGATGATGCTGCCGCCCTTTTGCGCGACCATGATGCGGCCGAACGCCTGGAAGAACCACACCGTACCCTTGACGTTGAGGTTGAGGACACGGTCGAGATCCTCCTCGGTGTAGTCGAGGATGGTCTTGCGGATGTTGAGCCCGGGCGTCGTCACCGCGATGTCGAGCCGGGGAAATTTCTGCATCACGGTTTCGGCCAGCGCGTTGACGTCCGCCGCGCTCGCGGCATCACAGCTGGCTGCTTCCGCCCAGCCGCCCTTGTCGCGAATCCCGGCGGCGGTCGCCTCAGCTGCGTCAAGCGCGCGATCGGCGCAGACGACGCGGGCCCCGAGCCCAGCCAGCGCCTCGGCCGACGATTTGCCGATGCCCGATGCGGCGCCGAGCACCACGGCCGTCTTGCCGGTGAGATCAAAGAGCTTGCGATAGTCAGTCACTGATAGCTTCTCCTGTAGCTGCTAGCCCTTGTAACCCATCAGCAGGCGGGGCAGCCACAGCGAGAATGCAGGCACGTAGGTCACGAACATCAGTGCTGCGATCAGCGCGGCGTAGAACGGCATGATGGTGCGCATCACCGCGCCGACCGAGATGCCGCCAATGGCGCAACCCACGAACTGAGTCGTTCCGACCGGCGGGGTGTTCAAACCGAGGGCGCAGTTGATCAGCATCAGCATGCCGAACTGCACCGGATCCATGCCCGCCTTCATCGCAATCGGCAGGAAGATCGGGGTGCAGATCAGGATGGTCGCGGCCATGTCCATGAAGGTGCCGAGCACGAACAGGATGACGTTGATGAGCAGGAAGATGACCCAGGGCTGGGTGGAGACCTTGCTCATCAGGTCGCCGGCGAAGTCGGCCACCTCGTACAGCCCCATCAGGTACTGGAACATGGTGGATACGCCGATCAGCAGCAGCACCACGCCCGTCGTCTTCACGGCCTTGGCGGCGGCGCGCAGGAAGTTCGGCAAGGTCATGGTGCGGTAGATGAAGAAGGTCAGCAGGATCGTGTAGGTGACCGCGACGGCAGCGGATTCGGTCGCGGTGAACACGCCGGACAGGATGCCCGCCAGGATGATGCCGACGATCAGAAGGCCGGGCAGAGCGGCTGCGAACGAGCGAAAAACCTCGGGCCAACCCGGGAACTTGCCGGCCGGATAGCCGCGCTTCACGGCGACCGCGTAAGCGGCGACCAGCATGCACACCATCAGCACCAGCGCCGGCAGGAGGCCGGCGGCGATCAGCGCGCCGATCGAGACCTTGCCGCCGGCGGCGAGCGCATAGATGATCATGTTGTGACTGGTCGGCATCAAGGCTCCCACCAGCGACGCATGGGTGGTGACATTGACGGCGTAGTCGGTGTCGAACCCCTCCTTTTTCATCATCGGGATCATCACCGCGCCCATCGCCGACACGTCGGCCACGGGCGATCCGGAGACGCCGCCGAACAGCGTGCAGGCGACCACGTTGGACATGCCGAGCCCGCCGCGGATGTGACCGACGAGATTCTTGGCAAGCTGCACGATCTTGTCGGCGACGCCGCCATGCAGCATCAGCTCACCGCTGAAGACGAAGAAGGGAATCGCAAGGAACGAGAAGATGTTCATCCCCGACATCATCTGCTGGAAGATGACGGCGACCGGCAGACCCTCGTAGAGGATGGTGCAGATCGCCGAGAGACCGATCGCGAAGGCGACGGGGACGCCGAGGATCAGGAAGCCGAAAAACGTGGCGCCGAGGATGATCAGTTCCATGAGGGGACGACCTCTTCGCCGCGCAAGAGAGCAATGATGTGCTCGATTGAAAAGGAGACGATCAGGACGCCGGAGGCGATCAGCGGGACGTAGCGGATGACCTCAGGGAGGCCGAGATTGGGAATCTTCACGGTCCCCACGGATGCGCCGAGAATCCAGCCGTTATAGGCCATCGCGACGCCAAACGCGGCCACCAGGACGTGGATGACGAGCTCGATCTTCTCTCGCGCGTGATCCGGAAGCATCACCAGCAGGCTGTCCATGCCGATGTGTCCGGCATCGCGCACGCCGACGGCGGCGCCGATCAACGTGACATACAGGATGAGGACCAGCGCGAGGTTCTCCGTCCAGGTCGGGCTCGAATTGAGCACGTAACGCCCGAACACCTGGTAGAACACGACGGTGACGATGACGAGCAATCCGGTCACGGAGAGATACATGCCTGCGCGAGCAACGGGGGCGTTGATCCGCGACAGCAAGCCGTTCGCCGGGCGTGCGGCGACCGCCCCCTGCTCGTGGTCTGCGACGTGTGGGTCTGTCATTCCCGCGTCTCCTTGCGAGGGTCCGGTGTCGCCTTCGCGGCGACGCCGGACCCGACGCTGTGGTCTTACTTCGTGTCCTGGATACGCTTGACGAGGCCCTGCAGCTTCTCGTCACCCGCAAACTTCTGGTACACCGGCTTCATCGCGTCGACGAATTCCGCCTTGTTGGCGATCGTCACGACCTGAACGCCGGCGGCCTCGACCGTCTTGCGGGACGCCTGCTCACGCTCATCCCAGAGCTTGCGCATGACGGGCACCGATTCCTTGGCCGCCTTGCGGATCATGGCCTGATCCTCCTTGCTCAGCGTGTCCCAGACCTTCTTGGACATCACCAGAACTTCGGGCGCCAGGGAGTGCTCGGTGATGTTGTAGAACTTGGCGGCCTCGAAATGGCGCGACGACTCGTAAGAGGGCCAGTTGTTTTCGGCGGCATCCACCAGGCCGGTCTTGAGCGCGGTATAGACCTCGCCATACGGCATCGGCGTCGGGTTGGCGCCGAGGCTCTGGATCATGCCGACCCACAAATCGGACTGCTGGACGCGAATCTTCAGACCCTTGAGGTCCGCGAGCGACTTGACCGGCGCCTTCACGGTGTAGATGGACCGGGCGCCGCTGTCGTAATAGGCAAGGCCGACCAGTCCCGCGGGCTCCATCGCCGCCAGGATCTCATCGCCGATCGGCCCGTCGAGGACGGTGCGCATGTGCTGGGTGTCGCGGAAGACGAACGGCAGGCACAATGCGATGGTTTCCGGCACGAAGTTGTTGAGCGGCGACGCGTTGATCCGCATCATGTCGAGCGCGCCGATCTTGAGTTGCTCGATGGTATCCTTCTCGGAGCCCAGGGCTCCGTTGGGAAACACCTTCACGCCGAGCTTGCCGCCGCTCGCCGTCGCGAGCTGCTTGCCCATGAACTTGACGGCCTCGACGGTCGGATAATCTGCCGGATGGATGTCGGCGGAGCGGAAGTCGCGTGCGGTCGCCAGCGGCGCTGAGAGCACCAATGCAACGGCTGCGATGATACCGGTGAGTGTCTTCATCTGGGCTTCCTCCTGGGTTGATTATGTCGTTGTCGGCAGGCTGCAGGCCGCCTTGGGTCGCTCCCCTTCAGGTGTGAAGTCAAGCGCCAATGTCGTCCCTAGGGCGCGCGGCATTCCATGTCCAAGCCAAATCCGGCATTGATCGATGCAGCAGTTGCATCGATCAATCTGGCGCAATTCGCGTCGTTGTGGAAGCCGGCGGGACGGCTTGCGTCGCCGGCACGTGACTTGACGCGACCAAGAGAGGCCCCTCAAGATGTCCGGAACAGCGGGCCATCTCGAAGGAATGTCCATGCCGCGGAAGCTGATCGATATCTCGGTGCCGCTCAGAAACGACGTGACGGCCGATCCGCCGGGCAACCATCCGACCATCCAGTACATCGATCACCAGCAGGGCCTGCCCCGCATGCTGCAGTTTTTCGACGGCCTCAAGGCGCAGGATTTGCCTGATGGACAGGGCTGGGCGGTCGAGCAGGTCTCGCTGTCGACCCATAACGGCACGCATCTCGATGCGCCCTGGCACTTCCATCCGACCATGAACCGCGGCGAGCGGTCATGGACGATCGACGAGGTGCCGCTGGAATGGTGCTTTCAGCCCGGCGTGAAGCTCGACTTCCGGCATCTGCCCGACGGCTACGTGGCGAGCGCCGATGACGTCGAGAAGGAGCTGAAGCGCATCGGGCACACGCTGTCGCCGCTGGAGATCGTGGTCGTCAACACCAGTGCCGGCGCAAAATTCGGTCAAGCCGACTACGTCAATTCCGGCTGCGGCATGGGCTATGAAGCCACCATGTATCTGCTCGAACGCGGCGTGCGGCTGACCGGCACCGACGGCTGGAGCTGGGACGCGCCGTTCCTCTACACCGCAAAGAAATATGCCGAGACAAAAGATGCCGGCCTGATCTGGGAAGGCCACAAGGCGGGACGACACATCGGCTACTGCCATCTGGAGAAGCTGCACAATCTCGACCAGCTGCCTTCGACCGGCTTCACGGTCTCGTGCTTTCCGGTGAAGATCGAACGCGCCTCCGCGGGCTGGACCCGCGCGGTCGCCATCATCGATGGCTAAGCGTACGCGCTCACTCGCCGTCGAGGCCGCTCTCGGCGAGTTCGCGCAGCGCATCCGTATCGAGCACGACGATGGCACCGTGCTCGAGGCGAACCCAGTTGCGGCCGGCCCAGGCGCGCAATTGCTTGTTGATGCTCTCGCGCGTCATCCCCACCATCTCGCTGATCTCCTGCTGCGTGATGGCGAGCGTGCCGCTGCCGGAGTCGAACTTGCGCTCCTCGGTGAGACCGAGCAGCGCGCTCGCCAGCCGCCCCGGCAGATTTTGCAGGATCACCTGCTCGACCTGCTGGCTGGTCCAGCGCAGACGGGCGCAGAGCAGCTCGATGAATTTCATCGCCAGCGCCGGCTGGCTCTTCACGAACGGGAGGAAGTCCCGGCGATCGATGATGTAGAGCTCGCAATTGGTGTTGGCGGTCGCATCGGCCGACCTCGGAGCGCCGTCGAGCACCGCGATCTCGCCGAAGATCTCGCCGGGACCGATCAGATTGAGAATGGCGTTCCGTCCATCGGGCGACGAGGAAGAAATCTTCACTGTCCCCGTGATCACCGCGAACAGATTGTTGCCGGGATCGCCCTTGGCAGCAATCGTCGCGCCGCGCTTCACGGTGGTGTGCTTGGCGTAGCGGCAAAGCTGATCGAGCGCTTCCGGCTCCAGATCCGCGAAGATCGGGTGCTTGCGCAGGACCGATAGTTTGTTGCCCGCCGACTGTCGGGGGTCGCCGGTCTTGTCCTGAGGCACGCCGCGGGGCTCCTAAGACTGCGAGGCACTGGGGTTCCTGCGTAGTCAACGTTATCAGGCTTTTCAACCGGAAAGCACGCGCGAGATTTGTGGCAAATGCCGCGAAAATGCCGCGGTCGAGCCGGAAGTCCGCATCCGAAGGATGCGCCGATGCGTTTTGATCGATGCAGAGTTGCAGGCAGCGCAAGCCCGCTTGCGTTAAGGCGCTGGCGACGGCCAAGCCGGGCGAGCGCCGGCTGTTGGCGCGTCTGAGCGGATTAAGAGCTCAGGAGCTTCAGCGCTTGGAATCCGGATCGAGCCGACCTGCACTGGTTTGCCGGTCTGCCCAAGCCAGGGCTGCGGCGAATGCGACGAAGATCGCGACGACGACGATGGTCACCAGCAACGCATCAGCGGGCATCATGCACCTCCCGGATTGTTTGGGGCATTATTTTGCTGCATCCGTCCGGCGTCATTGATCTCGATCAAAAACGTCGGGGGCGTTGCGGACGGACGATCAGGCTGCGGCCAGCGCCTCGGCTCGGGCAGGATCGAGCAGGCTGATGCCGCCGTGAATGATCTCGATCACGCCGTGACGCTCCAGCTTGGTGAAGGTGCGACTGACGGTTTCGATGGTCAGGCCGAGATAGTCGGCGATGTCCTGACGGCTCATCGGCAGCGGAACCGTGTCGGACAGCCCCTTGAGCGCGACCTGCCGTTCACGCCAGCCGAGCAGAAAAGTCGCAACCTTCTCGTCCGCCGAGCGGCGGCCGAGCAGGACCATATGGTCGCGCGCCTGGCTCAATTCCCGGATGGCCAGCTCGTTGATCCGCTTGAGCAGCTGCGGCCGGTCTTCGATGAACCGGCCGAAGGGCGCCTTGGCGAACTGGCACACGGTTACTGCGCCGATCGCATCGGCCGAAAAATTGTGCCGGCCGGATATGTTCATCCCCAGGAAATCGCCGGGCAAGGCAAAGCCGACGATCTGCCGCCGGCCGTCGGGCAACAGCTTGTACAGCCGCATGACGCCTTCGAGGACGTTGTAGAACGAGGTCGTCATGTCCTCCTCGGAGAACACGGTCTCGCCGGAATCAAAATGAACGCGGCGTCCGAGATGCTCGAATTCCCTGAGTTCGGCGGCATCCAGCGACGAACAAACCGCCGCTCCGCGTACGGCGCAATCGCTGCAAAAATGCCCGTTCGGCTCAATCGTGACCACGGAAGGCTTCATCCACCGCTCCCCGCGCCGGCTGCTCCCGACACCGGGCCGAGTCCACCGCGCCGGTGCATTTTACTGCACTGCGCCAAAGCCAATTGACAGAGATCAAATTTGAGTGGCATCCCGTCATATTCTGCTTCCAGAGTTCGACGGGATCCCTTTCCATGCTGCAAGCCGCCCTGCGTCACGGCCTGATTGGGCTGCTTCTGCTCACACCTGCCCTGGCGGCCCCGACCGCCGAACAACGCGGCAAGACCTTCGCACGGGCCAATTGCGCACGCTGTCACGCGATCGACCGCGCCTCCCAAAGCCCGCTCAAGATCGCGCCTCCGCTGCGCACGCTGCACCAGCGTTATCCGATCGAGACCCTTGGTGAGGCGCTGGCCGAAGGGATCTACACCGGTCATGCCGACATGCCGGCCTTCGAGCTCAGTCCGGACCAGATCCACGACCTTCTGTCCTACCTGAAGACGCTGGAATAGACGGCGTCACACCGCCTGCACGGTCCACCCGATCAGCTCCTTGGCGATGCGGGCAAAGGCCGTATCGAAGGCAGCGACGGCCGCGGCCGGCTCGACCTTGTCGAGCTTTTCGCTGGTCTCGACCAGGCGCGATGCCACCACCTTGCCGGTCTTGTCGACGATCCGCGCCGACAGTTCGATCTCCACCCGTGTCTCGCCCTCCGTGGCGATCCGAAAGCGCCGGATGTCGATCAGGAGCTGGTAATCCGCCTGACCGAGGTCGCTCGTGCGCAGCGGGGCGTGGGCGATGTCGTAATTCTCGAAGCTATCGATCAGGCGCGCCTGCACCAGTTTCGGAATGCTGTCGGCCCAGAGGAAATCCGCAAAGCCCGGTCTGTCCCCGACGGGCGCGAACAGCATGCGCTGGGTCTGCAGCATTGCGACCGCACTCGGCTCGGGAATGGCCAGTGACGCCGAGAGCGTCTTGCTGGCCAGCCCGAGGTTCTGCGGCGTGTGAAGGTCGTAGGTAACCTTCTGCGCTGGAGCGCCGCCGCCGGTCATCTTCTCCAGGCCCGCAATAATGCCGTCGAGCTTGCCGGTGTTGCGCGCGAGGCCGTCGGAGAACGTCTTGAAATTCGCAATGGTGTCCTTCAGCGGGCCGGAATTGTCCTGAAGCACCGTGTCGACACGCCGCAGCGCATCGCGCGCCGCCTGCGTCATGCTCTGGCCGGCGCCGGCATCGGCGATCAAGGTCACGGGCTCGCCGGCTTTGGCGACGATCGCGCCGCCTTCCAACGTCACCACCGGCACGCCGGTCAGGCCCTGGAATTCGAGACCGACCCTGGTGTCGGAACGCACCGGCGTGGCGGCCGCAACCGAGATCGTCGCATTGACGAAACGCGGATTATCAGGCGCGAGCCCGAGCTGGGTCACCTCACCGACACGGATGCCGTTGAACAGCACGCCGGCGCCAACCAGCAGGCCTGGGACCGGCCCCTGGAATTGCACGTGGTAGTTCGTGCGCGGCCCGATGCCGCCGGTGTTGTTCAGCCAATAGACGAAGCCGAACACCGCGAGGATCGCGGCCAGCACGAAACTGCCGATCAGCACGTAGGGAGCGCGGGTTTCCATGTCTCATCTCATCTCGTGTTGCAGCATCTGCGAGCGCTTGCCGTGGAAATAGGCGCGCACCCAGGGATGCTCGGATTGCAGCAATTCGCGCATCGGGCCGATCGCCACGATCTTGCCGTCGGCCAGCGCAGCGACGCGGTCGCAGACCGTGGTCAGGCTCGCAAGGTCGTGGGTCACCATGAACACGGTCAGCCCCAGCGTCTTTTGCAGCGTCGTGATCAGCGCGTCGAAATCGCCGGCGGCGATCGGATCGAGGCCGGAGGTCGGCTCGTCCAGGAACAGGATCGGCGGATCGAGCGCGAGCGCGCGCGCCAGCGCCACGCGCTTGGTCATGCCGCCGGACAGCTCCGCCGGATATTTGTCGGCGTCCTGGGCGCGCAAGCCGACCATCTCGAGCTTGGCGATCGCGATCTCGTCCATCAGCTCCTGCGACAGGACGAGATTTTCGCGTAAGGGAAACTGGACATTCTGGCGGACCGTCAGCGAGGAGAACAGCGCGCCTTGCTGGAACAGGATGCCCCAGGTCGTGGCTGCGCCGCGACCGTGGCCGCCGGTGGGCTGTCCCATGACCTCGATGGTGCCGCCCTGGCGCGGGATGAGGCCGATGATGGTGCGCATCAGCACCGACTTGCCGCCGCCGGACGCCCCCACCAGCCCGAGAATCTCGCCGCGGCGAACGTCGAGCGACAGATGGTCGAGCACGGTCTGGCGGCCGAATCCGACCACGAGGTCACGGACGCGGATCGCGAACTCGTCCTGCGATACGTCCATCGTCACATTCCGATCGAGGCAAAGAAGATCGCAAACAGGCCGTCGAGGACGATCACCAGGAAGATCGACTTCACCACCGACGTCGTGGTCTGCCGCCCGAGCGACTCCGCGCTGCCCTTGACGCGCAAGCCCTCGCTGCAGGCCACGATTCCGATCACCAGCGCCATGAACGGCGCCTTCAGGATGCCCACCTCGAAATGGGTGACGGAGATGGCCTCATGCAGCCGCGCGATGTAGATCGCCGGCCCCATGTCGCCATAGAACTGCGCGACGAGACCGCCGCCATAGAGCGCGGCGACCGATCCGATGAAGGTCAGGATCGGCAGCGCAATGACCAGGGCCGCGACGCGCGGCAGAATCAGGACGTCGACGGGATCGAGCCCCATGGTCGAGAGCGCGTCGATCTCCTCGCGCATCTTCATCGAGCCGAGCTCGGCGGTGTAGGCGCTTCCCGATCGTCCCGCGACCATGATGGCGACGATCAGCACGCCGAGCTCACGCAGCACCAGGATGCCGACCATGTCGACGGTGTAGGATTCCGCGCCGAACCTGCGGAAATGGAAGAAGCCCTGCTGCGCGATGATGGCGCCGATCAGGAAGGTGATCAGCGCCACGATGGGGATCGCCTGCCACCCGATGCGGTAGAGCTGATACACCAGGGACGTCAGCCGCAGCGAACCCGGCCGGCGCAGCACGCCGATCACGGCCATGAACAATGCGCCGAGCATCTGGAGGAAGATCGTGATGTCTTCCCGCGCGTCGGCCGTGGACTTGCCGAGATCGCCCAGCCTCGCCAGCACCGGATTGGGCGCAGCCGTCGGGGCCGGCGTGTGGCGGTTGACCTGGCGCACCTCATCCAGCAGCCCGCTGAAATGATCGGCGACGCCGACGAATTCGGCCGATCTGCCCGATGTTGCGGCCCTGCGCGACAGTTTTTCCAGGACCCAGGCACCGAGCGTGTCGAGCGCACTGACGCCCGACATGTCCAGGGTGACGACGCGCGAGCGATCGACGTCGGCACCGACCGACCGGGACAATGTCTCGAGCGTGACCACATTCGCGGCGGTCCAGGGCCCTTCGGGGCGCAAGTTCAGCACGTCGCCGGACGGCGTCGCGAGCAACAGCGGTTCGTGGTTCACGCTTCCACCTCATCGGGACAATCGGTCCCCATTCAGACGGTATTTCTAGGCCAGCATATGGCGGCCGGCTTGACCTGTCTCAAGAGCTGAACTGCGCTGCCGATTGACGCAAATCAAGCGCGATCGCACGCGCGGGTCCTAGGCTTGTGTCCATTCAATGGGGATATCAAGTCCATGTTCGACAGTGACAGGATGAGCGAAGAATTGCGGGCGCTGAAGGTTGACGTCACGCGCTTGCTGAGCACCGCCGGGGAGGAGATGTTCGAGAGCTCGAAGGACCGCGCCGAGGCACTCGCCGATCAGATCAGGGCGGCGCTGACCGAGCTCGGCGAGACCGTGGACGAAGAGCAGGCGCAGCTTCAGGGTCTCATTGCGGACCGTCCGATCACATCGCTCGCCTCCGCCTTCGCGCTCGGCGTCGTTGTCGGCTTCATGCTGAGGAGACACTAGGTGAATACCGAGAATGTGGTCAAACATCTGCGCGCGTTGTGGCGCGCCGACAGGATCATCGCGGACATCAGGCTGCGCCATCTGCTGGTCGGCCTCGGCTTGCGTGCCTTTGCGGCGCTGATCGCGGCGTTCGGGCTTCTGATGCTGGAGCTGTCGGCCTATTTCGCGCTGGTGCAGATATGGAGCGCGATTGCCGCGGCCGCCATCCTCGGCGCCGGCAATTTCGCCATCGCAGCCGCTCTGTTCGCGATCGCCGGCCGCGCTCCGTCGGGCCGCGATATCGAGCTTGCCAACGAAATTCACGACACCTCCATCGAAGCCCTTCAGCTCGAAGCGCGCGCGCTCCAGGCCCAGGTGTCGGGCGCGGTGCATCATCCGCTCAGCACGATCGTGCCGGTGCTGGTGCCGTTGATCGCGATCATCATCAGGAATCTGCGGACGACCGCCAAATCGTCCGGCGCAGCGAATTCGGCTGAAGCGCGCTCCTGAAGCAAGGGCGCGCTCACAGCTTCAATTTGACGTCGCAGATATCGGGCTCGGCCGGATCGGGCTTGACCTCGAAGCCCAGGTGCCGGCACATTTCGAGCATCACGGTGTTCTCCTTGAGCACGTCGCCCGATATGACTTTCAGCCCTTCCGACTTGGCGTAGTTGATGATGAGCTGCATGAGGGCCCAGCCGAGCCCCCTGCCCTTGAGATCGGACCGGAGCAGGATCGCGTATTCGCCGCTCTCGTAGATCGAATCCGAATGGAGCCGAACCACGCCGACCATTTCGCCGGTGGCCTCGTCGAAGGCGATGAAGGCCATCGCGCGCGCATAGTCGAGCTGGGTCAGGCGCGCGATGAACTCGTGGGTAAACTCCTTCATCGGCGCGAAGAAGCGCAGGCGAAGATCGTGCGGGGTGACGTGACGCAGGAATTCGTGGATGGTCGGCTCGTCCTCGGGGCGCATGGGCCGCACGAAGATGCGCCAGTCGTCCTTGAGCTTGAGGCGGCGCTCCCATTGCGACGGATAGGCGCGAACGGCGAAATTGGCCGGGCCCGAGCCGACAAACTTCCGCTGCGGCGGCCCGACCGCGACGCGGGCATCGACCGCAGTCACGCCGGTTTCGTCCGCCAACAGCGGATTGATGTCGAATTCGCGGATTTCGGGAATGTCGGCCGCCATCTGCGCCAGCTTGACCAGCACCATGGCTACGGCGTCTTGCTTGACCGCGGGCACATCACGATAGGCCTTTAGAAGCCGCGACACGCGGGTGCGGTCGATCAGATCGCGAGCGAGCTGCAAGTCCAGCGGCGGCAGCGCCAGCGCCTTGTCGTTGATGATCTCCACCGCCGTGCCACCGCGGCCGAACACGACGACGGTGCCGAACGTGGGATCGTCGGCGAGGCCCAGGATCAGCTCGCGCGCCTTCGCCTTGACGACCATCGCCTGGACGATGACGCCGCCGATGCGGGCCTCGGGCCGGAGCTTTCTCGCCCGGGCGAGAATGTCGGAGGTGGCCGCTCGCACGGCCTCCGGCGTCGTCAGATTGAGCACGACGCCGCCGACATCGGATTTGTGGATGATGTCGCGCGACATGATCTTCAGCACCACGGTGCCACCCTGCGCGAAGATTTCCTTCGCATAGGCCACCGCCTGCTCGACATCGGTCGCCGCATAGGTCGGCACCATCGCGATGTCGTAGGCTTCGAGCAGGTGCTTGATCTCGACCGGCTCGAGCCACTCACGGCCATCGGCGATCGCGGCGGTGACGATCTGCCTCGCCCCTCGGGCATCCGGCACGAACGTATCGGGCATCGCGGGGGGAACCTGGCTGAGCTCCTCCACCACCTCGCGGTGCCGGACCAGATACATGAAGCCGCGGACGGCATCGTCCTCGGTCGGATAGTTCGGCACACCGGCACTGGAGAGTGTTTGAATGATGTGCTGATCGGCTCCGACCCAGGCTGCCAATATCGGCTTCGCCCAGCTGCGGTGCTGCGCGCGATATTTGCCGACGAGCTCTGTCACGGTCGTGGCGATCTCGGCTGCCGAGGCGATCGCGGTTTGCACATTGAGGACGAGAACTGCGTCGTTGTCGGTGTCTGCGAGCAGCACCTCCAGCGCCGCTGCGTAGCGCGAGGCGTCAGCATCGCCCACGATGTCAACGGGGTTTGCACCGGACCAGGTCGGCGGCAGGGCCGCATCGAGCTTCTTGCGCGCCTCCGCCGAGATGGTCGCCGGAATGCCGCCGAGTTCGACCAGCCGGTCGATGGCAAGGACGCCGATGCCACCACCGTTGGTCAGGATGGCGAGACGCTTTCCCGTCGGCGATTCGACGCGGCCGAGTGTCTCGGCGCAATCGAACAGCTCGCGCAGGTCGGAGACCCGCAGGACACCCGCGCGGCGGAACGCCGCGTCATAGACCGCGTCCGCGCCGGCGAGCGCACCGGTATGCGTGGCAGCCGCCTTTGCGCCCTGCGCCATACGGCCGGATTTCACCACGACGACGGGCTTCACGCGCGCAGCAGCACGCGCTGCCGACATGAACTTGCGCGCGTCCTTGATGGATTCGATGTAGAGCAGGATCGCGCGCGTCTTGTGATCCATCGCGAAATAGTCGAGCAGATCGGCGATATCGACGTCGATCTGATCGCCGATCGAGACGATGCCGGAGAAGCCGACGCCGCGCTGTGCAGCCCAGTCGACCATGCCGGCAGCGATCGCGCCCGATTGCGAGATCAGCGCGAGGCTGCCCGCCCCCGGCATATGCGCGGCAAAGCTGGCATTCAGGCTGACCCCGGGCATCATGATGCCGAGACAATTCGGTCCGATCAGCCGCATGCCGTATTTGCGGGCCGCCGCGATTGCAGCCTCGTACAGAGATCCCGGTCCGTGGCCGAGCCCGGCCGAGACGATCAGCGCGCCCGCCGATCCGCGACGCCCGGCCTGGTCGATGATACCGGGAATCTCGCGCGCCGGCGCGGTGATGATCACGAGTTCGGGCACGAAGTCCAAGCCGTCCAGGCTCTTCACCGCCGCAACACCGCCGATTTCGGCATGGCGTGGATTGACGAGGCCGAACTGCCCCTTGAATTCGGCCTTGTGAATGTTCTCCAGAACGGCGCGTCCGACTGAGACCGGACGGGCGCTCGCGCCGACGAGCGCAACTGAACGCGGCGCCAGCAGATTGTTGAGACGATAGGTTGACATGAAAGCAAATGCGCCGGGTCAACGGCGGTTCCGATGGTTGACGATCAGGCCGGGAAAATGGCGAGCCTAGTGCGAGATCATAACCCAGCATGGTGGCTGGCCAATGACGGTCTTTGTCACACCGCCCCACACGATCTCGTTCAGGCGTGAATGATGGTAGGCGCCCATCACGATCGCATCCATGCCATGGGAATTCGCCCAACTTCCCAGTACCTTGCCGATCGAGCTGCCGTTGCCGGTCACCGTTTCGAAGGAGGCATAGACCCCGTGTTCTCTCAGATGGTCGACGAGAGCCGCACCGGATTGCGCGACCGCGTCAGCCTTGTCCTCTGCGACCGTCACCACGCGGACCGAGGTCGCAGCCTGAAGAATCGGCAATGCGTCGCCGACCGCACGCGCCGCGCGGGCAGAATGATCCCAGGCGATCATGACGCTCTCGAATTCCGGCCGCAACTGCGCCGCATGCTGCTCCGGGCAGAGCAGCAGCGGTCGCCCGGATTCGAACAGGAGGGTTTCGATGATGTGCTCCGTTCGGCTGTCGTGCGGCGTCACGGGAAACAGCGTGAGATCGCTGAAACGGGCATGCTCGGCCAGGATCGCCGCGATCTGGTCCGCCGGCACCTTGCCCGTTCGGCTCTGGGCGCGAATGTTGGCGCGGGACGCCGCGTTGGTGAAGGCATCGAGGAGCTGCTGCGTCTCGTTCGCCTCACGCGAACTGCCAGCCTCCGCGGAATCGCGATCATGGGGCAGCATCACCTTCGGCCGCTCGAAAACGTCTTCCTCGAGCGCGAGCGCCGTGATCCTGGCGCCGAGGTCGGCGGCGACGGCGACGCATTTCTCGATCGCAACCAGGGCCGATCCGCGCGGCTGGCCGACAAGCGGCAGAAAGACATCCTTGATGGGCATCGGGATTCTCCTTGGTCGCCACAATAGGCCGGCCTTGGTCGAGACGCTTGATCCTCGTCAAGCCAAGTCAAGCCAAGGGAACTCGGTCCGTTCGGGCTGGAAACAGGCGTTGACCGACGTCAAGGACTGGTCGTCCAGCTATTCTATGGATAATTCAGTCGGAGCGGTTCGCCCCGGAGAGACTGATGCGTGCGATGGTGTTGCCGGCCCCGCGAACGCGGCTCCAGATGGAGGAGCGGCCTGACCCGACACCCGGCGAGGGTCAACTCCGGGTGAAGATCAGCGCCTGCGGGGTATGCCGGACCGATCTTCATCTCGTCGATGCCGAGCTGCCCGATATTCGCTATCCGATCGTGCCCGGCCACGAGATCGTCGGTCGGGTCGATCTCGTGGGCCCGAATGTCACCACGCATGCGCCCGGTGATCGCGTCGGCATTCCCTGGCTCGGTTTCACCTGCGGACACTGCCGATTCTGCCGTGAGGGCATGGAAAACCTGTGTGACGCACCGCTGTTCACCGGCTACACGCGCGACGGCGGCTACGCGACCCACACCATCGCCGATGCACGCTACGCCTTTCCCCTCGGTGAGGTGGGCGACGACGTGGGGATTGCTCCTCTGCTGTGTGCAGGATTGATCGGCTGGCGCTCGCTGGTGCTGGCCGGCCCGGCCGACCGGCTCGGCCTCTATGGTTTTGGCGCGGCCGGCCACATCATTGCGCAAGTCGCGGTTTGGCAGGGACGGTCCGTCTACGCATTCACGCGACGCGGCGATGTTGCTGCACAAGACCTTGCACGCCGCCTCGGCGCTGTCTGGGCGGGGGCCTCAGACGAGGCGCCCGGCGAGCCGCTCGACGCGGCCATCATCTACGCGCCAGCCGGCGAGCTTGTCCCGGCCGCACTGCGCGCCGTCCGCAAGGGCGGCCGCGTCGTATGCGCCGGCATCCACATGACCGACATTCCAAGCTTTCCGTACGATCTGCTCTGGCAGGAACGGCAACTGCTGTCGGTCGCCAATCTGACCCGGCAGGATGGCCTCGATTTTCTCAAGATCGCTCCGCAAGCTGGCGTGCGCACCGAAACGACGGCATTTCCGCTTGATCAGGCCAACGAGGTTCTGAACATGCTGCGGGATGGCCGGATTCTCGGCGCGGCCGTGCTGACGCCCTGATGGTGCTTTCGGATGCCCGTTCCCATGAAAGATGAAACGGCGGCCCAGGAGCGGATCTTCCGGACGCTGGCCGGCCATCCCGGCGTGACGCGGATCGACACGCACGGCGCCTCGGTGTTCCTCGACGGCAAGCGCGCGTTGAAGATCAAGCGTGCCGTGCGGTTTCCCTTCCTCGACTATTCGACGCTGGAGAAGCGCAAGGCGGCGTGCGAGGAGGAAATCAGGATCAACCGGCCGCTGGCGCCGCAGATCTATCATCGCGTCGCGGCGATCACGGAAGAGCCGGATGGATCGGTGCAGGTCGACGGTCCCGGCCGGCCGATCGAGTATGCGGTGGACATGGCGCGCTTCGACGAAAACCGGACGCTCGATCATCTGGCAAAGGCCGGCCCGCTGGATGCGGCCCTCGCCTCGGCTGCCGCCGACGCGATCGTGGCTTCCCACGGCGCGGCGACACGCGCGGGCGGCGAAGCGTGGGTCGCCTCCGTCCCCGCCCTGATCGACGGCAACAGTCACGGCCTGCGGGCCGGCGGCCATTTCATCGCGGAAGACATCGAAAAGCTCGGCAAAGCCGCTCACGAGGCATTCCTCCGCGTCCGTCCGCTGCTCGCGGAGCGCGGCCGGATGGGCTTCGTGCGCCGCTGCCATGGCGATCTGCACCTTGCAAACATCGTCCTGATCGATGACCGGCCGGTGCTGTTCGATGCCATCGAGTTCGATGCGCAGATCGCAACGGTCGACGTGCTCTACGATCTCGCATTCACGCTGATGGACCTGTTGCACCACGATCAGCGAGATGCGGCCAACATCGTCCTGAACCGCTATCTCGCCGCAACGCCGGCCGACAATCTCGACGCGCTCTCGGCGCTGCCGCTGTTCATGTCCATCCGGGCGGCGATCCGCGCCCAGGTGGCCCTGGCACGGCTGAAGCCGCCGCATTCCGATGACCCCGGCATCCTTGACCAGGCACAGCGTTATTTCGACCTCGCCAGGACGCTGATCCATCCTGCCGCTCCGCGCCTGATTGCGGTCGGCGGCCTGTCAGGCACCGGCAAGACGGTCTTGGCGCACGCGCTCGCGCCCGTCGTCGCACCGCCCCCCGGAGCCGTCGTGCTGCGCAGCGACCTCATTCGCAAGCAGATGTTCGGGGTCGAGGACATGCACCGCCTGCCGCCGTCCGCCTACACGCCAGAGCACGCGGCCCGCGTCTACGACACGCTGGCTCAGCACGCCCGGCGGGTGCTGGCGCAGGGCCATTCGGCGATCATCGACGGCGTATTCGCCCGCGAGGACGAACGGGACGCGATCGCCGCATTGGCGCGAGAGCGCAATGTGCCGCTGAGCGGCCTGTTCCTGGTTGCGGACCTCGCGACCCGGCAGATGCGGATCGGAAGCCGCCGGGGAGACGCATCCGACGCCACGCAGGAGGTTGCTGCGCAGCAAGAGCGCTATAATATCGGTCACGTCGGCTGGGCGACCATCGATGCATCCGGGACACAGGAGCAGACGCTCCAGAACTGCCGGGACGCAATCGCTAAAAGCAAATAAGGCAATCTGATTGGCGCGGACAAGAATGGCGCGACCCACCACGACCTCGACGGCCGCTCGCGCCAGTCCGGCGGCGAGGCGCAATGCCCTGCCCGGCCGCCTCAGCCCCGGCATGGCCTGCGATACGGCGTTCCGCATCATCGCGCGCCGTCACCTCGATGCCGTGCTCGCCCAGCATGACGGCACCTGCCGCGGCGATCCCGACGCGCTGCATCAGATCCGGATCGCGTTGACCCATCTGCGAACTGCCATCCGCTTCTTCTCGCCGATGGTCGACGACGCCCTGCGCCCGAATGTCTGGGCCGAACTGAAATGGCTGAATGGCCAGCTCGGCATGGTGCGGGACCTCGACGTGGCGATCGAGCGGATCGTCGCCGAGAGTGGCGACGATCTTGCGGTGGTCGCCGAGCTTCAGCATTGGGACGAAAAGCGCGCCGAGAGCCACCGCCTGCTGGCGCGTGCGCTGCAATCGGCGCGGTATCGCCGCCTTGTCGAGCAGACCTCGATCTGGATCGAGAGCGGCCCCTGGTCGACCCGGCGCAGCAAGGAAGCCATTCGATTGCGCCGCTGCACGCTCGCCGATCACGCCACGGAGCGGCTGACCGAGTGGGAGACGACGCTGCTCAAGAAGGCGCGAAAACTCCGCAAGCTCGACGTCGAAAAACGACACAAGCTGCGGATTCTCAATAAGCGGCTGACCTATTCGATCGAGTCGCTCCAGGACCTGTTCGCCGAGGAATCGCTGACGAAACAGAAATCGATCCTCAAGAAATTGCGCAAGGCGCAACGGTCGCTCGGACGATTGAACGACGATGCACGGGGACGAGCGCTGGCGGCCTCGTTGAACGGCGCCGGCCTCGATGCCAGTAATCGCTTCCGCAACCGCAAGCGGGAAAAGAAGCTGTTGCGGACGGCGTCAACGGCCTACCGCAAGCTGGACAGGACCAAGCCCTTCCGCTGCTCGGATCTCGGACCGAGTTCCGAGCCGGAGGTTTAGGTGTGGACGTAATCCCCCGGCGCATCGGGCAGGCCGGGAGCGTCTCCAAGTCCGATCGGCGGCGGATCGCAGGGCGCACCGGAGCGCGCCGCCAGCCATTTGGCCCATTCCGGCCACCACGACCCTTCAACGCGCGGAGCCAGCTTCAGCCACTCGTCCGCACCGACATAGGGCGCGTCCTCGGCCTTGCTCAGCACTTGATAGCTGTGGCCGGGCTCGTCGGGAGGCGCGACGACGCCTGCATTGTGGCCGCCACTGGTCAACAGGAACGTCACGTCGGCATCGACCTGATAATGGATCTTGTAGACGGATCGCCACGGCGCGACGTGATCGGCCAGCGTGCCGACCACGAACATCGGGGCGTGAATATCGGACAGCGAAACGCTCCTGCCGCCGACGTGATAGCGCCCCCCGGCGAGGTCGTTGTTGAGGAACAGCTTTCGCAGATATTCCGAATGCATGCGATAAGGCAGCCGCGTTGCGTCCGCGTTCCACGCCATCAGATCGTTCAGCGGCGCGCCCTCGCCCATCAGATAGTCATGTGACAGACGCGACCAGATCAGTTCGTTGGAGCGCAGCAGCTGGAAGGCGCCGGCCATCTGCGTCGTGTCGAGATAGCCGCGCTGCCACATCATGTCTTCGAGAAAGGCGACCTGGCTCTCGTTGATGAAGAGCGTCAGCTCTCCGGCCTCGGTGAAGTCGGTCTGGGCCGCAAGGAGAGTGACGGTGCCGAAGCGGTTATCACCGTCGCGCTCCATCGCAGCGGCAGCGATCGACAGCAATGTCCCGCCCAGACAATAGCCGAGCGCATGGGTCTTCCGACCCGGCATGATGCGGCCGAGCATGTCGAGCGCCGCCATGACCCCCAGCTTGCGATAGTCGTCGAAGGCGAGATCCCGATCTGTCGCATCCGGGTTGCGCCAGGAGATCGCGAACACAGTGAAACCCTGACCGGTCAGATATTTGACCAGCGAGTTCTGCGGCGAGAGATCGAGGATGTAGTACTTCATGATCCAGGCCGGCACGATCAGGATCGGCTCTGGTCGCACCTGCGCCGTGGTCGGCTGGTACTGAATCAGCTCGATCAGCTCGTTACGGTAGACGACCTTGCCGGGTGAAGCCGCCACCGATTTGCCGACCACAAACTGCTCGCTGCCCGCCAAATTTGAGGCGGAGAGCAGGCGCATCAGGTCGCTGCACCAGTTTTGCCAGCCGAAGACGAAGTTCTCCCCGCCACTCTGGAACGCCTTTTCCAGCACCTTCGGATTGGTCGCCGCGAAATTCGACGGCGCCAGCATGTCGAGCATCTGGCGCATCGAGAACTCGACGATGGCTTCATTTGCGTGCGACACGCCGCGCACACCGGTCGTGGCATCGTGCCACCAGCGCTCTCCGAGCAGGAATGCCTGCGCCAGCAGATTGAACGGCGCGGTCTCCCATTGCGGTCCACTAAAGCGGCGATCCCGCCCCTGTGGCTGGATCACGGACCACGGCTTTTGGCCCAGTGACGCCGCGTGCGCGGCGGCTTCCGCCAGCCGACCGGTGTCGCGCAGGATGTTGCGGGAAATCTCCATCTGGCGCTGCGGCGCCGCAGCGAGATGCGAACTCCAGTCGAGCCAGGCGAGCGACAGAGCCAGCGGCGAAATGCCGCCGGTGAACCGCGCCAGCATCGCGTGAAACGCGCGATCGAGGGGATAGGGCTCCGATACAGGCAAGGGGTCCGCGGCAGCCGGCGTCCCCGCAAGCTTCTCGGAGCCTACCGTCGGGGCTTCGGGAGCGGCGGCGGGATTGACAGGAAGGGCCTGCACCGCCGGTTCTTCGGCTCGTGGAAATATCTGCACGACGCTCATGGCTCAATGTTCCCGAGGGCTGCTGTTATACGTCGGCGGCAGGATATGGCGAGGCTTCGCAGAGGCGTTGAGCTGCATCAAATCCGGAGCGCGGATCACGATTGCTTAATCAGGACGGACAGGCTTCGTCCGATTGACCTGAGTCAAACCGCACCCTGACACCCGAGCTAGTTTTCACGCATCGAAATTCGACAAGCGGAGTTGTCCATGCGCGCCCACCAGATCATGACCCGGTCGGTCATCTCGGTTACCCCCGACACAAGCATCGTCGAGGCGGCAAATATCATGCTGAAGCGGCACGTCAGCGGTCTCACCGTGGTCGACGATACCGGCAAGCTGGTCGGCGTCGTCTCGGAAGGGGATTTCATCCGCCGCAGCGAAATCGGCACCGGGCGCAAGCGCGGACGCTGGCTGCGGTTCATCCTGGGGCCGGGCAAGTCGGCCAGTGATTTCGTCCACGAGCATGGCCGCAAGGTCGCGGAGGTGATGACCGACTCGCCCGTAACCATCACGGAGGACACGGCGCTCGCCGAAATCGTCGACCTCATGGAGCGGAACAACGTGAAGCGGCTGCCGGTGGTGCGCGGCGACAAGGTCGTCGGGATCGTATCCCGCGCCAATCTGCTGCAGGCGGTGGCGGGGCTCGCCCGTGAAGTGCGTGATCCGACGGCGGATGACGACCACATTCGCAACCGCATCATCGACACCATGGAGAAGAACGATTGGTGCCCATTCGGGCTGAACGTCATCGTCCGCGACGGCATCGTTCACCTCAGCGGCGTCATCACCGAAGAGCGCACGCGGCAGGCCGCGATGGTCGCAGCGGAGAACGTCGACGGCGTGAAGAAGGTGCACGACCATCTGTGCTGGGTCGACACCATGTCGGGCATCTATCTGAACTCGCCCGAGGACGACGATCTCGCCAAGGCGAGCTGACAAGGCAAGCTGACAAGGCGAGCTGAACCAGACGCGGTTCAGCGTGGAATGACGGCGGTGGCCTCGATCTCGACGCGCGCCGCCTTCTCGACGAGGCGCACCACCTGCACCAGCGCCATGGCCGGATAATGTGCGCCGAAGATGGCACGGTAGATCTTGCCGAGCTCCCTCAGGTTGGACAGGTACTCGTCCATGTCGACGACGTACCACGTCAACCGCACGAGGTGCTCGGGCCTCGCGCCGGCCTCGGTCAGGATCGCGGCGATGTTGCTCAAGGTCTGACGCACCTGCGCGACAAAGCCGTCGGCGAGACGCTCTTCGGCATCCCAGCCGATCACCCCGCCAGTGACGACGATGAGCCCCTCAGCGGCCATGCCGTTGGCATAGCCCTTCGGCATCGGCCACCCCGACGGCTGGAGCACCTGCACCCGCGAACGGGCGTCATCGTCGGCTGCTGTCGACAGCACCGCGAGCTGCGGGCCTTTCGGCGTCGTCACGGACAATTCTCCATCCTTGTCTCATTCCGCCGCGACGCCTGAGGACGTCGCCGCGGCCTGCGCCATTTGCCGCAAGGCAAAGCGCTTCAATTTTCCGGTCTCGGTCTTGGGCAGTTGCGTCACGAACTCGATGGCGCGCGGATATTTGTACGGCGCGATCTCGCGCTTGACATGCTCCTGCAACGCGGCCACGAGCTGAGCGTCCGGCGTCACGTCGGGCGCCGCGATGACATAGGCCTTTACGATCATGCCGCGCGCCTCGTCGGGGGCGCCGACCACGCCGCATTCGGAAACCGCCGGATGCGTGAGCAGCGCCGCCTCGACATCCGTGCCCGCAATATTGTACCCGGCCGACACGATCATGTCGTCGGAGCGCGACTGGTACCAGAAATAGCCGTCACTATCCATCAGATAGGTGTCGCCGGTGATGTTCCAGCCGTTCTGGACGTATTTGCGCTGCCGCTCGTCGGCGAGATAGCGGCAGCCGGTCGGCCCGCGCACCGCAAGCTTTCCCATCGTGCCCGGCGGCACGTCACGGCCGTCGTCGTCGACGATCTTGGCCTCGTAGCCCGGCACCGGCTTGCCCGTTGCACCGGGGCGGATCTCGTCCTCGGTCGCGCTGATGAAGATATGCAGCAATTCGGTCGAGCCGATGCCGTCCATCAGCTTGATACCGGTCGCCTTGAGCCAGGCGTCGAAGGTCGGCTTGGGCAGCGTCTCGCCCGCGGAAACACATTTGCGAAGCGAGGAGATGTCGCGGCCCGGCAGCTTGCCGATCATGGCGCGGTACGCGGTCGGCGCCGTGAAGCAAACCGTGGTCTTGTATTGCTCGATCGCCGCGAGCATGTCGTCGGGCGTCGTCTTCTCCAGCACGACGAAGGAGGCGCCGATATGCATCGGAAACAGCACGCCGCCAAAGCCGAAGGTGAACGCGAGCGGCGCCGAGCCGACGAAGCGATCCTTCTGCTCGGCTCGCAGGATGTTGCGGGCATAGCCGTCGCAGACCGCGAGCATATCGCGGTGAAAATGCATGGTGCCCTTGGGATCGCCTGTCGTGCCCGACGTGAAGGCGATCAGGCAGATGTCATCGGCGGCGGTATCGACGGCGCTGAACTCCGGGCTCGCATCCGCGATCAGCGCCTCGAGCGAGGCGGCAGCGCCATTGCCCCAGTAGACGACATGCTTGAGACCGGGCGCTGCGGCCTTCGCCTTCTCCATCTCCTCGGAGAGTTTGCCGTCGCACAGCGCCAGCGTGATAGCCGCCTTCTGGATCGGATAGGACAGCTCCTTGGCACGGAGCAGCGGCATCGTCGCCACCACAATGCCGCCGGCCTTGATCACCGCGAGATAGGTCGCAACCATCATCGGGTTGTTGGCCGAGCGCAGCAGCACGCGGCCTCCGGGGACGAGGCCGAGCTTGCCGACCAGGACGTTGGCGATTCGATTCACCAGCGCTTGCAGCTCGCGATAGGTGTAGCTGACGGCGGGACTGATGACGCAGGGGGCCTCGCCATGGCCCTGCTCGACCCAGCGATCGAGGAAATAGCTGACGCAGTTCAGTCGCGGCGGATAGCGCAGCTCCGGCCGCGTAAAGATGAACTCGGGCCAGAGCTCGCGTGGCGGCAGATGCTGCCGCGCAAACGTATCGACATGGGCCGTCGCGGCGTTGCCGTCATGCGAGCCCGACACTTGAATCTTGGCGGCGTTGGCCATCGCACGCTCCTTTCAGCATGGATTGCACCCGGCAGCACGATCTGGAAAACATTTTAGGCTTAAAACAATTTGGCGCAATAGCGGATTTTGGGCATCCCGTGCTTTTTCCTGCGGCAAAAGGGATCGGCGGCGGTGCTTACGGCCGGCGGCGCGCGGCCGATTTCTGCGCCGACGCCTTGGTCTTGGCGAGCAGCCGCATCAATTCGCGTACGTCCTTCGGCGAGAGGTCTCCGAACAGATCGGCGATCCAGGTCTCGTGCTCCGCGGCCATCTTGCGGAACTCGGCGCGACCGAGTTTCGTGAGGCGGATCACCTGGACCCGGCGATCCGTCTCCGAGGTCCGACGGTCAAGATGGCCGGATTCCACGAGGCGCTCGACGAGACCGGTCACATTGCCGTTCGACACCATCATCCGCTTGGAGACATCGGACAGCGTCATGCCGTCAGGCGCCTTGTCGAGCTGCGCCATCAGATCGAAGCGGGGCAGCGTGACGTCGAACCGCTGCCGCAGCCGGCCGCGAACCTCGCCCTCGATCAGGGTCGTGCAGGTCAAGAGGCGCAGCCACAGCCGAAGCTCGTCGGCGTGGTCCTCCGGCGTTTCGACGGCCTTGGTCTCGGAATCGAGCATCTCGGTGCAGTCACTCTCGGCGGGCATTGGCGCCGGCACGGATTCCCCAACATTTTGAGCTTCAAATAAATTGAAGCCGGCCGCAAGTCCAAAGCTGCAACAATCGACCGCACGCCAATTTCTTTAGGCTTCAAATAATTGGCGCGCCGCTTGCATGCGCCGCTGCCCGCAGGATGGTGACAGTCTGAGCGCTGCTTGCCGCGGCCGCCATCATCGGCATAAGCTTGGACCAGAGTACGCGGCTTGCAGCGCAAGCCCTGATGTCACGGGGGACAGATCATGAGAATGCAATCAACCTTGGCCGCGGCCGCCGTGCTACTCGGCACTGCCGCGACCCCGGCCGTGGCGCAGGAGAAGATCAAGCTCGGGGTGATCGTGACTCTGTCGGGACCAGCCGCAGCGCTTGGCCAGCAAGTTCGCGACGGCTTTGCGCTCGCCGTAAAGGACCTCGGCAGCAAGATGGGCGGCCGTGACGTCGAGGTCGTGGTGGTCGATGACGAACTGAAGCCGGACGCGGCGGTGACCAAGGTCAAGGGTCTGCTCGAACGCGACAAGGTCGATTTCGTGATCGGCCCGATCTTCTCCAACATCCTGCAGGCGATCCACCGGCCCGTGACGGAATCGAAGACCTTCCTGATCAGCCCCAACGCGGGCCCCTCGACCTTTGCCGGCAAGGACTGCAACCCGTTCTTCTATGTGACCTCGTACCAGAACGATCAGGTTCACGAGATCCTCGGCAAGGTCGCGCAGGATCGCGGTTACAAGCGCATGTACCTGATGGTGCCGAACTATCAGGCCGGCAAGGATTCGGCGGCGGGGTTCAAGCTCGACTACAAGGGTGAGATCGTCGAGGAATCCTACATGCCGCTGAACACGCTGGACTTCCAGCCGGAGCTTTCGAAGATCTCCTCGCAGAAGCCCGACGCGCTTTTCACGTTCATGCCGGGCGGCCTCGGCGTCAATCTCGTCAAGCAATACCGGCAGGCGGGCCTTGCTGACAGCATTCCGGTGCTCTCGGCGTTCACGGTGGATGAATCGACCTTGCCGGCGCAGCAGGACGCCGCCGTCGGCATGTTTGGCGGCGCCAACTGGGCGCCCAATCTCGACAATCCCCAGAACAAGAAGTTCGTCGCGTCCTACGAGGCCGCCTATAACGTCGTACCCGGCACCTACGCCTTCCAGGCGTATGACGCCGCGATGCTGATCGACAGTGCAGTCAAGGCCGTGAAGGGCGATCTGTCGAACAAGGACGCGGTTCAGGCCGCGCTGAAGAAGGCCGACTTCACCTCGCTGCGCGGCACCTTCAAGTTCAACACCAACGGCTATCCGATCCAGGACTTCTACCTGACCAAGGTCGCCAAGCGTCCGGACGGCAAGTTCCAGACCGAGATCGTCCAGAAGGTCTTTGAGAATTACGGCGACCGCTATGCCAAGGACTGCAAGGCAGCGAACTAAGCCGCGCGTCGCGTCAAGGGTTACGGGAGGACTGCAATGAAGAGCGAAATCACCGGCATCACGCGGGCCAATGAAGGGATCCAGGGAATCTCCTGGAACATCCTCGGCCAGACCTATGTGCCGAAGAGCAATACCGAGCACAGCTTCTCATGGCACGCGACATTGCCGCCGGGCACGTTCGTGCCGCCGCACATTCACCCCGACCAGGATGAATATCTCTACATGCTGGAGGGCAAGCTTGACTTCATGCTGGGCAATTCGGAGTCGCAGGCAACCGCCGGCGACCTGATCCGCCTCGGCATGGGTGTGCCGCACGGCATTTTCAACAAATCGGAGCAGACCGCAAAAGTGCTGTTCTGGGTGTCGCCGACCAGAAAACTGTTCGACCTGTTCTGGGGCCTTCACAACATGAAGGAACAGAAGCCGGAGGACGTGGTGGCGATGGCCGCCGAGTTCAACATCCACTTCCTGCCGCCGCCTCCCGGCGCCGGCTAGCGGCAGGTCTCAAGCGCGCACCGCCGCCAGTCCCGGCACGGCGGCGAAGCCCGCCTTGGTGGCATAGCCGCGCACGATGGCCTCGCGCTGGGAATAGCTCAGCACATTGTCGACATTGTCAAAGCCGTCGGGCGCGAGCTGCTCGACGGCGTCGATGACGCCCTCAGGGCCGCCGCGCCGGTTGGAGCGCACGATATCCGCCGTCATCGGCAGGCGCTTCTTCTCATATTCGAGCAGCGCCTGGCGTGGATGCTCGGCGCGCACCAGCGCATCAGCAAGGCAGCGCGCATCGAGGATCGCCTGCGACGCGCCATTCGAGCCGACCGGATACATGGGGTGCGCGGCGTCGCCGAGTAGCGTGACGCGTCCCGACGACCAATAGGGCAAGGGATCGCGGTCGCAGGTCGGATATTCGTAGAATTCGGGCGTCGCCGAGATCAGGCTCTTCACGTCGACATAGGGCACCGAGAAGCGGGCGACGTGCGGCATCAGCTCCTCGCGGCGGCCCGGCCGCGACCAGTCTTCCTTCCGCGGCGGTGGCGCATTGCCCTCGCCCACCTTCACCAGCACGGCCCAGTTGGTCAGGCGGCTCGCCGGGCTCGATCCCTCCGCGATCGGATAGATCACCACCTTGGCATTGAGGCCACCGGCCACGATCATCGATTTGCCGGTGAGGAACAGCGGCCAGTCGCGCGCACCGCGCCACAGCATCAAGCCGTTCCAGCACGGCGGTCCCTCGTTTGGGAACAGCGTGTCGCGAACGCGGGAATGGATGCCATCGGCGCCGATCAGGATGTCGCCGCGCGCGGTGTGGACATGCGCGCCGGCACGATCGAAGAAGTAAGCGGTGACGCCGCCCTCGTCCTGCGTGAACGCGCCGAGCCTGCAGCCGGTGTGGATCGCCTCGTGCCCGAGCCGCTCCTCGACGGCGCGATGGATGACGCCCTGAAGCCGGCCGCGATGGATCGAGAACTGCGGCACGTCGTGACCGGCGTCGATGCCGCGGGCTTCGCGCCAGACCTCCTGGCCGTGGCGGTTGAGGTAATAGAGCTGGTCGGTGCGAACAGCGACGTCGTCGAGCTTCTGGAGCAGGCCGAGTCCGGCGAGCTCGCGCATGGCATGCGGCAGCGTATTGATGCCGACGCCGAGCTCACGAATGGTGTCAGCCTGCTCGAAGATCTCGCATCCGATGCCACGCGAACGCAGCATCAGCGCCGTGGTGAGGCCACCGATTCCGCCACCGACGATAATCGCCTTCATCGCCCTTACTCCACTCGAAACACGCCAGGCAATGAGGTTAACGTCGCACGGGCGGTTACTCCGCCGCAAGCGGCTTTGTCGCCTCCGCCTTGAGCTCGGCCCGGGTCTTGGGCTTAGCCTTAATGCGCAGCTCCTCCAGATCCTGCCGGTCGCGGACGCTGTTGCGGAAAATCTGATCCATTCCGGGCAGATATTGCGGCGGGCAGAACGCGTCCTTTGCCCCGTACCAGGCCGCCGCCCTCATGGTGAAGAACGGATCGACCAGATGCGGCCGGCCGAGCGCGACGAGATCCGCCCGGCCAGCAGCCAGGATGGTGTTGGCCTGATCAGCCGTCGTGATGTTGCCGACGCACATCGTGGCCACGCGCGCCTCGTTGCGGACCTGATCCGAGAACGGCGTCTGGAACATGCGGCCATAGATCGGCTGCGCATCGCGGACGGTCTGCCCGGTCGAGACGTCGACGAGATCGACACCGGCCTCGGCGAAGGCCCGCGCGATCGCCACCGCATCGTCGCCGGTGATACCGCCGTCAGCCCAGTCGGTCGCTGAAATGCGTACCGACATCGGCTTGTGCGACGGCCAGACCGCGCGGAGCGCCTCGAAGATCTCCAGCGGGAAACGCAGACGATTTTCGAGCGAGCCGCCGTACTCGTCCGTGCGGGTGTTCGTCAGCGGCGAGATGAAACTCGCAAGCAGATAGCCGTGGGCACAATGCAGCTCGAGCATGTCGAAGCCGCAGCGCTCGCCGCGCTCGGCCGCCGCGACGAAAGCGTCCCTCACCGCATTCATGCCGGCACGATCGAGCTCGCGCGGCACCTGGCTGTCGGGGAAATAAGGGAGCGGCGATGCGGAGAACACGTCCCAGCCGCCTTCGTCCAGCGGGCGATCCATGCCGTCCCACATCAGCTTGGTCGCGCCCTTGCGCCCGGCATGGCCCAGCTGGAGGCAGATCTTTGCAGCCGAATTGCCGTGGACGAAACTCACGATGCGCCGCCAGGCGGCCTCCTGCTCGTCGTTCCACAGACCGGCGCAGCCCGGCGTGATCCGGGCGTCGCGGCTGACGCAGGTCATCTCCGTGAAGATCAGGCCGGCGCCACCGATCGCGCGCGATCCGTAGTGCACGAGGTGGAAGTCGGTCGGCACGCCCTCCTTGGCCGAGTACATGCACATCGGCGACATCACCGCGCGGTTGGCGATCTCCATCTCGCGCAGCCGGAACGGCTGGAACAACGGCACTGCGGGCTTTTTGGTATCGACGTCAAAGCCGCTGTCGCGAACCTGTTTGGCAAATGACTTTTCGACTTCGGCGACGAAATCGGGCGCGCGGAGCTTCAGATTGTCATAGGTGATCGCCTTCGAGCGCGTCATCACGCCGAAGGCGAACTGCACGGGGTCGAAATCCCAGAAGCGGTCGACATGCTCGAACCAGACCAGCGAGACGTCGGCGGCATGCTGTGTCTTCTCGACCTCCTCGCGGCGGCCGTGCTCATAGAGATCGAGCGCCGCCTCGGTGCTCGGCGCGTTCTGCATCGCGTCGGCGAGCGCGATCGCGTCTTCCATCGCCAGCTTGGTGCCGGAGCCGATCGAAAAATGCGCGCTCGCCTTGGCATCGCCGAGCAGCACCATGTTGTCCTTGACCCAGCGCTTGCTGCGGATCATCGGGAAATTGCGCCACATCGAACGGTTGATGAGCAGCTTGTGTCCATCGAGGAACCAGCCGAAAATCTCGGCCATCCGTGCGGCGGACTGCGTCTCGTCCAGCCCCGTGAGGCCAGCCCGCTCGAACGTCTCGGGATCGGTCTCGAAGATCCAGGTCGAATGTCCGGCCTCATATTGATAGGCGTGGGCGATGAAGGGCCCCCACTCGGTCTCCTGGAAGATGAAGGTGAAGGCATCGAGCGGTTTGGTCGAGCCCATCCAGGCGAACTTGTTGGAGCGGAGGTCGACCTCCGGCTGGAAATGATCGACATATTTCTCGCGGAAGCGACTGTTGATACCGTCCGCGATCAGCACGAGATCGGCGTCGGCGAACCGGGTTTCGTCGTCGATGTCCACCTCGAAGTGCAGGACGACGCCGAGCTCGCGGGCCCGTTCCTGAAGGATCAGAAGCAGCTTGCGCCGCGAGCAGCCGCAAAAGCCGTTACCGCCGACCCGGTGGACCGTGCCGCGGAAATGCACGGCGATGTCGTCCCAGTATGCGAACTCCTGGGTGATACGGCGGTAGCTCGGCAGATCGTGCTTCTCGAAATTGTCGAGCGTGGCATCCGAGAATACCACGCCGAAGCCGAAGGTGTCGTCGGCCCGATTGCGCTCGTACACCGTGATGTCGGCGCCCGGGCGCTGCTTCTTGAGCAGGATCGCAGCGTAGAGACCCGCAGGTCCGCCACCGATGATCGCGACTTTCATGGGAGCCTCGCCAAGTTCACCCGGCCATGAAACTATTTTAAGTCTAAAATAATTTCGCGCAAGTCCCCCTTGCTGGCCGGCTCGGACAAAGACGCCGTTTAGTCGCCCCTGAATACCGGCTTGACCTTGTTGGCAAAGGCCTCGAAGGCGCGCTCGAAATCGGCCGTGGTCATGCACAGGGCCTGGGCAACGGCTTCCGCCTCGATCGCCTCCTCCACCGACATTGCCCATTCCATCGCCAGCATCCGCTTGGTCATGGTGTTGGCGAAGGTCGGCCCTTCCGCAATCTGCCTGGCCAGCAATTGTGCCTGGGCCAGCACCTGCTCCGGCGTCACGATGCGGCTGAAGAAGCCCCAGCGCTCGCCTTCTTCCGCGGTCATGAACCGGCCGGTGTAGAGCAGTTCGGAGGCGCGGGACTGCCCGATGATCCGCGGCAGGATCGCGCAGGCGCCCATGTCGCAACCGGCAAGGCCCACCTTGTTGAACAGGAAAGCAACCTTGGTCCCGCTCGCCGCGAGGCGCATGTCCGAGGCCATGGCGACGATCGCACCGGCCCCCGCACAGATGCCCTCGACCGCGGCCACGATCGGCTGCGGGCAGGCGCGCATCGCCTTGACGAGGTCGCCGGTCATCCGCGTGAAGGCCGTCAGCCCCTTAGTGTCCATCTTCACCAACGGGCCGATGATCTCGAACACGTCACCGCCGGACGAGAAATTGCCTCCAGCGCCGGTGACGACGATGGATTTGACCTCGTCGTCGAAGGCGCAAGCGCGGAAGAAATCGGTCAGTTCCCGGTAGCTTTCGAACGTCAGCGGATTCTTTCGTTCGGGCCGGTTGAGCGTGACCGTCGCGACGCCGTCGACCACCGCCAGCAGGAAGTGCTGCGGCGAATGGTCCGCGAGCGGAATGGTGACGGGATTTGCTGGTCTGCTCATGCGATCTCCTTGGTGTGTTCGTTCCGCGCCGCTAGATTTCGCCACCAGCCACCGCGATTGCCTGCGCGGTGATCGCACTGGCTCCCTGCCCGCACAGCCAAAGCACGGAATCCGCCACCTCTTGAGGCGCGATCAGGCGCCCTTGCGGATTGTGCTTGGCAAGCTCGGCGATCGCCTGCTCCCGGCTTCGTCCCGTCTTGGTCATGATGTTCTCGATGCTGCCGGCGACGAGGTCGGTGTCGGTGAAGCCCGGACAAACCGCATTCACGGTCACATTGCTGCCGGCCAGCTCGAGCGCAAGCGAACGAACGAGACCGACCGCGGCGTGCTTGGCCGCAGTGTATGCGCTGACATAAGCATAGCCCTTGAGCCCCGCGGTCGACGCAATCACGACGATGCGGCCATACGGACGATCCTTCATGCCCGGCAGCACGCCGTGGATGGCATGGACGACGCCCATGAAATTGATGTCCATCATGCGCGCAAACAGGGCACTGTCCGACTTCGCGAATGGTGCGGATTCGGCGATGCCCGCATTGGCGATCAGGATTTCGATCGGCTTTCGCGCCTGGGCCTCGGCGATGGCGGCCTTCAGAGCGATCTCGTTCGAGACGTCGGCGACAGCCGCAAAATGCGCGGCGCCTGCATTGACCGCCTCTTCGAGGACCGCTGAGTTCCGACCGACTATCGTCACAATGGCGCCGGCGCCGACGAGAGACGCCGCGATCGCACGGCCGATGCCGCGGCCACCACCGGTCACCAGTGCGTGCGGCGAGTGCGGCAATCCGGACATGCGCTGGCTCCCTCGGATCCAATGATCGTTCCTCCGATATATTTTAACCTTCAAATTTTTGCAACGAAAGCGGTGCTCGCCGCCGCGACCGTCAGAGCACGAGAGGGCGGCCCGAAAATTGCTTTAAGTATAAAATTATCGCTTCCCATCCCCCACAGGCCTGTTAGCATCAAGGGCCAAGCAAAAGGATGTCGCGTGTCGCAGCCTGCGCCAATGATAACAAAGGACGGACGCTTCGCCTACGAAGCCGCGGGCGATCCGAATGCGATACCTCTGATCTTCCTGCATGGCATCGGCGGCGCAGCGCGGGCCTGGCGGCGGCAGCTTGCCACATTCGGTGGCCGCTTCCGCGCAATCGCATGGGATATGCCGGGTTACGGCGGTTCGACCCCGCTCGCCAGCGTCAGCATCGCTGCCCTGGCGGAGGCGCTCCAGCAATTCATCGAACAACTCGGTGCAGCCAGACCCATTCTGGTCGGTCACTCGATCGGCGGCATGATCGTGCAGAAGTGGCTGGTGCAATCACCGAAACCGGCACGCGCGGTCGTGCTGGCGCAGACCAGCCCGGCCTTCGGCAAGGCCGACGGCGACTGGCAGAAGTCGTTCATCGCGGCGCGGCTCGGGCCGCTCGATCGCGGGGAGACGATGAAGTCGCTGGCGCCCTCGCTGGTGAAGGAGCTTGTCGGGGACGATCCCGATCCGAAAGGGATGGAGCTTGCACGCGAATGCATGGGAAGCGTGCCCGAGGCAAGCTATCGCGCCATGATGCTGGCTCTCATCGGCTTCGACCAGCGCAGCGCGCTTGGGGATATTTCCGTCCCCACGCTGCTACTGTCGGGATCCAGGGACAACAATGCACCCGCGCCCATGATGGCGAAGACGGCGACGTACATTCCCTCGTCCGAATATATCGAGCTCGCCGGTGTCGGCCATCTCGCCAACCTCGAGCGCCCCGATGCCTTCGACGAGGCCCTCGGCCGGTTCCTGAATTCCGTTACGACCAAAGCGTAAGGTGACTGCGCAATGACCATGCAAGTCAGCAAGACGATCGGCACGACTGACAAGGTCGCGCTGGATGCGCCGATCTTCGATCCCATTGCATTCCGCCTCAGCGACGAGCAGGCTGGCATCATTGCGCGGGCAAGAGAAATCGGCCAGAGCGTGTTCGCCGCTCGCGCCGCCACTTACGATCGCGAGGCGACGTTTCCGATCGAGAATTATCGCGACCTGCACCGCGTCGGTCTGCTCGGCATTGCCGTTCCCAAGAAACACGGTGGGCTCGGCGCGAATTATCAGACCTATGCTTTGGCGGCCGCCGAGATCGGCCGCTATTGCGGCGCGACCGCGCTGACCTGGAACATGCACGTGTGTTCGACCCTCTGGTCGGGGCCCCTCGCCGACGATCTCGACATGGACGCCGGGACCCGGGCCGAGCACGAACGGCGTCGCGCAGTCCACTACAAGCGCATCGTCGAAGATGGTGCGATCTATTCGCAGCCCTTCTCCGAGGGTGGAGCGGCCGCCGCAGGCGGCGTCGCCTTCGGCACGGAAGCAAGGCCGGTCGAGGGTGGCTGGATCGTCAACGGCAAGAAGATTTTTGCATCGCTCTCCGGCCACGCCGACTATTACGGCGTGCTCTGCACTGAGATCGAGGAGGGCGAGAAGGCCTCGCGCCGCAACACGCTTTACCTCGCGATATCAGCCAAGGCCGAAGGCGTCTCGGTCGTCGGCGACTGGGACCCGCTCGGCATGCGAGGAACGGTTTCGCGAACGCTTCTGTTCAAGGACGTGTTCGTGCCGGCCGACTCTGCACTGATGCCGCGCGGCGTCTATTTCCAGGCCGCGATGCGCTGGCCGCACATGTTCCTGACGCTGTCGCCGACCTATATGGGCCTGGCGCAAGCGGCCTATGATTTCACCGTGCGTTATCTGCGCGGCGAAGTGCCGGGCATGCCGCCGGTCAAGCGCCGGATGTATCCGACCAAGCAGATCGCGGTCGCGCAGATGCAGATCAAGCTCGAGCAGATCAAGGCGATCTGGTTCCAGGCGGTCACCGAAGCCTGCGCCAATCCGAGCAAGGAGCAGGTGCTGCGGGCCTATGCCGCGCAATATTCGGTGATGGAAGGCGCCAACGAGCTCGCCGCGCTCGCGATCCGCACCTGCGGCGGTCAGGCCATGCTTCGATCGCTGCCGCTGGAGCGGATCTATCGCGACAGCCGCTGCGGCTCACTGATGTTGCCCTGGACCGCCGAGCTGTGCCTCGACCGGATCGGACGCGAGGCGCTCTATGAGATCGGCGAGACGGACGACTGACGGTGGACCTTTGCAGTCTGATCGATCGCAACGCGGCGTTCGCGCCAGACAAGACGGCCATTGCCTTCGAGGGGGAAAGGCTGAGCTATGCGGCGTTCGCCGCACGTATCGAGCGCACCGCGACGGCATTGAAGCAGGAGCTCGGCGTCGGCCGCGGCGACCGCGTCGCCATCCTCAGTCTGAACCGGCCGGATTACCTGGTTCTGCTTTATGCCTGCGCGCGACTTGGCGCGATGCTGGTGCCGCTGAACTGGCGGCTCGCCGTCGCCGAGCAACTCTTCATTCTCGCCGACGCAGGCGCCAAGGTGCTGGTGCTCGAGCAGGCATTTGAGGGAGTTCTCCCCGAGCTTGCGCCGGGGACGTCCGTTGTCGGCCTCGACTTCACGCCGCCTCGCGGCACAACATTCGAAAGCCTGCTCGCGCGCAGCGACGGCAGCAGCCGAAATCCGCACACCGATCTCTCCTGCCCGCTGCTGATCGTCTACACATCAGGGACAACCGGGCGGCCGAAAGGCGCGGTGCTGCGCCAGGAGGCGCTGTTCTGGAACGGCGTCATGAGCCAGCACATGCACAACATGACGTCGGACGACCACGTGCTGACCGTGTTGCCGTTCTTCCATGTTGGCGGCCTCAACATCCAGACCACGCCGGCACTGCAGCTTGGCGCGACCGTCACGGTCCATGCGCGCTTCGCGCCGGAGACCGCGCTTGCAGCCATCGAACAGGAGCGGCCGACACTCACGGTCATGGTGCCTGCGATCATCCAGGCGGTGAGCGAGCATCCTGCCTGGGCGGCCACCGATCTTTCGTCACTCAAAGCCGTCGCCACCGGCTCGACCATCGTGCCTCCGCATCTGATCGAGCGTTTCGTCGCGCGCGCTGTCCCGGTGCTTCAGGTCTACGGCTCGACGGAAACCTGCCCGATCGCCGTCTACACGCGGCTCGGCGGCGACCTTTCGCGCGCGGGATCGACCGGTCTTGCCGGCCTGTGCTGCGACGCGAAGGTGGTCGATCATGCCGGCAACGAATTGCCCGCCGGCACGCCGGGCGAGATCGCGGTACGCGGCCCCAATGTGTTCTTCGAATATTGGGGCAACGAGGCCGCAACGCGCGACTCATTGCAGGATGGCTGGTATCGCACCGGCGATATCGGCCTGAACGACGCCGACGGCTATTTCTGGGTCCGCGACCGCAAGAAGAATATGATCATTTCAGGCGGGGAAAACGTCTATCCCGCCGAGGTCGAGCGCGTCCTGCTCGAACATCCCGACGTCAGCGAATGCGCCGTGATCGGCCGGCCGGACCCGCGCTGGGACGAGGTGCCGATCGCTTATGTCATCCCCCGATCCGGCTGCCGGCCCGAAGCGAACGAGCTGAGAGCCCATCTCCAGGCGCAACTCGCCCGCTATAAGGTGCCGCGCGAGATCGTCTTCGTCGCCGACATGCCGCGCACCGCGCTGGGCAAGGTCCAGCATTTCCTGCTGAAGCAGCTTGATGCGCAGTCCCGCGCGCAGGGAGAGGCATCTTGAAGATTGCAGTTCTGGGTGGGGGAAACGGCTCGTTCGCGGCCGCCGGCGATTTTGCGCTGTCGGGGCATGAGGTGCGGCTTTGGCGCCGCGATGCCGGCCAGGTCGCGGCACATCGCGCCGCCGGCTCGCGCATCCTGGTCAAGGATCACAACGGCCGCCACGACGTGACGCTCGCGCTGGTCACGACGGATATCGCCGAGGCCGTCAACGGCACGGAGCTGATCCTGTGCCCTGCTCCTGCCTTCGCACAGACCGATATCGCTCGCCTGCTCGCCCCGCATCTGCGGGACGGTCAGGTCGTCTTTCTGCCGCCAGCGACATTCGGTTCGATGATCTTCGCAAGGGCTGCGCGGGAAGCTGGGAACCAGGCCAGGGCAAGCTTTGCCGAAACCGGTACACTGCCGTGGCTCACCCGCAAGCACGGACCGTTCGAGGTCGCGATCACCATCCGCGCCAAGCGGCTTCCGGTCGGCGTATTCCCGCTCGACCGCGCACCGCATGCGCTCGAAGTCATCGGACGCGCCTTCCCCGATACGATCGAGCCGTGCGGAGACGCGCTGTCCGGGGCGCTGATGAATGCCGGCCCGATCATCCATCCGCCGCTAATCGTGATGAACGCAGGTCCAATCGAACATTTCGAGCGCTGGGACATTCACAAGGAAGGCACGCAAGCCGCGATCCGCCGGGTGACCGACGCGCTCGACGCGGAACGCATCACGGTCCGCGAGGCACTTGGTTACGGTGCGCCGCATTTTCCGCTCGCTCACCATTATGCGAGTGAAGGCGAGATCTGGATGTATGGCCGCGGCTCGCACGACCGGCTGACGGATTCAGGCGACTGGCGCGAGCGGATCGTGCTGCCGGAGCATCGCTATATGCGTGAGGACCTGCGGCTTGGGCTGTCGCTGCTGGTCTCCGTCGCCGGCCTGGCGGGCGTGGCCACGCCGCTGGCCAAAGCGTTCCTGTCAATCGGCGGCGCGGTCTGCGGCGAGGATTTTGCGCAAGGTGGCCGAACGCTTGAGACGCTGGGGCTCGACAATCTCAGCAAGGCCGAATTGCAGACGCTGCTTCGCAATGGATTTTGACCGATGACCAATCGCGCCAATATCGTCTGTCTGGGGGCTGGCCGCATGGGACGCGGCATTGCGGTCGCGTTTGCCTACGCTGGGCATCAAGTCACGATGATCGACGTCAAGGCGCGCTCCGCGGAGGAGTTCGCCAAGCTGGAGGCGGACGCGATCGGCGAGGTCGCGAAGACCTTTGCCAGCCTGTCCAAGCTGGGGCTGCTGACGGAGGCCGATGTCGATCCGCTCATCGCGCGCGTCTCGGTGGTGCCCGCCAGCCAGAGCGAGGCAGCGCTATCCGACGCCGGAATGGTTTTCGAAGGAGTCCCTGAAGTCGTCGAACTCAAGCGCGAGGTGCTGGGGTCAGCCTCACGGCAGGTCCGACCCGACACGATCATGGCATCGACGACGTCGACCATCCTCGTCGATGATCTCTCCGGCGCGATCGTGAACCCTCGCCGCTTCCTCAACGTGCATTGGCTCAACCCAGCCTATCTGATCCCGCTGGTCGAGGTTTCGCCCGGCAGAGCCACCGATCCCGCCATCGTCGACGAGGTCAAGGGACTGCTCGAAGGCATCGGCAAGGTGCCGGTCGTCTGCGCGGCGACGCCCGGCTTCATCGTTCCGCGCATCCAGGCGCTGGCGATGAACGAGGCCGCACGCATGGTCGAGGAAGGCGTCGCCAGTGCCGAGGAGATCGACAAGGCGATCCGCTACGGTTTTGGCTTCCGCTACGCCGTGCTCGGACTGCTCGAATTCATCGACTGGGGTGGCGGCGATATCTTGTACTACGCCAGTCGCTATCTCGAAGGCGCGCTCGGCAGCGACCGCTACCGCGCGCCGGACGTCATCTCACGCAACATGCATGAAGGCAGGATCGGCTTGCGCACGGGTGCCGGCTTCCTCGACTATTCGGGCATGGACGTTGACGCCTATCGCGTAAAGCGGCTTCAGGCCATGGTGGATCTGCTCCGCCACTTCGACCTGGCTCGCCCACCCGTGCTCGACCGCAATTAGCCGAATACGTCCTGGAGCACGCCCTCCCGGACCACAGCAACGCCATCGAGCTCGATGGTCGTCCCCATCATCGGCAGATCGAAATGCCCCGCCGTGTAGCGGCCGGCAAATTCGTTGGCGCCGGTCGAGAACAGGAAATTGCCGGAGACAGCCCGAATCTCGGTGCCATTGGTGTCGCGCTGGTCGTACATCGACAGCGCTTCATAGCGCGCACCGGGGTTCATGCCGAAACCGACATGCGAGACGGCATAAGCCTCGCGATCGCCCCAGGCAGCAAGATAGGCGCGCATCATCGCGGCATCGGTGCCCTCGCCTTCCAGCTCGACGACATAGTCGTCTTTCAAGGTCATCTTCACCGGTGAGGCCAGGTAGCGCTTGAAGGTCAGGTTGATGTCGCCGGGCGCCATCACCAGCGTGCCGTTGATGGTCCCGCTCTTGGGGAAACTGACGACGATTCCGCCGGGCCAATGCGCCAGCGTGCCGGGCTTGTCGGTCCAGCCCCACACACCGACCGTGGACGCACCGACCATGTCGACGTCCAGCGCCGTGCCGGCCTTCGACGTCACCCGCATCCGCTTGGTCCCGCGCAGCATCTTGGCCGCCGCCCGAACGCGCTTCTCGAGTGCGCTATCCGGCACCATCCGCTCCAGCGCTTCGGGATGCTCGTTGGAGATCACCAGGATCCGCGCGCCGGCCTTGAGGATCTCGGGCGTCTCCACCGCGTGCATCAGACCTTCAATGGTGCAGTCCACCACAAAGCCGGCCTGCTGAAGCGCGGTGATGACCGGGCCAAGGCGCTGGATCGCCTCGCTCGCCCCCGTTGAGCGAACCGGCACGATGTTGCGGTTACGCGGCGTCGGCATCACCACATGAAACGGCCGCGCGCCCATGCGCAGCAGGGCGAGCTCCGCCAGATGCACGTTCAACGCGCGTGACTGGGTCTCCGAGAGGATTGCGGCGGTATCACCAGCCTTGACGGCGCATCGCTCAAAAATCTCGCAAAATGCGTCGATCCATTTTGCCTCGATGCGATCAGCCAGCATGGTTCACTCCCGGTCTTCTGTTCTTCTTGGTCAGTTCACGCCTCGGGAAAGCCCCGCAGCAGGTACGAGCGTAGCGCCCCGAGCAGGCCATTCAGGATTAGGCCCAGCAGCGAGATCGTGATCAGCGGTACGAACATATCGACGGCCTGGAAAGTTCGCGCCGCGGTCACGAGCGCGTGCCCCAATCCGTCCGTCGACGTGATCATCTCGGCCAGAAACACCACGATGCAGGAAATGACAAGCCCGATCCGGCATCCGGTCAGGATCGACGGCATCGCCGCCGGCAGCACCACCTTGAAGAGGATTTCGTAGCGCGGCGTTCCCGCTGCCATCGCCGACCAGATCAGCTTCTGCTCGACAGTCGATGCACCGTAATAGGTCGAGAGCAGAATGGGGAAGAGTGCGTCCGCGGCCACCAATGTGATCTTCGACCCGTGGCCGAATCCGAGCAAAAGCAGGAGTGCCGGATAGAGCGCGACCTTGGGCAGCGGGGCCAATACGCGGACGATCGGCCGAACCACGGCATTGATCGCCGGATTGGCGGCGGCAGCAATGCCAATACTGACACCCAGCACGACCGCAATCGCGAACCCTGCAAACAGCCGGATCAGGGTTGCCGCGATCTCCTGCTGAAACGTCCACGTGACGAGCTGCTGGAGCAGCCGGCTGAAGACGAAGCCCGGCGGCGGCAGCAAGACCGCGGGCGCGAAGCCGAATGACACCAGGCCTTGCCACAACGCGATAACCAGCACGATCGGGGCAATCCCGAGAAGGACGTTTGCGGAGAGAATGCGCGACATCACGAGAAGCTCAGCGGCATGTCGAACTGCGGCTCGGACCAACGCACGAGTCTGGCACGAACCCTTTCAAAAATCGCGTCGAGACAGATTCCCATCGCGCCCACGATGATGATCATCGCAAAGACGGTGTCGTACTGACCCATATCGAGCGCATTGAACAGGATGTTGCCGGCGCCGGACTGGCGGGCGATCATCTCGCTGGTGATCATCGTGATCAGCGCCAGCACTAGTCCCGTGCGGCAGCCGGTCAGGACCTCCGGCAGCGCCGCGGGCAACACGATCCGCACCAAGCGTCGTGCGGGCGAAAGCCCCATCGCGGCACCCGACCACAGCATCTTCTCTTCGACAGCCTTGGCACCCTCGAAGCTGTGATAGATCACGGGGAGGCTGACGCCCAGAAAGATCACCAATGTCTTGGTGACGTCGCCGACGCCCAGCCAAAGCATGATGATCGGCATCAAGGCGGCCTTCGGCACCGGATAAATCACCATCAAGAGCGGATTGAAAAAGGCCGCGACGCCCCGGCTGCGTCCCATCAACAGGCCCAGCGGAATCGAAACCAGCACCGCCACACCGAACCCGATCGCCATGCGGCGAAGCGAGGCCAGGATGTTGATCAGGGATTCCTTGTCGCCGAGAATATCCGGAATTGCCTTGATCGCCTCCATCGCGGTCGGGAAGCTGTCGTTCTTCAGCGCAAGCGATGCAGCCTGCCACACGGCCAGCAGCCCGATGCAGGCCAGCACCGGAGCGGCCCGTCTGATCAAGGTGGCCGACGACATCATGATGCCGGCCCGGCTTCGTCGCTTTCATCGAACATGCGCTCGATATCGACGATGTACTTCTGATAGCGCGGGTCGAGCAACAGCTCGTTGCGGCGGCGCGGTCGCGGCAGATCGATGTCGATGACCTCACGGATGCGGCCGGGCGATTTCGACATCATCACGACCTTATCCGAAAGAAAGACCGCCTCGTCCACCGAATGGGTGACGAACAGCACCGTCTTGCGGTCGCGCTCCCAGATGTTGAGAAGGTCGTTCTGCAGCCGCGTCCTTGTGTGCGCGTCGAGCGCACCGAACGGCTCGTCCATCAGCAGAACTTCGGGATGGTAGGCGAGCGTCCGCGCCAGCGCCACGCGTTGCTTCATGCCGCCCGACAATTCCTTGGGGTAGAAACTCTCGTAGCCCTTGAGGCCAACCATCTCGATCAAGGCCCGGCTCTGCGCTTCCGCCTCGGCGGCGCGCACACCTTGCTGACGCGGGCCGTACATCACGTTGCCCAGCACGGTCTTCCAGGGAAACAGGGCAAATTCCTGGAACACCGGCCCGCGATCCGGACCGGGCCCCGTGATCGCATGTCCCTTGATCTTCGCCGAGCCGCTGGTCGGGCTGACAAAACCACCGACGATATAAAGCAGTGTCGACTTGCCGCAGCCGGACGGCCCGAGGATGGAGACGAAGGCGCCCTCCTCGATCGTCAGCGAGATGTCGGAAAGCGCCACGTGATCCTTGCGCGCCGAAGTCTGAAAGACCTGCGAGACGCGGTCGATCTCGATGATCGCAGAAGCCGGCTCTTGTGATGTCACCGGTCTCACCCATTCGCTCGATCTCGCAGGCACTACCGTCATCCCGTCTGTCGCCTCACTCGCGCGAACATTTCTCGACGAACCCGCTGAACGTCCTCCGTCAGCGGCACGAGCTTAGCAAGAAACCTGCCAGACAGGCGGTCGTTTTCGCACCCGTGCGGTGGGTCATTCGAACCACGGCCATTCTGCCGGGCCTTCATGCGTCACGGCTCCACCCGGCGCCTGCCCAACCAGCCGCGCGTACTTTGCAAGCGCGCCCGCCCGGTGACGCGGCGGACGTTGCTTCCAATCGCGTCGCCGCGCTGTGAGCTCCTGCTCATCGAGCAGCACATCCATCCGCCGGTTTGCGGCATCGATCCGGATTCTGTCACCATCGCGAACGAGCGCCAGCGGACCGCCGACAAACGCCTCGGGGGCCACGTAGCCGATGCACATGCCGCGGGTCGCGCCGGAGAACCGGCCATCGGTGATCAGCGCCACCTTCTCGCCCATGCCCTGTCCGTAGATCAGCGCGGTGACGCCGAGCATCTCGCGCATGCCGGGACCGCCGACCGGCCCCTCATTGCGGATCACGAGAACCTCGCCCGCCTTATAGCTGCGGTCACGAACCGATGCGACGCAGGCTTCCTCATCCTCAAAAACGCGCGCCACGCCTTCGAAGAATTGACTCTTCAAACCTGCGACCTTGATCACCGCACCGTCGGGACAGAGATTTCCCTTCAGCACCGCTACGCCGCCGTCAGGCATGATCGGCGCGCGGGCCGCATACACGACTTCTCCATCGGGTGCGTTGGCGGTGCCATACTCTTCGGCAAGTGTGCGGCCGGTGATGGACAAGCAGCCGCCATCGATATGCCCGCTCTGGATCAGCTCACGGATCACGACTGCCGCACCGCCGATGTCGTAGACGTCCTTCGCCGTGTACTTACCCCCGGGGCGCAGATTTCCGATCAACGGCGTCCTGGCAAAGACCTCGCCTACATCATCGATCGTGAATGCAATGCCGGCCTCATTCGCGATCGCCGGCAGATGCAGCGCGGCGTTGGTCGAGCCACCTGTCGCAGCGACGATCGCCGCGCCGTTCTCGAGGGATTTCCGCGTCACGATGTCGCGCGGCAACGGCCCGCCGCGGGCCAGCATCTCCATGATCAGGCGTCCGGCGCGCCGCGATATCTGCGCACGCTCGGCATAGACACCGGGCACCATCGAGACGTTGGGAATGGTCAGGCCCATCGCCTCCGAGACCATTCCCATGGTGTTGGCGGTGAACTGGCCGGCGCAGGCGCCGATCGTCGGCAAGCAGGCACGCTCGATCCGCTCCAGCGTGGCGCCGTCGATCTCACCAGTCATGAAGCTGCCGACAGCCTCATAGGAATCGAGCACCGTCAGCGTGCGCCCATCCACGCGGCCCGGCAGCGAGCTGCCGCCATAGATGAAGATGGAGGGCACGTTACAGCGAACCATGCCCATCATCACGCCCGGAAGCGTCTTGTCGCATCCGCCGTATCCGATCAGCGCATCGTAGGCCAGACCATGGACGACGGCCTCGATCGAGTCGGCGATCAGCTCGCGCGAAAACAACGAGAACTTCATTCCCTCATGGTTCATGCTGATGCCGTCAGAGACCGACACGGTCGAGAATTCGCGCGGCGTGCCGCCGGCCTCCTCGATGCCCGTCTTGGCCGCGGCCACCTGAAAATCGTGGGTCATGTTGCAGGGCGTCTGCTCGCCCTTCATGCTCACGACGCCCACCATCGGCTTGGCAATCGCAGCGTCGTCGAGCCCCATCGCGCGCATGAATGCGCGGTGTGGGGCCCGGTCGAGGCCGTCAGTGGTGACGCGTGATCGCAATTTCTTCATACGTGCATCTTCCCTCGTCCCGGATCATCTGGAACGCCGCCACCACTTCGTTCGGATCATCCGACTGGCCGCCTACTGCAGCGGAGCAACGATCGTCGGATGCTTGAACTGCGCGACATCCAGTTTCGGCAGCATTCCGGTCTCGGCGTAGATGTCCAGCATCTTCTGGATCGCCGGAAAATTCGGCGCTGCACCTGGATCACGGCCAAAATCGTTGTCTTTGAGCAGGTAGGTCTCAAGCACCGGGATGGGCGCCTTCAGCACTTCATTGACGACCTTGAGAGTCTCCTCGCGGTTCGCCAGCGCCTTCTTCATGCCCGAGGTAATATCGCGGACATAGGCCTTGACCAGTTCCGGGTTCTTGTCGACGAAATCGGCACGGCAAGCTTCCAGGATATGCACGATGTTCGGCATGGCCTGAGACAGCGAGAAGAGCTTCCTTGTACCGCCCTTTGCCTCCGCCCGCGCCGCGAACGGCTGGTTCATGTTCACCGCATCGACGCGGCCTTGGCGCAATGCATCCTCGGAGACGGCAAAGCCGACCTCGACCAGCTTGATATCCTTGGTTGGATCGACGCCATTCTGCTTCAGGAGCAGGTTGAACGGGCCTTGCGTGCCACCGCCGATCACGGAAATGCCGACCGTCTTGCCCTTGAGATCAGCGATCGTCTTGATAGGCGACTCATCCATGACGGCCCAGTAGACCGAGAAGCCGCCCGGCTTCTCGAACACGTGCTGCGCCACGATGTAGGCCTTGAGATTGCCGCCGACCACACCGTTGGCGAGCGACAGCGGCGCCTGCGTCGCGCAGTCCAGCGCGCCGGCTGCCAAGGCCTGCGTCATCGGCGCGGTGCCCTGGAATTGGGTCCATTCGATATTGTAGGTCTTGCCGAGATTGGGAAATTCAGCCGGGCGGCGCATCATCCAGTACTTCGATTCCTCGGCCGGGATCGTCCAACCGACGCGGATCGTCTGCTGCGCCCATGACGGGCTTGCCCCCGCGCTCACGGCGGCCGCCGCCCCCAAAGCCAGGATCCATCTCGAAACGGTTCGCATCGTGCCCACTCCGCTGCTCCGGCGCCGACCGGCGCCACCCAACCCCGACCGGGTTCAAATCTTTCATGGTTCAAACAATCAGGCAAGCCATGCGAGCCGGGCGGTTTTGCCGTCCGATGCGCAATGTATAGTAAAGCGGCGTCGCGCTGCGGCAGAAGGAGGCAACCTATGGCTGATGCGAGCAAGGCAAACCCGCAAGACGCCGAGAGGCTCGGCTATCTCGGCCTTGGCCTGATGGGAACGCCGATGACCCGACGCCTGCTCAAGGCCGGCTATCAGGTCACTGTCTGGAACCGTTCGGAGGGCAAGGTGGCTCCGCTCGCCGAGGCCGGAGCCAGGCGCGCAGTCACGCCTCGTGATCTCCTGACGAACTCCGATATCGCCTTCATGTGCGTGACGGATGCCGCGGCCGTCGAGGAGGTGATCTTCGGGCCTGACGGGCTGGCAGCGGTGCCCGGCGCAGGCAAGCTTGTCGTCGACTTCTCCTCGATACATCCCGACGCCGCGCGCGATCTGGCCAAGCGACTGAAAGCCGCCAATGGCGCCGGCTGGATCGATGCACCGGTTTCCGGCGGAACGAAGGGCGCCGAGGAAGGCACCCTTGCGATCATGGCCGGCGGAGAAGCGGACGAGATCGAGAGGGTACGCCCCTACGTGCTGGCCATGGCGCGCAGGTTCACCCACATGGGCCCTATTGGCGCCGGCCAGACCACGAAACTCTGCAATCAGGTGATCGTGGGATGCGCGATGGCCGTGCTGGCAGAAGCCACGCGCCTGGCCGTCAACGCGGGTATTGACGCCAATCGCCTGCCCGAAGCGCTCGCCGGCGGCTTCGCGGACTCGATCCCGCTTCAGCTTTTCGTGCCGAGAATGGTGCAAGGCATTCACTCGCCACCGCTCGGTCACATTGCCACGATGCTCAAGGATCTCGATACGGTCGCCGACGTCGCGCAGGCGACATCGACACCGGTGCCGATGGCCTCTCTTGCGGGACAACTTTTCAGGCTCGCCAAGGCCGCGCGCGGCGCGGAAGCGGACGCGCTGGAGATTTACAAGCTTTCAGCGGCGGAGCGCTAAGCTGTCGAGCGCGATCTGAAGTCCATCAAGGCGACGTCTTGCGCTCGTCATCCGCGAGGAATCGGCCGAACGCCCCCCGCGCGAAGAGCAGCGGCTCCGTTGTGTTGTAGGTATAGGCCTCGACCGCGCCGAGAAAGATCACGTGGTCGCCGCCATAATAGCGATTCACGGAGCGGCATTGAAAGTTGGCGACGCTCTCCGCAAGCACCGGCGCTCCGCCGAGGCCCGGCGCCCAGTCCACACCTGTGAACTTATCGTCCGACGACTTGGCGAATTTTGTCGCAAGCGCCTGCTGCGAAGCACCAAGCACGTTGACGGTGAAATGGCTGGCGTTCTGGAAGATGGTCAGACTCGAGGAATAGACGACCAGGCTCCACAGGACCAGCGGAGGGTTCAACGAGACGGAGGCGAACGAATTGCAGGTCAGCCCGTAGGGCTTGCCGTCAGGCGCTGCGGCCGTGATGATCGTCACGCCCGTTGCATAGGTTCCGAGCGCGTTGCGAAAGTCGCGAGGATCGATCGACGAGCTGTCGCTCGCGAACTCGTTGGCGGGATCGGGAGCGCCGGGCTGCTGCGGCAGATCATTCATCGGCCGGCCTCACAGCGTGAGATTTTCGGACGGCAGGCCCAGCGCCACGCGTCCATAGTTGGTCCCGGCCGCATCGAAGTTGAATGCGAGATGCGAGTTGATCGCGTGCGCATCGCGAAATTGCCGCTGCAGCACACCAGTTGTGAACAGACCGCGCGCGCCGCTCGCGGCAAACAGCATCGAGACCGCGTCCGTGCACAGGTTTACCGAAAAAGATCCGTCGCGCCGATAACGGGTCTTGGTCGCCATGTCAGGGATATGACCGCGCCGCGCGTCCTCCATGGCATCAAGGCACGCCGACCGCATGACCAGGCGCGCGGCGTCGATCTTCGCCGAGGCCTCCGCGATCTTGATCTGGGTGCTTTGAAAATCGCTCAATTTGGCCCGGTTGTAGGTTGAAATACGATGGCGTGCGACCTCCGTATAATCGTCGAGGCACGCTTGCGCATTCCCCAGCGCAACACCGGAGAGGACGTATGGGAACAGCGAGAACACGGGGAGCGCATACAGCGGATTGGGATTGACCTTGCTTCCCGGCGTCGTGCCGCCAGCGAGGTCGCCGACGGCGACGGTCATATGGTCCGCCACGAAGACGTCCCTGACCTCCACGTCGCAGGACCCCGTCCCGCGCAGTCCCGCAACGTTCCAGGTGTCCAGCACGCTGTAATCGCCTTTCGGCAGCAAAAAGATGCGATACTCGATGCCGTCGGCCTCGTCGTCGGAGTAGACTACGCTTGCGAGCATGTTCCATTCGCAGGAGGCAACGCCGGAGGAGAATGGCCAGCTGCCGCGAAGCTGATATCCGCCGTCCACTCGCGTGGCCCGTCCGGCGGGAAAAATGAACGAGGACGCGATCAGCGCATCCGGATCACGGCCCCAGACCAGATCCTGCGCCTTCTGCTCGAACATGCCGAGCATCCAGTGGTGGCTCGCCAGATTGGCGAGATTCCAGGCCACCGATGCATCCGCCTGTCCGAGCAGCTCAGCGCAGTCGACAAGAGCGACATAGTCGAGCTCGGCGCCGCCAATCCGTGCCGGTTGGAGCATCCGGAACAGGCCGGCTTGATGGAGATCCATCTCGGTTTCCGATGGGAGATGCCGCAGCTCCTCCGTCCGCACCGCCCGCTCTCGTAGTCGCGGCACGAGGGCCTGGGCCTTCGCGATCATCGCCGCATAGGCGCGTTCGCCTGCTTCCGACCCGGTGGGCTGACCCATGCTCGGCTTTCGACCAGGCGCCATTCGTGTCCCTCACTTTCACATATTTATGCGGCCGCTCCTTCGCCAAATCAAGCCAATGCAGCCGGCATCACGAAGCATCGATTCGCTTGCCGCGCGATGCCTGTTGCGAGGAGACTGACAGCCGGCCTAAACCGGCGTCGAGGGCTTTCCCGAGCCAAAGACGCCTTTCCGGCTAAACTCCGTGATCCGACGCTCGTCATAACCGAGCATGCTGCGCAAGACGTCCTCGGTATGCTCACCTAACAGGGGGGCTGCAACGGGATCGACGGGGCCGGTCAGGCTCATGGTAATCGGCGGCTCGATGTTCGGCACCCATTCCGCTGTACGGTGCGGAATGCGGCTCAAGCGATGGCGCTCGCGAGCCTCTGGCGCATTGAACCCCTCCTCGACCGTCCGGAGATAGCCGACCGGAATATTGGCCAGCTTCATTTTCGCCATCCAGTTCTCGAGCGTATCGCTGGCAAAGACCTCTGCAATGGCTGCGCGCAAAAGCTCCTTGTTCTCGGAACGGGCCTTGCGCGAGGCAAACTGCGGATCGGTGATGAGATCTGGCCGGTTCAGCACCTCGACCACGAGCCGGCGATACAGCCGATCGTTGGCGCAAGCCATGTAGAGCGGCCCATCCGAGGCTTCGTAGACGCCGACCGTGGGAGACCCGCTGGGCGAATTGCCGAACCGGCCGGGGTTTTCGCCGTTGATGAGATACGCCATGCCGTAGAAGCCAGTCATCCCCATCGCAACGTCGAACAAGGCCACTTCGACATGCTGCCCGCGGCCAAGCCGGTCCCGCGCCAACAGCGCGAGCAGGATGGCGTTACAGGCAGACATCCCCGTCGCCATGTCCACGATCGGAGGGCCGGTACGAACCGCCGGACCGTCGGCAAATCCGTTGAGCGACATGAAGCCGCTCTCCGCCTGCGTGATGGGATCGAAGCCGGGGCGGGAGGCGAACGGTCCGGAGCGTCCGTAGGCCGAGATCGAGCAATAGACCAGTCGTGGATTGAGCGGGGCGACCGCGTCATAGTCGAGCCCGAACTTCTTCATGACTCCGCTCGAGAAATTCTCCACAACCACATCCGCCTTGCGGATCAGATCCAGCACGATCTCGCGGGCCTCTGGCACGGCAAGGTTGAGCGCAATGCCGCGCTTGTTGCGGTTCAGGCTGAGATAGGCGGCGCTTTCGCCGCCAATTTCCGCATGCTCATAGGCGCGCGTGTCGTCGCCGCCGTCGGGATTTTCGATCTTGATGACCTGCGCGCCAAAATCTGCAAGCGTCTGCGTGCAGGCCGGGCCGGCGACGACACGCGTGAAATCGATGACCAGCAGACCGTCGAGCGCACTCGGCCCTTCCGTCGCGCGCGGCGAACGTTCCGGCAATTGAGGCTTGGTTGGCATCGATAGCGCTCCCTTACATCGGCTTATGGCCGCCGAATTTCCTGCAGGAGCAAACTTAAAGCCCGGCGCCGCCAACTTCGCAAGGGCCTCGCTCGCTTCACCTGAAACGCAAAAACGGCCCGGCAGCTGTCAAGCTGCCGGGCCGTTAGATATTTGAGCGTACGGTGGCTGCGCGCATCTTGCGCAGCCACTCTAGTCCGAGAAGGTCACGTTCCGCATCACGGGAAACCACTCCAATTACTCAGCGCAGCCACTTTCGCCAATAAAGCGTATGCGACCAGGCCCAGGGCGATTCGGGCTCGTACAGCCGATAACCCGCATGGATGAAATTATTGGCAGATACCGGGTTGTCCGTCGTATCGGAGACGATGCTGTCCCATCCAAGACGCCGCCCTCGCGCCTCGATCGCCCGCATCAGCCTGAGCTGAAGTCCCCGCCCCCAATGCCGCTGCAAGACGCCGACCCGACAAAAATATCCGCTGTTTCGTGCATGCGTCGACGGCACGACGCCGGCGAAGGCAACCGCGTCATCATCGTGGTAGCCGAGCCACCACGATCCCGATTCGAACTGCGGCAGGTTTGCCCCACCGAAGAATGTCAGCCGGTGCAGATCGCCGAGAATTTCGGCGGTCTCATCGTCGTCCGCATCAACGATACGAATTCTGTACATGGGATAGCCTATTTGCAGGGGTGATCGGGAGTGCGCAACCGGCGAATCCATGGCGGTCGAGGCTCACTTGCCCAGCACGACCTTGACCCCGAGCCAGACCGCACCCATCAGACCGGTCGCAATGACTGTGATCACCGCCTTGAAGGTGTAGCTCTGCGCCTGTTCCACGCTCTTTCGCCAGCGCCGCAGGTGCTGGAAGTCAGCTCTGAGCTCCTTCCGGTCATCGTCCTCGATCCCGAACGAGGCCAGGACTGACGCCACCGCTTTCAATACGATGGCATCGACGCTCTCCTGCTGAACCCGGTGCTGCTCGGCCAATGTCTCCGCGACAATCGCCCGGATCTCTTCGTCTTGAATCTTCACCGCTTGATGATCCTCGCAACATTCTCGAAGCCGCGCTTGGCGAAATAGAAGGAGACGACCAGATTGGCCGTGATCGCCGCAAATCCCGCCAGAGCGTCCGTGGAGCCAAATCCCAGGACCTTGTCCCAGACCAGCAGCTTTGCGAAGTAGAGCGCCACGCAATAGCCCATCAGCTTGTCGGGCTCATAAGCGCGAGCGATATCAGATAGGCGGTCATCATTCCTCCCAAAAGAAAAGAAATGCGGCGGCAGATCGCGCAAGGCGAGGCGCGATCGTTTCGGGCGCGAACCCTATCTCCGTGTCTTCCCGGAGACCGCAGCGGCGCGGGCGATTGGCCCCGGCGCCGCGGGCCGGCACGTTCGCGCGTGCACGGCCAGCAATGGTTCGGACGGCGGCGCGCCGATCGGCGCTCCAGGTTTGACGAGTGCGTGGCCGTAATGCGCCGCCGCCGTCCGATCTCGAAAATCGAGACGAAAAAACCCGCGGCGGATGTGCTCCGCGCGGGTGAACCAAACTTCTTTCGATGATGCCATTCTGCCAGTGTTTTGCCCGACGTGTCAAACGAACTTACGGGCCCGGCGAAAGTTAGCCGATCAGGAGGATTGGTTTGATGACACTTGAGATGACGTCACCTGAGACAACGCGAGAATTGCCCGGAGCCAAGCCGCGCATCGACAAGGCGCGCGAGAAGGAGGCGATCGTCGAAGACGCGGGCGAGACAGAGGACGAGGATCGTGATCTCGTTCACGGCGATGGCGGCACCATCGTCATCCCCACCAAACCCGGCGATCTATCGAAGGACGATTAGAGGGACCGGCGCGCGTTTCGATGACGCCGTTCTGCTGGTGTCTTGCCCGAAGTCTCGGCATGCGGCGGGGCCTTTGCGGGAACTTACCCGACAAGAGGCGCGTTGAATGCTTCGTCAGAAGGAACATTCGTGCGATGAGCCACACTGTCCTGGTTGTTGACGACGACCCCGCCGTCCTCGACGTGATCGTGGGCATGCTGGAAGATCTCGGCTGCCAGGTGATCAGCGCCCAAAGCGGCCCGGATGCACTCGGCCGGCTCGAGCAAAACCAGGACATCTCCATCCTCATCACGGATATCAACATGCCCGGCATGGATGGTCATGAACTGGCCGAGCTGGCCAAGCGCGTCCGCCCGGAGCTGAAGATGCTGCAATTGTCGGGTCGCGAGCCCCGGCGCGGCGGCCTTCCGATGATCAGGAAGCCGTTTTCGTTCGAGGAGCTCGCCGACATCATGCAGCGGACCACCGGCGTCTGCTGACCGTCCAATGCCGCAAAAGAAAACCCGCCGCAGATCGCTCCGCGCGGGCTGAACCAAACTCTTTCGATGATGCCATTATGCCGGTGTTTTGCCCGACGTGTCAACGCGGCGAACGCGGAAGAGAAAGCCCCTTCTCCCAACTCAATATGTGGTGCGCAACGGGCTTGCTTCAAGTCCCCGCCTCTGCCGTAGAACCCCCGCCCCAGGAAACATCCAAAGCAACCAGCCGAGGGGTCACGACATGCCCGTACTGCTTCCGACGTCCCGTTCACGCCGTCAGCCGCAGGGAGTCGACGCACAGAACCAGATGCCGCCCGGCCATGCCGTGGTGATCGCCGGCGGCGGCCCGACCGGCTTGATGCTGGCCGCGGAGCTCGCGCTCGCGAAGGTCGATGTCGCCATCCTCGAGCGGCGCGCGAGCCAGGATCTCGTCGGCACGCGCGCCGGCGGGTTGCACGCCCGCAGCATCGAGATGCTCGATCAGCGCGGCGTTGCCGATCGCTTCCTGCGCGAAGGACAGATCGTCCAGCTCGCGGGCTTTGCCTGGACGCGGCTCGACATCAGCGATCTGCCCACCAGGCACGCTTACGGGCTGGCGTTGCGGCAGAGCCATATCGAGCGGATCCTGGCGGACTGGGTCGAAGAGCTCGGAGTGCCGATCTATCGCAACGTCGAGCTCACGGGCTTCGCGCAGGACGAAGCCGGCATCGACGTGATGCTCTCCAGCGGCGAGACCTTGCGCGCAGGCTATCTCGTCGGCTGCGACGGCGGCCGCAGCCTGGTGCGCAAGGCCGCCGGCATCGATTTTGCCGGCACCTCACCGACGCTCAGCAATCTCATGGCCGAGGTCGAGATGCAGGAGCTGCCGGCATGGGGCCTGCGGCATGATGCGCTCGGCTTTCACGGCCTCAGCAAGACTGAGGGCGGCCGCGTGCTGGTCGTCGTGACGGAAGCAACGCTCGCGCGCACCGGCGAGCCCTCCTTGCGCGATCTCAGCGATGCCCTCGTCGCGGTCTACGGCACCGACTTCGGACTGCACAATCCCGCCTGGATCTCCCGTTTCACCGATGCGGCACGGCAGGCCGCGACTTATCGCAACGGACGCGTGCTGCTCGCCGGCGATGCCGCGCATATCCATCACTCCGTCGGCGGGCAAGGCCTCAACCTAGGTGTGCAGGACGCCGTCAATCTCGGCTGGAAGCTGGCGCAGGTGGTCCATCGCATCTCGCCAGCCAGCCTGCTCGACAGCTACCACGCCGAGCGCCATCCCGTCGGCGCGCGCGTGCTGAAAAACACCATGGCGCAGATCGCCCTGCTCCGCCGCGGCGACGACGGCCTCAAGGCCGCACGCGACACCGTCTCCGAACTGCTCGGCATGGACGAGCCGCGCAAACGTTTCGGCGCGATGATGAGCGGGCTCGACATCCGCTATGATCTCGGCGAAGGCCACGCGCTGCTCGGGCGGCGCATGCCCGATCTCGATCTTACCGTCGAAGGACAGAAGCTGAGATTATTCTCGCTGCTAAAGGAGGCACGGGGCGTTCTGGTCAATTTTGTCAAGCGAGGCGGCGTTGCCGCAACGCCCTGGGTGGACCGCATCAATGTCGTCGACGCCGGTTACGACGGCGCCTGGGAGCTTCCGGTCATCGGGCAGGTCGCCGCACCAGACGCAGTGCTGGTGCGGCCCGACGGCCACGTGGCCTGGGTCGGGAACGAGAACCAACACGGGCTTGAGGATGCGTTGACGCGGTGGGTCGGGCCGCCTGCGGCGGCGTAGCGCCCGTACTCCTGAATTGGGCGCTTAGTTCGGCGGCCCCTGATGTCCGCTCGTCTCTCCAGACGAGCACAAACAGCGGACATCATCGAAGGTCGCCGATGGGCCAGTTGCGATCACACTCCTTACTCGCGCGGAACTGCAGCAGCTTGATCGACGAGATTGGTATTGGCCGCAAGTTTATGCGAGCGCGCAAAAACGATCCGAGACGTGGCAGGTATCTCGGCTTCGGCTCTACCGTCTTGGCCGATGAGGATCAATCCGGCGCCGCCATTTGCTACATTCAGAATAATCGGGTCCCCGCTCCAAGTCATGATCGGCTCCATTCCGATGATGAGGAACTCGCCCACGGGCTGGTCGAAATATTGGATGCGCAATTGTGGTCCGACCTCTGCCGGTGCGAGTTCAAAGCCGAGTTTTCGAGCCCGTGAGTAAAGGTCAGCTAACGTCACACTATCGCTCGTGAACCCAAGTTGCGTCGGGGAGACGAGTGCAAGCTCCATGTCTGTCTTCTGAGAAGCAGTAATAAAGGACGGTCGGGCAAGGATTTCGCCCGCTTGGCCGCCCACACTGCATCGCATGCTGTCCATTGCATCGCGCAGCTTAAGTGAGTCGGCGAACGTGCCTATTGCAATTGTCTTCCATATCGCAATGTCACGCTCGGATTTAATGAGCCGTTGAGGCGCTTCGGACGCGCGTGTCTTGAATTTCAGCTGTCTCTCCAAAACATCGCGAGCTGCGCACTGTGTCTGCGCCGTACTGCTTGCGAGCTGAAGGATGCAAACTAAAAGGATTAAAACAACTAAGTAGTGGCACGCCGTGCTTCTGTTGTGGCGATTGACTGAAGTGCATTGAGTTATGCTTTTTGGAATGGACATGGCGGAATCACTTTTCCGATCAAGCTGACAGAAAAAGCCCGCCTCCGAGTCAAGGGGAAGAACGGAGGGAAATGACGTCCATGAACATTCCCCGGCCGCTTTTGAAATGCGTCCGGAGGCGGGGCCTATGGCTTCAAGAATTCCAATTTCCAAATTGCAGGCTGCAGTCCGTAAGCCTGATCAAGCCTGCCCATCAGACCTAAGGCACGATGTGAACGAAGCATAGCAATGTGGCTGCATCCGCTCAATATGCCAAAAGTCTGCTACGGGTCACTGGCGCTGCTTCGAAGGTCGGCCGGTTGCTCTCTCCCATTTGTCAACGTGGCTGACGGTAATCGCCCGGAATTGCTGTTGCGCGAACTATTGGATGGAGTCTTCCGGCACCAGCCATGATGAACGTGTCTTCGCAAAACTGGTCGTGGTGGTGAAGTTCGGCGCATGTGTGACCGGCTGCATTAGCGGTGTCATGGCGCGCGATATGGACTTCGAGGTGAACGTCCGTTGAAGTTCCCATCGCCTGCATTAAAGTATTTCGCTCATGGCTGCTCCTGCGAATGCAGCCAACGCTCTTCATAAATCGCCTCGGAATCACATATCGCCCCGAGGCTTCCGAGAACACTGATCGGGACTCGCTGCACGCTTTCCTCGATCTGCGCTTCCATCGTCACGTTATCGCCGGGATGGACGATGACCCGCTCGATGCGATATTGCGGTGGCAGCTGCGACGCGTGCATGAGCGGGAGCATCTTTGTTACCCGCGATCTGCACGAGAGCCTTCATGGCGACGCCGGTATGTGTCCGTGCCGAGGATTTGATTTCGGTCAACGTCCGTTGCTTCACCGCTCGGCGAGCGGCCGCTCTCGCGAGAGCGTTTTGGGAAAGCAGGTTGGCATTCACTACGTCAGTCATTTGGAAAATTCCTTCAAATTACCCATGTCAATTCAGGATCGAGACGCAAAAAACCCGCGGCGGCAATATCCGTCGCGGGCGCAAAACAAATTCATCTCGATGATGCCATTCTGCCGGTGTTTTGCCCGACGTGCAAAAGAGGATCTCGAGCGGCGCACACCACTCCGGATTAGTCTTCACTCCTGACGAAGCAATGGCCGTATCCAGCGCGAGAACCACTCCTCAGCGTCGCCATGGGGTTGGCCCGAACCGTCCACCCCGAAGATCGGAGGTGGAACGAGGTAGCTCGGCTCATCGGCGAACATAGCGATCGGCTTGCTCGGCTGCGATCGCCCGCTGTTAGCCGTCGGCACGGCCCAACTGCCAAACCGTTCGTTGAATTCCGTTGAAGGCAGGTACGGGACCGCCGCACTCCCGGACGTAAATACGCTGCCCGCGTTGGACTCGTTGACCCGGGCAAGGCGCCGGACATCTTCGGGCGCGACTGATGCGGCGTAGCCCGAGGCTTCTGATTGAAGCGCCTGCGACTGTTGAGTTGGTCCCTTCGAGGTCTCGTCCTGATCTCCGCGGCGATTCACCGTCGGGGGTACTGCTGTTGTCTGCTCCACACCCACGTTTGCCCACGGGTCCGAACTTGGGCTGCCAACATAGCTATTGGAAGTCGTCTGGTCGCGCTTGAATGGATCATATGGGAGCTGGCCCGTGGAGAATACTCCGCCGCCGGTCCCAGCGGTTGCTAACGTCGGTGCGCTAGCAGCTAGCCCAGCAACGCCCATCCTGGCCCAGAGAGGCAAGAATTCCGGAGCGAACACTGCGGCTGCGGCAAGCCCCGCCCCCTTGTAGAGGCCCGCCGGCGGCGTTGCCTGAGACGGAGGGTCGGGATCTAATATCGGAGAGCGTTCGGAGAATGGAAGTGCCCAGCCGGTTGCCGGATCAAATTTGAGCACCAACGGATCTTGGGGGACAGCCGTCGTCGGAGGTAGTTGTCCGAAACCTTGAGGATTGATTGCCGGAAAACCTGGCAATCCAAACTGGAGAAGCGGATTACTTGGCAAAAATCCTTCCGGTCGATTCAGATCTTCTGTAGCAGGCGGAACAAAGCCGGGCAGTCGCGCATCGAAAGATGGCACCTCGAAGCCTGGCAGATCAGGGACAGGCCCGACAGCGGCAAAGTGCTGCGAAATCGGCGAACTGTCGGTATATCTCTTCAGGATGGCTATCTTGTCCGCAAGACTGAGGTTGCCGTGAGGCAAGAGGACGGGAGCACGCAGAGCGCCTTCCCGCTCGCCCGCGGAATGAAGTTGGTCGACGGTATCCCGCATTTGCAGAATGCTGTCCTGGTTGTCTTTGGCATAAGTCCTCCAGTTAGCGTACCAATTTTCGATACGCTTGTTCGCATCCTCCCGCGTCATGCCCACAGGGGTATTGGTGAGCAAATGCCCTCGCGCCAACGCGTGCTTGGCCGCGGCGAGAAAGTCACCCATCTCGGCGTCCAATTGATCAAGAGCAGCAGTATCGCCTTGTTGGGCGGCAGCAAAGGATGGGTGTGCCTCGAGTTCACCAAGGAATTTGCAAAACACCTTGTTATAGCTTCCGAGGTGGCCGCCTGTGTGAGGGCTTGATTCCACCTCGTGAGCTGCTTTTTGATCTGACGGCAGATGCATTAGATTCTTGATGCCGTCTAGGTTGAAGCGATCACTCAAGACTTTGAGTGCGCGATGACCAACAAGGCTCCGCGGCAGGATGTGATGGATCTGGAACATGCTACCCTCTGGCGCAGCGCCAAGGCATCGTTCAGCGGCGCGCCGAAACATTCGGCGCCAGGCACGCGAGACGAAAATTGAAGTGTGGGGTTTGTCCGCCCGTGCTGACGGGCGAAAACGGCGGCTAGTGGCCGGCAGCGACGGCGTGACTCACGACTGCCGATGAGTGGACGAAGCGAGCGAGCGCGGCCGCACGGCTGGGCCTGCGCGTTCGTCAAACAAGCTTGCAATATTTCTGAAGTGCTATGGCGTACAGGCGAGCGCTCGATCAGACCGTCCGCAGTTGACGCTCGCGGAGCGGAATTGCTCACCGGCCCAAGAGCATGGGCCCTATTGGTTCTATTTTAGATCAGGCAAAGGGGGTCTTGGCGCGCCGGCACGAGCCGAGTCCGCTAGACGAAATTTGCCAAGCCTGAACTGGTCATCGTTGAAGCAAAGGCGGCCGGCGTTTCTCGCCCGTACCGAGAAAGCACAGCCGCCCGCGAGCGAACGGACTTCACTTCTCAGGAAGGCGCGAGCCCAAATCGGCTTTTTGAGGCGTAGTCAAACCGAATTCTCTTCAGGCCCGCGGATTTGCAGGCCTCCTTGAGCTCTTGATCGCATATGACAGTCGCATCTTGGTAGGCCATGCGAAAGATGTGCGCGTTGCCGATATCGGCCTCTCTGAAGACCAGTTTGTAGCCGGGAATGACTTCGTAATATTTCTGACCGTGGTCACTCATGACTGGATCTCGTTGAACATCGTGCTCGCGATGACACCCGTCGGAAACCACGAGCGACCGCGCAACAAAAAAGCCCGCGGGATCCCGCGAGCTTGATCGGATTCTTTCGATGATGCCATTCTGCCGGTGTTTTGCCCGACGTGTCAAACGATCGCTCCCGAATGACTGATACAGGCCGCTGTAATCAATTTCGCTCTCGTCGCGGCTTTCTGCAGGCGATGAGCCTTCAACGCCAGCAGCAGTTGCACTTGGGCTCAATACTTGGTCGCATCAGTGAATCCGATGCCCCTTATGCCAGCTTCCTTGCACGCCTCCTTCAGGACTTGGTCGCCGACAACCATCGGATAGAAGAGAAGCCTGAAGATATGGGCTGCCCCGACGCTATCCTCTTTGAAGATGAGGCAGCTTCTTTTTCTCAGATTGTAAACCTTACGATCGGGCGTGGGATACTCGATCTCAAGATCCGATTTCGCCTCGTCGACGGCATCGAGTACCCTGATGATGTCACAAAGCCAATACGTTGGCGCCGCATGGCCGTCTCGATAGCGGGTCTCGCATCTGACGAAACGAACCCCCTCCGGATCCAGGGCCTCGAGAAGGCCTTTCATCCGATCCGAAACAAGCCGGTAGTCGTGAAAGAGCTCCCAGTCCACGGGCGCGCGGCCGAGAGATTTGTCGATGACGAGTCGCGGTGCTTCAGGGAAAGGCGGGAAGCCTCGCCCCGGCGGTGGAATGAGTACGTGGCGCCCACCTGCGAGAACCGCGAGATTCTCCATCTCCCAGCCCGGCGCCGTTTGAAACCTGAAGTCCAAACCGACGACATAGAACCTGCGATCCTTTGCCCTACCCCGGCGCTTCTCGGCAGGAGAATCAACCATCATTCTTCTCATCAAATCCAAGTCTAGCGCACGCCGGCGCAGTGTGCCGACGCTGCCGATCTAAACAGAATCATCCGTACAGTAAAACACCGGCAGCCCGCCAAACGCATCAGAGTTCTTGTGACGAACCTGAATGCGTTCGCTCGCACTCGCCCCGATCGTGTCGCCGTCCTTCACCACGCTTCCATGCTCGAGCAGATACACGGAAAGGCCGGCCACTTTGTCGAACAACGCCGGCAGCGCGAGCTCACCGGTCACGAACTCGATCTCCCGGCCGACGAATGCGGACAGTCCCATCGTGACCGCGCCGATCTTGGCATCTGACCGGAACGGAAGAATGTCGATCCACAGCCTGAAGGGATAGTCGGGATACGGCGCGAATGAATCGCGTGACATTTCGCGCCAAAGATCGGCGGGCCGCGCGACCCGGCTGGCCCACACCACGCCGCAACATTCCGGCATCGTGGCAATCAACGCGCCGATCACCGCGCTCGTGACGCGCGCGGCGACCAGCGGTTGCTCACTCTTTCCGAGCATCGATACGACCAGATGACCGCGATGCCGGGCGGCCACCGCCTTGCTCTCCGGCCACGTCGTGGCGGCGCGCGCCCACAGCCCCTGATCATGCGGAATGGGTGCCGGCATCGACATGACGGCAACGAGCTCTTTGCCGCAACGAATGAGCGGCGAGTTTGCGCGAGCCTGCAGTGCATGCCCGTCGTCCATCGTCTCGGTTGCCAACTCCGAATGTCGGGCGTGAAGGACCTCTGCAACCTCTGACATGTCCGGCGTCACCGGATTATCCAATAAGACCAAAGCGAGAAGGGAGCTACTCATCGACTACCCGCGGAAATAATCTTGGACGAGACGCGATCTCAGATTGCTCGCCCAACGGTTGAAGCATTTTGAAGTTTAGAACAAAACGTGAACATTGTCAATCGGCGTTTTCTCTGCTTCATATTGTGCGGGCGCATTCGAGTGCCGGCGCACAGCTCCCAAACGGTCCCCCATGTTCTCAATCCACCCCGACGATCTCACCTCTGAACCGACCCGCCGCCTGCTCGCGCTTCATCTCGCCGGCATGCATGCGAACTCGCCGCCGGGCCACGTGTTCGCGCTCGACCTGTCGGGGCTGCAGGTGCCCGATGTCACCGTGTGGTCGGTGCGCGAGGGCGATGACGTCGTCGGCATCGGCGCGCTGAAAGAGCTGGGCGACGGCGGCGCCGAGGTGAAGTCGATGCGGACCCACCCCGATCATCTGCGCCGCGGCGTCGCGGCGCTGCTGCTGGACCACATCGTGCGCGAGGCCGAGGCGCGCGGATTGACCCGGCTGAGCCTGGAGACCGGAAGCGGCCCGGCGTTCGAGCCGGCGCTGGCGCTGTACCGCAAGCGCGGCTTCGTCAACGGCGAGGCGTTCGCCGATTACCAGGCGAGCGCCTTCAACCAGTTCCTGCACCTTGCGCTTCGCGCCTGAGCCCGCGCGCGGACGCCTTGGGGGTGTCTTGCAAGCGATCCGAGGGTCGGCTTTGGTCCAAAGGTGAACTCAGGGTTCGTGTCGCACTCAAATTGAGTAAGTGCCTCAAGCGACTGAAATTACACCCGAAAATTTAATTTGCGGGCGTATCTTATGATACAGACTCGGCGCCTCCTGCGGCCTAGGGTTCATCCATCATCGCGAGGCCCTTGGCATTTATCGGTGATGAGAACGCCAAGTCGCGCTCCCGCCTCCTCGAACAGGGAGAAGCGCCATGCTGATGCGCCGTCGTTTCAAACAGACCAAGACTCTCACCCAAAGGCTCGCCGACGAAGCCACGCGCTGTCGCGAGGAAGCACGCGCGCTTTCGCCGGGGCGCCGCCGCGAGATGCTGCTGCGCCGGGCGCGGCAGGACGAAACGGCCATGCAGATCGAGGCCTGGCTGCGCTCCCCCGGCCTGAGAGCACCGACATGATGCAGCAATATCGCGCTTATCTGATCGGCGAGAACGGCGTCTTCCGCTCCGCCGAAGCGTTCGAAGCCCCGTCGGATTCCTCCGCCCTCAGCTTGGCGCGCCAGTTCACACGCCACGGCAAGGTCGAGGTGTGGCAGCTCGGCCGGAAGATCGCCGTGCTGGATTCCGAGGAGTCGCCGCCGCGATCGTTGACGCGTCAATGATCGCCTGATTGCGATCGCGATGCCGGAGTCTCGATCTCGAACCAGAATGTCAGTTGCATGACGGGACCGCCCGCGTCGCGAACGTCGATCGCCATCGTCTGCCTGCCGCCCGTGGGCGGCGCCGAGAGGACGGCATCGCGTGCCATGTCGGCAAGCGACTTGGCCGCCTCGGCCCGAACGGCGCGCGGGCTGGCCAGTTCCAGCCCTTCCTCGTCGAGGGCAATTCCCTTGTCGTCGCGAAGGTCGAAGTAGTAACGCGGCATTGTTGCATCCTTTGCCGTATTAGGCCCGAGAACGGCAAAGGTTTCTAACAAGACGAAAATTCGCTGGGGATCAACGGGTTCCGGGAACACCGTCCAAGGGACTCTGCCAAGGGACTCTGGCAAGGGACGCTGGCAAGGATCGATCCGGCAAGACACGGACTATGCCTGCTTGCGCAGCCCCCTACTCCTCCGCAAGCTTGTGCTCGATATAGGCATCAACCGTCTCGGCGAACGAGCGCTGCACGCCGACCGCCACATCGTGCTGGTCGAGTGCGTCGCGCTGGAGCACGCGCAGGCCGCGCCCGCGGGCGCTGAGCGGCGCCGTGTTCAGATACTGATCGATGGCGCCTTTGGCGAGCGGGATGGCCTTGGGATCGCCCCTGGCGATCAGGAGCCTGAGCAGGCTCTGGCATTCGGCCAAACCTGGCATGGGTTCAGCCTCTCACCTTTGCTGCGATTTCGGCTTCGGCCGCTTCACCGGCTGGGTGTGGGTGCCGAACAGCGCCAGCAGGAACGCAACTTCTTCCTTCGAACCGATCTGGATCATGATTGTCTCTCCTCTTCGCTCCGTTGGTCGGCACGAGCGGGCGCGGAGTTCAGGGCGATCTGGTTTCAGCAATGTTTCAGCCGTGTTTCGTCCGATGGGGTGCTCGGGGCGCCGCCTGCTTGTGTACACAATTGAACATGGCCACCACGGAGTTCATCCGCGCGGCAGTGAGCGAGGTGCCACTTCGGACGCGCCTCGGGGACTTCAGCGGGGCTGAACGTACCGCTCGCGGTTGAGACAATTCCCGGCCTTCGAAATTCTCCCAATGCGGTTCATATAGAACAGCCCGCGCGGATCGCTCCACGCGGGCTTTTGCTTGACGCTCACGCAACCTCACCCGCAGGGTGAGGGCTCTGGGTGCGCTGGGCACCCTCGACGTCCATTCTCAGTGCATGTGGCCAATCAGATAAACGCCGCCACCGATAACGATCACGGCCGGGACGGCCCAAAGCAAAAGTACAGGCATCGCCAATCTCCTCAGTTCGACGTGCAGACCTTGACGGTCTTCATGCCGGCCTCGGCTTCAGTTCTGGTCTTGTACACGGTGTCACCGCTGACGACCGTCGTTTCCGTGCTCGTCGGCTTCGCCTCCGTGATCGTGCACTTCTTGGTCTTGACGTCCTGCACCACGTAGAACGACTGCGCGAATGCAGGGGCCGCAACCGACGACAGCACGACAGCGGCAATGATGGTCTTGACGTTCATTAGATCCTCCTCCAGCAGCGCCCTTCTATCCGGGCCTGGATTTGACCAACATCACAAATTGCCACTTGTTCCCGGTCAGGCCCGAACCAACTGCCCCCGGCTTGCGTTGGTGCGCAAACCGGAGGCCTCGATGCTGGACATGAGACTTGTGACGACTTCGCTGGCGATGCTGATGGCACTGCTGTCCGTGGCTCTGGCCGAGCCTGCCGGCGATCAAGCCCGGCCTGCCGGTCAAGGCTCCGCTGAGGCTCGTCCGATCCGCGTCATCCTTCCCGCACCTTGGGAGCCGGCCAGGACGCAAGCCGACGCACAATCGTCGAAGTGACGCGGCCGCCTTCCAGTGACTCCGCGTGCCGCTGTTCGGCGCGCGCGACGAGCTGGCGACCAACGCGGTGCTCCACCGTCTTGCTGCGCTTTGACACGAGGAGAACGAGGTTCCCTGCGCGACGATTGCGGTTTCCTGGCTGGAACACGCACTTTCGGTGACGACCTTCACCCCGCATTCACACCCCCGTCCCTAAACCTCCGGCCGACGAAACGGCAGGTAGGTAGGACGATGTCCTTTGACCCGATGGCCGCTGCGGTCGACTGGCTTGATGCCTACCGCGCCGGTGATATCGAGACCATTTTGAAGATGTACGCCGACGAGGCGGTGGTCCGTTGCGGCTGCGGCGGCATGAAGACGATCTCAGGCAAGCAAGGCTTGCGCGCTTATTGGATCGACCGCCTCAGAAATCACCCGGCCTCCAGCCTCGACAACCTCCAGCCGTCGGCGGAGGGCACGGTCATCTCCTATGTGGCGCAAGGCGGCGTTGTGAGTGCGATCCTGACCTTCGACGCATCCGGGAAGATCGCCTCGCTCACATGCGGGCCTTCGAACTAGCGGTTTTCACGGGCTTGCGCTTCTGAATGACAAGCCGCAGGGCGATGCCGTGCTGCCAGGCACGCACTCTCACCGCCGCTTCGCTTCGATTGAGCTCGCTTGCAATCTCGTCCGGCCGCCGGCCCGCATCGGCCAATGCCTTCAATCGCTCGTGGTCTTGCGCCGTCCATTTCTTCAACAGTCCGCGGGGCGCGCATAAACGGGATAAACTGGCAGACGTTCCTAAACTGGTTCGATGCACCCGCGCGTTTCGCGCGACACAGGCTGCGGCACTCGGCAGCTTCAAACGTAAGCAACCAATTCGAATCTCACTTGTTGTCGCCGGCACATTCACTTGCTGGAGGACGAAGAAATGCGACGTCTCACTCTACTTGCCACGACCATGTTGCTGCTCGGAGCGGTGCCCGCTGGCGCGCAGTCACAGCCTGCCCAGAGCGGGCCGGGCAACAACGCCGTCAACAGCTCGGACCAGAACAACTCGAACAAGCCGGTCGCTGGCCGCAACAGCTTCACCGAGGGACAGGCGAAATCGAAGATCGAAGAAGCGGGATATTCCAACGTCTCCGGCCTGCAAAAGGACAACGAGGGCGTCTGGCGCGGCAAGGCCGACAAGGCCGGCACCAAAACCGACGTCAGCCTGGACTTCCAGGGCAACGTGAACCCCACCAAGTAACAAGCAAATCGCCAGGAGACCCTCACAATGACCGTCACCATCTCACGTCTTTACGACAATTACTCCGATGCCGAACGCGCTGTGACCCGGCTCGAAGGCGCCGGCGTGGCGCATTCCGATATCAGCATCGTCGCCAACAATTCGGACAATTGGTACGGCTCGCGGTCCGGTAAGGTGGACCGCGATCGCGACGGCGTCGACGATCGCGCTGAAGGCGCCGGGACCGGAGCCGGCATCGGCGCCGGCCTCGGCGGCGCGGCGGGCCTGCTCGCGGGCCTCGGCCTGCTGGCGATTCCCGGCCTCGGACCGGTCGTTGCGGCAGGCTGGCTCGCCTCGACCGCCGTCGGCGCGGCTGCCGGCGCGGCCACCGGCGGCATCGTCGGCGCCCTGACTCAGGCCGGCGTCTCCAAGGAGGATGCCTCGCGCTATGCCGAGGGCGTTCGCCGCGGCGGCACGCTGGTGACCGCGAGGGTGCCCGACCAGGACCGCGCGCGCCTCGATGCGCTTCTCCACGAGAAGTCCGTGAACCTGCAGGATCGCAGCATGGCCTGGCAGAAAACCGGCTGGAGCGACTTCGATGCCGCAAGCCCGCCATTGTCTCCGGAGGACATCGGCCGCGAGCGCGAACTCTACGGCGTGGGCACGCGGCGATAGGCCATCCCACACCCGCCACGACAAAGGCCCCGCGACGCGGGGCCTTTTTTGATGCGAGAAAACGCCATCAGCGCAGCGCCACCACGTCCCGATGCTCCACCCTGCCGATGCTTTGCCGGACAGATCAGACTTTATCTCAAATGCAGCAAAGCGGATTTGGCGAAATGCAATCTCTTCGCGCCATGCTGGGACATGGGCTTGCGCGAATGCAATCGGGAAAGGGTCGGAGAGATTGCCATGTATTACGTCGCCGCTGCATTGCTGGTGCTGTCGGGACTGTTCTACTCCGCGAGCCATCACGAGATCGGCTCGTTCGGCGTCACCATGTGCAGCTATGGCGGCGCATTCTGCGATAACCCGCTGATCGTCTTTTCCGGCGCGGCGCTGGCCGCCGCCTGGGGCATGTTCGTCAGCGTCAAGTAGCGCGGCGGACTTCCTTCATCCCCGACGTTCAAAGTCCCGCACCCGGCGCGAGCAGCCTCGCGGACTGACTTGCGCTGGGAGATGTCGGGCTGCGAGAATTTGGGGCTGCGAGAATTCTTGCGATGATGGCAATCTACACCTGTTTTGCCCGACAGTCAAGTCGATTTAGATTTAACCGAAATCGCAGATCGCCCGCGCGGCCAGGAACTTTCGTTCTCTGATTGGCATTTGCTATGAAACCACCTGCTTCGACGAGGTCCCGTTCATGAGCGACAGCGCTCTCACGCCGACGAAATCCGCGCCGACGCTGCTGCAAAGGCTGGGGCCGGGCCTCGTCACCGGAGCCGCCGACGACGATCCCTCCGGCATCGCCACCTATTCGCAAGCGGGCGCGCAATTCGGCTACGGGCTGCTGTGGACGGTGTTTCTGACCACGCCGTTCATGATCGCCATCCAGCTCGTCAGCGCGCAGATCGGCCGGGTCACGGGCAAGGGACTTGCCGCCAACGTCATGCGGATCGCGCCGCGCTGGGCGGTGCTGAGCCTCGTCGCCATGCTCGTTGCCGCCAACACGTTCAACATCGCCGCCGACATCGCCGCGATGGCCGAGGCGCTCTCGCTCGTCATTGGCGGCCTCAACCACGAGCACGCGCTGATCTTCGCGGCGGGCTCGACCCTGCTCCAGGTGTTCCTGCCCTATCGCCGCTATTCGCCGGTGCTGAAATTCCTCACCTTGGCGCTGTTCGCCTATGTCGCGACCGCCTTCACCGTCAAGATCCCGTGGAGCACGGCGCTGCTCGCCGCGGTGTGGCCCGAGGCGAACGTCACCGGCGATTATTTTCTGATGGTCGTCGCCGTGCTAGGCACTACCATCAGCCCCTATCTGTTCTTCTGGCAGGCCTCGCAGGAGGTCGAGGAGATGAATCAGGGCAAGCGCGACAAGCCGCTTCGCGAGCTCAAGCGCGGCGGCAGTCCGGAGCTCGCGCGCATCCGGGCCGACACCATCTCCGGCATGCTGCTGTCCAACGGCATCGCTTTCTTCATCATTCTCACCACCGCATCGGTCCTGCACGCCAACGGCGTCACCAGGATCAATTCGGCGACGGAGGCGGCCGAAGCGCTGCGGCCGCTGGCTGGGGATTTCACCTTCGCGCTGTTCGCGATCGGCATCATCGGCACGGGCCTGCTCGCGATCCCGGTGCTGGCGGGCTCGGCCGCCTACGGCGTCGCGGAGATCTTCGGCTGGCGTGCCACGCTGGAGGCCAAGCCCGACGAGGCCGCCGGCTTCTACACCATCATCGCCGCGGCAACCATCATCGGCTTCGGCCTCGGCTTCACGGGCATCGACTCCATCCACATGCTGGTGTGGAGCGCGGTGCTCAACGGCATCGTCGCCGTGCCCATCATGGCGATGATGATGCTGATCGTCTCGAGCCGCGCCATCATGGGCCGCTTCAGGGCCCGGTCATGGCTGATCGCGCTGGGCTGGCTCGGCACCGCGCTGATGGCGCTGGCCGTGCTCGCTCTGCTCGGCTCGTCGGTGATTGCTTGAAGCGGACTAAGCTACGGCGTCACGGGGTTGACGGTCGGCGACGTCTTGGGTCCTGGCCGCGAGGGCTCGATCGGCGATTTCGGTGTGGTCGGGAGTACCGCGGCACCAGCCGCCCGCGCCGCCTCTCCCGTGGTCGCATACATGGCTATATGGGCAGGCTGGGTCTTGGCGCGGCTCCAAGGGCCGTGATCGACAATCAGCATTGCCGCAATCGTTACGCCAGCCACGATCAGCGCGATCACACCGGGATGGCGGAGGGCGGCCGAGATGGAGCTCGCGAAACGAGTATTTGTCATCGAAAGATCCGCTGTTGTCCTCATGCAGGTTAATTCAATGGCGCCCCTCCCGGTTCCCGCCTCCCTCGGAGCGATCCCAGCCTGCAGAGGCCACGATCCTGCGGCCGGAAAGCGATCCCACTCGGCACCGCGTTGGCCGAACCGAGGGAATAGCTTCAATACACATGGCTGAGTGCGAAGGGCCGCTGCAGGCGGCCCTTCCAGATTCGACACCGCCGCGGTTCCAGGCGGGAAATATCGGCAATGCGCGCTTGCCTTTGTTCAGATCAGCGAAAAAAATTCTGCCGTCCTTTTCGTCGGCGGCGTCGGCTATTTTCTGGTTCATATGCGCTGAGCGATGAGACGCTTACTCGTGCGGCGGCCCGTCCGGCACCGGTCGCCTTTGTTTGGCGAGCCACTCCGGTGTGGGCAAATGAAAAGGGCCTCCAAATGGAGGCCCTCGATCTCGATAACGTTCGTCCTGTCAGTTGTAGTCCGAATATTTGAACTGCGGGAGCGCCTTCAACTGCTCCTTGTTTCCGCTCATGACGGCGTGATCGGGGACCCAATCATTGGTGTTGCGGCTCGTGGCGTTGGTCGAAGCCGCGCCGGTCGTCGTCTCGCGGGAGGTGGTCGAAGTGCCGGTCGAGCTGGTCCGGACCGGCTCTTCGACGAACTTCAGCTTGTCCATCGAAACGGCGATATCGTGCTCGCCCATTCCCAGGAAGCCGCCGATGCCGATCACCACCGCGTTGATCTTGCCGCTCTTGTCGACGAGCAGTTCGTTGATGTCGCCGAGCTTCTCGTTGGCTTCGTTATAGACGTTCAGGCCCATGAGCTTCGAGGCGCGCCAATTGTTCTTGAGCATCATCTTATCGGCCGGCTGTGCGGTAGCAGCAGGAGCCGCTCGATCAGCGGGCGGGGTGGATTGTGCCAACGCAGCGCCGCTGATCAGAGTGGTGGTGATCAGAGTTGCGGCAAAAATGGTCTTCATCGATCGTCTCCTCCAGTGAGTCAGCATCCAGATGGATGCCTGGCCGCCAACGCCTGGATATTCCACTTGTTCCCGGTTGGGCACTCAGTGAGCGGAGCCGCAAGCCCGGCGGGCCGATCTAGCTCCCGAACATGATGCGCAAGGCGATCACGATGACCGCCGAGACGAGAAAGGAAATCGCCAGCAGCGTCCAACTCGGCCTAGTGCTTCCGCGGGCCACGCGGGCAACGAGCGTCTTTATGTCCGTCAACATTCGTCCTTGGGAAGCCGGTGCAGGTAGGCTATCCCGAAGCTGGCGAGTTCTTCGGCATCGCTTTCGCGCTCTTCCTATCTGCAAAAAAGACCGCGCTCCGAACGGGCACGGCCTTTTCCTTTACATCGCTTGCGAACTTTTCCGCTCACCACCATCCGCCGGACAACGGGTCGTGCCGCTCGAGGGCAAGCCGTCGCTCGGCTGCCCTTTTCGATGATTTGGCCGAGCGCTTCGGCTGCGGACGGGCCTCTGCGGAGATGCGGGCGGGCGGTTCTTTCTTAATCTGGTCGAACGGTGCTGCAGGCATGGCGGCCATGGCTTCACGCATTTGCTGCCGCGGTTCTTCAGGAATCGGATCGGCCTGCGCGATCTCAGGCATATCGGCGCGCGGCCGCGTATCGAATACGATCTTCTCCGGTAGCTTCCTTGCCGATGCGATCCGGATGATGGTTCTGTCAGGATCTGCCGTCGCTGCAGGCTCGCCCGGAGCCGGCAAGTACCGGTCGGCGACGAACAGCAAGGCCAGCAGGACCCCGCCGACGAAGACGAAGTATCGAATGATCGGCATGACAGCCGCTCGCAAACAAGAATAAGGGGAAGGTATTGGGCGGGGCCGTGGTTGCGGGAGGCGGGCCGCCTGCTCAGCGACCCGCCTCCCGGGACTTAGTCGATCTCTTGGACGACCGTGCGCGTCGACGGATCGACCAGCATCACGCGTTCGCCCGAGTAGACGTAACGGTACCTGGTGAGCGAGGGGCCCCAATCGGCGGGCACGGCCTCGAGCTCGACCTCGCGCGGCACCGGCTGGCCGACCACGATTTTCTCTCGGGTCTGCACCGGGCGCACCTTGTGTTCGGTCACGTAGGTACGAATCTTTGTGCGGTATTCCGGCTCGATCTGCACGGCGGCGGCATGGCCGGTGCCGGTGGTGGTGACGACGGTCGACTGCGCCAGCGCGCCGGTCGAGATCAGCGCAGCAGCCGCGCACGTCAGCATCAGCTTCTTCATGGGTATCTCCTCACCGCAGGATGCGGCTTGCGAGAACCCAGGGACCGATGACAAGGTTCCAAAGATGTTGCCACTTTTTCCCGACGTCGCCGGACCCAATTTGGCCGAAGGGCCCGCGCGGCGTTTCGCTAAGGTCGCGGCGTTGGCTGCGGCGGCGCAGCGGGTTGCTGCGAAGGTGCGGCGGGCGGCTTGGGCTGCTCCGCCGGCGCAACAGAATCTCCCCCGCCGTGTGGCACACAGGTGCCCACGTTGCTCAGCAGTCTTTTCGCCTCGAGATCGCGGGCCTTCCTGTAGTCGCTACGCCGGTCGATTCTTGCCGCGGCCACACGGTCCCAGGCATCGAACGCATCGGAGTAGTGCTGTCGCATTTGCGCTTCGGCGGACAGGCAGTCACTGAACTTGTCGAATACGAGATCGGTATTGACGGGGGCGACGCCACCCACGAGGACCACAAGCATCCATTTCATGGTGTCCGCCTACGTTCGCGCCCGCGCATCGGGAACGGTGTTATGTCGGCAAAGTTCCGGCCGGGTCACCAGCCGGTCGCGATGGAAAAAGGCCCCAGCTCGGGGGGCGATTGGGAGCTGGGGCCATGCGTGTCACCCTTGGGGAAGGGCACTGGGAAAACTTGGCAAACGTGGGAATGTTCCTGCCCGATCTAACCGCGCGAGGAGTCGGGTTCGCGGCTCGTTCGTACGGTTGCGCGAGAAGAAGCGACCTATGCCGGAAGGCGTTGGGAGATCAGCCAGGTCCCATAACCGCCCAAATATCAACTTGTGCCCTAGTCTTTAGGCCAACATCTTCCACGACCAATAGACACCTATCGCCATCTGGACTGCGAAAGCCGTGAAGCGCAGACTGACCGCGATAGGACCGCTCGAAAGGAGATGGATAATCGACTGCACGATTCGTGCGGCAAGAAACCAAGGCGCCAAGGGATCCGTAATCGCTGTTCTTGATGTCATGATCGCAATCGCCAACAGACCGCCAAAGATCGGCAGACCTTCGACGCAGTTGGCATGAGCACGGGCGAGGCGCTGCATAAACGGCGACAGTCCGGAATTGTCCGGCGTGAAGCCATTGGCTGCAACATCACCCGTCACCACAAGATAAGCTCGGATGCTTTCCATGAGCACCAGCAGCAAGAGAGCCCACGAGATGAAACCTGTCAGCGCGTAGCCGGTATTGGACACTTTTCCCCTCCCAGGTCATTCTTCCCTCTCTTTTACATTAGCTGAAAGCAGTGATCTCCGCTCTGGGTCAAAGGCTGCTCTTGGCAACTTGTCCGATGTGGTTCGGGTCACCTTTGGGAAGCAGACGCCGCGGCGGATTCGACTATGGCCCGCTACGGGCCAAGGGGCGACATAACATTGGTTTCGAAAGGCGCGCCGCCCTCTCCGGATCAATACACGCCAATCAGAACGGCCGACTCGCCAGCTCATGATCCGCTCGGTCGATTGCATCACTCGCCCGGAGCGATCGCGTTGCTCGGCGTCGGTCGGTCGGTGATCTGCTGGCCGAACAGGCTGCCGATCAGCTCGACCGCCGTGCGCGCCGTCCGGCCGCGCTCGTCCAGGAACGGATTGAGCTCGACGATGTCGACCGATCCCACCACGCCGGAATCATGCAACAGCTCCATGATCAGGTGCGCCTCGCGATAGGTCGCTCCGCCCGGCACCGTGGTGCCGACGCCCGGCGCCACGCAGGGATCGAGGAAGTCGACGTCGAAGCTGACATGCAGCACGCCGTTGCTCGCCTTGACCCGCTCGATGACGCGCCGGATCAAGACGGCGACGCCGAACTCGTCGATCTGGCGCATGTCGACGACCCTGATCCGGCGCGCGCGCATCAATTCCTTCTCGAGCTTGTCGATTGAGCGCGCGCCGAACAAATCGAGCCTGTCAGGGGTGATCGAAGCGCGCGGATCGTCACCGAGCAGGCCATCGAGGCCGGGCTCGCCACACAGGAACGCGGCCGACATGCCGTGCATGTTCGCAGTAAGCGTCGTCTGCGGCGTGTTGTAGTCGGCATGAGCATCGAGCCAGAGCACGAACAGCTCGCGTCCACGCTCCTGCCAATGACGCGCCATGGCATTGACCGAACCCATGGACAGCGTGTGATCGCCGCCGAGAAAGATCGGCAGCGCGCCGGTTTTCGCGATCTCATGGCCTCGTTGGCTCAGAACGCGCGTCCAGCGCTGGATCTCGCGGTAGTGATTGGCCCTTTCCGGCGGCCTGTCGGTGAGGTCCCCGACTTCGGCCACGGAAAGATCGCCGTAGTCGACGACCTCGAAATCCAGGCTTTCGAGCAGTGTCGCAAGGCCTGCGGTGCGCAGCGCCGCGGGGCCCATCAAGGTGCCGCGCTGCGAAGCCCCCATGTCGATGGGAGCGCCGAGCAAGGCGATGCGCCGGCCTCGATCCGTCACGGTCCGATCGGTCACGGCTGTCTCCTGACATCAGCAAGCCACCGCCAGCCTAACAGAGATTCGCACCCGTCGTTTCCCGGGGAAGGTCCGCCGTGGACGTCGTATCGTCCGGAACAAAATCCCGCGCGCTGAATTGCCCATCCAAGGCCGGCACCCGCCGTAAACCACGGCGCCTGTCGCGGATAGCCAAAGGTCATCAAGGCCCGCTGTTCAGAACGAGCGCTCGCGCGGATAGCCAAAGGTGCCGGCCCATCGTCAGGTCTGGAGGTCGCGCACTTGAGCACGGAGATACCGCAATCCACCTCGCAACCCGGCGTCGCCGAGCGCGCCATCGATACGGCCGCGGATGTCTCCCGCACGATCGGTGAAGTCGCCGGAGGCCTGCACTCGGCGGTCAACCGCCTGACCTCGACGATCGAGGAATCGCGCAGGCCCGGCGGGACTCTTGCTACCGTCGCGGCGATCACGCGCGAAGCACCGCTGGCCAGCCTGTTCGTCGCGTTCCTCTTTGGCGTCGCGGTCGCCCGGCGGCGATAGAGACGGAGCCCTGCTCAGGCAGCGCTGACCGCGTCGAGCTCGGCCGCCAGGAATTGCTTCTCGAATGCCTCGGCCGGCATCGGGCGGCCGAAGAAATAGCCCTGCCCTTCCGCGCATCCCATGCTGACCAGGAAGTCGGCAGTCGCGCGGTTCTCGATGCCTTCGGCCACGACCGTGAGGCCGAGCTGCTTGCTGAGGCCGATGGTCGAGCCGACGATCGCGGCATCGTCGGAATCGGCGAGCAGATCGAGCACGAACGAACGGTCGATCTTGAGTCCGTCGAGTGGAAACTTCTTTAGATAGCTGAGGCTCGCATAACCGGTGCCGAAATCGTCGAACAGGACGCGCACCCCGAGCTCCTGAATTCGCTTGAACATGTCGAGCACGCGGCGCTCGTCGTGGATCAGGATGTCTTCGGTCACCTCGATTTCGAGCAGTGACGGGGTAAGCCCCGTCGCTTCGAGCAACGCCGCAACCGAATGCGCGAGATCGCCGGAGTGAAGCTGCGAGGGCGACAGGTTGATCGCGACGCGCACGCCGTTGCCGGACAGTTCCCAGTCGCGCGCCTGACGGCAGGCGGTCTCCATCACCCAGTTCGCGATCCGCTCTGACAGTGCCGAGGTGTTGACCACCGGCATGAACTCTCCGGGCGAGACGTAGCCGCGCACCGGATGCCGCCAACGGATCAGCGCTTCGGCCCCGACAAGGCTGCCGTCGATCAGACGAACCTGGGGCTGGTAGAACAGTTCGAACTCGCCGCGATCCGCCGCAAGCGCCAACTCGCTCTCGAGCGTCAGCCGGTTCTCCAGCTCCTGCCTGATCGCAGCCTCGAAGATCACATGGCTGCCGCGCCGCGTCATCTTTGCCTTGCTCAACGCCAGATGAGCATTGCTGAGAAGTTCGTCGGCGCCCTGTCCGCCTTCGCCATGGACCGCGACGCCGATGCTGATCCTGACGCGATGCTGGCGTGTGCCCGTCGCGAGCGGTGTTTCGAATGCACGCGCGATCCGCTCTGCGAACTTCGCGATCGGCTCACCGCCATCTGCGGCTTCGCGCACAATGGCGAATTCGTCTCCGCCGAGCCGGGCGACGATCGCCCGATCTCCGGCTTGCCCCTCCAGGCGAATGGCGACCGCCTGCAGCACCAGATCTCCCGCCGAATGCCCCAGTGTCTCGTTGATGCCCTGGAAGCCGTCGAGCCCGACGACGAGCAACGCGACTTCGCGAGGCCGTCGCTCTGCATTCGCAATCATGCCGGCCAGTCCTGCATGCAGCGTGTTGCGATTGGCAAGACCGGTCAGCGCGTCGTGTTCGGCAAGATATTTGACGCGTTCGGCTTCGCGCTTGCGGACCGAGATGTCGCGCAGGATCGCGCCGTACTGAAATCCGTCCGTTCCCTGCCAGCCCGAGAAGCTCGCCTCGACGGCGAAGGTTTCGCCATTCTTGCGCCGGCCCTCGAACTCAACGACGACCGCCCCGCCCGGGACCAGCAGCGCTTGGCGCGCGGCGTCATGCATGGACGGCCTTGCATCGCCGTCCATCGGCACCGCGCATAGCATTTCGAACGGACGGCCGATCATCTCGGCCGGCGCGTAGCCGAAGATCGCGCTCGCGCCGGGATTCCAGACCGTGATCCGGTGATCCTCGTCGGTGCACACGAGACCGTCGCCAAGCGACATCGCGATGCGGTGAAAGCGACTCTCGGCGATGCGTCCCAGGAGACTACGGAAATCGATCTCGTCCAGCGCAATCGCGGTCAGATAGGCGACGATCGCGATGTGGAATAGCGATGTGTCGATGACGAAGGGCCATCTTGCCTGCACGAGGGCCGCGACCAGCTCGATGGCAGCTCCGGAGGCGATCAGGACAGCGACGCGAATTCCCGGTGCGAAGCGGCGCCACGAAAACACCATCAGCAGGCAGATCACGCCCAGACCCAGGATCATGCCGATATCGGATGTCCAGCTCAGCATCCGGCTCTGGAGGATCGATTCTGCGGCCAGCGCCTGGAGGACCGGCCCCGAGACGAGCCTGCCGTTGGGAACGCTGAACCGGTCACCGAGCTCGAGCGCCGTGGCGCCGACGATGATCTTCTTGCCTCTCACCTTGTCGAGAGTCGCGGCATCGCCGCGCAGCGCGTCGACATAGGAGACGCTCGGAATGGAGGTGGCACGAATGCTGAAGTCGATCAGGAAGGGCCGCCGCCGGTTGGCGTCCTGCCCGGCCAGCACGACGGCCATCGACGGCGTCAAGGCATCGCCGAGCTTCTCGCCGAACGGATAGCGGCGAACGAGCCCGTCGGATTCGACCGCGACGTTGACGACGGCCGGCCACGACTGGTTGCTGAAACCCTTCAGCGGGCGATTGATGTGCGCCGCGCCACCATTCGGCGTCGGCTGCTTGAAGGACGGCAGGATCGTCGAGCCGCCGACATCGCGGAGGGCCTGGACGAAGGCCTCGTCGGAAGCCGGATCGGACGGCGTGCTGAAATCGACGTCGAAGGCGATGTCCCCCGCTCCCGCCGCCTCGAGCCTGCGCAACAGCTCCGCGTGGAGCCGGCGCGGCCACGGCCACACCCCGATCTGATCGATAGACGGTGCGTCGATGGCCACCACGACGACATTGCCGCTGGCCGCACGCGACTGCCAGCTGAACCGCAGATCAGTGAGCGCGTTGCGAAGCGCACCATGCCATCCCGTGGACAGCACGATCGCAAGCGCGATCACGACGAGAATATGCGGCCGATAACGTTTCACCCGATCCTCCCGCACACCCGCTTCAACGGATGCGCCCCCCTCATCCCCTAGGAAACCGCCTCAGCGCCTGTTGTGGCCGTAGGCATTGCCATGGCCGTTGCCGCCGCCATTGCCATTGCCGTTGTTGCCCCTGCCGTTGCCGGTGGCACCATGGTTGCCGTTGCCGTTGTTCCCGCTATTTCCGTTGTTACCGTTGCCGTTGTTGCCGGAATTGCCATTGCCGCCGGAGTTTCCGTTATTGGCGCCGGGGCTGTCGCTGGATGCACCGGCTGCCGCTGCCGCGATCGCCGCATTCGCAGCCGGCGCGCTGCTGCCGGCAGCTGCACCGCTCGTCGTGGCCGCAGTCTGGAGCGAGCTGTTGGATTCCGGCGTATTGGTCTTGCCGTCGCTCCAGACCGTCGCGGTGCCGGCGTGAGCGTTCGCGTTGCGCACCTGTCCGGGAGCAACCGCGCCGTGGGCGAGCCCATTCGTGACCTTGTGGACATTCAGCTTGACCTCGCCGAGCGAGCTCGAGATGCGCACGGCGCCGGCCTTGGAAACATGACCTCCAGCCGCCTGATGCGATGGCTTCGGCACGCCAGCCGCCTTGGGCCCCTTGTCGATCGGACCGAGCGCATGGATCGCATGGCCGCTCGCGGCATTGCGCGGCGCCGACAGGCCCGATTTCGGGACCGGGACACGCTCGATCGTCGAGGCGCGCGGCTTGCCATGCTCGATCGGATTGAACGTCCCCGCGCCGCTCAAGCTGAGACCAGGCTTGCCGTGCTCAAAGACGGTGGCCGCTTGTCCCGGCATGACCTGGGCGACCTGTCCCGTCTTGAAGTCGGAGACTTCGACCTGGCCGCGGAGCACGCCGACCTTGGTGCTATCGGCTCCCACCGTGACGCTGAACTGCGTTCCCTTGACCACGGCGGCGAGATAGGGCGTCTCGACCTCGAAATGCTTGACGTTGCGCTTCTCGACCTCGAGCAGGATCGATCCCGCCTGCTGGATGATGGTGGTCGAGAGCCCCTCCTTCTTCTCGGCCGGCAAGCCGACCACGGAGTTGGGAGAGATCAGAATGGTTTCCTCGCCGCGGACCAGCAGCACCCGGCCATTGCGTCCGGTGCGGATGGTATTGCCAGGCTTGAGCGTCTCTTCCTGGCTCAGCGACACCTGCTGCGCGCCCTCGGTCGCGACCCACACCTCACCGGTGGCCTTGCTGACCGACCAGACGCCATCCTCTGCGGCGAACGCAGCGGAAGCCGTTCCAAGGGTCAGCGCCACCACGAAGGCACACCGCATTCCAATTCTGCCGAGCATGACGATCCTCAGTCCGCGTTACAGCCGGAGCTGAGGGGTATCCGGAAATCACTCAAGAGAGGATTAGCGGGAAGCGGCGAGTGGAGTGGCAGCATTAACCAATCATTGACCATAAAAAACTATGAAAAATCATGCGGATAACGAACCCTTACCGCCCCATCGCAGAGTCTCCGTCAAACTACGGGGAAAGATTCGCGCCGTGCGTTGGGAAGCGGCATTTCATTACCGCGTTGGCAGTGCTGGTACCGATCTTTGCGGGAATTTCCCAGGTGTTCGCACAACAGGCGAACCAGCCGGGTTTCGATCCGCGCCAGCCCGAGAAATACTTTGACAACCAAACCGAGCGGGAATCGCTGAGCCGGCCTCCGGTCCGGCTTCCGAGCGTCGGGCAGCCCAACACCGGCGGCGATACCAAACCGCAATTCGTGCTGCGCGGCGTCAACGTCAGCGGCGCACACACGCTATCCCAAGACCGGATCGCCGCGATCTATCAGCCCTATCTCGGCAAGCACGTCTCGCAGGCGGATCTCGCCGCGATCGCCGGCGCGATCAGCGATCTCTACCGCGCCGAGGGGTTCCATCTGAGCCGGGCCATCGTGCCGCCGCAGGACATTGCCGACGGCCGGGTACGGATCCGGGTGATCGAAGGCGCCATCGTGCAGGTCGAGCTGAAAGGCGACGGCGCCGAGCAGTTCGGCGTGAGGCCGATGCTCGGGCCGGTTCTGGCCGAGCAGCCGTCGCGCCTCCCGACGCTCGAACGTCAGCTCTTCCTCATCAACGGCAGGCCGGGCGTCCGGATCACCGATACCGCGCTTGAGGAGATCGGTGGTGCGACCGGCCGCTTCCGTCTCACAGTCGTTTTGAAGACCTGGCACGTCTTCTCCTCGTTCGGCCTGGACAATCTCGGATCATCTTCCGTTGGCCCGTGGCAGAGCTACGCCACCGGCGCATTCAACTCCTATCTCACGCCTGGCGACACGCTGGCAGTCAACCTGTCGACGATTGCCAACGATCCTCGCGAGCTCGGCTTTGCGCGGCTGTCCTATGACACGCCCGTCGGCGTCGACGGCGTGCGCCTCGGCGCTTCCGTCCTGTACAGCGCAGTTCGGCCGGGCGATGCCCGCCGCCTCGACAGCGACATCACCACGACAGAGGCGTTCGAGCTGCGCGCCAGCATCGTCCCGCTGCAATCGCAATCCTCCACGCTCACGCTGACTGCGGCGACGACCTACAGCAATGTGTCCGAGCACGACCTCTACGGTCCCTGGTACAACGACCATATCAGGACCGCGAGCCTGACCGCCGACTACCGGCTGCAGGATCGCTTCGGCGGCACCAATCTTGCGACGCTGACCTTTCGCCAGGGCCTCGACATCTTCGGCGCCTCGCATTTCGAGGACGACCTGTTGTCGCGCGACGGCGCATCCTCGAACTTCTCGGTGCTGAACCTCTGGTTCACGCGCTACCAGACGCTCAACGACGCCTGGTCGCTCAAGCTCTCCGCGGCGAGCCAGACGGCGTCACGGCCGCTGTTCATCTCGCAGCAATTTTATCTCGGCGGCGCGGCCTTCGGCCGGGGCTATGGCGCAGCCGAGATCAGCGGCGACAACGGCCTTGCCGGCTCGCTCGAACTGCGCTTCGACCAGAAGCTCAATTTCCGCTACTGGACCGGCTATCAGCTCTACGCCTTTGGCGACGCCGGCGCAGTCTGGAACGACGGTCACCGCCTGAGCGAGGGCCTGTCGCTCACATCGGCCGGAGCCGGTGTGCGCTTTTTCCTGCCAGAAGATCTCCAGGCCGATCTCGGCGTGGCCGTGCCTCTGAGCTACCGGGCACCGGACAACGAGCGCCGCAGCCCCCGCTTCCTGTTCACCCTGTCGAGCGCGTTCCGGCTCTGCCCCGAACGCGGCAAATCCGGCTGTCTCTAGCCCCCCGTCGTTCGCGCGGTGGGCTTGGCATTGGCCCTTTTTGCGGCCTTGCTCACAGACTTGCCTAAATTTAATCCCGTAACCTGCTCACGGTCGCTCGATCCGGGAGTTCCCAATGACCATGTTCAGCCAAACGTGATTTGAGAGGAGACCATGACGAGGGTGTTTGCAATCCTGGCGTTTCTCTGTGTCCTCGGCGTCGGGGAATATCTGGTCGTCAGCCGGTTCGCGATCCGCCACGAGACTTTGGCCCTGTACGACGCCGCGCGGCAGCGGCCGATCTCGGTCGAGGTGGCGGTGCGGCGCGACTACGAAACCAAGGCCAATCTCGGCCTCTGGAAACTCCCGCTCGCCATCATCAGCAACGGCAACACCGTCAAGGCGAGCGAATATTCGTTCCTCGCCAACGTGCTCGCCGCGCGCGGCTATCTGGTTGCCAGCATCCAGCAGGACCTGCCGAGCGATCCGCCGTTGATGACCCATGTCGGTCAGCAATATGTCGGCCGGCGTGACGTCTACATCCGCTGCGAAGCCAACATTCTATTCGTGCTGGACAAGCTGAAGAAGCAGCAGGAGAACGTCGATTACGACCACATCACCCTCGTCGGCCACTCCAACGGCGGCGATGTCTCCATGTATGTCGCCCATCAGCACCCGGAGCTGGTGTCGAAGGTGATCACGCTCGACAATCTGCGGGTGCCCTTCGTGGTCAGCGACGGCATGAAGATCTTGTCGTTCCGGTCGAAGGACCCGCAGTTCGTGACTGATCCCGGCGTGCTGCCGACGCCGGAAGAGGCCAAGGCACGCGGTATCGACATCGTCCACACCGGCGCGCAGCATACGGAAATGAGCGATCGGGGTCCCAACTCGGTCAAGGAGAAGATCCAGGAGACGCTCGACCGCTTCCTGCGTGACAGCGCCAGCAGCGCGCTCGCGCCGGCTGATACGAAAAGCCCGATGATCATGAATCCGGGCGACTATTAGCCGGGAGGGCTTTGCGGCAGATCAAGGCGGCCCCGAGGCGCAAGGATAGAAATACCGTATGGCCTCGGAGAGATACGTGTCGCACTATATCGAAAGTCTTGATACGAAGGGTCTCGATACGAGAAGTCTCGTTACGAAAGATCTTGGCCTGCCCGCGGCGAGGATGCCGGCTTTCGTACGGCATCTCTATCGTTCGGTCCGCAAGCTGCTGCGGTCGATCATCGCCCGCATCGATCTCTCGCAATTTCCGGGTTCGTGCTGCGGATAAGCATGGCGGCCGCCAATCAACGCATGAAGGTTACCCTATGCACCAGCATTTGAGACGAATTTGCCTGCTGCTTGCCGTAACCGCGAGCTTCGGCACATCGTCCGCTCTCGCAGCCGATGCCGGTCACGGTGCCGACCTCGCCAAGCGCTGGTGCGCAAGCTGCCATGTCGTCGCGAACGGCCAGACTCAGGCGAGCGCCGACGTCCCCTCCTTCGTCTCGGTTGCGCGCAGGCCGGACTTCAGTCCGGAGAGGCTCGCCTTCTTCCTGCTTGATCCGCATCCGAAGATGCCGAATTTTCCCCTGAGCCGAACCGAAGCCGGCGACATCGCGGCCTACATCGCAACGCTGCGCTAGTCGCGCGCCGAGCACGACGCTCGCCACACATGCAAATCCCTGCCGGAGGACCGGCAGGGATCAGCAGAAGGGACGACGGACGGCGAATGTGGTCATTCGGTGGTCCGTCATGGATCTGAGCCAGCATCGAAGTTCCGATCGCCACGCCGCGCGAGTTCAATGAGTGGGCACGCTGCGCGCGCAGAAAATCAGGACTTCCCCTTGCCCGATTGCATGAGACTGCCGGTCATCTGGCGCATGTGATCTCCGGCGCTGGTGAACTGGCTGCGCAGGAAATCGGACTGGATTCGCATCGCTTCCTGCAGGTCGGTGGCATGAACCAGCTTGCGCGCATGCTCGAAGGCTGACTTCATGTTCTGCTCAGTGAAAACCAGGGCCTGCTTCGACACCTCCGTCCCCGGTCCTGGAACGGACGACATCGATTTGGTGGCGGCGTCGAAAAACATACCGAATGCCTTCTCCGCCTGATCAATTGTCTTCTCGGCCAGGTCGCGCAGTTCGGCCGGAACTTCGAGCTTCGGTTCGATCATGGTCGCACTCCTCCCGTTTTCCCCATTGAATACCACACTTGCCGGATCGCCTTCCAGCGGCCAGCCGCGTGGAAACGTCGCCGGCGGTCCGGCTCCGGCGGGAAAACGAACGGGAAAACGAAAGAAACGGCGTAAGGCCGGCGCTCGGCCGGGCTCAGGACAAAGGGTGCTCGGGAAGAGCTTCTTCGGTGGCGAGGTCTTCGACCAGCTTGATGACCTCGAAACGCTGTCGAGGCGCGAGCTTCAGGAACGCGCGGAGCAGGCGCAGGCTTTCGACCGTGCCACTTGCGGGCGCGCCGAGCTTGAGGTGCAGTTCAGCCGCGAAATTGAGGTTTTTCATCTCGCACCTATGACAAGCATCGGCTTCGTGCCCCGCTCAAGAACCGAACGCCATAACAAGACGCCATAACAGGACCTATGGCGACGAACTCTCGGCCGGGTGGCCCCGGCGGGTTGGCACGCCGAACGGCATGTCCAAACGACTGGCTCAACCAGATGGTTGCAATTATGCCAAGGAACAACCCGTCCGGCAAGCCCGACAGTGGCTGTAGCGATGCTTCGTCTGCATCGCACCACGGCAATTCCGGATAACAGGAATATCGACCGCCGTCACCCACCTGCGTCAAGAAGCGGCATCAATCACGCACATAGCTCCGATCGCCGTCAATCGGCACAACGTTTCTGCTTGTTTCCGATATGGCCGGACGTCGGGCTGCGAATGAGCGCTTCCCAGCGCCTACACGTATTTGTTGAGTCCGGCCTCGGCGGTTGTATCAGCGACGAAATGAAGATCGATCCCGCAACCGATCTCCCAGCGTCCCGATCCCGGCGCGGCTGTCGCCTCGGGATTCATCGGTCCCAATATGTTTCCGCCCGTGAACCGTTGTCCATGAACGAGCGACCAAGCGGTTGCGGCACGGCCACGCAGACAACGGGCGCCATGGCTGAAAACTCTCGATTCGGGCGCGCCTCAGCACCAAAGGACGACGGCATGCTTTCTCGCTGCGATCTCATCAAGGGCGCCGCGGTCGCGCTTTTCACCCTCTCGATACAAGGCGCATGGGCGCAGGAGACCAAGATGAACCTGTTCAAGATCGTCACCATCAAGGACGAAATCGTCGTCGGGTTGTCGGCAGACGAGCTTCAGGCGCTCGGCGGCAATGATGCGAGCGCGGTTGCGCACGCGCTGGCGCAGAAGGGTGATCTCACGGTCTGGCAATACAACGTGCATCGCGGCCCGAACGGCGAATTGCAGCAGGCCCCGACCGCCAGGATCGGTCTTTTGGCCAACGCCTCGCTCCGCGTCGAGCCCTATACGACGCCCTACCAGATCGTACCGCATCCGTGAGCGGCAGACTGGCACGCCCGCGGCTAAACCGCAGGCGTGCCATCGTCATCTGCGCCGTCCTGCCTGCTGTTTCCCCGTTTCCGTCGCAAAGCCGTAGAGCAGCGCCAGCCGGTCCAGGCACTCGCGAAAGCGCCGCGCGAAATAGTCGTTCCAGCGCTGCGTGCGGACGGCACGACGCTGCCCGATCTGATCCATGGTCAGGCCCAGCACCAGCACATCGTGCACCAGCGCCGCGCCGTCGGTCCCGAGCTCGCGCTCGACCTGGTTCAGCCGCAGCACCGCCTGGCGCTGGCTCTCGGTCACCGGCTCGCGCGTGCGCGCGCCATCGACATATTCGCGGGTCGGGTCCATCGCCTGCGGGCCCCGCTCCGCTCTCTCCCAATCGTTCTGGAAGGCGCGCCCGCCGAGATATTGCGCCTCGTCGATCTGGTGGTGTGCGTGCAGCCGTCCCAGCGGATCACCCCGGATCGACCGGATCGCCACGATCTTCTCGCCAGCATCGAGCGCCAGCGGATTGTCGACCTCGACCTCCGCCACTTCGGCATTGAACGGCACGTCGCGGGACCGCCGGTCGTAGATCTGCGCCAGTTTGTAGGACTTGTTGCGTCGGGCACGAGCCACTTGGATACTCCTTGCGACATTGACGATGGAACGGGTGAGAGTTCAGGCCGCGAAGACCAGCTTCAGCACGACGGGACCGGGGACACGGGCGGACGCAGCCCCGGAGCGACGCGTCAGGCCCGCATGCGGCGCGCAATAGCTGGAGCCCGGCTGGCGCGGATGGCCGCAGAAGGCGATCTCCTCCCCGTCCTTGTCGCCGCCATAGGGATAGCGGCAGTCGGCCGGATCGAGTTCGACCAGTTGGATCAGGCGCGGCTGAACGCCGACGCAGCGCAACTTCACCTGCACCGCAGGCTTCATTGCGGACTTCGGCGGCACGTTCAGGTTCGGTAGCACCGCGCGGCGCGGCGAAACCGGAAGCTCACCCGGCAAATAGGGCGCGACCGATGGGCTCGCGATCCATTCCGGTACGACAAGCCCGAGCCGCTTGGCGCGTCCGATCACCGCATTGCGCGTGTAAGCCGTTCCAAATCTTGCGTTAATCTGCCTTCCGATCTCCGCATAAGACATGCCTTTGAGAAAATAGTCGCGAAGCGCGTCGGAGTGCTCCGACGGCCAATGGCCCGGTTCCATGCTGCTGTCCTGTGATGCGCCTCCTCCGATCGCACGATCGTGGAGCGAAACAGACATTCCGGTATTCCGAAAATCAAGTCAAGCGAATAATTCTGATATTCATAATTGCAATAATTCCGAATTTCGGATTACAAGAGCAGACGATGGGTAATCGAGGGAATCACCATGTTGGACGTTGCAATGATCGAGCGGGGCCTGGAAAAGACGGGCAAGAGCAAGGGCGGCCTGGCGGCGGCCATGGGCGTGCGGCCCGGCGCGGTCTCGGAGATCCTCGGCGGCGAACGCCTGGTGAAGGCCTCGGAAATCATTCCGATCATGGAATATCTCGAGCTCAATCTCGCGCCGATCATGGGCCGCGTCGGCGCCGGCGCCGTGATCGAGCCGGATTACGAGCAGGTCCCCCCGGAGGGTCTCGGCGACATCGCGCTGCCCTTCCCGATCATGGAAGAGACCGTCGCCTTCGAGATCGTGGGTGATTCGATGCTGCCCAAATACGAGAGCGGCGACGTGATCGTGGTCTACAAGGACCAGCGCCATCCGCTGTCCAGCTTCTACGGCGAAGAGGCCGTAGTCCGGCTCAAGAGCGGCGAGCGCTATTTGAAGACGATCGAGCGGGGAAAAAGCCCCTCCGTCGTCAACCTCACCAGCTTCAACGCCAAGCCGATCGTCGGCGTGAAGCTCGAGTGGGTGGGTGAGATCTGCCTGTCCATGCCCAAGGGCCAGCTCGAGCGGCTGCGCGCCAAGTCGGCGCGCCCCCGCAAGAAGGGCAAGTAAGGCCTCACACGGCCAGCGATTTCGCTTTTTTAGAAATCTAGCTTGACTTGATTCCGTTTTTCGGAAATACTCTGCCGCGCCCCCGCAACGGGAGCGCGGCAGAGTCGTTTTGATGCAATATTTCGTCGTGATGATCGACTATGGACGGCGGGGCCGCGAGGCGGTCGTCGACCCCGAAGTCACAAGGCGCGAGGTCGTCTCCCGCGTCGCCTCGGGCGAATACCAGAATGTCTCGTTCATCCACGAGACCTCCGGGAGTTCGCTCGAGGACGTCACCGAGGCCATCCTGACCGAGGCCGCCCTGCCCCGGATCCCGCCCGAGGATATCGACCTCCAGGCAATTCACCTCGATCACGCCCGCGATCTGCGCAAGCACGAACGGACGTGACGCAGGCCCGGACGTTACACCAGAAGGACGGTCGATCCCGTGGTCTTGCGTGCAGCGAGATCGGCATGCGCCTTGGCGGCGTCCTTCAACGGATAGGTCTGGTGCACTTCGATCTTGACCGCGCCGGACTTGACGACGTCGAACAGCTCGTTCGCCATCGCGACCAGATTTTCGCGCTTGGCGGCGTAGGTGAACAGCGTCGGACGGGTGACGTAGAGCGAGCCCTTTTGCGCGAGCAGGCCGAGATTGAGCGGCTCGACCGCGCCGGAGGACTGGCCGAACAGCGCGGCGACGCCGAGCGGCGCGAGGCAATCCAGCGACTTCAGGAACGTGTCCTTGCCGACGGAGTCATAGACCACGGGGACCTTCTTGCCGCCCGTGATCTCGTCGACCCGCTTCACGAAATCCTCGCGGGTGTAGATGATGACGTGGTCGCAGCCATGCGCCTTGGCGAGCTTGGCCTTCTCGTCGTTGCTGACGGTGCCGATCACGGTCGCGCCGAGATGCTTGGCCCACTGGCCCAGGATCAGACCGACGCCGCCGGCCGCGGCATGCAGCAGGATGGTATCGCCGGCCTTCACCCGATAGGTCTGCCGGATCAGATATTGCGTGGTGAGACCCTTCAGCATCATCGCCGCCGCGGTCCTGTCGTCGACCCCCTCAGGCAGCTTCAGCAAGCGGTCCGCGGGGATCAGCCGCGCCTCGGAATAGGCGCCGAGCGGCGAGGCGCCATAAGCGACACGATCGCCTGGCTTCAGATCGGTGACACCGGGCCCGACCTCCTCGACCACGCCTGCTGCCTCGCTGCCGAGCCCGCTCGGCAGTTGCGCCGGATACAGGCCGGAACGGTTGTAGATGTCGACGAAATTGAGGCCGACGGCGGTGTGGCGGATGCGCGCTTCGCCCGCCCCGGGCTTGCCGACGCTGACCTCCTCCCAGACCAGGACTTCCGGACCGCCGGCCTTGTGAAAACGAATGGCATGCGTCATGGGCGTTGCTCCCTTATCGTTGGTTGAGGATCCAAAAAACCGGATGGGCCGCAGAAATAGGCATTCGGTCCGCCCGTTACAGTACAGACACGTAACAAGAATGTCACAGCGAGCGACAAACGTCCGCCGTTCCATCTCCGTTCGATAGAGTTGATGATGTGCCTGGAGCGACCGGCAGTAGCTTCTGCGCGGGGTTTGGTTGTCGCCTGCGAAGGAGAGCCGAGATGCCAGCTTATGTACAGCATCATCAGGACATCGAAATCGCGCCTGTGAATTGCCCGACATGCATGGGGTTCCTGCCGATGTATGTGCGCGAGGTCGAACCGCATTGGAGCCTTGCCAAGATCGACTTTGTCTATGAATGCGCCGATTGCGGCGCCGAGGTCAGACAGACGATCCGCAAGCCGGAGCTGCTGCGGCACTGATCGCGCGAACGGCGAGCCGCGCGAATATCCGCGCCGACACCTATTTGCGTCGAACGGAAAAAGCGCCGTCCGTGCGGGTCTGATGCCTCCCAAACGAGGCTTGTTCTTTGCCGGGAACGCAGGCAGAACAAGCCCCAAGCAAGACCTTTGGGAGCGCCCTTTCGTGGCTGATCAGAAGGCCTCGACCTCGATCGAGGCAGTGGAGAGCGGCCTCGCCGCGCAGGGCTATATCGCGAGCTGGCAGATCGCGACCGCCGTCTATTTGTCGCAACAGATCGAGAAGCCGATCCTGGTCGAGGGCCCCGCGGGCGTCGGCAAGACCGAGCTTGCCAAGGCGATCGCGGCCTGGCGCGGCATGAAGATGATCCGCCTGCAGTGCTACGAGGGTCTCGACGAGGCCAAGGCGCTCTACGAGTGGAAATACGCCAAGCAGCTTCTCTACACGCAGATCCTCAAGGACAAGCTCGGCGAAGTCCTTGGCGGGGCGCAGACGCTGCATGCCGCGCTCGACCAGCTCCACGATTTCGGCGACGTGTTCTTCTCCAAGGAATTCGTCGAGCCGCGCCCCCTGCTCCAGGCGCTGGAGCAGCCGGGCGGCTGCGTGCTCCTGATCGACGAGATCGACAAGTCGGACGCCGAATTCGAATCGCTGCTGCTGGAGATCCTGTCCGATTTCCAGGTCACGATCCCCGAGCTCGGCACCGTTTCGGCAATCACGCCGCCGACCGTGATCCTCACCTCCAACAGCGAGCGTGACCTCGGCGACGCCCTGAAGCGCCGCTGCCTGCATCTGCATATCGGCTTCCCCGAGCAGCGGCTTGAGGAGCGCATCGTCGAAAGCCGGGTCCCCGGCATCTCGCAGGCGCTGCGCCGGCAGATGGTCGGCTTCATCCACGAGATCCGTTCGCTCGATCTGAAGAAGCTGCCCTCGGTCAGCGAGACCATCGACTGGGCGCGCGTGCTGGTGCTGCTCCAGGCCACGGAGCTCGATACCGAAATCGTCAAGGACACGCTCAACGTGCTCCTGAAATACGAGGCTGACATCGAGGCCGCATCGCCGCAGGTGACGACGTTCATTGCCAAGGCGGCACGGTCCAACGTCTTCGGTTGACGCCGATGCGCGAGAACCTCCATCGATTCTTTCGGGCAGCACGCGGCGTCGGCGTCCACGTTTCGCCTGCCGAAAGCATCGATGCAATGCGCGCGGTCGCGCAGGTCGGCATCTCCGACCGCGCCGTCCTGCGCGATGCCCTGCTCCTGACGCTTGCCAAATCGCAGGACGAGAAGCTCGCGCTCGGCGACTGCTTTGATCTGTTCTTCAGCCAGCCTGAGCCGCGGCAGGATCAGACCGAAGCCAACAGCGAGGAGACCGCCTCGCAGGATTCGGAGCAGTCGCCCTCCTCCGGCTCGGCCAGCGAAGCGGGCGAGGGACAGCCTCCCGAGGGCTTGGGCCCGCTCGCGCAGATGCTGCTGTCGCAGGACCGCAACGCGATCGCCGCCGCCATCGCCGGCGCGTCCGGTGCCGCCTCCCTGTCAGATATCCGCTACTCCACCCAGCGCGGCATCTTTTCCAGCCGCATCCTCGACGCCATGGGTCTCCAGCGCCTGCGCGACGATCTCGACGCGCTGACCGCGAGCAACCCGGCGCTGGCCGAGCGTCTGCGCGCCGCGCTCGATGCCTTGCGTGAAGCCGTGCGCGACACCGTCTCGCAGGGGCTTGCGCTCTACGCGCGCGAGGAGGCCGAAAATCTCCGCAACGAGATTTTGCGCAACGCACCGCTCGCCCGCATCGAGCGGCGCCAGATCGCCGAGATGCGCGCCCTCATCCGCCAGATCGCGCGCCGCCTGCGCGAGCGCTACTCCAAACCCCGCAAGCGCCAGCGCCGCGGCCATCTCGACGTCCGCCGCACACTGCGCCGCAATGCGGCCTGGGGCGGCGTGCCTTTCCTGACCGCGTGGAAGCGCAAGCATCGCGACCGGCCGAAGATCGTGGCGCTATGCGACGTCTCCGGCTCGGTCGCGCAAGTCTCCGATTTCTTCCTGCTCCTGATCCACTCGCTGCACGAGGTGGTCGACGACGTCCGCTCTTTTGCCTTCTCCTCGCACATGATCGAGGTCAGCGAGATCCTGGAAAAGAAATCGCCGGAAGAGGCGATGGCCGAGATCATGTCCAAGGTCGGCTTCGGCTCGTCCGATTACGGTTCTTCGCTGGTCGATTTCGAGAAGGACTTCATGAGCACGCTGACGCCGCAGACCACGGTGATCGTGCTCGGCGATGCCCGCAGCAACAACCTCGACCCGCGTGCCGACATCCTGCGCCGCATCTCCGAACGCTCGAAGCGGTTGGTCTGGCTCAATCCCGAAGGACGGCTCGCCTGGGGCTTTGGCGATTCCGAGATGCCGCGCTACGCGACCTTCTGCACCGTCGTGCGCCAATGCGCCACCGCGCAGCAGCTCGAGCGCGCGGTGTCCGACATCGTGGCAACTTATCAATAGATCTTCCACGCGCGGCCAGCGTCAGTTTCGCGCAAGCTCCGCCTGGCCGATGTTGCACTCCCGGAAGTGATAGGCAATTTCGTCGAGCGCGCGCTGCTCCCATTCCTGGGCTTGCGCGAGCCAGAAAACCCGACGCTCGAAATCGAGCGCGGCACGCTCCCGGCACAGGGATTCCTGACTGCGAATTTCGACCAACCTGCTCATGCACTCCACTCCTGCCGCGTGAAGTCATTCCCCGGGAATTACCGTAACAGAGTCCTCAACCTTTCGCCTCACGATTTCTGTGCATATTGCGACGCAGAATGGGACAGCAGCGCTTCCCGTGCACCGCGGAAACTTGCAGTGCAGCATCAATCCAAAATCATCAATATGTGATCGAAACTCGGGACGATGTTTGCTGTCGAACGATCTTTACTCTTGTGGCGCAATGAAGTGCGGCAATTCGTGAAGAGACGTTCTAAACAGCGCACCGAATTCCCGACTCATTGTCGTCGCATGGTCTTCATGCAGCGCCGCTAACAGAGGCGCGCGAATGGTACTATCGCTTGAGGCAGCATGAGCAACGATATCGACTTCGATCTTTCGCCGGACCAGTGGGAAGCCCTGCGCACACTTCGCAACCCGGTGTCGGGCGGTCGCCTCTCGAGGGCCTATCTTATCGAAAGTCTCGTCAAGTTCGGCCTCGTTGTCGTCAATGACGGCGTACCCGTGATGACGCCCACGGGACGCAAGGCGCTCGTGCGCGGATCGTGCCGGCTGCTGGATCTTGCAGCGTGACGATGCCCTTTGTTTCGGCGAAGGCATAAAGGCGGCATCCCTCGCTCCCCACGCGATTTGTTCGGCGAGATGGCATCGCGGCCTCGACACCAGAGCGACGTCCTGCGCCGCTTTCCGGAATTCTCCGCGACATTCTGGCACGGTTGTTGCTCCTGTTTGACGTCCAAGTCGCGTCAAACCGGGGGAATTCACCATGTCGACCATCACCGCGGCGCCCGCCGCCGAGCCGAAGCCGCTCTACACCTCGCTGTTCGTCCAGGTCCTGGCCGCGCTGGTGCTTGGCGTCATCCTGGGCATGGCCGCCCCGGATTTCGCGATCGGGCTCAAGATCCTCAGCGACGCCTTCCTGAAGCTGATCTCGATGATCGTGGCACCGATCGTGTTCTGCGTCGTCGTGCACGGCATTGCCGGCGCCGGCGACCTCAAGAAGGTCGGCCGGGTCGGCGTCAAGGCGCTGCTTTATTTCGAGGTCATGACGACCGTCGCACTCGTCGTCGGCCTGCTGCTCGCTTACCTCTTCGGCCCCGGCCACGGCATGAACATCGATCCCTCGACACTCGATGCCAAGGCGCTCAACACCTACGCCGACAACGCCCACAAGCTGTCCGGCGGCGGCATCGGCGCCTTCCTGATGAACGTGATCCCGACCACCTCCTTCGATGCGCTGTCGCGCAACGACGTGCTCCAGGTGCTGTTCTTCGCGGTTCTGTTCGGCGTCGGCCTCGCGCTCGTCGGCGGCGAGAAGGGCAAGCTCGTCACCACCATGATCGATGCCGCGTCCACCGTGCTGTTCCGCGTCATGGGCCTGATTGTCCGCGTTGCCCCGCTCGGCGTGCTCGGCGCGGTCGCCTACACCGTCGGCAAATACGGGGTCGGCTCGCTGAAGCAGCTCGTGTCGCTGGTGATGCTGTTCTACGTCTCGGTCGGCATCTTCGTGCTGGGCGTGCTCGGCGGCGTGATGGCGCTCGCCGGGATCAACATCCTCAAGTTCCTCGCCTACCTGCGCGAAGAGCTGACCATCGTGCTCGCGACCGCCTCCTCCGATGCCGTGCTGCCGCAGATCATGAAGAAGCTGGAGCGGATGGGCGTGAAGGATTCCGTGGTGGGTCTCGTGATTCCGACCGGCTATTCCTTCAACCTCGACGCCTTCTCGATCTATCTGACGCTCGCCGTCGTGTTCATCGCCCAGGCGACCAACACGCCGCTGTCCTTCGGCGACCTCCTGCTGGTTCTCGGCGTCTCCCTGATCACCTCGAAGGGCGCGCATGGCGTCCCGGGTTCGGCGATCGTAATCCTGGCTGCGACGCTCAATGCGGTGCCGAGCATTCCCGCGATCGGCCTCGTGCTGGTGCTGTCGGTCGACTGGTTCATCGGCATGGCCCGCGCGCTCGGCAACCTCGTCGGCAACTGCGTGGCGACGGTCGTGGTCGCGGCCTGGGAAGGCGATCTCGACCGCGCCAAGGCGGCCAAGGTGCTGGAGGGCGGCGAGCTGGTGGACGTGACGGCGGGTTAGCGCCCCGCTGGATCAGTCGTTCCATTGGAGGAGCGGCGTCCCATACGCCCTCCTCCAGACCGACAGGAAGCGCGGAAACCAGGAATGGGCCACGGCGCCCTTATAGGCCCAGGTGCGGTACTTCAGCCCCTGTTCCGAGATCAGCTCCTGATATCCGCCGTGCACTTCGGTCGCGGTGCGAATGTCCTTCAATATCCCTTGCGCGCAGGCCAGGTAGTGATCGCGGCCGGAGACCTCGTCGTAGTCGAGCATCCGGTCCGCGAACTCGACGTTGAACGTCGGCCAGGATGAGCGCCCCTGATAGGCGGGAGCCGCAATCTTGTGGATCATCTTGTTCCGCGGATTATCCGCGGACACCAGGAAGTGGAACGTAGAGGGTATGCGGAAGCGCGGCTCCGCGATGATCAGATCCGCCGTCGCCGCGAACAGCGCCCGCTCGCTCGCATCGTTCATATTCCAGAAGCCGCGATGCACGCTGACGAAATCCAGCGCGACCGAGGACACCGGCGATCCCTTTGGACCATCCAGCGAATGCCTGATGTAGCCGTCCCTGCCGAACAGACGGAGCAGGTCCTTCTTGTGCTGCGCGAGGCTGCGTCCGAGCAGCCGCTTCAGCTCGCTCTCGTCGACGATGCCAAGCTGCACGCTCCACACGAAGGTTGTGTAGACGCAGGCATTGGTGACAAAGCGCCTGCGTTCCGCACGGGTATCCGTTGCGGCGGAGCGAGGGCCACGGGCATCACACAGCAAATAGCTGGTGCCGTCATCGTCGAACGGCTCCAGCTCGCTTGCGAGCTGCAGGATCGCACGCTTCAGGTCACCGCCATATTCGGCCAGCAGCAGGCGGCCGGCATGCGCGCATTGCGACATCGCCAGATAGGACGGCGCCCTCTGATCGGCCGAGATCATCTGCTGCAGGCCGGCCAGAATGCCGAGCAGCGTATCCGACGGACGCGAGAAATAATTCACGCCGAGGTACCGACCGCGCCCCGCCGGAACGATGGTCGTCGTGACGACATCGGCGCGAACCGCCTCCAGCAGCAAACGGATGCTCTTGTCGAGCAGCCGGGCCCGCCGCACTGCGTCCTGCGCATCCATGATGGTCTCGGGGTCGAGGACATCAGGATAGAACCAGGCGAAGTCACGGGGATAATAGGCGGATGCGTGCGGCGCGCCGGTGACGAGGAAGGCCTCGGTCACCGAAAAGGCGCTGTCCATCGAGTGCCGGTAAAGGTCCTCGATCGCCGACAACGAATGGTGCGACTTTCTCAGGAATCGATCACCGAGAAAATTGACAGCCTGGAGGGCGTTGGCGAAAAAGGCCGCGGCCACGCCTTGGTAAAATCGGTTTCCGCGATCTGAGGGCAACGAGATATCGCTATTCATATATGGCTAGGGTAACTCCGATGGTGCGGCCACCACCCAAAGCATGGCTGATTCGTATTTCGTCCAGATGACGTACCGGCTTCCAGCGGGGCTTCTTCAGCCTACCCTTCCCGGGGCCTGAAATTCTCGATCACCCGCAGCAGCACCCGCGCACCGGCGCCGGCATCGGCGAGCTCCACATGCTCGTCCGGGTGGTGGCTGATGCCGCCGCGGCAGCGGACGAAGACCATGCCGATATCGGCGATGTCGATCATGGCCATGCCGTCGTGCCCTGCCCCGCTCGGCAGCTCGAACACCGAGAAACCCTCCGCTCCGATCGCCTGCGCGATCTGCTCCTTCAGCCACGGCGCGCAAGGCGCGGTGCGGTTCTCGTGGGTGACGTCGAGCTGGAGGGCCAAGTGCCGACGCCTGGCGATCGCCTCGATCTGGCGGACGATATCGGCGACCGCGCGCTTGCGGTGCATGTCGGTCGGCGCGCGCATGTCGATGGTGAAGGACACCTCGCCCGGAATGACATTGGTCGCCCCGGGCCTCGCTTGGATGTAGCCGACCGTGCCGACAAGCCCACTCGCGTCGGTGCGGCAAAACTGCTCGATCGCCCCGATGCATTCGGCCGCGCCCGCGAGCGCATCACGCCGAAGCGCCATTGGCACCGTGCCGGCGTGCCCGGCCATGCCGGTCAGCCGCGCGGCAAGGCGCGTGGCACCGGCAATCGCGGTGACGACCCCGACAGGCAGGTCCTGCGCTTCCAGCACCGGCCCCTGCTCGATGTGCAATTCGAGATAGGCAAGCAGCTCGCGCCGCGTCCGCGCGGCCGCTCCGATATGATCGGGATCGAGGCCGAACTGCACGAGCGCATCGCGCATCGACACACCGTCGCGGTCGCGCGCATTCAAGACACTCTCGTCGAAGGTGCCGGCCACCGCACGGCTGCCCAGCAAGGTCGAAGCGAAGCGCACGCCCTCCTCGTCGGCAAAGCCGACGATCTCGATCGCGAACGGCAGGCGCTTGCCACGGCGATTGAGATCGGCAACGCAGGCAATGGCCGTGATCACGCCCAACGGCCCGTCCCATTTGCCGGCATCGCGTACGGTGTCGTAGTGCGAGCCGAGCATCAGGCAGGGCGCGCCGGGCCGCTCACCTTCGTAGCGGCCGCAGACATTGCCGATCGCGTCAAGACGCGCGCTCATGCCGGCCTCGCGCATCCAGCTCAGAAGGAGGTCCGCCGCCTTGCGCAGCTCCTGGGTGAGATAGGTGCGGGTGAGGTTGTCGCCCGCTTCCGAGATCGCAGCCAGATCGTTGATCGCTCGCACGATCTCTTCGCCGAGCGATGCATTTTGAACGGCGTTGACGGCACTCATCTCGACGAGCTTTCTCTTCTCTGGACCGGGGCAGCGGCTGTCCTGGCGACAATCGGTACACGTTCGGCGGCACATCACGCACCAGCGCCCGTCTCAACCGGCGCGTGGTTAGCATGAATGCGCGTACGCGGCAGGCTGCGTCGCGCCGGTCATGCACAGGCGCGGCTCAACACCATAGTTTCATCCTTATCAGGGCCCGAGCGGCCCGCATAATCAATATTTTTCAATCGGTTATCCGGAAGATACCGTCAACGACCCCGGCCGGCTGGTCGAGATGCTCCACGCCGAATTCGTGTATGAAGGACGGGCCAGCGAAGCCGGTCGCGGACCGGCCGGCGCATGGCGGGGCACTGACCGCGGAGGATCGATGGCCAACGCATCCGAGCGCGACGAGCATTTTCTGCGTCTGTCCTTCGCGGTCGCCCGCCGCTCCCTCACCCATGGCAACCACCCGTTCGGCTGCATCGTTGTCGATGCGGGCGGCAAGGTGCTGATCGAGACCGAGAACGGCTACATGCCGGATCATGACGGCACCGCGCATGCCGAACGTCTCGCGGCCACCCAAGCCTGCCGCACACTCGGCCGCGAGGTGCTGGCGACAGCGACGCTCTATTCCTCGGCAGAGCCCTGCGCGATGTGCGCCGGCGCGATCTATTGGGCCGGCATCGGCCGCGTCGTCTACGGCCTCAGCGAGCAGCGCCTGCGCGGTGTCACCGGCAACCATCCTGACAACCCGACCCTCGACCTGCCGTGCCGCGAGGTCTTTGCCAGCGGCCAGCGGCTGACCGAAGTCGTTGGTCCGCTGCTCGAGGACGAAGCCGCAGCGCTGCACGATGGCGTGTGGACGAAGTAGACACAAACTCGGATCAGTAGGGTGGCGATCAGAACTTCACGGTGATACCGGAGTAGAGCGAGGACTCGGTGCACGATCCCGTGCTCACCGTCCGGCCACCGACCGCCGTGGTACAGCCGACGGCAAGGTTGTGATCGAGACCGAACTTGTTCTGCCAGTAACGGTAAGCCACCCAGATGTCCACGAAGTGGGAGTACTTGTCACCCCAGGCGGCCTTCGAGGCATCGAAGGTCAGGCGGATCGGCTCCGAATTCAACTCGACCGCCGTGTTGTAGACGCCGTTCGCCGGGCTGTAGGGAAGCGGCTGGGTGTCGGTGCCCTTCTTGCCGTACCAGCCGGCGCGGCCGCTGATCGAGAAATATTGCATGTTCGGCGGCAGGAAGCCGAGATCCATGTAGTAATTGACCTCGACCGCCCAGGTCGGCTTGAACGAGGTGTTGCCGTCTGCAAGACAGGTCACGCCGGGAACGCCCGCACCGAACAGTCCGCACTGGCTGAACGAGTTGTGATTGGCGAACTCCCAGTACACCAGCGGTGCAACGTTGATGTAACCCTTGTAGGGCAGATCGAACGCAAACTGCAGACCGCCGACGACGTCGCGCTTGGCGGCGCCGAAATACCTGTTCTCGGTGTTGGCATCCATGCGACCTCGAACGAGATGTTGTGAAGCGGCCCCGCGGTGAAGGTCTTGGTGTCGAAGAGCTCATTCCAGCCGAACGTCGATCGGAACAGCCCGTAGATCTCCGTTGCACCGGCGCAGTTTGCTGGCGCGCCGAAGATCGTGCCCGCGTTGGTGCAGGGCCCGGCCGGATCGTTGTGATCGGACTTGAACATCGAGATGGTGAAGAAGTTCGTGCCGTACGCCCAAGCGTCGAAATGCGTGAACGAGTAGACCTGCTTGGTGGCCTTGCTGTCGATCGACCCATCCGGCCGGAACGACCATGCACCGGGCTGCGAGGCGTTGAAGATGTAGGAGAAGGTGACGCGGTTATCGATCACCAGGAAGAACGGAAGGTCCGACGCTTTCTTGGCAGCCTTGACCGGCAGATCCGCCGCCTGAGCCAGGCCACCGGTGGCGAGCGTGGCAAGTGACAGCGCCGCTGCTGCAATTGCCTTGAAACGAAACGACATCCTGAATACCCCCAAGTGTGGACACGTCAATGAACGCCCTGGGGTGCGAGACTTGCGCCGATCTCCCGGAGGGAGAAGCCTCAACTTTTTTCAAGGCATGCCGCTTGTTTCGGCAAGGGGCGGCGTTTCTTCGTGGGATTTAGCAGGTTTTCTTCAGCGGGCACGCGACCGGCGACGCCGGCTATTGCCGGACATTCCCGTTTGATTTCGCTCTTCTTTCATACCGAGCGGACATTGCGGGCGCGATGGTCGGGAGCCAATGTTGCGTCGATCCGCAGTGCATAAGCGCGATGGCGCAACTTTGCTCACTGCGACGTCAGGTCTGCATAGCGGGTTCCGATTTGGCTTGGACCGTCACAAATCTGCAACAGGCGCCCGCACCCGCATGCCCGAGCGCCGGCGTTTGAGCAGGGATCTTCGTCCCGGTCGGCGCAAGCGCACCGACACAAGGTGCCTGCCGACGCGTTGAGCAAGGGATGACGCATTTTCACACCTTACGCCGGGGTCCAAACTGGCCCACTATTGGGGCATTTCACCATGCAAGCGCATCAGCGAATGTTGGATCCGACACCTGACGGCCTGAATTCCGGCGAGCCCCCGCTGCTGCGGACGATCGGACTCACCAAACGCTACGGGGATTTCCTCGCCAACGATTCCATCGACATCGATATCCGGCCGAGCGAAATCCACGCCCTGCTCGGCGAGAACGGCGCCGGCAAGTCGACGCTGGTCAAGGCGATCTACGGGCTGATCCAGCCCAGCGCCGGCGAGATTCGCTGGCAGGGCCAACGAATCGTGCTGTCCGGTCCCTCCGAAGCCCGCAGCCGCGGCATCGGCATGGTGTTCCAGCACTTCTCGCTGTTCGACAATCTCACCGTCGCCGAGAACGTCGCGCTCGGCCTCGATGGGCGAGAATCCTTCAAGGACATGTCGGCGCGGCTCGAGCAGGTGTCGAAGCTCTACGGCCTTCCGCTCGATCCCAAACGCGAGGTCTGGCAATTGTCGGTCGGCGAGCGCCAGCGCATCGAGATCGTCCGCGCGCTGATGCAGGATCCGAAATTCCTGATCCTGGACGAGCCCACCGCCGTCCTGACACCGCAGGAAGCCGATCAGCTGTTCATCGTGCTGGAGCGGCTCAAGGCCGAAGGCCGCGCCATCCTCTACATCAGCCACAAGCTCGAGGAGGTGAAGCGGCTCTGCGACACCGCCACGATCCTGCGCGGCGGCAGGAAGGTCGAGACCTGCAATCCCCGGCGCGAGACCGCCGCTTCGCTGGCGCGCATGATGGTCGGCGGCGAGATCAAGCAGGTGAAGGCGGCATCCGGCCGGAAGACCACCGTTCCCCGTCTCGTCGTCAACGATCTTTCGCTCGCACCGAGCGAGGCGCATGGCGTAAGGCTCAAGCACATCTCGTTCGAGCTGAAGGGCGGCGAGATCCTGGGCATCGCCGGCGTCGCCGGCAACGGCCAGGACGAATTATTCGCCGCACTGTCCGGCGAGCGGTTGTCGAAGGATCCCGGCACCGTCGTGATCGAAGGCATTGCCGCCGGCCATCTCTCGATCACGGAGCGACGCAGGCTGGGAGCAGCTTTCGTTCCCGAAGAGCGGCTCGGCCATGGCACCGCGCCGCGCATGAAGCTCTCCGAGAACGCGCTGCTCACCGGACATGCCGCCAGCGGCATGGTCCGTCGCGGCTTCATCAATACCGCGGCCACGCTGAAGACCGTCGACCGCGCGACCGAGACGTTCGACGTGCGCAAGGCCAAGCGCGATCCGGAAGCCGCATCCCTGTCCGGCGGCAATTTGCAGAAGTTCATCGTGGGACGCGAGATCCTGCGCAACCCTGCGGTGCTGGTGGTGAGCCAGCCGACCTGGGGCGTCGATGCCGGCGCTGCCGCCGTCATTCGCCAGGCGCTGCTTGATCTTGCAACCGCAGGGGCCGCCGTGCTCGTCACCAGCCAGGATCTCGACGAGCTCGCGGAGATCGCCGACCGCATCGCCGTGATGTTCCACGGCAAGCTGTCAGCACCGCTCGCGACCCGCGAGGCAACGCGCGAAAAGCTCGGCCTTCTCATGGGCGGCAGCAGCCTCGAGCCGAAGGAGGCCGCGCATGCAGCTGGTGCTTGAGAAGCGCGCCGAACGCTCGGGCACGATCGCGCTGGTCTCGCCGCTGATCGCGATCGGCCTGACGGTCGTCACCATGGTCATCCTGTTCGCGATCCTCGGCAAGAATCCGCTGCTCGCCTTGCACGCCTATTTCATCGCGCCGCTCACTGACAGCTACTCGCTCCAGGAGATCGCGGTGAAGGCGACGCCGCTGGTGATGATCGCGATCGGGCTGTCGCTCTGCTATCTCGCCAATGCCTGGAACATCGGCGCAGAGGGCCAATTCCTGATCGGCGCAGTGGCAGGAAGCTGGATCGCGGTGAAGACGCAAGGCACCGATGCCGGCGCCTGGGTGCTGCCGGCGATGCTCGTGCTCGCTGCCGCCGCGGGCGCGCTCTATGCGCTGATCCCGGCGATCTGCAAGGTGAAGTTCGGCGCCAGCGAGATCCTGACCAGCCTGATGCTGGTCTATGTCGCCGACCTCTTTCTCGACTATCTCGTGCGCGGGCCCTGGCGCGACCCCAACGGCTTCAACTTCCCGACCACGGCCGAGTTCGATCCGGTGGCGACCGTCCCGTTGCTGATCGAGGGCGGCCGGCTACATCTCGGCTCGATCATTGCGCTTCTTGTCGTCGCCGCGGCCGCAATCCTGCTCGGGCGCACCCGCAAGGGATTCGAGATCCGCGTGGTCGGCGCAGCCCCCCGCGCGGCACGGTTCGGCGGCTTCAACGCCAATCGACTGATCATCCTGACCTTCGCGGTATCGGGCGCGCTCGCAGGGCTTGCCGGCATCATCGAGGTCGCTGGTCCCGTCGGACATCTCCAGCCTGGCATCTCCCCGGGCTACGGTTTTACTGCGATCATCGTTGCCTTCCTCGGTCGGCTGAATCCGCTTGGAATATTAATTGCAGGCCTTTTCCTTGCGTTGACCTTTATCGGCGGCGAGCAGGCGCAGATCGCGATGAAGATTCCGTTGGATGTCACCAAGGTCTTTCAGGGCATTCTGCTGTTCTACGTGCTCGCCTGCGATTCCCTGATCCTCTATCGATTCAAGCTGGTGTTCCCGAACCGAGAGGTGGCCCGTGGAACTCATTGAAGCCATCATGCTGGCCGTGCTCGCCGCGTCCACGCCGCTCCTGATCGCCGCGACCGGGGAGCTCGTGACCGAGCGCTCCGGCGTGCTCAATCTCGGCGTCGAGGGCATGATGATCGTTGGCGCGGCCTGCGGCTTTGCCGGCGCCTGGCTCACCGGATCGATCTTCATCGGCGCGCTGTTCGGCATCATCGCGGGAACGATGATGTCGCTGATCTTCGCACTGATGGCCCTCGGGCTCGCCGTCAACCAGGTCGCGACGGGTCTTGCGCTCACCATCCTCGGCGTCGGGCTGTCCGGACTGATCGGCGCCGGCTTCGTCGGAGAGCGCATCACGCCGGCAATCCATCTCGCTATTCCAGGCCTTACCGACATCCCGCTGGTCGGGCGCGTGCTGTTCGGCGAGGACGGCTTCGTCTACTTCTCCATTGCACTCGTCGTCGGCGTCTGGTGGTTCCTGTACCGCACGCGCGCGGGATTGATCCTGCGCGCCTGCGGCGACAATCACGTCTCCGCGCACGCGCTCGGCTATCCCGTGCTGCGCATCCGCACCTTCGCCGTGATGTTCGGCGGCGGCTGCGCAGGCCTTGCCGGCGCTTATTTGCCGCTCGCTTATACGCCGTTCTTCATCCCCGGCATGACCGCGGGCCGCGGCTGGATCGCGCTGGCGCTGGTGGTGTTCTCGTCCTGGCGGCCGGGCCGGCTGGTGGTCGGCGCCTATCTCTTCGGGGCCGTGACGATCCTGCAGTTGCACGCGCAAGGCTGGGGCGTCGGCATTCCCTCGCAGCTCATGTCGGCGCTGCCTTATCTCGCGACCGTCATCGTTCTGGTCCTGCTCTCCCGCGCGCGCAGCGGCGGCTCGACCGCCCCGGCCGCGCTCGGCACCGTGTTCGTGCCTGACCGCTGAATTCATTTCCGCGGCGCGCGCGATGGGGCGCGCGCGTTGCGCATCGTGGCTTTCCCCTGATGTTTGGAGATCGATGATGAGGAAATCCCTTCTTGCGCTGGCTGCCGGGCTTTTGCTGGCCGGAAGCGTCAGTGCAGCCTCCGCCGCCGACAAGCTCAAGGTCGGCTTCATCTATCTGGGTCCGATCGGAGATTTGGGCTGGACTTATCAGCACGATCTCGCGCGGCAGGCGCTGGTGAAGGAGCTGGGCGACCAGATCGAGACCACTTATCTGGAGAACGTGCCTGAAGGCCCCGACGCCGAGCGCTCCATCGAGCAGCTCGTCCGCGCCGGCAACAAGCTGATCTTCACGACGTCGTTCGGCTACATGGATCCGACGCTGAAGGTCGCCAAGAAATATCCGAACGTGCATTTCGAGCACGCCACCGGCTACAAGCGCAATCCGAACATGTCGACCTATTCGGCCAGATGGTGGCAGGGCCGCTACATCCAGGGCCTGATCGCAGCCAGGATGACGAAGTCCGGCGTGCTCGGCTATATCGGCTCGTTCCCGATTCCGGAGGTCGTCTCCGGCATCAACGCGACGATCCTGGCGGCGCAAACCATCAAGCCTGACATCAAGGTCAAGATCATCTGGGCCAACACCTGGTTCGACCCCGGCAAGGAGGCCGACGCCGCCAAGGCGCTGATCGACCAGGGCGCCGACGTGATCATGCAGCACACGGATTCGCCAGCCGCGATGCAGATCGCCAGCGAACGCGGCAAGCTCGCCTTCGGCCAGGACTCCGAGATGATCAAGTTCGGGCCCAAGACCCAGCTGACCTCGATCCTCGACACCTGGGGCCCCTACTACATCGAGCGCGTCAAGGCCGAGCTTGCCGGCACCTGGAAGTCCCAGGACAGCTGGGGCGGCCTCGACAGTCACATGTTCGCGATGGCGCCCTATACCAACATGCCTGACGACGTGAAAAAATTGGCTGAGGATGCCCAAGCCGCGATCACCGCAGGCAAGCTGCATCCGTTCAAATGCCCGATCGTTGGGCAGGACGGCAAGCCGGTCGAGTGCAAAGGCGGCGATCACCTCGACGACGGCCAGATCCTCGGCATGAATTTCTACGTGAAGGGCATCGACGACAAGCTTCCGGGCAAGTAGCACGCTTCTTGCTTTGACTAATTCACCTGCTCCTCCCGGAGGAGGTTCGGAGGGGGTGGCCAGAAGCACCCGGCACTTGTGGTCGCCCCCTCCATCTATTCTGCCCTGACTATCCGGTCCGCATGGCCCGCGCCGCCGAACTGTGGCGGCGAATGAGATCAACGACATCGAGGCCCGGGATCGCACCGTCGATCACGGCCCATTGTCCCGCCACCATCACCCGGTCGGCCCGATGCGCTCCGCACAGCACCAGCGCGGCCAAGGGGTCGCCATGACCGGAGAAGCGCAATTCGTCGAGCCTGAACAGCGCGAGATCGGCCGCCTTGCCGACGGCGATCTCGCCGAGTTCCGGACGGCCGACGCAGGCCGCCGACCCCTTGGTCGCCCAGCGCAGCGCATCCTTGTGGCTGACCCTGGTTACGCCGTAGCGCGCCCGTTGCAGCAGGAAGGCGGCGCGGACCTCCTGCATCAGGTTCGAGCCGTCGTTCGAGGCTGAGCCATCGACACCGAGCCCGATGCCGACGCCGGCCTCCTCCATCTCGCAGACAGGACAGCAGCCGGACGCCAGCAGCTGGTTGCTGCACGCGCAATGGCTGATGGTCGTCTTGGCCTTGCCGAGCCGTTTGATCTCGTCGGCGTTGAAAAATATGCCGTGGGCGAGCCAGGTTCGCGCATTGAGCCAGCCGCATTGCTCGAGATAATCGAGCGGACGGCAGCCATACATCTGCTGGCAGAAATTGTTCTCGTCCTCGGTCTCGGCGAGATGGGTATGCAGGCGCACGTCGAGCTTGCCGGCGAGATCGGCGGTGGCGCGCATCAGCGACGTCGTCACCGAGAACGGCGAGCACGGCGCCAGCGCGATCTGCACCATCGCATCCGCGCCGCGCTGGTGATGCCTGGCAACCACGCGCGCGCTGTCGGCGAGGATCGTGTCCTCGTCCTGCACCACGCTGTCAGGCGGCAGGCCACCGTCCCGCTGCGACAGGTTCATCGAGCCGCGCGTCAGCAGCACCCGCGTTCCGAGACGCTGCGCCACGGCGACCTCGATATCGACGGCGTCTTCGAGGCCCGCGGGGAAGACGTAGTGATGATCGGTCGTGGTGGTGCAGCCCGACAGCAGCAGCTCGGACATCGCCACGGTGACGCCGAGCTCGAGCGCCTCAGGCGTCAGCCTCGCCCACACCGGGTAGAGCGCCTGGAGCCAGGGGAACAGCTCGCGGTCCATCGCCGCCGGCAGTGCCCGGGTCAGCGTCTGGTAAAAATGGTGATGGGTGTTGATCAGGCCCGGCAGCACGACATGTTCGCTCGCATCGAACACCGCGACGTCAGCGGTTGCTGGCGTGCCGCCCGCCGGCACGAGCTCGACGATGCGGCCGTCCTTCACCACGACCCCGCGCGCGGCACCGTCGGCGAGGATGGCCAGCGGATCCCTGATCCAGATCGGCTTTGCGTCGCTCATGATCCCGCTTCTCCCTCACATCCGCTGACAGGCCAGCCAGATAAACGCCGGCCCGGCCACCTTCCCGCGACGACTTGTTTGTTGCGACTTGGCTCCGGTCTTGCAAGACTCATCGGCGCGATTCACCCGGCGGGGACGTTGGCGCAGCCATGGATTTGAATACCATCACGACGGTCGCCCATCCGCAAACGCGAGCGCAATTGCCGGCCTGGACGGCAGGCGACGCCTGGCTCGCGGGCGGCACCTGGCTGTTCTCGGAGCCGCAGGTCCATCTGAAGCGGCTGATCGATCTGACCGACCTGAAATGGCCGGCGCTGACGATCACGGACAAACATCTCTCCATCGCCGCCACCTGCACGGTCGCGCAGCTCGATGGACTTGCCTGCCCGCCCGACTGGCTCGCCGCGCCGCTGATCAACCAGTGCTGCCGCGCCTTCCTTGCGTCCTTCAAGATCTGGAAGTCCGCGACTGTCGGCGGCAATCTCTGCATGTCGCTGCCGGCCGGACCGATGATCTCGCTCACCGCAGCGCTCGGCGGCGTCTGCACCGTCTGGAAGGCCGGCGGCGGCGAGCAGACAATTCCTGTCGTCGACTTCGTCACCGGCAACCAGCGCAATCGCCTGACGCCGGGCGACCTGCTTCGCCAGATCGACATTCCGATCGCCGCGCTGAAGCGCCGCACGGCGTTTCGCCAGATCTCGCTGGCGCCGGTCGGCCGCTCGGCGGCGCTCCTGATCGGCAGCCTTGATACCGACGGCACGCTGACGCTCACGGTCACCGCATCGACGGTGCGGCCGATCCAGCTGTCCTTTCGCCGGGCCCCGGACGCGAGCGTGCTGCGCGATGCGATCATCCAGCAGATCACGGACGATCTGTACCACACCGACATCCACGGCCAGCCGCGCTGGCGCAAGCACATGACATTGCGGCTCGCCGAAGAGGTTCGCCGCGAACTGCTGGGGGCAAGGCCGTCATGAGCTTCGAGGTCAACGGCAAGCCGTTTGCGCAGCAGCCGCGCGCCGGGCAGTGCCTGCGCACATTCCTGCGTGAGCTCGGCCATTTCGGCGTGAAAAAGGGCTGCGATGCCGGTGACTGCGGCGCCTGCACCGTGCTGCTCGACGGCGAGCCGGTGCACAGCTGCCTGATCCCGGCGTTCCGGGCCGAGGGACGGACTGTAACCACGATCGAAGGTCTTGGCGGCGATCACGGCACGCATCCGATGCAGCAGGCCTTCCTCGCTGCGCAGGGCTTTCAATGCGGCTTCTGCACCGCCGGCATGATCTTGACCTGCGCCTCGCTGAACCAGGCGCAGCGCACCGATCTCGGCGCGGCGCTGAAGGGCAATATCTGCCGCTGCACCGGCTATCGCGCGATCGAGGATGCATTGCTCGGCAACACCAATGTCGAGGCGAGCGTCGAGCCCGGCGCCGCGTTTGGCCGCAGCCTGCCGGCGCCCGCAGGCCCCGACATCGTGCGCGGCAACGCGCGCTACACCTTCGACACCGCCATCGACGGCCTGCTTCACGTCAAGCTGGCGCGCTCGCCGCATGCCCACGCCAGGATCGTCGCGATCGACAAGTCGGACGCCCTTCGCGTTCCCGGCGTGCACGCGGTGCTGACGCATGAAGACGCACCTTCGATCCTGATCTCGACCGCGCGGCACGAGATGGACTGGATGGACCCCGAGGACACCCGCGTTCTCGACGACGTCGTGCGCTTCATCGGCCAGAGGGTTGCTGCAATCGTCGCCGAAAGCGAAGCCGCCGCCGAGGACGCCTGCCGCCGGCTGAAGGTCGAGTACGAGATTATGCCTGCGCTGATCGATCCGGAGCAGGCGATGGCGCCGGGTGCGCCCATCATTCATCCCGACCGCACCGCCGCGAACCGCATCGCCGATCCCCAGCGCAACCTCGCTGCGGAAACGCATGGCGAATTCGGCGACGTCGCGGCGGCGCTCGCGACATCTGCCGTCACCTACGAGGGCACCTTCCACAGTCATCGCGTGCAGCACGCGGCACTGGAGACCCATGGCGGCCTCGCCTGGCTCGATGCCTCGGGCGTGCTCAATGTCCGCACCTCGACACAGGTCCCGTTCCTGACCCGGCGCGCGCTGTCGGACATATTCAAGCTTCCTCCCGACAAGGTCCGCGTGTTCTGCGAGCGCGTCGGCGGCGGCTTTGGCGGCAAGCAGGAGATGTTCGTCGAGGACATTCTGGCGCTCGCTGCGCTCAAGACGGGACGTCCGGTGAAGCTGGAGCTCACGCGCGAGGAGCAGTTCATCGCGACCTCGACGCGGCACCCGATGCGGGTCCACATCAAGGCCGGGGCGGATGCCGACGGCAAGCTCACCGCGCTCCAGCTCGACGTGCTCTCCAACACCGGCGCTTACGGCAATCACGCCGGCCCGGTGATGTTCCATTCGCTGTCCGAGTCGATCGCGGTCTACAATTGCCCGAACAAGCGGGTCGACGGTCATGCCGTCTACACCAACACGGTGCCGGCGGGCGCGTTTCGCGGCTATGGCCTGCCGCAGACGCTGATCGCGATCGAGGCCGCGATCGACGAGCTCGGCCAGCAGCTCGGCATCGACCCCTACGAGATGCGCCGGCGCAACATCGTCAGGAACGGCGATCCCATGCTGTCGCCGCCGCCGTCCGAATTTCACGACGTGCTCTATGGCTCCTACGGGCTCGACCAGTGCCTCGACCTCGTCGAGCGCGCGATGCAGGCCGATGGCCCGCAGCCGGACCTGTCGCCGGACTGGCTGATCGGTGACGGTGTCGCGCTGACCATGATCGACACCGCGCCGCCGGCGGGCCACCTCGCCGACGCCATGATCGCGCTGCGTGAGGACGGCGGTTTCGATCTCACCGTCGGCACCGCCGAATTCGGCAACGGCACCAGCACCGTGCATCGGCAGATCGCGGCAACGACATTGGCAACCACCGTCGACAGAATCCGCCTGCGCCAGTCCGACACCGCCCATGGCGGCCACGACACCGGCGCCTATGGCAGCGCGGGCATGTTCGTCGCCGGCAAGGCGACCCATGCGGCTTCCCTGCAGCTCGCGACCGAATTGAAGGCGGCCGCCGCCGGCGCGTGGCTGTGCGACATCGGGAGCTGCGTACTCGAGGACAACGCCGTCGTCAGCGGCGTCCGGCGCATGTCTTTTGCGGAGCTGGTGAAGCTCGCGCGCGAGCGCGGGCAGCCGTTCGCAGGCAGCGGCAATTCCGAGGGAACACCGCGTTCGGTCGGCTTCAACGTCCAGGGCTTTCGTATCGCCGTGAACAAGGCGACCGGCGAGCTCAGGATTATCAGGAGCGTCCACGCCGCGGACGCCGGCATCGTTGCCAATCCCATGCAGTGCCGCGGTCAGGTCGAAGGCGGCGTGGCGCAGGCGCTCGGCGCCGCGCTCTACGAGGAGATGGTGATCGACGCCGAGGGGCGCGTCACCAACCCGAAATTCCGCGACTACCACCTGCCCTCCTTCGCGGACGTGCCGCGCACCGAGGTCTTCTTCGCCGAGACGTCCGACACGATCGGGCCGCTAGGGGCGAAGTCGATGAGCGAGAGCCCATACAATCCGGTCGCCGCCGCGCTCGGCAACGCGATTGCGAACGCCACCGGCATCCGCTTCACCGCGCCGCCATTCAAGCCGGACCGGCTGTTTCCAGCGCTGCACGCGAAGTTCGGCGACTAAAGCGCGATGCGATTAGGATGAATCGTCATCGCGCTTTGGGTTGTTGTTTAAGCATGATCTTTTCGGAAAACCGCTGCGCACTTTTCCGGATCATGCTTTAGCTGCCGCGATAGGTCGAATAGCTCCATGGCGTAACCAATAGCGGCACGTGATAGTGCCCCTCTGGCTCGCTGATGGCGAAGCGCAGCGGGATCTCGTCGAGGAACGGCGGATCCGACAGCGGCACGTTGCGCTCGGCGTAATATCTGGCGACGCTGAATTTGAGCTCGTAGCGGCCGATCGGCAGCGGGCGACCGCCGATCAACGGTTGATCGGTGCGGCCGTCCGCATTGGTGACCGCGCGCGCGATCACACGGCTCTCGCCGAGGCTGGCGAACTCCACGAGCTCAATCGGTATGCCGGCCGCCGGCTTGCCCGTGTGATTGTCCAACACATGCGTCGACAGCCGGCCGTGCACCTTCAGCCTGTCATCGGCCACGACGAGCTGATCCAGCCGCAGCGCGGAGATGCGGCCGATCTCCTCGATTGCGCGCCGCACCTCTGTCTTGGCGATATTGCGTAACCTGATCTCGAAGTCGCGCAGCACGGAATCCCTGGTATGGCGGCGCACGCAGACGATATAGGGGAAGCCGAACTTGTCCCGATAAGCGCTGTTGACGCGCTCGAACGCCGCGTATTCGGCATCCGACAACCTGTCGAGGCCGGCGCTGTTCTGCTCGTCGGTCGAGTCCGTCGTCAGCCCCGCCGCGCGCTGGGTCTTGCTGGCGAGATCGGGATGCGCCCGGATCAGCGCCAGCTGGACGTCGGGTTCAGCGCTCTGGATCGCCGCCATCAGCGCTGCGTGCAACTGGTTGATGCCGGCGAACGGCCGCTTGGCGGCGAGTTGCTCGGCGATCCACGGCGAATATTCGACGACATTGCCGAGCGCCGCGACGAAATCGGCTTGGCTTGCGGCATTGAGGTCGGCGAGCGAAATTCGCGGCATCGTCCTCAACCGATCTCGAACGCAGTGGCCGCGAGATGCGCATGCTTGTCGTGCCAGTGCTGGGCGATCTGCAATCGCGTCGGCACCCAGACGCGCTCGTGCTTGTCGATATAATCGAGAAAGCGCATCAGGCCGGCAGCGCGGCCGGGCCGGCCGGCGAGACGGCAATGCAGGCCAACCGACATCATCTTCGGCGCGGTTTCGCCCTCGGCATAGAGCACGTCGAAGGCGTCCTTCAGATAGGTGAAGAACTGCTCGCCCTCGGCAAAGCCTTGCGGGTTGATGAAGCGCATGTCGTTGGCGTCTAACGTATAGGGAATGACGAGCTGCTTGCCGCCCGCACCCTTGACCCAATAGGGCAGATCGTCGGCATAGGAGTCGCAGAGATAGAGGAAGCCGCCCTCCTCCATCAGCAGACGGTTGGTGTTGATCGAGGAGCGCCCGGTGTACCAGCCGAGCGGCCGCGATCCGGTGGCCTCAGTGTGGACGCGGATCGCCTCCGCGATCTCGGCGCGCTCCTGCGCCTCGGTCATGTCCTTGTGCTCGATCCATTTCAGGCTGTGGCTGGCGATATCCCAGCCGGCCTCGTTCATGGCGGCGACGATTTCAGGGTTGCGCTTCAGCGCGGTGGCGACGCCGAACACGGTGGTCGGCCAGTTGCGCGCGGTGAACATCCGCCACAGCCGCCAGAAGCCGGCGCGCGAGCCATATTCGAACATCGATTCGATATTGGCGTGGCGCTGGCCCGGCCAGGGCTGCGCGCCGAGCACGTCGGACAGGAACGCTTCCGAGGCGCGATCGCCGTGCAGGATGTTGTTCTCGCCGCCTTCTTCGAAATTGACGACGAACTGCACCGCGACCCGCGCATTGCCGGGCCACTCGGGGTGCGGCGGGTTGCGGCCGTAACCGCGGAGATCGCGCGGGTAGCGTACGTCAGTCACTCAGACTTCCTCGAAGCGGATCGGCAGCGCGCCCTTCCACAGCACGCTCTTGCCCAGCGTCGCCAGATTCTCCAGGCCCGAAGTCAGCGTGATGAAGTGGTTGCCGGCGAGCTGGCCCATCTTGCTGGCGAAGTGCACGCCGCCATAGGCCAGCAGGATCTCGGTCTCGCTGATGCCGCCGGGATAGAGGATGATCTGGCCCGGCGCGGGATAGCTGGTGTGGTTCTCGTAGCCGACGCCGAAATCGAGATCGCCGAGCGGCATCCACACGCCCTCGCCGCTCCAGCGCACATGGATGATGTGGCTTTCGAACGGCAGTGCCTTGCGAAAGGCGGCGACGGTCTTGGGTGCCAGTTGCTCCTCGAAGCGGGCATCGAAGGTGAAGTCGCCGGCACGGATAACGAGTTTGCTCATCTCATCTCTCTGGATCGGGGCCGGTGGCCCCACGGATCATTTTCAAGCAAAGAGCACTCCCGACAGTTTCGCGCAAGGGGCGCGGACGCGTCACCTGCGGTCGTAGGACCAGCCGAAAATGCCGCTCTGCCGCGTCTGTGGTTCCGGCTCGGCGGCCGGCGGAGGGGCTTCCTTCAGCTCCGCCCGCGGCGGCGGCAGGTTTTCGCACGTCATGGAGTAGACCAGCTTGCCGTCGGCGGTACGCCCGATCGGGGCACAGGGATCGGGATGTCCGGCCGCGGTCTTCGGCGCCAACTTGACTTGCGCGGCCGCCGGTGAGGCCAGCAGCAGCAGGACCAGCAGATATCTCGACATCGTTGTCGCCTGAAAGCTCGATTGGCCCATTGAACCGGATTGGGGCGGGCAAGTCCATCGGCGCCAGAGGGCGCGATTGCCGAATATTTAGCCGGCATGTGCTAGCTCTGCGGCGCACCGTCATTACAATGCGCCAGTGCGCATCCCAGCGCAGTGCCGTCGGGTGGGCAAAGGCGCACAGCGCCGTGCCCACGATCTCTCTCCATAAGCAACAAGGCGTGGGCACGCTTCCGCTTTGCCCACCCTACGATATCGAGTTTGTGGCACGCAGCTCGGCTCGCAGACACGCCTTCGCATTCTCGCGGCTCAATTCGCCCGAGCTTTGCTTCGTCGCTCCACCCTCCAATCCAAGAGGGCGCAGGGAAGGCCGGGTGCCGGCTCGCACCCGCGGTCTGCTGCGCGAAATGCACACGCAGAAAACCGCACAGCAGCATACAGGTGGTGCCGATCACTCGGCCTTCCCTGCGCGATGGTTGGACGGCTTATGCCGTGCTCTCCCGGGAGCCGAGTTCCCTCTGGCCTCCCTCGCCCCGCGAATTGGATGATGCAGTCTGCCCGGTTGGGCTCGCTCGCATCTTCGCACGACTTGACCGTAGCAACGACGGCCAGGACCACACGGTTTTGCCGTACGCACGGCCCGCCATGTCGCCGCAGTATTCCCGGCCCTGTCGACGGAGCCGGAAACTTACAGACGAGACGAAGCCTAGCAGCGTCGTCGTCCGCACGCGGTTACGGACTCACGGGGACTACCCGCCCTGCCCGCGCCTCTCGTGCCGACGCTGCCGCGTCCACCGCAAGCCCGGCTCGCGAACATGACGACGACAAGTCGCCCCTCTTGGTGAGCCGGGATGGGCGACACATACGCCGAAACCGAATTTCGGTAAAGTGGAATATTTTCGCGCGCATGGATTGACAGAGGGCGACACAGGCGCGGTCCCGTAGCCCGGATGAGCGCAGCGACATCCGGGACGGTGCAAAATGCCGGGCGAGCCGTCCCGGATTACGCTGGCGCTCCATCCGGGCTACGAGGGCACCGACGCATCAAAAGAAGGGCGGCGCAAAGCACCGCCCTTTTCGTGCAACCATTCGGGCCGCGTTGAAACAGCCGTTCAGTAGCCCGGATCGTAATAGAAGGGACTGCCGCCACCGTAATAGCCTTGACCGCCATAATAGCCCTGACCGCCATAATAGGGACGCGGAGCATAATAGCGGTTCTCGTAGTAGTCGCGGCGCCGCTGCTCGGCGATCACCCCGCCGATGATACCGGCCGCGGCGCCCATGAAGGCGAGGCCTGCGGCGTTCGACCCGCGCCGATAATAGTGGCGACGCCGGGCTGCGCTGAAATCGGTGACGTCGGAGGAGCCCTGTCCTGCCGTGACGGGCTTCGCGGACACCGCCCCGGGGGACGCCGCAGCCGAGGGCGATGCGGAGGTTGCGACCAATGCCAGGCTTGCGAACGCGGCCAGCGCCAGGTTGCGGCCGGCTGCGGAAATCATGGGTCTAACAGTCATTTTGACCTTCCTATAATCTTGCCGATGCTCTCGCCAAACGTAGGGATCTGCAAACCGGATTCAATGCGCAAACCGTCGAGATGGTTTCATGTTCGCGGCAATCTGCCACGCTTTGAACGATTGTAAACCGAACGATCAAATCGCAGCTTGAACCATCGAACCTGAGCGGATAATGAACAGCCGCGCCGTTTTTCGGTCGCCGTAAGCGTTTCACGTGAACCAACGCATCAACCGACGCCGTCGGGATCGATGCCATTTGCAGGGTTCAACGTGACTGACGCGCCTTTTTCCAAGAGAAATCAGATGATTGTGGTTCGCAAACTGCCGGCGCGCTATGCGCCGATCGTGATGCCGTTCGTGCTGTCCATCCTCATGACGGCCGTGGTGTCGGTCATTTCGACGCTTCGGAGCCTCGGCGCAACGCCGGCGTTCCTCGCGACCTGGCCGGGTGCCTGGGCGCTGTCCTGGCTGGTCGCCTTTCCGACGCTGCTGGTGGTGCTGCCGATGGTGCGGCGGATCGTGACGCTCCTCGTCGCAGCTCCGCCTCAACCGGGCCGATAGAAGGCGCCCAAAGCGCGATGCGATCAGGACGAATCGTCATCGCGCTTTAGGTTGTTTTTAAGCATGATCTTTTCTGAAAACCGCTGCGCACTTTTCCGGATCATGCTTTACGACAGCGCTCCCAACACCCCGCGCGTCGCCTTGTCGATCTCCTCGACATAGCGGCGGCGGGCAAAGGTCTCGGTGAGGAAGCCGACCACCTTGCGGCTGTCGGTGGAATCGACCACCGCCAGCATCTCGGCTTCGGCCTCGTCGAACACCGCCATCGCCGACTTCACGTTCATTTCCGGGATCAGCACGATGTCGATCAGGCGAGCGAGCTCGATCACCTGGATGTCGTCGGCGATGGTGTCGAGATCGCTGGAGAACAAATCGGGCAGCATGACGAGACCGACATATTCGTCGGAATTGTTGACGATGACGATACCGGGCCGCGATCCCAGCACGAACTCGCGGCGGACGGCGGCGATCGTCGTGGTCGAGGGCACTTTGCCGACGTCGGAGCGCATCAGCCGCTCGACGGTGAGATTGCGCAGCCAACCGACGTCGTTGGCGCTGCGGATGGTCTCGCCGCGCAAATGCAGGCGCCAGGTCGAGAAGGAGTGGCCGAACATGAAGCGGACGCAGATCGAGGTGACGATGCAGCCGGCCAGCACCACGGCGGTGACGTCGACGTTGCGGGTCATCTCGAGCACCAGGAACGACATGGTCAGGGGGCCGCCGACGATGGCGACACCGAGCGTCGCCATGCCCGTCAGCATCGCCACCAGCGGATCGATCGCGAAGCTCGGGCTGATCAGGAGCAGCACTGCGGCGAAGAACTTTCCGATCAGGCTGCCGACGAACAGCGAGGCGAAGAACAGACCGCCGCGGAAGCCGGAGGCGAGCGAGATCAGGCAGGCCGTCACCTTGAGGGCGATGATCAGCGCGATCAGGCCGATCGTCATGTCGTGAAAGAGATCGAGCACCATGGCGCCATGGCCGGCCGCCAGCACCTGCGGCGTCACGATGGCAAAGCCGCCGACGATGAGCCCGCCGATCACCGGGCGGAGCCAGATCGGCAGCCAGGCGAACAGGCGCTCGAACATCGGCGAGGAGCGCATCACGGCGATGCCGACGCCGCTGGTGATGAGCGCAAGCCCGATCAGGGCCAGATATTGCTCGACGCCGACGGCGCTGACCTTGGGGATCTCCAGCGAGTATGGCGCGCCGCCGAGCCATTGCGCGGTCAGCGCGCCGGCGAGCGAGGCTGCCAGGATCGGGGCCGCGCTGCCGACCGAATAGACGCCGACGATCAACTCACAGGCATAGAAGGCACCGGTGATCGGCGCGCCGAACGCCGCCGCGATCGCCGCCGCAGCGCCGCAGCCGACCATCAGGCGCAGATCGTTGCGGCGCAGATTGAAGAACTTGCCGAACAGCGAGGCGATCCCCGAGCCGATCTGGGTATAGCCCGCCTCGAGGCCGACCGAGGCGCCGCAGCCGTTGGAGATCAGCGTCTGGCTCGACACGATGACGCTGTCCCGCATCGACAGATTGCCGCCGCGCAGCGCGTTCGCCTCGATCGGGTCGACCGCGCTCGAGATCTTCATCCGCCGCCGCGACCATTCCATGATGCCGAGCGCCAAGCCGCCGAGCGCAGGCGCGATCAGTGCCGCCCAGGGGCTGACCCGGGCGTTGGCAGAGAGGCGGACGTCGACCGGAATGCCGTAGATGACCATATGGGCGATCTGCGCGATCTCGGCCATCAGCGTCACGATGGCGCCGGCCAGCGTGCCGATCACCAGTGCGAGCGGGATGAGATAGAACTCGTTGCTGCGCAACAGCGCGCGCAGCCGAACCATGACGCGGTTAGATCCCTTGCGATCGGTGAGATGTCTGATCCGCGCGAACACCGTCCGCCCTAACCTTCCGACAGGCCGTAGCCGGCCATGCGCTGGCGGACCCGCTCGATCTCCTCGCTGGGGAGCAGCGGCGGTTTCCCGATCTGGAGGCAGCCGTGATATTGCCGCGCCAGCGTCTCGACCTCGACGGCGAGCCACATCGCCTTGTCCAGCGTCTTGCCGATCGCGATCATGCCGTGATGGTCCAGCAGGCAGGCCAGCCGCCCCTCCAGCGCCCGCACCGCATGCTCGGACAGCTCCACGGTTCCGAACGTCGCATAGGGCGCGCAGCGGATGCTGTCGCCGCCGGCCGCCGCGATCATGTAGTGCACCGGCGGAATCGCCATGCCCATGATCGCCAGGATGGTGCAATAGGTCGGATGGGCGTGCACGACGGCGTTGACGTCACCCCGCGACTTCAGGATGTCGCGATGAAAGCGCCATTCGCTCGACGGCTTCTGATCGGGCGCATGTGTGCCGTCCATGGCCATGAAGACGATCTGGTCCGGCGTCATGGCCTCATAGGGCACGCTGGTCGGCGTCACCAAAAGCCCGTCCACATGCCGGACAGAGATATTGCCCGAGGTGCCCTGGTTGATGCCGAGCGCGTTCATGCGCCGGCAGGCGTCGATGATGGCCTGTCTCTTGGCGAGCTCGTCCGTTGTCATCGACATCCCGACTTCCTGACGATGGGCTTGTTAGACCCGAAGTACGTCAAAGCAATATGGCAGTGCAAGCGAAAGCGGCCCGGATCCGGTGCCACCTTGTCACCCCTCCTGCCAAATCACCAAATGGACGGCAAAATCAACGAATTCACGGATTGTCGCAGCCTTACGGCAGGCTGGTCCTGACGGCCGCAATCCCGTTGATCACGAACTGCACGGAATAGGCGGCGAGCAGCATGCCGAGGACGCGCGAGAGCACGGCATTTCCGGTGCGTCCGAGGGTCTTCGCGATCAGGTGGGCCGAGACGAAGCACAGCATGCAGAGCAGGCAGACGCAGAGGACGACCGCGATGATCACCGCGAGCCTCGCCCCATAGCCGGCATCGCCCGACAGCAGCAGCGTGGTCGCAATCGCGCCGGGGCCGGCCATCATGGGGATGGCCAGGGGAAACACCGCGACGTCGGAGGCGTGCTCGGACGTCGCCTTGTCGGCCTCGCGGGCCTCGCGATGCGGACGATCGCCGAAGATCATCTGGTAGGACACGCCGAACAGCAGCAGCCCGCCGGCGATCTGGAAGGCGGGGATGCCGATCCCGAGCTGGCGCAGCAGCCAGTTTCCGACCAGCGCGATCACCACCAGGATCGAGGCCGCGATCAGCGGCGCGCGCAACGCGATGGTTCGTTTGACCTTGTCGGGCATGCCGGCGGTCGCAGCGAGGAAGGCCGGCGCAAGGCCGACCGGATCGACAACCAGCAGCAGCGTCACGAAGGCGGACAGGGCGAAATCGAGCATTGCCGGTGTGGTCCTCGGGCGCTGGAACGATGGCTTCCGGGCAGACTTAGCCCAGCAAAGCCGCTTTGGAAATCACTGGAGACGACAATGAGCGACAGTGGAATCGGAATGCTCCTCGGACACCTCTCGGCCAACCTGCTCTGGCTCTGGTTCATCGGGGCCTTCGTGCTCGGCGGGGCGCTCGTCTATGGCGTGATGAAGGCCGGCCACCTCAGGCGCAGCGAGCGGGCTCAGCTCGATCGCAACACCGAGGCACGGCAGCGCCAGGAAGATCCCTACAAGCGCCCGACCTGAACGATCGCCGCGCGCGCCGGTTGCAGTTTGGAACTTTCGTTCTCCAAACGGCTTTGATGGGCTGAGGATTGGGGAAGGAGATGCCTTCCCGTGTCACCTCAAGAGGAGGACATATGGCTAAACGAGCGAAGAAACGCGCACCCAAGAAGACCGCAGCGCGCCGACCGCGTCAGGCGCCGAAGATGCTCAGCGACCTGTTTCTGGAGACGCTGAAGGACATCTATTTCGCCGAGAACAAGATCATCAAGACCCTGCCCAAAATGGCCAAGGCTGCAAACTCGAAAGAACTCGCGGCGGCCTTCAACAAGCACCTGCGCGAGACCCAGGGCCAGGTCAAGCGTCTCGACCAGATCTTCAAGATGCTGGGCAAGCCTGCACGCGGCAAGCCCTGCGAGGCCATCAACGGCATTACCGATGAAGGCGCCGAGATCATGAAGGACTTCAAGGGCGCGCCGGCGCTCGATGCGGGACTGCTCGCGGCCGCGCAGGCGGTCGAGCACTACGAGATCTCCCGCTATGGCACCTTGCGCACCTGGGCCGAGGAGCTCGGCATGCAGGACGCAGCAAGGCTGCTTCAGGCGACGCTCGACGAGGAAGAGGCGACCGATCACACCCTGACCGAGCTCGCGACGTCCGTGATCAACCTCGAGGCGGAAGAAGAGTACCGCGCCGCGGCCTGACCCGCGCCCCAGCCGATGACGAAACGCCGCGGCGACTGCCGCGGCGTTTGCTTTTGCGATCGCACGACGGCGCATGGCACGTCAGCGCCAACGCACTGGATTTCCGGGGAACGAGCCCCATATGCAGGCTTTCCCACCCCTGAGCCCGCATCATGCAACCGAAAAATCCCCTCGACTGGATGCTGTCCGAAGCCCTGGACCAGCTGACGCGCGCCGATCGGCTGCGCCAGCAGTTCGGCCGCCAGGAAGCCTGCTGGGAGCCGCCGATCGACGTGCTCGAGACCGAGCAGGAGCTGTTGATCCTGGTCGCGCTTCCCGGCGTCAATCCGGACAATGTCGAGACGGTCATTCATGACGGCGTGCTCGTCGTCTCCGGCCAGCGCACCCTTCCGCCGGAGCTTCGCAACGCCCGCATCCACCGGCTCGAGCTGCCGCAGGGCCGCTTCGAGCGACGCATCGCGCTTCCGCTCGGCCGCTACGCCATCAGCCGCTTCGTGATGGACGGCTGCGTCGCGCTGCGTCTCGCCAAATCCTGAGGTCGATCATGGCCACCGAACAGATGAACAACGAACAGACCAATAACGACGTGAAGATCCCCGAGGACGCGCTGATCATCATCCCCGTGCGCGAGATGGTGCTGTTCCCCGGCGCCATCGCGCCGATCGCGATCGCGCGGCCGAAGTCAGTTGCCGCCGCACAGCAGGCGCTGCGCGAGCAGCGGCCGATCGGCATCGTCCTGCAGCGCAGTCCCGAGACCGACGAGCCGGGGCCGGACGACCTCTACCGGGTCGCGACCATCGCCAACATCGTGCGCTACATCACCGCGCCCGACGGCACCCATCACATCGTCTGCCAGGGCGTGCAGCGCGCGCGCATCCTCGACTTCCTGCCGGGGACGCCGTTCCCGGCCGCGCGGATCCAGCAGATTCCGGAGCCGACCACGACTTCGCCGGAGATCGAGGCGCGCGCGCTGAACCTGCAGCGCCAGGCGATCGAGGCGATCGAGCTGCTGCCGCAGGCGCCGCCCGAGCTGGCCGCGATGTTCCAGGGCACCACTGCGCCCGGCGCGCTGGCCGATCTGGCGACCTCGTTCATGGACATCAAGCCGCAGGACAAGCAGGAGGTGCTGGAGACCATCGACCTCGCCTTGCGCGTCGAGAAGGTGTCCAAGCATCTGGCCGAGCGGCTGGAAGTGCTGCGCATCAGCAACGAGATCGGCCAGAAGACCCGCGCCAGCTTCGACGAGCGGCAGCGCGAGGCGATCCTGCGCGAGCAGATGGCGACCATTCAGCGCCAGCTCGGCGAAGGCGACGGCAAGGCGGCCGAGGTCGCCGAGCTGACCTCTGCCATCGCCAAGGCCAACATGCCGCCCGAGGCGGACGCGCATGCCAGGAAGGAGCTGCGCCGCTACGAACGCATGCCGGAGGCCGCCGGCGAAGCCGGCATGGTCCGCACCTATCTGGACTGGCTGATCGAGCTGCCCTGGGCGCTGCCCGCGGAGAAGCCGATCGACATCAAGGAAGCGCGAGCCATCCTCGACGCCGATCATTTCGGTCTGGAGAAGATCAAGGGCCGGATCATCGAATATCTGGCGGTGCGCAAGCTCGCCCCGCAGGGCAAGGCCCCGATCCTGTGCTTCGTCGGCCCGCCCGGCGTCGGCAAGACCTCGCTCGGCCAATCCATCGCACGCGCGATGGGGCGCCCCTTCGTGCGCGTCAGCCTTGGCGGCGTGCATGACGAGGCCGAGATCCGCGGTCACCGGCGCACCTATATCGGCGCGCTGCCCGGCAACATCATCCAGGGCATCAAGAAGGCTGGCAGCCGCAACTGCGTCATGATGCTGGATGAGATCGACAAGATGGGCCGTGGCGTGCAGGGCGATCCGTCCGCCGCCATGCTGGAGGTGCTCGACCCCGAGCAGAACGGGACGTTCCGGGACAATTACCTGGGCGTGCCCTTCGACCTGTCGCGCGTGGTGTTCATCGCGACCGCCAACATGCTGGACCAGATCCCTGGTCCGCTCTTGGACCGCATGGAGCTGATCAGCCTCGCCGGTTACACCGAAGAGGAGAAGCTGGAGATCGCGAAGCGCTATCTGGTGCGGCGGCAGCTCGAGGCCAATGGCCTTTCGGCCGAGCAGGCCGAGATCGAGCCGGAGGCGCTGAAGCTGGTGGTCAAGGGCTACACCCGCGAGGCCGGCGTGCGTAACCTCGAGCGCGAGATCGGCAAGCTGTTCCGCCATGCCGCGGTGCAAGTCGCCGAGGGCACGACTGCGAAGGTGGTGGTGACGCCGAAGGACATCGGCACCGTGCTCGGCCAGCCGCGCTTCGAAGGCGAGATCGCGCAGCGCACCAGCGTTCCGGGCGTGGCCACCGGCCTTGCCTGGACGCCTGTCGGCGGCGACATCCTGTTCATCGAGGCTTCCCGTGTGCCCGGCCGCGGCGGCATGATCCTGACCGGCCAGCTCGGGGAGGTCATGCGCGAGAGCGTGCAGGCTGCGCTGACGTTGGTGAAGAGCAAGGCCACGCAGCTCGGCATCGATCCCCAGCTGTTCGAGAAGAACGACATCCACGTTCACGTGCCGGCGGGGGCGACCCCGAAGGACGGACCGAGCGCGGGCGTGGCGATGTTCACGGCGCTGACGTCCCTGCTCACCAACCGCACGGTGCGCAGCGACACCGCCATGACCGGCGAGATCTCGCTGCGCGGCCTGGTGCTGCCGGTCGGCGGCATCAAGGAGAAGGTGGTGGCGGCCGCGGCGGCGGGCCTGAAGCGGGTGATGCTGCCGGCGCGCAACAAGCGGGACTATGACGACATCCCGAAGAGCGCGCGGGACAACCTCGAATTCATCTGGCTGGAGCGCGTCGACGAAGCCATCGCCGCGGCGCTCGAACCCCAAGTCGATGCGAAGGTCGAAGCGGCGGAGTGAATGCGATGAAGAAACTGCTGGAGAAAGCGAAGCGATCGCGGACAACGCAGCGGCTGCGCCAGTTGCTCGATCGCGCGATCGACCGTGCTCGCGATGCGTTACCGGCGCCGGGGCCACAGCTTCAGCCGATCCCGGTCCGGGTGAAGCGCCGCAAAGGTTGAGCCCTCCGTCTCAGGCCCTCGCGGCTGCCCCAATCAAAAGGCCCCCTCCGACCGAGGGGGCCTTTGCGTCGTTAGCCCACGGCGTCCTTGGCCGCCTTGACCGGGCGGGCGCGGACGATCTTGCGGGCCGGCTTGGCCTTGAACATCATCTCTTCACCCGTGAACGGGTTGGTGCCCTTGCGAGCCTTGGTCGCGGGCTTCTTGATGACCACGAACTTCGCGAAGCCCGGCACCAGGAACAGGCCGTTCTTCTTGAGCTCCTTGTGACCGACGTCGGTCAGCGTCTCCATGACGTTCTTGACGTCGCGCTTGGAAAGCTCTGTGGCGGTCGCAATCTTTTCGATCAACTGCGATTTGGACATTTGGGTTGCCATCGTGTCTCCTCTGATTCGTGACGGCTGCATATTAGACCAACCGGCGAAGGCCTATAGCCTTCTGCACAGTTTTGTCGCGGTTTTACGGGCTTTTTTGGCCCCATGTGGCAAAAAACCCTGCGTTTTAGCTGCTTCCGGAGCGGAAGAAGCCTCGAGCAGCGGATTTTGCCTTGTTTCAAAGGCCCGCACGCAACCTTGCTAAAGCTGATTCGCCGCTTTCGACAAGCGACGAGGTGCCTCTTTGTGCAAGGCCGGTCGCGATTCACCCTGGAAAATAAGGCTAGATCGTCGCGTTGCGGCGTCTCACCTGCTCCCTCATCCCGTTCTACCGGGCGCGCGACGAGCTTCGCTCGCGCTAGATGCGCTCGATGATGATGGCCGGCGCCATGCCGCCGGCGGCGCACATGGTGACGAGACCACGCTTGAGGTCGCGCCGTTCGAGCTCGTCGAGCACGGTGCCGATCAGGATCGAGCCGGTGGCACCGATGGGATGGCCGAGCGCGATCGAGCCGCCGTTGACGTTGACCTTGGCGCGGTCGAGCTTGAGGTCGCGGATATATTTTTCCGCCACCACTGCGAATGCCTCGTTGATCTCGAACAGGTCGATGTCGTCGACGGTCAGCCCCGCCTTCGCCAGCACCTTGCGCGTTGCCGGCACCGGCGCGTTCAGCATCAGGGTCGGGGAGTCCCCCATGTTCGCCATCGCGACGACACGGGCACGGGCTTTAAGGCCATGCGCCCTGGCGTAAGCGGGCGAGGCCAGCAGGATCGCGGCGGCGCCGTCGACGACACCGGAGGAGTTGCCGGCGTGGTGCATGAAGTCGATCTCGAGATCAGGATATTTCTGCAGGATCAGGCCGCGATAGGTCGTGCCCTTGTCGTCGAGCGCATAGTCGGCGATCGCCGGAAAGGCCGGCTTCAGGCTGCTGAGGCCTTCCATCGTGGTCTGCGGCCGCGGATATTCTTCGTGGTCGAGCGCAAGACTGCCATCCTCGCGGTGGACAGGCACGAGGCTCTTGTTGAAGTGGCCGTTCGCGATCGCGTGCGCGGCGCGCTTCTGGCTCTCGAGCCCGAGCGCGTCGACGTCCCTCCGCGTGATGCCCTCCATCGTCGCGATCGCGTCGGCACAGACGCCCTGATGCGATTGCGGATGTCGCGCGCGCAGGCGCAGATTGCCGCCGTCCATCATCATCGGGCCGGCGCCGCGGCGTCCTTCCATAGACATCATCTCGCAGCCACCCGCGATAACGAGGTCTTCCGCGCCCGCCATGATCGAGGATGCCGCCATGTTGACGCTGGTGATGCCGGAGCCGCAGAAGCGGTCGAGCGTCACGGCGCTGGCGCGCACGTCATAGCCGGCATCGAGCGCCGACATCCGGCCGAGATCGCCGCTTTGGGTCGCGACCTGCGCGCTGCAGCCCCAGACGATGTCATCGACATCGGCGGTGTCGATGCCGGTGCGGTCCGCGAGCGCGCGCAGCACGGTGGCACCGAGCTGCTGCGGATGAATGCCCGAAAGCGCGCCCTTGCCGGCCTTGCCGACGCCGCGCGGGGTCCGGCAGGCATCGATGATGAGTGCATCGGTCATTGGCGTTGTCCTCTTGTTGTGGGTTGTTGAGAGGCGTTTTCAATCAGGGGGAGATGGGAGTCAATGCGCGGCATTCCTTCGTCTCTCCCCGCGTGCGGGGAGAGACCGGATTTTACGCGCAGCGGAAAATTCGGGTGAGGGGGGCTTCAACAAGGACGATGGCGGATGGACTCGCGGATAGAGCCCTCACCCTGCCCTCTCAGCGCGAGCGAAGCTCGTCGCGCCCCCGTAAGGACGGGGAGAGGAAGATGAGCTACGCCCCCGCCGCGTTGTTCGCGATCACGTTGCGGTAGAAGCTGGCGCTGAGTTTCGGCGTGCGGACCTGGGTGTCGAAATTGACGTGGTACAGCCCGAAGCGCTTGTGGAGGCCGTACACCCACTCGAAATTGTCCATCAGGCTCCAGAGGAAATAGCCGCGCACCGGCACGCCCTCGGCGGTCGCGCGCTGGAGCTGGGCGAGATAGTTGCGCAGGTACATGATGCGGTCGGTGTCGTAGATCTTGCCGTCGGGCGTGACGACGTCGTCGCCGGAGGCGCCGTTCTCGCTGATGTAGATCGCATCCGTCTTCCAGATCTTTGCCGCCAGCTTCGGCACCCAATAGAGCGTCTCCGGCCCGACCCGCAGCCAGTCCGAGTTCATGTGCGGGAACGATTTCGGGATCGGCAGCGGCATGAAGCCCGCGCCCTGGTCGGAGGCCACCACATAATTCTGCGGCGCGTAGATGTTGAGGCCGAGGAAATCGACCGGCGAGGAGATGATCTTGAGCTCCGCATCGGTGAATTTCGGTGCGTTGGGCCCGGCGAATTTCAGGAAGGCGTCGGTGTAGCGGCCTGTCATGATGACGTTGAGATAGCCGGCGTTCATCTCGCGCAGCGCGATTCCCGCGGCACGAACGTTCTCCGGCGTGTCGATCGCGGGCGCGCAGGCATCGATGTTCTCGGCCGGCCCCACTCTGGTGCCGCGGCGGCCATGGGCGCGCACCGCCTGCACCGCGAGCCCGTGCGCGAGCGCGCTGTTGTGCCTGATCTGGTTGACCTCGGCTTGCGGCAGCGTCACGCCCGGCGCGTCGATGCCGATGCCGTAGCCGAAATAGACGAAGCGGCCGCTCTCGTTCAGCGTGAACACGTTTTTGACACGGTCGGTCAGATGCTCGGCAACATAGGCGGCGTAGTCGCCGAAGATCTTGCAGGTTTCCGTCGAACGCCAGCCGCCGAAGCGATCCTGCAGCGATTGCGGAAGATCCCAGTGATACAGCGTCAGCCACGGCTCGATGCCGTTCTTCAACAGCTCGTCGACGAGACGATTGTAGAAGTCGAGCCCCTTCGGATTGGGCTTGCCGTCGCCGTCCGGAAACAGCCGCGGCCAGGCCACCGAGAAGCGGTAGGCCTTGCAGCCGAGCGCCTTGATGAGCGCGATATCCCCCTTGTAGCGGTGATAATGCTCATTGGCCCGATCGCCATTGGTGCCGTCCTCGATCTTGCCGGGGATGCGCACGAACTTGTCCCAGATCGAGGCCCCTCGCCCGTCCTCGTTGACCGCACCCTCGACCTGATAGGACGAGGTCGCCGTGCCCCAGACGAAGTTTTGCGGAAAGCCGCTGACATTGCGCGGCGGCGATGCCGGCCTGGCCTCGACGAGATCAAGCGGATTTGTCACCCCGGCTGCGGACAACCCCGCGAGCTTCGCGAACCGGCGACGCGAGACCTTGTCCGACATTGATGCTGCTCCGCTTCTCTTGGTTTTCGGCTCGGCACAATGAACAGTTCGAGGCCATTTGAGAAGCGCGTCTGGGAGGACCCAGATCCAGCAAACGTAGACGGTGCGGCAGGCACAATGCCGTCACTTTTCGGCGTCGGATGAATAGTTTTCGGCTTCAGAGGGGCAGCTTTAGGGCCGACCTGCTCCGATTGCGCTGACCACGACCTGCATGAGCCACGCGATGCCGGCGTCTCTCATCGCCGCCTTGGTTGCGATCGCGCGGATCGCATCCGGTTTACGCGCAAAAGGCAGCTCGACGAACACCAAGCCGAAACGGCCGGCGTGGTGCTCCACCAATCGGCGCGGCAATGCTGCGATCAGATCAGATCCTGAAAGCTGGACGAGCGCCATCATGAAATTCGGGACGGTCAAGGCGATGCGGCGCTCGAGGCCGCGCTTTGCCAACATCTGATCGACGAAACCGCGCGCTTCACCACTGAGAGATACCAGCAGGTGCTGTGACTGCGAGAATGCAGCACGGGTTGGCGCTTTTGCGAGGGGATGTCCCTTGCGCATGGCCAGCACGAAATCCTCGTCGTAGAGCCTGCGCGCCTCGAATCGCGGCGATACCGTTGGCAGCGGCAGCATTGCGACATCGAGCTCGCGTCTTTCGAGCATATCGAGGCTTTGGTGCCAGGGCTCCCCGATCGCGCCGCCGCGCGGCGCAGGCATCAGGTGGATCAGGGCGAGGTCGATATGGGGGGCCGCAGTCGCGATCGATCGCAGGAGCTGAACGGATGTCGAGACCAGTACGGCATCGGGGGCGCCAATCGTGAACCGGCGGCGGCTCTTCGCGGGGTCGAACGGTGCAGCCGAGCCGATCAGCTGTTCGATGCGCGCGATGATCTCGGTCACGGGCTCCTCGAGCTCCAAGGCCCGCGCCGTTGGAACGACGCCCTTCGGCGTCCGCAGAAACAGCGGATCGTTCAGCAAGAGACGGAGCCGGCCAAGCGCATGGCTGACAGCCGACGGCGTCAGGCTCAGCCGGGCTGCAGCACGCGCGACATGACGTTCTTCCAGAACCACGCGGAAGAGCACGAGGAGATTTAGGTCGATCCTGGATAGATCAATTTGGTTCAGCATATTGCTGAAATCATATCGCTGGATTCATCAAGATCAAGGTCTCATGGATGGGGTCATTCGTCGTTCGATCAGGAGACGTGAAATGACCAAGAGACCGCCCGGTGTGAACAATTGGCCAGACCGGCAGGAGAAGATGTCGCGGCGCTCGATGATGGCCGCCACGGCGGCAATTCCGCTGTCCGTTCAGCTTTCAGCTGATGAGGCCGTCGCAAACGACGCGACAGCCAGCCTCATCGAACGTGCCCGCGCGAAAAATGCCGCGTTCATGCGTGGCGACATGGATCGCTGGCTCGAGCTCGTCCGCATCGCGCCGGATTTCACGTTGATGCAGCCCTTCGGCGGGCCTGCCAGTCGCGGATTCGACGCGAGCCCCAAGCGCCTGGCCGACCTATCGCGATACTTCAGGGAAGGCGAAACCGAGCTCGAGGTCTTGCAAACCTATGCATCGGACGCGCTCGTCGTTCTCGCAATGATCGAACACCAGCGGGCCGAAGTGGGCGGATTACCGGCCCAAGACTGGTCGTTGCGCGTAACCGAGGTCTACCGCAAGGATGGCACGGATTGGCAACTCGTGCACCGTCATGCGGATCCCCTGGTCCGAAGCATCACCCTGCAACAAGCCGCGATCCTCGCCCGGGGCTGGCCGGAGGACAAATGATGTCCCTCGCCTCGCTGGAGCAGCCGGTCAGCTGGCCCCTGACGTCACGCATCGCGATACGAAATTTTCAGCGCGAGCGCTTCGGCAGCTTTGGCAGCTTGTCGGGATTGAATGCCGGGAACTGCTCGGTTCGCTCACTTGCCTGCGGCTGCTGTTCGGTCAGAATGAGCGTGCCCTTGAGGATCATTCCCGGCACTTGTTGTGCCGTCGCGGTGTAAGTCGCGATCTTGCCGGGACAGTTTCCCTCGATATCCAGGGTGAGCTCGTCTTCCACGCCGAAGACCGTTGCACGTCCGTCGGTATGACGCTTCGTTGATACGGTGGCGGTGAAGCGATCTCCATCGACCCGGCACGAGCCATGATACGTCATCAGGCTGTCGCGGCCCCAGATCTGTCCGTCTGCGACATGGACGATCCCGGTCCCCTGGTCGAGCGGCGTCTTGTACCACGCCGCATATGTCCCGTCCTTCAGCATGGGAGCAGTCTCCCTGGCATTCCCGCACAACAATCCGCATGATAGCACTAAGAAACCGTTAATCACGCGGCCCGTGCCAATCCGGCCTTTCCTTGCGCAGCTCGGCTTCAAGCTCCTCGACGATGCCGTGAAGCAGGCACGCGGCAAGTGGATCTGTCACCTCCCGTTCCAAGCGCCGATAGCGCGCGATCTGGCATTCCTGCTCTCTCAACTGGTGCTCTGTCATCAGACGGGCCCTCCAGCGAATCGACGCGCAGACAGCCGAGCAGTTTCGTTAAAATTTTAGGATCATTTGCCATGGTTTCTGAACGGTAAAGGACCATCGGGCGGTCTGTCCGCGCAGGCCTGGAGAGAAAGCCCGGTCATGTACCCTTCCCCGCTCGACCTTCCAGCGCGCGACTGACGAGTCTGTCGGAGGCCCCCATCAGCGCGGCCGCATAGGACGGCTCCGTGGACGACGGGCTCGCCAGGATCGCCTCCGCCTTGCTATTGAACATCGCACCGCTGCGGTCGTCGAGATCGCGCGACACCAGGAGCGGAACCAACCGCTCGGCGTAGCCATCCGGCTCGACCATCATGAAGCTGGTCAGCCATTCCACGACGGCGAACAGCGCGCGCGACCCGAGCAGATTGGCGCGGATGTTGGTCTTGACGAAACCGGGGTTGAGGCCGAACACGTCGACGCCGGGAAAACGGCTGGCCGCCTCGATGACGAGCACTTCGTTTCCGGCCACGGTGTTCGAATGTGCGGCGAACCGTTTGTAGCTTCGTTCCGAGTTCAGGTCGTCGACATTCGCCCTCTGCTCCGTCCCCGGAAATCCCATGACGAACATGCGGGGCCTCAGGTCGGCCCGGGCGCGGTCCTTGCCAAGTCGCGGAGCAATCTCGTTGAGGATGACGCGGCGGCTCAGATAGCTGACGGCAAGGTCGCGCTCGATGCCTTCGCCCGTCACCTCGCGTTTGGGGCCTGCCATGATGCCGGTCGTGAAGACGATGATGTCCATCTTGCCGGCGGGCAGCGCGCTGCCGATGCGGCGCGCATCCCGCATCGAGCTCAGATCTGCCTTCATGAACGTGATGCGCGGCATGTCCTGGTCGCGGAAGGTCTGGCCGACGACCAGGACATTCGCGCCCCTGGCTGCGAGTTGACGGCTGAATGCCCGACCGATCCCGCCGGTGCCGCCGATCACCGCGACATTCAGTCCATCGACCCGGAGGCTTTCGAGCGACGGTAGAGTCACGTTCAGGCTCTTGTCCAATTCCACGCGTTTCACTTCAGGTGCCTTCCGCAAGCATTGAATGAAAATGAGCGCTCTGCGCCGCAGTCGCAGCGCAGAGCCGATGAATGTGATGACCGCCAGTCCTCAGACGGCGGCAGCCGCGTCCCATGCGGGATAGTCGGTGTACCCGCTTGCATCACCGCCGAAGAAAGTCCTGCGGTCGGCCTCGTTCAGCGGCGCACCGGATTTCAGGCGCGTCAGAAAATCGGGATTCGCCAGGATCATCTGGCCGTATGCTTCCAGATCGGCCAGTCCCGCGGCGACGTCGGAACCGATACGATCGCGCGGACGGCCCGGCCTGTTCACGATCAGCTTGCCGCGCCACAGTCTGCGGAGGTCGGCGAGCAGGTGATCGTCGCCCTGGTGCATGATGTGAAGGTAGGCGAGCGAAAGCTTGTCGAGCTCAGCGACCAGATGGCGATAGAGGTCCGGTCCTTCGGCACCTTCGTCGATGCCCCACATCGTGATGCCCGGAGACAGGCGGATCGCGGTCTTGCCCGCGCCGATCTCCGCGGCGATGGCGGCCGCAACCTCGACGGCGAAACGCGCACGATTTTCGATCGAGCCGCCATAGGCGTCGGTCCGGGTGTTCGCGCTCGGCGCAATGAACTGCTGGACCAGATAGCCGTTCGCGCCATGGATCTCGACGCCGTCCGCGCCCGCCGCGATGGCGTGACGCGCGGCATCGCGGAAGTCGCCGACGGTCCGGCGCACTTCGTCGATCGCGAGCGACCGCGGCTGCGGGATATCCTGCATGCCCTTCGGCGTGAACATCGGCGTATCGGGCGCGATCGCGGACGGGGCCACGCCCTGCCGGTGATGCGGCGTGTTGTCGGGATGCGACATGCGTCCGGCATGCATGAGCTGGATGAAGATATGGCCCCCCTTGGCGTGCACGGCGTCGGTGACCTTGCGCCAACCGGCGACATGCGCGGGCGTGTAGATGCCCGGCGTGGTCATGTAGCCCTGCCCGTCATCGGACGGCTGGGTGCCCTCGGTGACGATCAGGCCGACGCTGGCGCGCTGCGCGTAATATTCGGCGGCGAGGCCGCCGGGAACGCCGCTGGCATCGGCGCGGGAGCGCGTCATGGGCGCCATGACCAGGCGGTTCGGAAGTTCAAGTCCGCCGACGCGGACGGGACTGAAGAGCGAATTCACGGCGAGTTCCTTCTCGATGATGCAGAGAAGGGAGATGGAGCTTCCAGATAATGGAATAAATGCCGTATAATGGAACAGATTGATCCATATATGGGATAATTCGATGGAGCTGTTGAACGACATGGCGCTCTTCGTCGAGGTCGTGAAGGCCAGGAGCTTCCGGGGCGCCGCAGCGGTCCTCGACATGCCCAACTCCACCCTGTCGCGACGGATCGGTCTCCTGGAGAAGGAAATCGGGCTTCGCCTGCTGAACCGGACGACGCGCAGGATCGAATTGACCGAAGCCGGCCAGCTCTATTTCGAGCGCTGCAAGCGCATCGTCGACGAAGCGCGCCTGGCGCACGAGCAACTCGGCGAGATGCTGGCGCGGCCGAGCGGACTGCTGCGCGTCTCACTGCCGGTGGATTTCGCTAACACCTATCTGGCGCCGTTGATCACCGAATTCGCGCGGCAATATCCCGGCATCGATTTCGAGTTCGACCTGACGCCGCGGCGCGTCGATCTGGTCTCCGAACCCTACGACCTGGCGATCCGCGTCGGAGAATCCGAGGCCTCCCATATGATCGCGCGGCCGCTCGCTCGCCTGCACGGCCATCTCTACGCCTCGCCGCGCTATCTCGAGGAGAACGGCGAGCCGGACGAACCGGCGGACCTCGCGCATCATCAATGCCTCTGCCAGACCAGGGTGGGCAGCTGGACGCTGCACAACGGAACGCAAACGGTCGAAGCCGGCGTCAGCGGCCGTTTCCACCTCAACAGCATCGGCATGCTCCGCCGCCTGGCGACGCTCGACATGGGCATCACGTTCATGCCGCAAGAGATCGTCGCCGATGAAGTCGCAGCCGGCCGACTACGCCGTATCATGCCGCAATGGCAGGGCTTGCCGATGACCATCTACGCGGTCACCGAAACCCGGCTGCTCCCCGCCAAGACGCAACGCTTCATCGAATTCCTGAGAGAACGGCTGAGCCGGGACTAGATCCGGTTCGCGCCAACTCCCGGTTTGTCAGTCGCAGGGTGTCCCGCAAGCTGTCGGCGCTTCCCAAGCCGAAGGATTGGCAGAGAAAACGGCTCGCCTTTAAGAGACCAGACGAAGCCAGACGTCTCTGCTTGCCAGCGTGCCATTCGGCGTGGCGATTTCCATGTCCACGACGTGCAGGGAGCCGGGCTCGTCTGCGTAGATGTACCTGAGGTGCCACATGAGACCCAGGTCTGGTGAAATGACAAAATCGTCAAGCCCGTCGGTGATATCTCGAACGGCCTCGCGATGCGTCAATGGCGCAGAAAACATCGCATCGATCAGGTCGGCCAGGCTCATGCCCTCGACGAGCATGAGGCGGGCGACCTCATCGCCGTAAACATGTCGGAGCGCTGTAACGATAGCGGCGACGGCATCCGGATTTTTCAACGACACGGCAAAGCGAACCTCCGGGCGCATGATGCCGGAGGCAGGACATTTTACGCAAGCCGTCCGCCCGAGGCGGTGGGGAACTCTCTGCCCCGGCGCAGCCGGCTGCGCCTTCGCGCCTAGAACGTCACCCGCATCCCCGCGTAGAACGCGCGCGGCCTTGCCGGGCTCAGCGAGCGCGGGTCGGTGAAGTCGTTGCCGCCGTTGGTGAAGTTGGGCAAGGCCTCGCGGTCGAAGAACTGTCCGTAGGTGGCGTAGCGCCTGTCGAAGACGTTGTCGACCCGGCCGTAGAGCTGGATGTTCTTCGCCACCTGGTAGGAGGTGTGGAGGTTGAATACCGTGTAGGATGGCAACTTGGAATATTGGTTGGACTCGTCGCCAACGAAATACTGGCTGGACACGAACAGTGCGTTGCCGCCGACCTTCCAGACGTCGGTCACGGCGTAGTCGATGCCGACCTTGACGCGGTGACGCGGGATCGCGGGAAGCTGGTTGCCTGGCGAAACCTGGATGGTCTCGGTCACGGGATCCCTGAACGGGCTTTCGGAGCCCAGCTCGAAAGCATCGAGGTAGCGTGCGTCCACGAACGCGTAGCTGGCCTGGAACTGAAGCGTCGGCGACTTGATGTTGACCTCGGCCTCGAGTCCCTGGCGCCTGGTACGGCCGACATTGGAGAAATAGCCGAAGCCGGTGCGTCCGACCGCGGGAACGGCGACGATGTCGTCGTAATTGGTGGCGCGGAAGCCTCCGACCTTCCAGCCGAGCGTGCCGATGTTCAGCTCCCTCGTGCCGCGAAAGCCGGCCTCGATGGTCTTGGACACGACCTGCTTCAACGGCGGGTCCGACACCAGAAACGCCGCGATGAGGCAGGGCCGGGCCGGATCGGCGCAACCGAGCTCGAGCGGCGTCGGCACGCGGTTGGCCTCGGAATAGCCGGCATAGGCAGTCAGCTCCGGCGTGATCTTGTAGGTGCCGCCGATCACCGGATTGAAGCGGGTGAAGGTGTGGTCGCCGTTGAGATCGGTGCCGAGCTGATCCTCCAGCGTGATGCGCGCCACGTTGAAGCGGCCGCCACCGGTAATCGCGAAGGCCTCCGTGACGTTGAAGGTGTCCATCGCGTAGAGGCCATTATACTGGTTGACGGTCCGCAGCGAGACGGGGCCGGCAACGGTGGCTGGTGAGCCCGTCGGCCCCAGGAAGAGGCCGCTGCCGCTGACGACGTAGTTCTCGCCCATCGAGCCGATTTCGGCGGTGGCGGTATAGCGCGTGACGCTGGCATCATAGCTCGTGCCCACCACGAAGCGGTTGTCGTGGCCGAACAGCTGATCGGTGTTGGTGGCCTGCCCCGACACGCCGAAGGTGGTCGAGCGGATGGAGCCCCGGTCGATCTCGCCGAGGATGGTTCCGAGCGGATACGGATTGGCAAGCTGCGCGCCGTTGGTCCCGTTGGCCGCCGTCGTATCGTCGCCGAAGCACAGCAGCCCCAAAGCGGCGCACTCCTGCACGTCGGTCGGATTGCCGTCGACGATCTTCTGCTCGTACCGGCGCAAACGAGCGGTGCCTTCGAGCGTCCAGGTCGGCGTCGCATCGGCCTTTCCGGTCAGGTTGAGATAGCCGACGCGGTTGGACGTGGTCTGCGGCGTGGTGTAGGTCGCGCCCCAATATTTGTCGAGCAGCTCGGCCGGAACGGTGGCGCTGGCGCCGAAATCGTTCTTGGCGACGCCCATATTGGCGTGGAATTCGCTGTCGCCGGCCTTGTAGCCGACATCGCCGTAGAAGCGCCGCACGGTCGATTGCGAGAAATTGCGGAAACCGTTGTCGCGCAGGCCTTCGAGCGCGGCATAGACGCCGAAGTTCTTGTCGACCTGCTTGCCCCATTGCGCCGAGCCCTGGACGCGGCCGAACGAGCCGCCCATCACGTCGATCTCGGCGCCCTGATAGGTGAAGCCGTCCTTCATTTGCAGATTGATGGCGCCGCCGAGCGCGTTAAGGCCGAAAGCGGGATTGTTGGTGACCAGCGTCACCGACCTGATCGCAGCGGTCGGGATCAGGTCCCAATTGACGGCATCCGAGAAGGCTTCGTTGATGCGGACGCCGTTCTGATACACCGCAAGGCCTTGCGGCGTGCCGGTCACGGGCGAAGCGACAAAGCCGCGGAATTCGACATCCGGCTGGAACGGATTGCCGGTGACCTCGGTGATGTTGACGCCGGCGATGTTGTCGCGCAGCGCGTCGGTGACGTTCAGCGAGCCGGTGCGCTTGATCTGGCTGACATCGACGGCGTTGATCGCCGACGGGACCTTGTCGACATCGAGACCTCTGCCGGTGCCCGGCGAGGTCGGGTAGACATAAAGCCGTGTCTTCGGGGCGGCGGACGACGCTGCCCCGATGCGCGCGACCGGTCGCGTTGGCGCGGTACGCCTCGCTACCGACTGCGGCGGTGCCGCCACTTCGACCGGCGGCAGATTCTGGACGTTGGTCTCCTCGTCTTGCGCGGCCCCGGCGGGGCCCGCGAACAGCACCCCGGACGCCAGACCGGCCGACACCGAGGCCATCAACAAACGACGCTTGAACGAAAGAACCTTGCCCATCCCCGCCTTCCCATCCGTGACCACCGGCTGTTTTGATTTTCGCCGATTGGTTGAGACGAAGTGTAATCGGCGGCCGGTCGCGCGCCAGCCACAAAAGATCGGGCGTTATCCGCACTCGTTTTCCCGACCAAATCGGGAATTTTTCCCGATCACTTCGGGAGCGATCAGGCGGCCGCGGTTGGAACCAGCGCCTCCACGGTCAATCCGCCATCGCCGGAGACGACGTTGAGCGTGCCGCCCAGCGCCAGAATCCGCTCACGCATGCCGACGAGGCCGAAGCCGAGCTTCTGGCCCGGCTCCATGCCGCGGCCATTGTCGCTGACCCGCACCCGGGCGCAGAAGCGGCCGTCTTGGGCCATCTGCTCCGCCGGCTCGATGACGACATTGACCGAGGTCGCGCCGGCGTGGCGGAACACGTTGGTGAGCGCCTCCTGCACGATGCGGTAGATGGTGAGATCGGCGGTCTCGCCGGTGACCCCGAGCGACGGCGAGATCACGGTCTCGATCGCGACATCGGGATGCGATTCCCGCCACAGCCGCGACAGCGATTCGAGCGCCTGGCGCAGCCCGAGCTCGGCAAGACCGACGGGGCGGAGACGTTCCAGCACGCGGCGATTGAACTGCTGCAGCGCGTTGATCTGCTCCAGCATGGCGCTGCCATGTTTTCGCACGGCCTCCGCGCTCGGCACGCGTCCGTCCGCCTGCTTCGCCAGCGCGCCGGCATGCGCGCGCAGCGAGAACAGGTACGGCCCGAACTCGTCGTGGAGCTCGCGCGCGATCTCCTTGCGCTCGATGTCCTGGAGCGACACCGCCCGCTCGGCGAGGCGCCGCTTGTCCTCGACCGCCTCACCGAGGGTTGCGGCCAAGTGGTTGAGCCTGGTGCAGATTGCGGCGAGCTCCGGCGCGCCGCCCGGCGCGACACGGGCCTCGTAATGTCCGTCTTCGAGCTTCCCCATTGCCTCCGCCAGCGACTGGAGCGGTGCCAGCGCCCGGCCGACCACACTCATCATCAGGAAAAACAGTGCCAGCGCGATCACCGTACCGACCTCGAGCTGGGTCACGATGCCGTCCCAGATCTCGGCGATCTCGTCATCGGGATGCGAGGTGATCAGGAGCGAGCCGAGCTTGCCATGGATCGAGACCGGCACGCTCACCGCGGTCTGCTCGGGATGAACCAGGCTGACGAACCAGGCCGGCGGCCCACGCGTGTCCGCATCGGCGTCAAGCCGGGGCGGTGTCTGCGCATTGCCGCCGGCGTCCCGAAGCGTAATGCTGACATGGCGCAGACGGCTGAGATCGCGCGCGATCTGGTTCAGCCTGGCATCGGGATCGGGCGCCTCCTTGAGATCGGCCACGATCATCTCGATGAATTCGCGTGCGAGCCGGATCACGCTCTGGTCCTCGGCCTGCACGCGGGGACCCGCCTCCGCGACCTGGCGGCCGATATTGACGGCGAGCCCCAGCGCCAGCAGCAGCGCCAGCAGAAGGTTGATGCGCCCGCGCAAGGATAGATTTTGCCACATTGGTGTCGCTCGTGCCTCGCGAAGCTTCGCCCGCCGCTGTCCGATGACGTTGACAGAGGCGAAGCGGCGGATATCTAATCGGAAGCGTACAGCAATCCCGGCCGGGCGCGAAACAGGCCGGCGCTGTCACAAGGAAACGCCTATGCGCATTCTGATCGTCGACGATCATCCCATTGTCGCCTCCGGCTGCCGTGCCGTGCTGGCCGACGAGGGCGAGATCGAGATTTTGGAGGCCGCCGACGCCGAGGACGGCGAATGCGTCTTCATCGTCGAGCGCCCCGACCTCTGCATCATCGACATCAATTTGCCGACCGTCTCCGGCTTCGAGCTCGCGCGCCGCATCCTCGAGCGCGCGCCCGAGGCCCGCATCATCATGTTCAGCATGAACGACGACCCGGCCTTTGCCGCGCGCGCGATCGAATGCGGCGCCAAGGGCTACGTGTCCAAGACCGGCGATCCTGATGACCTCGTCGAGGCGATTCGCGCCGTCGGCGGCGGCGGCACGTATTTGCCGAGCGCGATCGCGCGCAGCATCGCCTTTGCGGGGCCGACGCTGGCGCAAAGCCCGCTGTCCAAGCTGAACGCGCGCGAGATGGAGATTCTGCGGCTGCTCAGCGCCGGAAAGAGCCTGTCCGAGATCGCCTGGCTGGTGCAATCGTCCTACAAGACGGTCGCCAACACCTCGTCCATCATGCGCCAGAAGCTCGGCGTGAAGACCTCAGTCGAGCTGGTGCGGCTGGCGATCGACAGCGGTGTTGCCTGACGCGGGCAGCTGCCACAAATTCGGTCACACAAGCGTTGCAATATTGATGTGGTGAGATGCCACGGAGTGAAGGCATGACGATTCAGACTGTCTCGACCAACAAATCCTACGGCGGCGTGCAGGGCGTGTATCGCCATGCCAGCCAGGCGACCGGAACCGACATGGTGTTCTCGGTCTATGTTCCCCCGCATGCCGACGGCGCCAAGCTGCCCGTAGTCTGGTATCTGTCCGGGCTCACCTGCACCCATGCCAACGTCACCGAGAAGGGCGAATTCCGCAAGGCCTGCGCCGAGCTCGGCCTGATCTTCGTCGCGCCCGACACCTCACCGCGCGGCGCCGACGTGCCGGGCGATGCCAACAACGCCTATGATTTCGGCCTCGGGGCCGGCTTCTATGTCGACGCGACGCAGGAGCCGTTCGCGCGCAACTATCGCATGTGGAGCTACGTCACCGACGAATTGCCCAAGCTCATCGCGGGAAATTTTCCCGTCGACGCCAAACGGCAATCGATCATGGGCCATTCGATGGGCGGCCACGGCGCGCTGACGGTGGCGCTGCGCAACCCGCACCGCTATCGCGCCGCGAGCGCCTTCGCACCGATCGTGGCGCCCTCGCTCGTGCCCTGGGGCACCAAGGCGCTCACCGGCTATCTCGGGCCGAACAAGGACGCCTGGCGCGGCCACGACACGGTGGCGCTGATCGAGGACGGCGCGAAGTTTTCGGGCTTCCTGGTCGACGTCGGCGAAGCCGACAATTTCTTGAAAGAACAGCTGAAGCCCGAGCTGCTCGAAGCCGCCTGCACCAACGCGGGCATCCCGCTGACGCTGCGGCGGCAGGCGGGCTACGACCACAGCTATTACTTCATCTCGACCTTCATGGGCGATCATCTGCACTGGCATGCGGAGAAACTGAAGGGGTGATTTCTTACCCTCTCCTGGAGGGTAAAGAGCGCCCTACTCCCGCTTGCCGTAATTCGGCGCCAGCAACCGGTTGCGGATCAGGTAGCTCATCGTGCGGGTCCAGGCTTCATCCGTGTTGCCGCGCATGTCGGCGCTGGCCGCCGTGATCATGTTGCCGGTTTTCACGTCGCGCAAATAGATGTTGAGATTGATGATCAGGTTCGAGACCTTCTGCACCATGCCGGTGATCTCGAGGTCAGCGCCCAATTCGCCGGCGAGCTTGAGATCGCAGCCACCGCAGGCCTGTAAGTTGGCGTGACGGGCGGCGTCCCTGACCGGCGCGATGTCGAGCACCTGGAACCTGCCGGACTCCGTCAATTCCTTGCGCAGCTGCTCGCTGATGAGCACGAGCCGCGCCTCTTCGGGCCTGGAGCCGTAGAACTCGCCGGGCAGGCTGGTGTCGATCAGCTCGAAATCGAACACGGCGAGCTTCGGCGGATCGGCGTGCGCGAGCGCAGGCGTCAACAGCAAAGCGGCGATCACCATCAATGCTCGCATGATCGTGATTCCAGGCCTCGCGCGCGCGGGGACGAAATGCGGGGTTGCATGCCCTGACAAATTGGTCATGCTTGAAGCAGAGACAATTCTCTACCGGCGGTCAAGCGGGGGAGAACGCTTGGAGGAAACATGATCCGATGGTTGGCCGGCCTGATTGGCTTAGGTCTTGCTGCGACGAGCGCGCTCGCGGCGGAGCCTGCCCTGATCGGTGTCGGCTATCTCGGCATCGCCGGCACCAGATCCACACTGTCGCTGGTCGAGCAGCCCGCGGAGAATGACGGCGTCGCCGGCGCGCGGCTCGCGATCGAGGACAACAATACCACCGGCAAATTCCTGGGTCAGCGGTTCGCGCTGGAAGAGCGCCGCATCAAGGAAGGCGAGGACGTCGTCCAGGCCGCGACCGCGCTCGCGGAGAAGAACGGCTTCATCATCGCCGACCTGCCCGCCGATGCGCTGCTGAAAGTCTCGGACGCCTTGCGCGACCGCGGCACGCTGCTGTTCAACGCGGGGGCGGTCGACGAGCGGCTACGCGAGGCCGATTGCCGCGCCAACGTGATCCACACCGCGCCGACGCGCGCCATGCTGGCGGATGCGCTCGGGCAATATCTGGTTTGGAAAAAGTGGTCGCGCTGGCTGCTCGTGGTCGGCTCGCATGACGAGGATAAGCTGTTCGCCGATGCGCTCAGGCGCACCGCGACGCGGTTCGGCGCCAAGATCGTGCAGGAGCGTACTTTCGAGGACAAGGGCGGCGCACGCCGCACCGACTCGGGCGTCACGCTGATCCAGCGGCAGATGCCTGTCTTCACCCAGCAAGCCCCTGCTTATGACGTGCTGGTCGCCGCCGACGAGAGCGAGGTGTTCGGCGCGTATTTGCCCTATCGCACCTGGGATCCCCGCCCCGTTGCGGGATCGGCTGGCCTGGTGCCGCGCAGCTGGGACGCATCGCAGGACCAGTGGGGCGCGATCCAGATGCAGAACCGCTTCGTCAAGCTGAACGCGCGGCGCATGACCGCGCTCGACATGCAGGCCTGGACCGCGGTCCGCATGATCGGCGAAGCGACCTCGCGCACCAATTCCGGCGACGTCAAGAAGGTGACGGACTTCATCAAGGGCCCGGATTTCTCGGTCGCCGCCTTCAAGGGCACGCGATTGACCCTGCGCGACTGGAATCTGCAATTGCGCCAGCCGATCCTGCTGGTCGACGGCCGCATGGTGGTGTCGGTGTCGCCGCAGGAAGGTTTTCTGCACCAGGTCTCCGAGCTCGATACGCTCGGCTATGATCGTCCGGAGAGCAAATGCAAGCTGAAGTGAGAACGATGATGTCGCGCATGTGGCGTGTGGGGCTCTTGTCGGGATTGGCGCTGGCGGCGGCGCCCGCGCATGCGTTCATTGCCTATGTCTCGAACGAGAAGAGCAATACGGTGACGGTGATCGACACCGACAGCTGGACGGTGACCAAGACCATCAAGGTCGGCCAGCGCCCGCGCGGCATCGATTTCACGCGCGACGGCAAGTTCGTGATGGTCGCGGTCGGCGACGACGACACCATCCAGGTGATCGACGCCAAGACGCAGAGCGTGGTGGACAGCCTGCCGTCCGGACCCGACCCGGAATTGTTCGCCCAGGATGCGGCCGGCAAGATCCTCTATGTCGCCAACGAGAACGACAACACGGTGACCGTGATCGACCTCGAGAAGCGCGCCCGGCTCGGCGACATCCAGGTCGGCGTCGAGCCCGAGGGCATGACCATCAGCCCCGACGGCAAGACGCTGATCAACACGTCGGAAACGACCAACATGGCGCATTTCATCGACACCGCGTCGCGCCAGATCGTCGCCAACGTGCTGGTCGATGCGCGGCCGCGCTTTGCTGAGTTCAAGCACGACGCTTCCGAACTGTGGGTCTCCTCCGAGATCGGCGGCACCGTCTCGGTGATCGACCCGAAGAAGCACGAGGTCATCGGCAAGGTCACATTCGAAATTCCGGGTCTGCGGAAAGAGGCGATCCAGCCGGTCGGCATCGGCATGACCAGGGACGACAAGACCGCCTTCGTCGCGCTCGGTCCCGCCAACCGCATCGCCGTCGTCGACGTCGCCTCGCGCAAGGTGACGAAATATCTGCTGGTGGGTCAGCGCGTCTGGCACATGGCGTTCACCCCCGACGAGAAATATCTGCTCACCACCAATGGCGTCTCGAACGACGTCTCCGTCATCGACGTCGCCGCGCAAAAGGTGATCAAGACCATTCAGGTGGGCGAACTGCCCTGGGGCATCACGATCGCGCCATGACCAGCCCTGCTCCGATTCCCGAACCACAGGAGGCGCCGAAGCTAGAAGCGGCGGCGGTGCCGGCGCTGTCGATCGACGGCGTCAGTCATGCCTATGGGCAGCGGCGTGCGTTGATCAACGTCTCCTTCAACGTGCAGCCGGCGAGCTTCACGGCCCTGCTCGGCCTCAACGGCGCCGGCAAGAGCACGCTGTTCTCGCTGATCACGCGCCTGTTCGGCATCCAGAGCGGCCGGGTCGGCATTTTCGGCCACGACATCAGCAAGAGCCCCGGCGAGGCGCTGCGGCTGCTCGGCGTCGTGTTCCAGCCACGTACGCTCGATCTCGACCTGTCGCTGACGCAGAACCTGCTCTATCACGCAGCCCTCCACGGCATCAGCCGGAGCGAGGCCGCCGCACGCAGCGCCGAGCTGCTCGGCCGCATCGGGCTCGCTGACCGCGCCGGCAGCAAGGTGCGCGATCTCTCGGGTGGCCAGATGCGGCGGCTGGAGATCGCCCGTGCCCTGCTGCACCGGCCGCAGCTGCTGTTGCTCGACGAGCCGACCGTCGGCCTCGACGTCAAGGCGCGCGCCGACATCATCAGCCAGGTCCGCCAGCTCGTGACGGAGCAAGGCATCGGCGTGCTCTGGGCCACGCATCTGTTCGACGAGATCATGCCGAGTGACGACCTCGTGGTGCTGCACCAGGGCAAGGTGCTGGCGCAGGGGCCGATGAGCCGCGTCGTCACCGAGGCCGGCGCGCAGGACGTCAACACCGCCTTCATGCGCCTGACCGGTGCGCAAACCATGCCGGGAGGCGGCGCATGAGCAGCATCACCACGCGCGAGGTGCCGCGCGGCTTCTCGGTCCAGGAGTACCTCACCTGCCTTACCGGCATCGTCTGGCGCGAGGGGTTGCGCTTCCTGCATCAGCGCGAACGCTTCGTCTCGGCGCTGGTGCGGCCCCTGGTGTGGCTGTTCATCTTCGCCGCCGGCTTCCGTCAGGTGCTCGGCATCTCCATCATCCCGCCCTACGAGACCTACATCCTCTATGAGGTCTATATCGCGCCCGGGCTGATGGCGATGATCCAGCTCTTCAACGGCATGCAGTCCTCGCTCTCGATGGTCTACGACCGCGAGATGGGCAACATGCGCACGCTGCTGGTGAGCCCGCTGCCGCGCGGCTTCCTGCTGTTCTGCAAGCTGTTGGCGGGCACCGCGGTGTCGCTGCTCCAGGTCTACGCTTTCCTGCTGATCGCCTGGTTCTGGGACATCACCCCGCCGTCGTCGGGCTATCTGACCGTGCTGCCGGCGCTGATCCTGTCCGGGCTGATGCTGGGCTCGCTCGGCATGCTGATCTCCTCCGGCATCAAGCAGCTGGAAAACTTCGCAGGCGTCATGAATTTCGTGATCTTCCCGATGTTCTTCGCATCGTCGGCGCTCTATCCGCTCTGGCGGGTGCAGGAGGGCAGCCCTTATCTGTACTATCTCTGCGAGGCCAATCCGTTCACCCATGCGGTCGAGCTGATCCGCTTTGCGCTCTACGGGCAAATCAACTGGATCTCGCTCGCGGTGGTCGCGGCTTGCACAATCGTCTTCATGATCGGCGCAATTCTGGCCTATGATCCCTCGCGTGGGCTGGCGCGACGGGGGCCCGCAGGAGGCGAAGGATGAAGGTTCTGGCGATGGCTGTTGTGGCGCTCGCGCTGTCCGGCACGGCCGCCCGCGCGGCCGATCCGCGCTATCCCAACTGGCCCTGCACGCAGGCCAAGGTGCCGGAGATCTCGCTCGCCGCGGTGTGGGCTGGTCCTGCGCTCGACGACGCCGAGACCAAGTGGAAGAACGACACGAAAATCACCGCGCTGGTCGCAAAACTATCGGCGCGCAAGACGTCGATCGACGAGGCCGAGAAGTCCGTGAAGGAATTTTTGGCCGGCTCCGCTGCCGACAAGAGCGCGAACGCAAAATTGCTGTTCGCCGGCCTGTTCGACACGCTCAACGCTCAGCGCTCCCAGGTGATGGCCGGGCTCGAACGCGTCAGCCGCAAGCAGCGCGAGGCCGCCGACAAGATCCGCGAGGAGACAATTCAGCTCCAGGCGCTGCAGAGCGCCACGCCGCGTGACGAGGCCAAGGTCGAGGCGCTCGGCAACGAGCTGATCTGGAAGACCCGCATTTTCGAGGACCGCAACAAGGTCGTGCGATTCGTCTGCGAGGTTCCAACCACGATCGACCAGCGGCTGTTCGCGCTCGGCCGCGTAATCCAGCAGGAAATGGAATAGCGGCCCCTCGCTGACCGCTCACGGCAGGTTCCCGATCGGCCCGGCTGACCTTTGCCCTGCTATCGGCCGGAACCAAATCGATCTAGGATGGCTTGTCGAAGTGAACTCCAAGACGTCGGGAGGCCTCGATGGGAACCACCAAATTCATCTTTGCGGGCGCTGCGGCCCTCGGCATCCTCGCAACCAGCGCTCTCGCCGACGACATGACCGGTATGGTCATGCGGATCGATCGCCTCAATGGCACGATCTCGATCCAGCAGACGCAAAAGGGCACCGTCGGTGGCAGTGCCGGCGGCGCCGGCGCGCTCCAGGAGTACAAGACCAAGGACGCCGCGATGCTGGACGCCGTTCACGCCGGCGACAGGGTGAACTATTCTGCAACCGACAATAACGGCACCGGCACGCTGACGAAGCTGCAGAAGCAGTAAGGCGCTTGCTTCGCCTCTCCCCGCAAGCGGGGCGAGGGAGCACACCTGAGTTCGCTCGTCTACTGCTCAGGCCGCGGCTCCGGCTGCACCTCCTCTGTCGGAAGCTTCGCGCGCTCCCAGCCGTCGGTGCCGTCGGGGTACCAGGCGATGTTGGAGTAGCCATACGCCAGCGCGCGCTTGGCGGCGTTCCAGGACATCCAGCAATCGGCGAGGCAATAGATCACCAGCAGCGCGGCCTTGTCGCCACGCGATGCCTGTGCGAGGCCGCGCTGGAGATAATCGTCCATGGCCGGCGGCAAACTGCCGTAGCCGGTATCCGGCAGCCAGATGCTGCCCGGAATGTTCTTGCGCGGCACATCACGCCACACCGTGCCTGCGGGAAGGTTCTTCGGCTTCGGCGGGCGCGGCAGCACGTCGACGAACACACCGCTCCTGGCGCGCCAGATCGCTTCGGCCTCCATCGTGGTGAGCACGCGCGCGCCCGCAAGCGTCGCCGGCACCGGTGCGCGATAATTGTCGGCGCGATAACCTTCGGGCTCGAACGGCTCCTGCTGCTGCGCGAATGCCGGTACCGCGAACGCGGCAACCACGAGCGCAGCGGCAAGACGCCGCCTCATTGCGACTTCTTGGCCGTCTCCGCGCCGAGCGGCTTGTCGCTCTCGTCGAGCAGCGGGACGCCGAAGTCGACCAGGATCTTGTTGATCTCGCCCTGGTTCTCCTGGATCAGCTTGTTGAGCTGTCGCTTCCAGTTCTGGTCGGCGGGACGCACGCCCATGCCGATGCGATAGACCAGCTTCGGCCCCGTGGTTTCCTTCACCAGCGGCGTGACGTGAAGCGACCCGACTTTCTTCGCGTAGTAGCCGGCCATGGGCCCCCACAACACCCCGGCCTCGATCTTGCCGGCGGCGAGATCGTCGATCATCGCTTGCGCCGAATTGTCGTAGCGCGTGTCGATCATCAGCGGATAGGGTTTTGCATTGCTCATCAGGCCGGCAATGGCCATGTTGGTCGCCGGCGGCGTTCCGGCGACGATGCCGACATGCTTGCCCTTCAGCTTCGGGTCCTCGAGCGTATCGACGTCCTCGAGCCCGCTGCCGGCCTTGGCGACCAGCGCATAGCTCGTGCGGTAATAGGGATTGGTGCCCTGCACGACGTCATCGCCTTGCGGAAAGCCCATGATGACGTCGCAGCGATGCGCGCCCAGCGTCATCCGCACGAAGCCGGTGGCCTGCGGGAAGAAGACGTAGTCGAGCCTCTTCTTGAGCTTGTCGGCAAACAGCTCGGCCAGCTTGTTCTCGAAGCCCTCGCCCTTCTCGTTCGAGAACGGCAAATTGCGCGGATCGGCGCAGACACGTAGCACGTTCGGGTCGACCAGCTCGAACGAGAGGTCGCCGCTGTCATTGGTCTGCGCGACGGCGACATCGCCGAACGCACAGGACGCAACCAGGATCCCCAGTGAAAACAACCAGCGACGATGTCGTCCGGCCTCCGTCATCGCGCTTCCTCCTCGTTTTGTTTGAATGCTATCCATGCAACGCATGACGCGCCATGTTTTACCAGACTGCGCTGGCTTTGCTTTGTTGCAGTGCAATGCAGCAACCCTTTGAACTGAGGCGGAAAAGTGTCTCGCATCGCTCGAGTGATCGCAGCCTTGTCCCTGCTGGGGACGGTAACGCTAGCACGGGCCGGGGCGGCCGAATTGCCTGTAAGCGAAGTCGCACCGGGAATCTTCGTACACTCCGGGGCCATTGCCCTGATGACCCGCGAGAACGAGGGCGACATTGCCAATGTCGGCTTCATCGTGGGCGATGATGCGGTGGCCGTCGTCGACACCGGCGGCAGCCTTCGCGAAGGCGAGGCCCTGCTGGCCGCGGTGCGGGCCCGTACGCCCAAGCCGATTCGCTATGTCATCAACACCCACGGCCATCCCGACCACGTCTTCGGCAATGCGGCCTTCGCCGCCGCAGACACCAGCTTCGTCGGCCACAGCAAGCTGCCGCAGGCGCTCGCGACGCGCGGACCCTACTATCTCGACAATTTTCGCCGCATCATGGGCAGCGCGTTGATCGATCCCGTGAAGATCGTTGCCCCGACCCTGCTGGTTTCGAACACGATGACGCTCGATCTCGGGTCGCGCCGCCTCATCTTGCGCGCCTGGCGGACCGGGCACAGCGACAGCGACGTGACCGTATACGACGAGACGACGAAAACCCTGTTCGCGGGCGATCTCGTCTTTCTCCGCCACATTCCAGTCATGGACGGCAGTATCCGCGGCTGGCTCGACACGTTGAAGGAATTGGAGACCATCCCGGCGCGACGGGTCGTGCCAGGTCACGGCCCCGTGAACGACTGGCCTGCCGCGCTGGCCGATGAGCGGCGTTACCTGTCGACGCTGCTGTCTGATGTCCGCACGCTGAACAAGAGCGGCGAGCCGATCCGAACCGCGGCCGACAAGGCGGCCGCTGAAGAGCGGCCGCGCTGGGAGTTGTTCGGCGATTACAACGCCCGGAACGCAACTGCAGCATTTTCGGAAATTGAATGGGAGTAGCAGGCGCGCTACGATAGGCGCAGGAGATCAGCTTCGCTGACTCCGGAACGAGATCAGCTTCGCTGACTCGGAGGATCATGACCATGACCGGATGGACACGCCACCTGCCCTTGATCGCTGCACTGCTCGGCATCGCGTTCGCCGTGCCGGCGCAGGCTGAAGAGGCCGACGATCCCTGGCCGGGCCTGGTGCAGGACATCTTCAATAGCCGTGCGATGAACGACGGCAGCGCCGTGATCGGCATCGAGATGCCGTATCGCGCAGAGGACGCGGCGATCGTGCCGGTGACCCTGCGCAGCAAGCTGTCGCCCGCAGATAGTCGCCGTATCCGTTCGATCACGCTCGTGATCGACCGTAACCCGGCGCCGATGGCGGCCAAGTTCGAGCTCGGCTCCGACGCCAATGTCACCGAGATCTCGACGCGCGTGCGCGTCAACAATTACACCGATGTGCACGCGGTGGCCGAGCTCAGCGACGGCCAGCTCTATGTCTCGAAAGTCTATGTGAAGGCCTCGGGCGGCTGCTCGGCGCCGGCGGGAAAGAACGCCGAGGAGGCGCAAAACCGGCTGGGCCAGATGCGCTACCGGCAATTCGCGCGCGAGGAGGCGCCGGCGAGCCGCATCCGTGAAGCGCAAATCATGATCGGCCATCCCAACAATTCCGGCCTGCAGATGGACCAGGTCACGCAGCTCTACATTCCAGCCTTCTTCGTCAACCAACTGAAGCTGACGCAGGACGACAGCCCCGTGCTGTCGATGGAAGGCGGCATCTCGATCTCGGAAGATCCCAATCTGCGCTTCACCTATGTCTCCAACGGCGCCAAGCGCTTCCGCGCGGAAGCAAAGGACACGGATGGGCACGTGTTCCGCAATGAGTGGGATGTAGAGAAGCCGGGGACGTGAGGCGAGATGTACCCTCCCCCTCCAGGGTAGGGTGACACACCGGGGCGCAACTCAGAAACACCTCACCTCGGCTTCCGCCTGCGCGCGCCGCAAATCATTCACCGCCGTGTTCGCCTGCTCCGAGGTGCGGAACTGGACGCCGAGATTGCCGCGGACCTGGGACATGCTGAGCGCGGTCTCGGCGGTCACGTAGCGCTCATAGGTGACGATCGAGGCCACCACGTCGATCGAGCAGGAACATTGCTCGATCGACTGCCGGCTCTCGCCATTGGCCTTCATGCAGCCATAGACGTACTCCGCGCGCGCCGACGTCGGATAATCATTGGCCTCCTCGGCCCGCGCCACGCATGCGGTCGCCGCCAGCACCGTCAATGCGGCGACAATCGGTCGTAGCTGTCCGGCCAGTTTCATGCGCATCCTCCCGCGGGTTGCGACCAAAGCTATGCTATGCGTATTGTCCTGAAAAGCACTCTGTCAGAGGAAACGGCTCACAAGGCGATGAGAGCACTTGGTGTGATGAGGGCACTTGGTCGGACATTGGCGCTCGCGACGGCGCTGGCGTTGATATTGGCCACTCCCGGCGGCGCCGCGGATTCGATCCGCCTTGCGGTGCAGAAAACCGGAACATTCTCCTGGGAGCTGGCCGCGATCCGCGCGAGCGGTCTCGACAAGGAGGCGGACCTCTCGCTGGAGGTCACCGAGCTCGCGAGCACAGAGGCCGGCAAGATCGCGATGCGCGCAGGCAGCGCCGACATCATCCTGTCGGACTGGCTGTGGGTCTCGCGCGAGCGAGCGCTCGGCGCCAAGCTCACCTTCTATCCCTATTCCAGCGCGCTCGGCGCGGTGATGGTACCCGCATCCTCGCCGATCAGGACGCTCGCCGACCTGAAGGGGCGCAAGCTCGCGGTCGCCGGCGGGCCGATCGACAAGAGCTGGCTGCTGCTCCAGGCGAGCATGAAGCAGGACGGCATCGACCTGAAGTCGGAGGCCACCATCGTCTACGGCGCCCCGCCTTTGATCGCCGCCAAGGCGCTCGACGGCGAGATGGAAGCGAGCCTCAATTTCTGGAATTTCTGTGCCCAGCTCGAGGCCAAGGGTTTTCGCCGCCTCGCCGGCATCGAGGACATTCTGCCGAAGCTCGGTGCCAAAGGCGCGGTCTCCGCCGTCGGCTATGTCTTCGACGAGAGCTGGGCGGCGAGCCACAAGGACGCGGTGGCGCGCTTCATCGCGATGACTCGCAAGGCCAAGCAATTGCTGATCACCTCAGATGCGGCCTGGGACAAGATCGCGCCGCTCACCGGCACGTCCGACGCAGCCATGCTCAAGACCTATCGCGAACGCTATCGCGACGGTATTCCGCGCCGGAGCATCGACGACGAGGAGAAAGATGCGCGCGTGCTCTACCGCGTGCTGGCCGAGATCGGCGGCCGCGACCTCGTCGGCCCCGCAGCCGAGCTCGATCCTGGCACGTTCTATCACGCCGTGCCTGGAGACTGAGGTGCTGCGTCTTCTGTCGTTTGCCCTGTTTCTCGTGATCTGGTGGATTGCCGCGCTGTTCGTCGGCGGCGCGAAGCTGCCCTCCCCGCCGGCCGTGCTCGAGGTGATGATCGCGGAAGCCTCATCCGGCGCGCTGTTCCTGCATCTCGGCGCCACGCTGGCGCGCGTCACCCTCGCCTTCGTGCTGGCGATGTCGCTCGGCAGCGCCATCGGCTACCTGATGGGACGGGTCAGGCTCGCGGATAAGCTCGGCGATCCCTGGCTGATCCTGCTACTCAATTTGCCCGCGCTGGTCGTGATCGTGCTGGCCTATATCTGGGCGGGCCTGACCGAGACCGCAGCGATCGCGGCGATCGCCATCAACAAGCTGCCGACCGCGGTCGTCACCTTGCGCGAGGGCACCCGCGCGCTCGACCGCTCGCTCGACGAGATGGCGAGCGTGTTCGCGATGCCGCGCTGGCGCGCGTTCCGCCATGTCGTGCTGCCGCAGCTTGCGCCTTATATCGCAGCCTCGGCCCGCTCTGGACTGTCGCTGGTGTGGAAGATCGTGCTGGTCGCCGAGCTGCTGGGTCGTCCGAACGGCGTCGGCTTCGAGATCGGCGTCGCCTTCCAGCTGTTCGACACGCCGCGGCTGCTCGCCTATTCGCTGACCTTTGCCGCGGTCGTGCTCGTCATCGAGACCTTGCTGGTGCAGCCGTTCGAAGCCCGCGCAAACAGGTGGCGCCCCCGTGCGGCTTGAGGTCGAGATCACAGGCAAGACGTTCAGGAGTGCCGCGGGCGGAACGCACGAGGTGCTGGCGCCGCTCAAATTCGCGCTTCAATCCGGCGAGGTCGGCGTGCTCATCGGTCCCTCCGGTTGCGGCAAGAGCACGATGCTGCGCATCATCCTCGGGCTCGATAGCGATTTCAGGGGCCACGTTGCGCGGCCGCCGCAGGCGCGGATCGGCATGGTGTTCCAGGAGCCGCGACTGCTGCCGTGGCGTTCGGTCGAACAGAATGTGCGGTTGGCGGCGCCCGACGTGACCGATGCGAAACTGTCGGAGCTGTTCAAGATTCTGGAGCTGGAAGCGCATCGCAGCCACTTTCCCGGCGAGTTGTCGCTCGGCCTTGCCCGGCGCGTCGCGCTCGCCCGCGCTTTCGCAGTCGAGCCCGATCTGCTGGTGCTGGACGAGCCCCTCGCCTCGCTCGACGACGCGCTCGCCGGCCGCTTGCGCGACGAGATCGCGACGCTGGTGGCGGGCCGTCCGGTGATGACGCTACTCGTCACCCACAGCCTCGATGACGCGATCCGGCTCGGCGACCGCCTGTTCTTCTTGTCGCCGCGCCCCGCGCGTATCGTGGCCGAGGTGCCTATCGGCATCCCGCGCGACAGACGCGGCGAAGCCGAGATTGCGGCGATCAAGGCCGGCCTCGCCCAACGAACTCAAGGCGACCGCACTGAGCGAGATGTCTCATAGCCGGTCGCCTGGCGGACGTGCTAGACTGGGCCGGCGGCGGAGTCGATGATGACGCGGATGGTCGCACTCTCAACGCTGGCAGCGCTTGGTCTTGCACTCGTCACGATGACGGCGGGCGCGCAGGACATGATGCGCGACGTCGACCTCACCTCCCCCGCGATGGTCTCGTCCGAAATGACCAGACCAGAGGTCGAGGCCGTGCTGGCCAAAGCGAGCGCCGCGCAGCCTGCCGATTTCACCGGCAAACGCCTGTCGGGCCTCGATCTCTCGGGGCTGGACCTGTCCAACGCGGTCTTCCGCGCCGCGCGGCTCAACAAGACAATACTCCGAGACGCCAGGCTTGACCGTGCAATCCTCGATCAGGCGTGGCTGCTGGATGCGGATCTTACCGGCGCAAGCCTGAAGGGCGCCAATCTGTTCGCCTCGCAAATGGCCCGCGCGCGTCTCGACGGCGCGAACCTGTCAGGAGCGCGCATCGCTGCCGATCTCACCGGCGCAAGCCTGGTCGGCGCTTCGATCGCGGACGCGCATCTGGGCGCCGATATGCGCAACCAGTCGATGGGGCTGATGCGCGCGGTGCTGAGATCCGCCAATCTGGAACGGCTGAACGCGCGCAACGCCGATTTGTCGCGCGTCGACCTCGAATTCGCAGTCCTCAGGGGCGCCGATCTGAGCGGCGCATCACTGAAAAACGCCCAACTCGGCGGAGCCGATCTGACGGGCGCCATCGTCATCGACGCCGATTTCGACGGCGCCGATCTCGTCTCGGCGAAGCTGATTGCACTGAACGGCCTTGACCGCGCCAAGAATTTCGACAAGGCAAAGAACCGCGAGCGCCTGATCAGGGAATGATGGCCCGCCTTTGGGAGGACTGGCTGATGCGTTGGGTTCTAGCTTTGATTGCGTCGTTGACGCTTGCCGGCGAAGCCGCCGCGCAGGCCAAGGGCAAGGGCATTAGGCTCTGGAACCTGACGACGGAGACGATCTCCGGCTTCCAGCTCTCACCCGCCGGCAAGACCGACTGGGGCCCGAACCAGTGCTTGAACGACAAGGACAAGGAGGTCGACCACGACGAGCGGCTGCGCATCACCGGCGTCGAGCCGGGCCGCTACGACGCCAAGGTCAGCTATCCCAATGCGCGGCAGTGCATCGTTCGCGACATCGAGATCAGGGCGGATGCGGTGTTCTCCATCGCCGACAAGGATCTGAAGGACTGCAGCAAGTAGCGAGACGTCTTACGCCTTGTCGTTCGGGTGCGGATATTCGCAGCGCCACCGCACCGCCTGCCACTTCGGATGGTCGCCGACCCATTGCGCGATATAGGGGGGCGCGGCCATCGCGCATTGCCGCGGCGACCCACCATAGTTGAACATCAGATGCTGTTCCTCGCAGGTCGCAGGCGAGAGCACCGTACACACAGTCACCACCAGGTCAATCGGGTTCATGCCGGGATCCTCTCGCAGGGGGCGATCAAGACTAGCACGAAAGGTTACGTTCCTCGGAGGGGGAAGTTTCAAGTCTGGGTGAGAAACGGGGCCTCTATCGCCACTCCCCGCCTGCGGCGGAGAGGCAACGAGCCGACCTAGAAGTTAACGCCGAACACCATCCGGGCCTGGTGGCGCTCGAAATTGACGAGGTCGAGATTGCCGCCCGATCCGGCCGGCCGTCCCCAGGCCTGCATGCTCCAGCTCAGGGTCAGCCGCGAGCGCTCGGAGAGCTGAAAATACGCGGTCGGGCCGACGAACAGGGCCTGGCCCGAGAACTCGCCGAGGCCGATGCCTTCATATTGCCGGAAGTAGCGCAGCTCGCCGCCGAGCAGCACGTTCGGCCGCACGCGCACCAGGCCGGCAAAGGCCGCACCGATCGTAGAGCTCTTCTCGGACTGCCCCGTCACCTCGAAGCGCGCCCATTCCGGCTGATAGATCAGGTTGATCGCGCCGATGGCGAAGTGCGGGATGAGCTCGCGGTCGATGGCGAGGGTGAATTCCGTGCCGTACATCCGCCCTTTTGCGCCGCTGGTCTCGTCGATGCGGTCACCGTGGAGCTCGGCGGCGATGGTGAGACCGAACGGGGCGCGCTCGCGGTCGAGCAGGCGATAACGCAGGTCGAGCGAAGCGCCCTGGAAGTTGAGCTGGCGGCGGTCGTCGATATCAGGCACGCCGGTGATGTCGTGCAAGCTGGCGGCGGCGCCGAGCTCGATGCGGAAGTTCGGCAGCGGCACGATCTCGATCTCGACCTCCTTCTCGAGCGCGCGATAAGTCCCGCCGCCCTTGCCGAAGCGCCCCGTCGTCTGGCTCTGGAATTCGCGCTCGCCGGGATTGCCGACATCGGTACCGATCATGAAGCCGAAGATGTGCTCGGTATCGAAGCCCTCCTCGGCGTGCCCATGCGCCGGTGTCAGCGCGACCACGCAGGCAATCACCATCAGAAATCTGCAAGCTCTGCCGCGCATCCCGTGCCTCGAAGGCGCGCGCCGCTCTGAGGCGGCAGCAGCGCTGACCGAGCACCAGCGTAACACACCGCCGCAGAGCGTGGTCGAGATTTTGATGGAAGATGATCGAAGCCTGCGCAGGCGTGTCATCGCGTCGATGACAAAGCACAGAGCCCAACGATGCCAGACTTGCGATGCCAGGCTTGAGATGCCAGGCTTGAGATCCGACACTGCCACGGCTTCAACGGCGTTCACCGTCGAAGCCGCGGCAGATCGTCAGTCTTACTTGCGCGCAGCGCAGGCGTACATGTTGATTTCCATGCCGACCGGCACTTCCACGATCTTCGGAGCTTTCCAAGCCATTCGGGTCTCCCCAAGGTATTGAGCGCGACATCGCGCGGCGCAAAACCTAGGGCTGCGTCAGTTGCAGTTCAAGCCTCGATTCGCCTGCCGAGCGGGTCCGTGTCGATTCTTCGCGGCCGCATTTCTCTCTCGGACAAAGCCAGTTCCCTCTTGGTCAAACACGACCTGCGAGACGCAGCCTTGTGCGACGCACCGCGCGTCGAATCGACACGAATGGCACCGTCGCCGTCAGCAGCCCTTGTCGGCCATTGCGGCGTCCGGCTTGGCACCTTCGGCGCGCTGAGCCGCCGTCGGCTGGCTCTGCATCTGCCGCTGCGCATCTTCGGATGAAGCCGGCGTTTCGCCACTTGCACGATTCATCGTGCTGGTCGGCGGATGCTGGCTGGTGTCGCCCGCTGAACTGGACGAGTGCGACTGCGCTGCGCCCACCGTCACGGGACCAGAACCAGCATCCTTGTCGGTGCTGGCGCTGCCCGTGTTGCACGGGCCGGCGACCGCGACGCCGGCGCTCAACGCCAGGATCGCGCAGGCAGCAAGAACGGAACGTTTCGTGTTCATCTGCATCTCCTCTTCTCCCGCTGCGCTGCCCCGGCGCCGAGCAGGACATCGCGAAGAGAACAGGCCGAACAGCCTGATGTTCCGAGTTTCGGAGCGGAAATGCTGGCAACCGCCACCGCGCCACGTCTGTTCCGGTTGCACCGCTCACCGCAACAAGCGCAGCAGCGCACGGCCGGCGCGCGAGTTCAGCTCCTTCGCATCCAGCGTTCCGTCCTTGTCGGGATTGGCTGCGTTGAAGCGCTGCTCGACCACGGACAGATATTCGTCGAGGGTCAGGGTCCCGTCACGATCGGGATCGGCCGCGGCGAGCTCTTTCGCCGTTAACCGTCCGCGCAATTCGCGCGCATCGAGCGTACCGTCATGATCGGGATCGAGCTTTGCGAACGTTGCGGCGGCCGCCTTCTTCACCTCGGCGAGATCGAGCGTGCCGTCATTGTCGGTGTCGAACAACTTGACCGCGTTGCCGGAGGCCGGCCACGCCGGACCGGACAACAATGCAATGGTGAGCGCAAGTGCAACTGAGCGACGCGAAATCATCAAGACCTCCCAGATGAAGAGCCCCGGTTCAGGCGGGGACACAACGACATAAATCCATAAGCGGTCCCCGGTTCAAGTCCGGAATGCAACTTGCGCGCGCGACAACCCCGGGGAACCTGGCTTGCGCCCCGACAACCTACGCCGAAGCTGCTTCGTGTCGCGGAATTTTTCCAGCGTCTCCACGCAAGTGAGAGTCCGCTGCCGTCAGGTTTCCGTAAGGTGACCGGCACCTGTCGTCCAACGATATCGACACGACACTTACGACTTTCGTATTGACGCGTTTTGGTTTCCGACGGAGTGTTGCTCCCGCAGCGTCAAAAGGCGCGCATATTGGGAGGAACGGATGAAACGCTTTGCGATGGCCGCGAGCCTCGTCATGCTTGCATCGACTTGTGCAAGCGCACAGACCACCGAGCAACTGGTCAAGGGCGCGACTGATACATCGAACGTTCTCAACTACGGGATGGGCTACAATCTGCAGCGCTTCTCGACGCTGAACCAGATCAACAAGGACAGCGTCAAGAACCTCGTCCCGGTCTGGAATTACTCTTTCAACGACGATCGTAGCGAGGAATCACAGCCGCTGGTGTACCAGGGCGTGATCTACGTGACCTCGCACAACGCGACCATGGCGGTCGACGCCAAGACCGGCAAGCAGATCTGGAAGACCAAGGTCGAATATCCCGCCGAGACCCCGCGCATCGTCTGCTGCGGCATCATCAACCGCGGTGCGGCGCTCTATGACGGCAAGGTGTTCCGCACCACGTTAGATGCCAACGTGATCGCGCTCGACGCCAAGAACGGCAAGGAGCTGTGGCGGCAGAAGGCGGCCGACATCAAGGAAGGCTATTCGATGACGGTGGCCCCGCTGGTCGCCGACGGCGTCGTCATCACCGGCATCTCCGGCGCCGAGTTCGGCACCAGGGGCTTCATCGACGGCTGGGATCCGGCGACGGGCAAGCATCTCTGGCGCACCCATTCGATCCCCTCGCCGGACGAGCCCGGCGGCGACACCTGGAAGGGCGATACCTGGAAGCTCGGCGGCGGCTCGACCTGGATCACCGGGTCTTATGACCCCGAGCTGAACACGGTGTACTGGGGCATCGGCAATCCCGGACCGTTCAATTCGGCGGTGCGTCCCGGCGACAATCTCTACACCTGCTCCGTGCTGGCGATGGATCCCAAGACCGGCAAGATCAAATGGCACTACCAGTTCTCGCCGAACAACCCGTTCGACTATGACAGCGTGGCCGAGATGGTCCTCGCCGACATGAATGTCGAGGGCAAGCCGACCAAGGTGCTGATGGATGCCAATCGCAACGGCTTCTTCTACGTGCTCGACCGCACCAACGGGAAGCTGCTCGCGGCCAATCCTTACGTGAAGGTCAATTGGGCAACCGGCGTCGACATGAAGACCGGCAAGCCGATCGAGACCGACGTCGCCAAGGATGCGCGCGAAGGCAAGAAGGTCACGGTCTATCCGTCGATCCTCGGCGGCAAGAACTGGGAGCCGATGTCCTTCAACCCGCAGACCGGCCTTGCCTACGCCAACACGCTGAACTTCGGCGGCAAGTACAAGGCCGAGCCCGTCACCTTCAAGCAGGGTGAATGGTATCTCGGCATGGACCTGACCGATCCCTGGGAGTTCGGCGACGGCCCGCGCGGTCATCTCAAGGCGATCGATCCCATGACCGGCAAGTCGAAGTGGGAACAGCCGAGCGACATTCCGCGCTTCTCGGGCGTGCTGTCGACCGCGGGCGGCGTCGTGTTCTCGGGCCAGCTGACCGGCGAATTCGAGGCGTTCGACGCCGACACCGGCAAGAAGCTCTGGCAGTTCCAGACCGGGTCGGGCATCGAGGGCCAGCCGGTGACATGGCAGCAGGATGGCGTGCAGTACGTCGCGGTGACGAGCGGCTATGGCGGCGTCTACTCGCTGTTCTCCGGCGACGAGCGGCTTGCCAAGGTGCCGCCCGGCGGCTCGCTGTGGGTCTTTGCGGTCAAGCAGTAATCCACGGCATGATGCTGAGAAGGCTATCTCACAAGACGGCGGCGGTCCTCGCCGCCGTCGCGGGGCTGACGGTCGCGCTTGCGGCGACCGTTCGCGCCGCGGACGACGCAACCGGCAATCCCATGCAGGCACAGATCGACCACGGCAAGTCGACCTATGCTTCGAAATGCTCGCACTGCCATGGCCCCAACCTGATGAACTCCGGCACCATCACGCCGGACCTGCGTGCCTTCCCCGACGACAAGACCCGCTTCATCACCACGGTGAAGAACGGCAAGAACAACAGGATGCCGCCCTGGGGCGATATCCTCGACGACGACGAGATCGGCTCTCTCTGGGCCTTCATCTCCAGCCGGAGGAAGCCATGAGGGGCCAGCGTGCCGCATGGAGCATTGCGGCCTTGCTTTCGACGATGGCGTCGGTCGCTCTTGCGGCCGACGATCCCCTGAAGATCTGCCTCGACGAGGACCGGCCGCCGCTCTCGATGCACCACCGCGGCAAGCCGGATGCCGGCTTCGACGTGCTGCTGGCGCAGGCGATCGCGGAGCGGCTCGGACGGAAGCTGACGATCCAGTGGTTCGAGAGCAAGCTGGACGAGGATTCGAGCCCACAGCTCGAGGCCAACGCGCTGCTCTCGGATGGCCGCTGCTCGCTCGTCGGCGGCTACGCGCTGACGCAGGATTCGCTCGTCGTCCCCGGAATGAAGACGGCGCGCCTGCCGGATTTCGCCGGGGCCACCCGCGACGATCGGCGGCGCCGTGTCGCACTCGGCGTGCTCGCGCCGAGCCAGCCTTACGTCTATTCGCCGATGACGGTCGTGCTCGGGCCGAAGGCAAGCGGCCGCAAGATCGGCGACATTGGCGATCTCGCTGGGCTTCGTCTCGTCATCGAAAGCGGCTCGCTCGGCGACGCCATCCTGATGACCTTCGACAAGGGGCGACTGATCGACAACATCACCCACCTCGTCCCCGGCCGCGACGATCTCCTTGGCGCGCTCCAGCGCGGCGATTACGACGCGACACTGATCGACCTCGGCCGCTTCGACGCCCATCGCGCCGCGCACCCGGACACGGCGATCACGGCGTCCGGCTACTATTATCCGATCGGCGCCAATCGCGGCTATGTCGGTCTCGGCAGCGATCCTGTGCTGATCGACGCCGTCAACAAGGCGCTGACGGGGCTCGCGGCCGAAGGCAGGATCGCAGAGTTCGGCAAGCAGGCCGGCCTCACCTATCTGCCGCCGCGCGAGCCTGCGATCCTGGGCGATGTCTGGACGAAGATCATTCAGCGGTGATTGGAAAGGCTCTGGTGTCCCGGACGCGCTGCAACGCCCCTCAGCGTTGCGGCGCAGAGCCGGGACCCATGCGGCATAGCTTGGGTCGAGGCATGGGCCCCGGCTCAGCAGCGCACCGCTGAAGGAGCGCTGCGCTGCGTCCGGGGCACGAACGCCGCGCCCACCATGCCCCACCCTGTCCGACGGAATGCGCCAATCTGTCTCGCTCGCCGGCCATGGCGGCGCCAGCCCGATGCAGTAGGTTCGGCCAAAATCAGGAGGGAATCATGTCCGCCAAATTCGATCGCCGCCACTTCGTCGCCGCCGGTACCACCGCACTTGCGATGCCTTTCGTCTCGCGCAGGGCATCGGCGCAAGCTGCGTCACAGGGCACCTGGCCGGCGCGGCAGATTCGCATGATTTGCAGCTATCCCGCCGGCGGGCAGACCGACCTGCTCGCGCGCGCCTACGGTGAGTTCATCTCCAAGCAGGTCGGCAAGACCGTGGTCGTCGAGAACAAGCCCGGCGCCTCCGGCGCGATCGGCACGGCCGAGGTCGCCCGCGCCGAGCCCGACGGCCACACCATGCTGTGCTCGATCTCGACCACCTACATCATGAACCGGGTGGTGATGAAGAATCCCGGCTACGACATGGACAAGGATTTGGCGCTGGTCAGCGTCATTCCGGGCGCCGGCCTTCTGCTGGTCGCGAACCCCAAGACCGGGGTCAAGACGCTGGAGGATTTCGTCGCGTTCGCACGCAAGAGCGGCAAGGTGAACTTCGGCACCTACAGCGCCGGCTCGGCCCCGCACATGACGATCAACGAGCTCAACAAGCAGTACGGCCTGTCCATCGAGCCGGTCCATTACCGCGGCGAGGCCCCGATGTGGACGGGGATGCTCGAAGGCACGCTCGACGCCGCGATGGGCAGTTACACGGCGGCGCAGTCGGTCCTGCAAAGCGACCGCGGCAACGTGTTCGCGGTGCATTCCAAGAAGGTCGACGCGATCCCTGCCATCAAGACCCTCCCGGAGCAGGGCGCGACCTCGAAATTCTTCACCGTGAGCGGCTTCTCAGGCTGGGCTGTGCCGAAGGCGACGCCGCAGGCGGTCGTCGACCGCCTGGCGGAGCTGTGCGTTGCCGCCAACAACGATCCGAAAGTGAAGGAGGTTCTGGCGACCTTCGTGCTCGAACCCGCAATCGGCTTCAAGGAGACCAACGCGCTGTACCAGCGCGAACTGCCGATCTGGATCGAGAGCGCGAAGTCACTCGGCCTCGAGCCGGCCTGAAGCTCGAGGCGCGGCGCGCGGACCGCCTTTTTACGGCCCGTAGATCAGAGCCTAGTGTCGGAACGGCATTTTCCGGCTATCATTGCGCGTCGCTGCCGGAAGATAGCAACCGCACGGGCTCGAAAGGCCGATCGCATGACGCCGGATCCGCTCGCCGTGGCCGCCATGATCATCCTGCTCTTTCCGATGGGTTATTTCACGCTGGCTTCGCCCGCCTTCCTGCTGGTGAAGCTGGATGTCCAGCCTGTCGCTCTGTTGCTGCGTGGAATGTTCAACGCCCATTTTCTGGTGATGGGCGCGGCCGGAATCATCGGGACCGTGGCCTTCCTGCTTGCCGGCCGGCTCGCCTTCGCGACGGTCGTCGGGCTGCTTGCAGCTCTGGCGATCGGCGGCCGCCGCCGGTTCATGGCGCGGATGGACAATCAGCTCAGCGCCGGGGATGCCGGCGACGCCGAGGCCCCGCGCCGGCTGCGACGGCTGCATTGGAGCGGGATGCTGTGCAACGCGGTTCTGCTCGCCGCGCTGCTGGCCAGCATTCCCTATATTTCGACGGCTGCGTGATCGGCAACGGCTGCGTGAGCGGCACTGCAATCGCTGGAAGCCCTTGCGCCTGGCCTAGTGTTCGCCCGAACTCGCGGTGGCCTGCTGCGCCTTGTGGATCGAGGACGGCACCACGCCGAAATATTTCCGGAACACCCGGCTGAAATGCGATGAGCTGGAGAAGCCCCAGGAGAACGCGACGTCGGTGATGGTCTTGCCGGCGTGGGCCTCGAGCTCCTGGCGGCAGTTCTGCAGGCGCGCCTGCCAGATGTAGTCGCTCACCGTGGTGCCGCGCTCCGAGAACAGCATGTGCAGATAGCGCTTGGAGCAGCCGAGCTCGGTCGAGATCTGGTCGATGCACAGATCCGGATCGCGCAGGTGCTCGCGGATGAAGAACTGCGCGCGCACATACATCGCTTCGGGCCCGACACGGTCGAACATCGTGTCGGCTTCGCGCAGCGGCAGCAGCAACAGGTCGATCAGCGAATCGGCGACGCCGACCGCGCTGTTTGCCGAGAGCTTTGCCGCCTCGTCGAAGGTCGCATGAACGAAATCGTGGGCGATCCGCCCCGTCCCTGTCTTCGACGACAGCTTGCAGGCGGGCATCCGCTGCGACGGGAATCCGCGGTCGCGCAGCAGCGCCTTCGGCACGATCACGACGTCGTGACGGGTGAAGGCCGGGCTGATGATCGAATGCGGGCAGGAGACGTCATAGGCGATGATGTCGCCCGGGTTGATCTCGATGTGGCGGCCTTCTTGTTCGAAATAAGACACGCCGTAAGTCTGGAAGTGAATCTTGATGTACGGATGCTCGTTGGCCTTGGCGCGCGCCAGCGTATGGGCAATGCGATGCTGACTCACTTCGATCTGGCAGAGCTTCAGGCGCGAGACGCTGGTGTAGTCGATGCGGCCCTCGAGCGAGGACGCCTCCAGCGGATCGACGTCGAAATGCCCACACAGGCTCGTCAGCCCGTCGATCCAGCTCTGGATCTGGCGCTTCGGCGTCATGCCGGTGGTCGAGAGCGTGTGAATGGTGTCGGACATTAATCCAGCCACTGGTTTGATCCGGAGAGACGCGAATCGCGACCAGCGCTGCCGGAGCCCTCAGCCGTGATTGCGTGACGTTTACCTCGAATTTGAGCGGTCTTTTGGCACGAGCGCCATCGTTCCATTGCCACCCTTGAAAGTTAATCCTCCGCCTTAGTTGCAGCGCCGTCAAGGGGAACCTGAGCGTTGAAAGTGCTGTCAAAGCGATGCGAAGCCGCTGAATTCGCTACTGCAAAATCAAAATCTTCGCATCCGTGCGCTATGAAGCAAACCGGCTTCTCTCTTGGGCAAGTTTCCCGATGACGAAGTCGTTAGGGATTGCGACAGGAACAACAAGAACGGGCCGCCCTGCACGTGGACCCGTGGCTCTCATCAGGAGGAGGAAACAGCACAGCATCGTTTCTGGTCCCAATCGTGACCGCCCTGCACGAGCAGACGCCGGACGAGAAGCCCGGTGAATCAATATTGCTTCGGAAACAATAAACGAGACCAACGGAGGAATAACTATGCGCAAGGTGCTACTGGCGACCTTACTTGGCTCCGCGGCGGCTCTCGCCGTCGGGGGCGCCTCAGCCAATGACGAGCTGGTCAAGATGTCGCAGAACCCGAAAGACTGGGTGATGCCGACCGGCGACTACGCCAATACCCGCTATTCCAAGCTCAACCAGATCAACGCACAGAACGTAGGCAAGCTCCAGGTGGCCTGGACCTTCTCGACCGGCGTGCTGCGTGGCCATGAAGGCGGCCCGCTGATCATTGGCAACATGATGTACGTCCATACGCCGTTCCCGAACAAGGTCTATGCCATTGACCTTTCGCAGGAGAACAAGATCGTCTGGAAGTACGAGCCGAAGCAGGATCCGAACGTCATCCCGGTGATGTGCTGCGACACGGTCAACCGCGGCCTGGCCTACGGCGACGGCAAGATCTTCCTGCATCAAGCCGACACCACCCTCGTCGCGCTCGATGTCAAGACTGGTCAGGTTGCATGGACCGCCAAGAATGGCGATCCGAGCAAGGGCGAGACCGGCACGTCGGCGCCCATGGTCATCAAGGACAAGGTGCTGATCGGCATCTCCGGCGGCGAGTTCGGCGTCCAGGCCCATATGTCGGCTTACGATATCAAGACCGGCAAGCTGGCATGGCGCGGATATTCGGAAGGGCCGGACGACCAGATCCTCGTCGACGCCGAGAAGACCACGGCGCTCGGCAAGCCCGTCGGCAAGGACTCGAGCCTCAAGACCTGGCAAGGCGATCAGTGGAAGATCGGCGGCGGCGCCACCTGGGGCTGGATCTCCTACGATCCCGAGCTGAACCTCGTCTACTACGGATCGGGCAATCCCTCGACCTGGAATCCGAAGCAGCGTCCCGGCGACAACAAATGGTCGATGACGATCTGGGCACGCAACCCGGATACCGGCGTTGCCAAGTGGGTCTATCAGATGACGCCCCACGACGAGTGGGACTATGACGGCGTCAACGAGATGATCCTCTCGGATCAGGCGATCAACGGCGCCCCGCGCAAGCTGCTGACGCACTTCGATCGTAACGGCCTCGGCTACACGCTCGATCGCGTCACCGGTGAGCTTCTGGTCGCCGAAAAGTACGATCCGAAGGTGAACTGGACCTCCGGCGTCGACATGGACAAGAACTCGCCGACCTATGGCCGTCCGAAGGTGCTCGACGCAGCTTCGACCGACAAGGCGGGCGAGGACCACAACGTGAAGGGCATCTGCCCGGCCGCGCTCGGCACCAAGGACGAGCAGCCGGCAGCCTACTCGCCGGACACGCAGCTGTTCTACGTTCCGACCAACCACGTCTGCATGGACTACGAGCCGTTCAAGGTGAGCTACACCGCGGGCCAGCCCTATGTGGGTGCGACGCTCTCGATGTATCCGCCGGCGGGTGAGACCCACATGGGCAATTTCATCGCCTGGGACGGCAAGACCGGCAAGATCGTCTGGTCGAACAAGGAGCAGTTCTCGGTCTGGTCGGGTGCGCTCGCAACCGCCGGCAACGTGGTGTTCTACGGCACGCTCGAAGGCTACCTGAAGGCGGTCGATGCCAAGACCGGCAAGGAGCTCTACAAGTTCAAGACTCCCTCCGGCATCATCGGCAACGTCACCACCTATGAGAACGGCGGCAAGCAGTATGTCGCAGTGCTCTCCGGCGTCGGCGGCTGGGCCGGCATCGGTCTGGCGGCAGGCCTGACCGATCCGACCGCAGGTCTCGGCGCGGTCGGTGGCTATGCGGCCCTCAGCAACTACACGGCACTCGGCGGTACGCTGACCGTGTTCTCGCTGCCGAACTAGGCCCATCAGCATCGCTCCGGCGCGTGGAATCAACTCCACGCGCCGGCTCGTCTCCCCCGGGCTTCTTCGAGGATGAATCCCTTGCGTAAAATCTGCTCTGTCATTGCTGCGATGATCTTGGTTGCGTCCGGAGGAATTGCGGTCGCGGACGGTCCGGGCGATCCGACCGCCGTGAAGAAGGAAGACGACGGAAAGTGGCTCGATAAGGATGGTACTCCGACCTACAAGATTTCCGACGGCACCGTGGACTGGTTCACCTATTCCGGATACCGCCGCTATCACTCCGACTGCCACGTCTGCCATGGGCCCGACGGCATGGGCTCGACCTACGCGCCGGCGCTCAAGGATTCCGTCAAGTCCATGAGCTATGGCGACTTCCTCGGCGTGGTCGCCTCCGGTCGCAAGAACATCTCGACCGCGCAGGAGAACGTCATGCCGGCCTTCGGCGATAATCCGAACGTCGCCTGCTACATGGACGATCTGTACGTCTATCTGCGCGCCCGCTCCACCGAAGCATGGGGCCGGCAGCGTCCCTCCAAGAAGGAGGAGAAAACGGAGGCCTACACCAAGGCGGAAGACGCCTGCATGGGCCATAAATGAACGTTGCCGAGGCTGCCGAGACTATCTCTTGGCATCTTGCGAGAATTTGAGGAGCTACCAATGAAGACACGTGCCGCCGTCGCTTTCGAAGCCAAGAAGCCGCTCGAGATCGTCGAGCTCGATCTGGAAGGACCGAAGGCCGGCGAAGTCCTGGTCGAGATCAAGGCGACGGGCATCTGCCATACCGACGCCTATACGCTCGACGGCTTCGACAGCGAGGGAATTTTCCCGTCGGTCCTGGGGCATGAGGGCGCGGGGATCATCCGCGAAATCGGCCCTGGCGTGACCTCGGTGAAGCCGGGTGACCACGTCATCCCGCTCTACACGCCGGAATGCCGGCAGTGCAAAAGCTGCCTCAGCCAGAAGACCAATCTCTGCACCGCGATCCGCGCGACGCAAGGCAAGGGCGTGATGCCCGACGGCACCAGCCGCTTTTCCTACAAGGGCAAGCCGGTCTACCACTACATGGGCTGCTCGACCTTCTCGAACTTCACGGTGCTGCCGGAGATCGCGGTCGCCAAGATCCGCGAGGACGCCCCCTTCGACAAGAGCTGCTACATCGGCTGCGGCGTCACCACCGGCGTCGGCGCCGTCGTCAACACCGCGAAGGTCACGCCCGGCTCCAACGTGGTCGTGTTCGGCCTCGGCGGCATCGGTCTCAACGTGATCCAGGGCGCCAAGATGGCCGGCGCCGACAAGATCATCGGCGTCGACATCAACGACTCCAAGGAAGATTGGGGCCGCAGGTTCGGCATGACCGAGTTCGTCAACCCCAAGAAGATCACCGGCGACATCGTCCAGCATCTCGTCGGCCTCACCGATGGCGGCGCCGACTACACTTTCGATTGCACCGGCAACACCACGGTGATGCGCCAGGCGCTGGAAGCCTGCCATCGCGGCTGGGGCACCTCGATCATCATCGGCGTTGCCGAATCCGGCAAGGAGATCGCCACCCGCCCGTTCCAGCTCGTCACCGGGCGCAACTGGCGCGGCACGGCCTTCGGCGGCGCCCGCGGCCGCACCGACGTGCCGAAGATCGTCGACTGGTACATGAACGGAAAGATCCAGATCGATCCGATGATCACCCACGTGCTCAAGCTCGAGGAGATCAACAAGGGCTTTGACCTCATGCACGAGGGCAAATCCATCCGTTCAGTCGTCGTGTTCTAGCTCGAAAGCGTCACCCCAAGGAGGATCGACCCATGACTGTTGCACTCCATCCATCGATCGACAACGGCCTCAAACAAGGCAGCGGCAGCTTCGCCGGCGGCACGCTGGCCTGCAAATGCAAGGACCACCAGGTCAAGGTCGGCATCAAGGGCGACGTCGCCCACAATCACGCCTGTGGCTGCACCAAATGCTGGAAGCCGCAGGGCGCGACGTTCTCCGTCGTCGCCGTGGTGCCGCGCCAGAACGTCACCGTGCTCGAGAACGGCGACAAGCTCCAGATCGTCGATCCCTCCGCAGTGATCCAGCGCTACGCCTGCAAGGCGTGCGGCACCCACATGTACGGCCGCATCGAGAACAAGAACCACCCGTTCTACGGTCTCGACTTCATCCATCCCGAGCTGTTCCAGGAGCAGGGCTCGCAGGCACCGCAATTCGCCGCCTTCGTCTCCTCGGTGATCGAGGCCGGCGTGAAGCCGGAGCAGATGGCGGGCATCCGTTCGCGGCTGAAGGAAATCGGGCTCGAGCCTTATGATTGCCTGTCACCGGCACTGATGGACGCGATCGCGACCCACGTCGCCAAAGCCAAGGCCGCCTAACAAGGCCGCCTGAGCAAAGGCTGCTAGACGTTCGCCATGCCCCATCCGCTCGCTGGCCTCGACCAGCGCCAGCGAGTCGGACGGGCCCGGCCCCGGAGCAATCGCGGCGATGCCGCCGCCGCTGCAAGTTACGCGTATGCGAGGGCGATCGGCTCCCTCAGTCCTGGTCTCTGAATGACTGCGCAGCGCCGCCAACTTCCGTCTTGAAGTTCCCGGTCCCTGCGTTTCTCCCTCCCTCGACTGAGGCACCTTGCTTCGTCCGCGCAGTCTTTCTGACGGACGAAGCTCTTTTTTCATCGCAACCCTTGTTTGCGAAACGCGCGGTCCACGCGGCGATGACGCGCCCTGCTTTTGACAAACCACCGATGCAATCTTTTCCCGGTGAGAACACCCGGCTGTGAACGCCGGGCGGGCGCGATCGTTGTTACGCTCGCGCCGTCACGATGCCGCATGACGCTCAATCAATTAAGAACAAAAACGGGAGGTATCGAGCACATCCAGACATCGCCATCGGCGTTCCTGCCTCCCTCCGGGATTTGCCCGCGCGGGACGACGGCGGAATGTGGCGAGACGAGGCACGAACCGTCGCCGACCGGCGTCGGCGAGTTTTGAATTTGGCATGCTTATGAAGAGCGAGGGACGATCATGATCAAGGTGAAGATCAACGGCCAGGAACAGAGCTGGGACGGCGACCCGGATCTCCCGCTACTCTGGTTCCTGCGTGACGAAGCCGGGCTGACCGGCACCAAGTTCGGCTGCGGCCAGGCCCTGTGCGGCAGCTGCACCGTCATCGTCGACAAGGAAGCCGTGCGCGCCTGTGTCACATCGATCAACGATGTCGCCGGGCGCGAGGTCACCACGATCGAAGGGCTGCATCCGAGCGGCGATCATCCGGTCCAAAAGGCCTGGCGCCAGGTCAACGTGCCCCAATGCGGCTTCTGCCAGGCCGGCCAGATCATGCAGGCCGCCGCGCTTCTGATGGACAATCCGAAGCCTTCGCACGACCAGATCCGCCAGGCGATGTCCGGCAACATCTGCCGCTGCGGCTGCTACCAGCGCATCGAGAACGCGATCCATCTCGCATCGACGGGGGTGTGACATGAATTTCATCGACAATCCCGGCAAGCTCCATGGCTTCGAAAAACGTGGCTTCGAAAAGAACATCAAGATCGAGAAGGTCTCGCGCCGCAGCATCCTGAAGGGGCTCGGCATCACCGGCGGCTTCGTGCTCGCGGCACCCGTGATGTCGCGCCAGGCGTTCGCCTATGAGACCGGTGCCGGCAAGATGCCGCACGGCGTCGTGGTCGACCCGCGCGTGTTCGTTTCGGTCGCGCCCGACGGCATCGTGACCATCGTGGGTCACCGTTCGGAAATGGGCACCGGCGTCCGCACCAGCCTGCCGCTGATCGTGGCCGAGGAGATGGAAGCCGACTGGTCCAGGGTCAAGGTGCAGCAGGCCCATGGCGACGAGGTCAAGTTCGGCAACCAGGACACCGACGGCTCGCGCAGCACGCGGCATTATCTGATCCCGATGCGCCAGATCGGCGCCTCGGCCCGGACCATGCTGGAGCAGGCCGCGGCGAAGCGCTGGGGCGTGCCGGCGACCGAGGTCAAGGCCGTCAATCACGAGGTCGTCCACAGCGCCAGCGGCCGCAAGCTCGGTTTCGGCGAGCTCGCTGCCGACGCCGCCAAGGAATCGGTGCCTGCCATCGAAGGCCTCAAGCTGAAGGACCCCAAGGACTTCCGCTATCTCACCAAGGGCCAGGTCGGCATCGTGGATCTCCACGACATCACCACCGGCAAGGCGCGTTACGGCGCCGATGTACGGCTGCCGGGGATGAAATACGCCGTGATCGCGCGCCCGCCGGTCACAGGCGGCAATCTGGTCTCGTTCGATCCCGATGCGGCGCTGAAGGTCCCCGGCGTCGAGAAGGTGATGAAGGTTCAAGGCTGGCCTTGGCCGTCAAAGTTCCAGCCACTCGGCGGCGTCGCGGTGATCGCCCGCAACACCGGCGCGGCGATCAAGGGCCGGGATGCGCTGAAGCTCGTGTGGGACGACGGTCCCAACGGGAAATACGACTCGGTCGCCTACCGTAAGGAGCTCGAGGAGGCCTCGCGCAAGCCCGGCCTCGTCCTGCGCACGGAGGGCGACGCGGATGCGGCGCTGAAGGGCGCGGACAAGGTAATCGTCGGCGAGTACTACATCCCGCATCTTGCTCATGTCAGCATGGAGCCGCCGGTGGCGGTCGCCGACGTCAAGGGCGACAAGGCTGAGATCTGGGCGCCGGTGCAGAGTCCGGGCGGCACCCGCGACGACGTCGCCAAGACGCTCGGCATTCCCGAGGGCAACGTCACCGTCAACGTCACGCTTCTCGGCGGCGGTTTCGGCCGCAAGTCGAAATGCGACTTCGCGCTGGAGGCCGCCCTGCTGTCGAAGGAGCTCGGCGCGCCTGTGAAGGTGCAGTGGACGCGGGAGGACGACGTTCGTAACGGCTTCCTGCACACGGTCTCGGCCGAGCGGATCGAGGCGGGCCTCGACAAGAGCGGCAAGGTGATCGCCTGGCGCCACCGCAGCGTGGCCCCCAGCATCGCCTCGACCTTTGCGGCCGGCACGGTGCATCAGGCGCCGTTCGAGATCGGCATGGGTCTCGTCGACATGCCGTTCGAGATCGCCAACATCTCCTGCGAGAATCCGGAAGCCGCTGCGCATACCCGCATCGGCTGGTTCCGCTCGGTCTCGAACATCCCGCGCGCCTTCGCGGTCCAGTCGATGGTCGGCGAGATCGCGAGCGCGACAGGGCGCGACCAGAAGGAGACCCTGCTCGCGCTGATCGGCAGCCCGCGGATCGTCAAACCCGCGGTGAAGGATCTGTGGAACTATGGCGAGCCCCTCGACAGCTACCCGATCGACACCGCGCGCCTGCGCAAAGTGGTCGAGCTGGTCGCTGAGAAGGGCGAATGGGGCCGTCAGGTGCCGAAGGGCCACGGTCTCGGCATTGCCGTGCACCGCAGCTTCGTCAGCTACATCGCGACCATCGTCGAGGTCGCCATCGACGACAAGGGCAAGCTGACGGTGCCACGGGTCGACACCGCGATCGATTGCGGCACCTATGTCAACCCCGAACGCATCGCCTCCCAGATCGAGGGCGCCGCGATCATGGGACTCAGCCTCGCCAAATACGGCGAGATCACCTTCAAGGACGGCAAGGTGCAGCAGAAGAATTTTGACGACTTCCAGGTCGTCAGGATCGACGAGTCCCCCGTGGTGACCAACGTCTACATCGTGCCGCCCGCATCAGACACGCCGCCAAGCGGCGTCGGCGAGCCCGGTGTCCCGCCATTCGCGCCGGCACTGATGAACGCGATCTTCGCTGCGACGGGAAAACGCATCCGCACGCTCCCGATCGGCAAGCAATTGGAGGCGTGAGACGGAACAGAGGCGCGAGACGGAACACAAGCGGTCTCGCGCCGTTTCCATCGATCTGACAGGAGCAGATCGATGACAAATATCTCAAGGGCGCTCGCAGTCTCGTTGCTGTCGGGCGCTTTTCTTTTGACGGCCTCCGGCGCATTCGCCCAGGGCAACACGACGACGCCGGCCACCGCGACGCGCCCCTCCGCGCCGGACCAGAACTCGCTGCCCAACACCAACGCCCCGCCCGCCTCGACCACCCAGACCACCGGACAGCACAATCCGGATCCCAAGATTCAGGAGATGAACCAGAAGGAAAAGGACAAGGTGGAGCGTCAGGGCAAGTAGTGCTGCTCTGAGGTGCTGCAAACCGACGGTGCCACACCGTCATGGCCGCGTCACCATACGCGCAAGAAATGCGGCGGACGTTGCCGTCCGCCGCATTCGCCACCCCCCTGCTGCTCCGCCTCTTTCGATCCGCCCGCGGAGCTACTTCTTCAGCGCGAACACCCAGATGACGCCGCCTTGCGGCACGTTGGCTTCGATGCCGATGTTGTTGGTCACCAGCGCGTCCTGGATGCGTTGCGCGTCGACACCCCATCCCGACTGGATCGCGATGTATTGGGTGCCGTCGATCTCATAGGACACCGGCATGCCCATGATGCCGGAGTTGGTCTTCTGCTCCCACAAGAGTTCGCCGGTCTTGGCGTTGAAGGCGCGGAAGTTGCGGTCATTGGTGCCGCCGACGAAGATAAGATCGCCCGCGGTCGCCGTCACCGAGCCGAACAGCTGCGACTTCGGGAAGTTGTGTTGCCACACCTTCTTGCCGGTGGTGGGATCCCAGGCCTGCAGCTCGCCAAAATGATCCGCGCCCGGCTTCGTCTTCAGACCGATGTCTTCCGGCTTGGTGCCGAGCCAGAGCTCGCCCGGCTTGAGCGCGACCTTCTCGCCGGTGAAACCGCCGCAGAAGTTCTCGTTGGCGGGCACGTAGACGAGGCCGGTCTTCTGGCTGTAGGCCGCCGACGGCCAGTCCTTGCCGCCCCACAGCGACGGGCAGAACTCGACGCGCTTGCCGACCACCGGCTTGTGCGCGGGGTCGACGATGGGCTTGCCGCTCTCGGGCTCGATGCCTTTCCAGACGTCGGTCGAGACGAACGGCCAGCCGGCGACGTAGTTGATCTTGGTCGGCGTGCGCTCGAGCACCCAGAAGATCGCGTCGCGACCCGGATGGACCAGGCTCTTGATGTTGCGGCCATCACGTTGCAGGTCGATCAGCATCGGCGCCTCGACCTCATCCCAGTCCCAGGAATCGTTCTGGTGGTACTGGTGAAAGGTCTTGATCTTGCCGGTGCTCGGATCGAGCGCAAGCACCGAGGAAGTGTAGAGATTGTCGCCGGGATGGGTCTCGCCCGGCCATGGCGCGGCGTTGCCGACGCCCCAATAGATCGTCTTGGTCTCCTTGTCGTAATTGCCGGTCATCCAGGCCGAGCCGCCGCCGTTCTTCCAGTCGTCGCCCTGCCAGGTGTCATGGCCCGGCTCGCCTTCGCCCGGAATGGTGAAGGTTCGCCACAGCTCCTTGCCGTCCTTGGCATCATAGGCGGCGACATAGCCGCGCACGCCGAACTCGCCGCCGGAGCCGCCGACGATGACCTTGCCGTCGACGATCAGCGGCATCAGGGTCATGTACTGGCCCTTCTTGTAGTCCTGCACCTTGGTGTCCCACACCACCTTGCCGGTCTTGGCATCGAGCGCGACGACGTGGTCGTCCGTGGTGGCGAGGTAGAGCTTGTCCTCCCAGAGACCGACGCCACGGCTGGTCGGATGCAGCTGGAACAGATCGTCGGGGAGTTGCCGCTTGTAGCGCCAATATTCGTCGCCGGACTTGGCGTCGAGCGCGATCACCTGCCCCATCGGGGTCGCCACGAACATCACGCCGTTGTTGACGATCGGCGGCGCCTCGTGGCCTTCGACGACGCCGGTGGCGAAGGTCCAGACCGGTGTGAGGTTCTTCACGTTGGAGGTGTTGATCTGATCGAGCGGGCTATAGCCGTGCCCGTCATAGGTGCGCCGATAGAGCATCCAGTTGCTTGGCTCCGGATTCTCGAGCCGCTGTGCGGTGACCGGCGCGTAATTCTCGATCGGACCCGACATGGCGGCGGTCGAGGCGAGGCAGGTGAAGGCGACGAAGCCGGACAGGTACCATTGCTTCCTGGTCATGAAAGTTTTCATGGACGTTCCCCTTTTCATCCGTTTGAATTCTTGTGTTGAATTCTTGTGCTGAATTCTTCGTTCGTCCCGCCGACCGCCCGTCGGCGGATACGGCCTCTCGTGACGCGGGCGCGGGCCCGCACCGTCCATCTCATCCTGGCTGCGCGCCACCTACCTTTCCGATGAAGTTGCCGGCGACGCTGAGCGAGCCGTCAGCGAGCGCCAACGGCAGCGCCGCGAGCCGTCGCGGCGCCGGTCCGAACACGACCTGCGCACCCGCACGAGGATCGTATTCGGAGTTGTGACACATGCACTTGAGCACCTCCTTGTCGCCGACATCGCTCTTCACCCAGGCGGTGACGGGACAGCCGGCATGCGCGCAGATCGCCGAATAGGCGATGATGCCGTCGACGGCGCGCCCGCGCGTCTTCTCGTCGAGCTCGGCGGGATCGAGCCGGATGACCACGATCTCGTTGAGCCGGGAGGCGCTGCGCACCACCGAGGTCTTGGGATCCTTCGGCCAGGCATGCACCGGCGGTCCGCCGGCCGGCAGGTCGGACGCCGTGATCAGCTTTCCCTCCTTGTCGCCTTGGGAGAAGACGAGCACATCGCCTTTCTGGGGCCGTTCGTCGGAGCCAGGCGGATCCTCATCCGCGCGCGCGTGCGTGGAACAGCCGAGGCACGCGGTGGTGGCGAGTGCGCCGAGCAGGACCGTTCGCCGCGTCTGCTCGGCGCACGCGTCGGCGTCGGGTGCCCTAGGGTTTTCGGATGATGAGGAATTGGCGGTCAACGATGCGCGGGACATGTCCACAAGCAGGCGCTGGAACTCTGCCGAAAAGAAGGCGAAGAATTGGCACCGCAGTGCATCAATATGGCTTTGCTCGCGTTGATTGAACGACGATGAACGCATTCAAGCGCGTTTTCACAAATTCAACGTCACGCCGCGCGAGCGGCATGATGATTTTGCAGATCAGACCGATGATGTCGGAATTGGTGCAGCGCGCTATTCGTCGCGCTGCGCAAACGCAGCGCGACGTCCCTGCATGTTTTGCAGGCAGCAGGTCGTCGTCAGGACCTGAGCACGTGGCGCGGCGCGGCGATAGAACCGGCGACGGTGGCCGACGCCATCTCAAAACTGTCGGCGATGCGGCGCGCCTTGTCGATGAACAGGCTAGCTGCCGGCGGCGGGCAGACCTCGCGCGCGGTCTGCTCGAACAGATCGAGCCAGCGGTCGAAATGATCGCCCACCAGACTGAGCGGCAAATGCGCCCGCATCGGCGAGCCGTGATAGCGGCCGCTCATCAGCACGACCGAGGACCAGAAATCCCTGAGTTTGGCAAGATGCTCGTCCCAGTTCTGCACGATCCCGAACACCGGCCCGAGCTGTGCATCTTCGCGCACGCGCCCGTAAAAGCGGGTGACGAGTTCCCCGATCATCTCCTCGGTAATCCCGGTGCGCTCGATCGCATCCTGGGTCAACAGGTTCCGCCGCGCGGCCGCCGCCTCGCGCTCGGCCTTCAGTCGATCCGACATGTCCTTTGTGTCCGTTCCGTTATTCCCGCGGGCCGCCCGTTCGACATTGTCGGACCCGTTGCGCGCGGCGTCTTTGTCGCAGCGCAAAGTGCGGGATCCGGCGGCGGACGCTCAAAGCCCGCCGCCGACGCCTGATCAGGCGCTATAGGTGTAGAAGCCCTGCCCGGTCTTGCGGCCGAGATGGCCTGCATCGACCATCTCTTTGAGCAGCGGCGCTGGCCTGTATTTAGGATCGTTGAAGCCCTTGTAAAAGACCTCCATCACCGAAAGCATGGTGTCGAGTCCGACCAGATCGGCCAGAGCCAGCGGCCCGATCGGATGGTTGCAACCGAGCTTCATGCCGGCGTCGATCTCTTCCGCCGTCGCAATCCCCTCCTGGAGCGCGAAGATCGCCTCGTTGATCATCGGGCACAGGATGCGGTTGACGGCAAAGCCCGGGCTGTTCTTGGCGGTGATCGCCACCTTGCCGACGCGCTTGGCGAAATCGAGCGCCTTGGCGTGGGTGTCGTCGGAGGTCTGCAGGCCGCGGATGAGCTCCAGCAGCGCCATCACCGGCACCGGGTTGAAGAAGTGCATGCCGATGAAGCGGTCGGGACGATCGGTCGCCGCAGCGAGCTTCGTGATCGAGATCGACGAGGTGTTGGTCGCGAGCAGCGTGCGCGGCGACAACGTGGCGCAGAGATCCTTCAGGATCTTGACCTTGAGCTCCTCGTTCTCGGTTGCGGCCTCGATGACGAGATCGCAGTCAGCAAGCTTGGCGCGGTCCGTCGTGCCGGTGATGCGCTTGAGCGCCGCCTCCCGATCGACCGCCGACATCTTCTCCTTCTTGACCAGGCGCTCGAGGCTGCCGCCGACGGTCGACAGCCCGCGGTTCACCGCCGCATCGGAAATATCGACCATCACGACCGAGAGCCCGGCCGCCGCGCAGATTTGCGCGATACCATTCCCCATGGTCCCTGCCCCGATGATGCCAACCGTCTGGATCATTGCCTCATATCCTTCATCCTTGCGGGCGAGCCATCCCGGCCGGGCCCATTGTTCCTGCATCAGGCTCTAGCACCGCCGGCGGGCGCCTGCGACCTGATCCTGCCTCTTCCTTAAAGCATCCATGGCGGGAATAAAGCCGCTGCCGGTCGCCAAAAGGCGCGATTTGGCCACCTGGCAGGCGGTTTGCCCCGAATTTGCCTGCTCCTTGCCCGGCGCCGCACAGCGGAAGGGCCGCTAGCGCCCGGCGCGCTTCGGATCTCGATCTCGACCTATCGGACGATGCGGCGGCCACTTGCGGTGTGGTGTAGTCGATGCGCAATGGCCAGCGCGCATGCGTCGCGACGCCGTTGTGACATAGACCACATCGGCTTCGTGCCTCACCTGTTAGCGTCGCGCACATGAAGAACCACATCAAACTATCAATCATCCTCGCCGCTCTGCTCGTCGCCACACAAAGCGTGGCAGCCGAAACCAAAGGCGCCGGCTCAACCTTCGTTTCGCCCGTGATGGCGAAATGGACCGACGCGTACAAGGCCAAGACCGGCAACGTCGTCAGCTATCAAGCCGTCGGCTCCGGCATCGGTCTCGGCCTGATCAAAAAGGAAGCCGTCGATTTCGGCGCCAGCGACATGCCGCTCGACCCCAAGGAGTTGGACAGGCTCGGCCTGATGCAATTTCCGATCGTGATCGGGGGCGTCGTGCCGGTGGTCAATATCGACGGCGTCAAGCCCGGCCAGATCCGCTTCACCGGGCAGGTGCTCGCCGACATCTACCTGGGCAAGCTCAAATTCTGGAACGATCCCGCGATCGGCGCGATCAACCCCGACGTCAGATTGCCGAATGCTGCGATCACGGTGGTCCACCGCATCGACGGCTCCGGCACGACGTTCAACTGGTCGAACTACCTCTCGAAGGTCAGCCCGCAATGGAAAGCCAGCGTGGGCGAAGGCACCGCCGTTGAGTGGCCGCTTGGCCTCGGCGGCCGGGGCAATGACGGCGTCGCCTCGCTCGTCAGCCTCGTTCCCGGCGCGATCGGCTATCTCGAATACACTTACGCGCTGCAACGGCTCGACCGGATTTCCTTCGGGATCGTGCAGAACAGCGCCGGCAATTACGTCGTGCCCGACGCCGCATCGTTCCAGGCGGCGGCATCAAGCGCGGATTGGAAGGCGAAGAAGGATTTCCATCTCGTGCTCACCAATGCGCCCGGCGAAGATGCCTACCCGATCACGGCGACGACGTTCGCGTTGATGCCGAAGGCGCCGAAATCCAGCGAGCGATCGGCCGCCGCGATCGACTTCCTCCGCTGGCTGCTCGAGAACGGCAGATCCCAGGCCGAGACGCTCAACTACGTCCCGCTGCCGCCTGCCTTGATCGACCAGATCGAGCACTATTGGCGGGAAAGCGTCGGGGCAGCCCCGACGGTCTCGGCATCGGCCAAGGTCAAGCGCTAATGCCGAAAGCGGACGTGCTATCCCGTCCGCGACATTGAATTCCAGCTGAATTCGGTTTCCAAACTGCTCCGCGCGAGTATTCTGTGAATGGCCTGCTGCAAGGAGAACTCCTTGTAGCCGGCGGAGCCACAAGTGCCTGCGGAGCGCGATCGCGCCACTGCATTGCACTGCGACACTCGCAGGGAATCATCCGTGAAACGCCTCCCCAGTCCCGACACCGACGCCCCCGCGGCATTCCGGCCGGCGCCGACGTCCAGGCTCGGATGAACGACTTCGCACGATCCGTTGGCGCAGCGCTCTCGCTGATCGGCGAAGCCGACGCCGAACTGCTGGGCATCGTCGCATTGTCGGTGCGCGTCAGCCTGACCGCGAGCATCCTTGCCCTGCTGATCGGCGCGCCGATCGGGGCCTTGCTCGCGATCACGCGTTTCCGCGGGCGGCAGGTGATCATCGTGCTGACCAATGCGCTGCTCGGCCTTCCGCCGGTCGTGGTCGGGCTCGCGCTCTATCTTCTGCTCTCGCGCTCCGGCCCGCTCGGGGTGGCCGGACTGTTGTTCACGCCGGCCGCGATGGTGATCGCGCAGACGCTGCTCGCCACCCCGATCGTGGTGGCGCTGGTGCACCGGCCTGCGAGCCTGCTGTGGGCGGAATATGGCGATCTGGCGCGGATCGACGGGCTGTCGGTCTTCCGCTGCATGGCGCTGCTGTTCGCGCTCGGCCGGACCTCGCTGCTGACGGCCTTTCTCGCCGCCTTCGGGCGCGCCATCGCCGAGGTCGGCGCCATCATCATCGTCGGCGGCAACATCCGCGGCTTCACGCGCACGATGACGACCGCGATCGCGCTGGAGACCAGCAAGGGCGATCTGCCGCTGGCGCTCGGACTCGGACTGATCCTGCTCGCGCTCAGCGTCGCGGTGTCGACCGTCGCCTTCCTGCTAGTGGGACGCGTTGGGGAAAAATAGCTGCTCGCCGCCCACCTTATAGCCGGCGATCGCCTCCTGCCCCTTCGACGAAACCAGCCAGTCGATGAAAGCCTGCCCGTCCTTCGCCTTCACGTTCGCATGCTTTGCCGGATCGACCAGCATGACGCCGTACTGGTTGAACAGCCGCTTGTCACCCTCGGTCAGGATGGTGAGCTCGCCGCGATTCTTGAAGGACAGCCAGGTGCCGCGGTCCGACAGAACATAAGCGTTCGACGACGACGCCATGTTCAGCGCCGGGCCCATGCCCTGGCCGATCTCACGATACCAGCTGTCCTTGCCGGCACTGATGTCGACGCCCGCCTCCTTCCACAGCCGGAGCTCGGCCGCGTGCGTGCCGGACTTGTCGCCGCGCGAGATGAACGGCGCCTTCGCCGCCGCGATCTTGCGCAGCGCATCGGTGACGTCCTTGCCGCCGGCGATCTTCGCGGGATCGCTTTTGGGACCGACGATGACGAAGTCGTTGTACATGACGTCGAAGCGCTTCACGCCCTGCCCTTCGGACATGAACTTGTCTTCGGCAGCCCGATCATGGACGAACACCACGTCGGCATCGCCGCGCCGCCCGATATCCAGCGCCTGGCCGGTGCCGACGGCAACGACCTTCACGCTGATGCCCTCGGCCTTCTCGAACAGCGGCAGCAGATGGCCGAACAGGCCCGACTGTTCCGTCGAGGTGGTCGAGGCCACGGTGATGGTGCGCTCCTGGGCGAAGGCGATGGTGGACCAGAGCAGAGCCGCTCCGATGGCGACAGTCCTTTTCATGCTTCGTCCTCGAACCGACATTGATGCTTCTGCATAGCCGCTGGCGGCGAACACGGGAACCCCGACATTCGGCCGCAGAGAGTTGAAGCACTGCCGTCAAATTGGCAGGAACGCCAATGGCGCAGGCGGATTGTCCGGAGATGTAATGTCAAGGAGAATCCCATGAAAAAGATCATTCTGGCATCCGCGTGCATCATGGCACTGGCGACCGGTGGCGCCTTCGCGCAGACACAACCGGCTCCCGGCGCCTCCGGTCAGGGCGACGTCGGCCCCTCCTCGCGCGGCCCCGCGACCAAGGGAATGACGACGGGGCGTTCGTCGAACATGCAGAACGAGGCCAGCGACAGCAAGGGCGCGCAGCAACCATCGGCCGGCGGCAGCAACACGAATAACATGGGCAGCCAGGCCGGAGGCAGCGCGGGCGGCGGCAGCGCCGGCGCCGGCAAGTAGCCGAAAGATCGAAAAATCCCGGAGGGGATCATCGTCCCCTCCCGCAGGCCGACCGGCGTCGATCAACGGCCGGGGCAATATCTCATCACGCTGCGGATTCCCTGCGGCTCCGGCTCCTTCATCCACCCGATTTCCCTGGCCAGCCAAAGTTTGTCGTCGCCGATGACATAGGCGAACGTCATGGTGTCGAAGCCCCTGGGATTGCGGACCGTGACCTCACCGCAGGCCACCTCGACCGAACGGCCCTGCGGGTCGGATGCGGGGCTGGTCCAGGAAATGTGGATTTCCGCATTCGGCGGGATCAAATGAGCGGCGATTTTTGGCGAGAGATCATCCGCCAACGCAGGTGCGCAGATCAATGCGGCGAGGACCGCAGCCGGATATGTCTTGCGGATCACGTCTTCTCTCCTTCGCTTTCGAAGGAAGCGTACCCGGATCGGTGCCGCAGCTCTGTGGGAGCGGTCACATTGGCAGCCGGTGCAAGGCCGCCTCATGACAATCGTAATCTCTCGATGATGCCTGAGACGTCATGCAGCCGACCGCGCGGATGCGTGGATGTTCTGCAATTGGTCCCGTCTACATTGACAGGGGTGTGACGGCCGGGGCAGTTTTTCACATAGCTGGCGAATCAGCGATTGCCTCACGCCGAGTACCTCTTGGACAACTCCCAGTGCTTTCGAGACTGATATCGTTGCTGCGCCGCATCCCCGCGGTGAAATGGGCGTTCACCCGGCTTCGGCCCTTGCCGCATGGCGGCAGCATCGACGGTGCGGCGGTCGTCGCGGAACAGCCTGTCATCGTTGCCGACAGCGCTGAAGCTCTTCCGGCTCTCCACACCGGCATCAGCACCGAGCCGTTGCGCAGCGACGCTGCGGTCGCCGAGGACTCCACTGCCCGCGCCGTCATCGCGGAAGCAGCAGCCGATGGCGGCGGCAGCGACGGTTCACTGCAGCAGGCGCCGACAGATGTCGAGCCGGTCGTCGTGGCAGAGGTCTTGGCCTCGGACGAAGTCACCAGCGAAACGGTCGACGCTCCCAAACCCGTCGATGTTCCTGGACCCGTCATCGACGATGATCCGCCTGTGGAGGTCTCGACGAAGCTCGAGCCCGTCGCCACCCAAGCGGTCGCGGCCAGCGACGTCGAAGACGAGCCGGCCAAAGCCGCTGAGCCCGTCATCAGCAGCGATCCATCTCCCGAGCTCGCAGCCAGCGTTGACCCCGACGTCGTGGAGGAGACCTCGTCCAATCTCGAGGTCGCTTCGGTCGAGGTCGCGTCGGTTGACGCTCCCGCTCTCGTCGTTGCCGACGATCCCTCCACTGTTGCCGCCGTGGATGTCGAGCCTGTTGTAGACGACACCCAGGTCACGCTTGCCGATCGCGACGTCTCGGCCGAGCCTGTCGCTGCAGACAAGATCGACAGCGATCCCACCCCCGGCACCGCGGTGGCCATCGAGCCGGTCGCTGCAAGCAATCCAGCCCCCGTCGCCGCGGAGAACTCTTCCGCCGACGCCATCGTGGTCACCTATGATGAGCCGGCTCCGGCTCCTGCAGCTCCAGCTGAAGAGATTCGCAGCGCGCCGAAACTTCGTGCGAAAGCCACCGAACCTGCCGACCGCACCGCGCTGATCCGGCAGCGCTGGACGGAAAGCGGAATCAGGATGTGGAATCCCCGGCTTCACGGCACCGGCGAAGCCACGCTGAACATCCAGGGAAGCGTCGGGCTGCTGCCGCCAGCGCCCGGCGAGACGATGCCGCGCTATGACAAGCTGGAGTTCAAGATGCTCGGCGGACAGATCGTCTGCGAGGGCGTGATCGTCGAGGCCCCCGCGCAGGCAACCCATCGGAGCTTCACCCGGCTCGCCGAGCCAGGGAAGCCCGATCGGGTTCGCGAACCGGTGCGGGAACGCCAGGCCGCTTTGGCCTGATCCTTTCCGCTGCAAGCGCCGTCACGCCGTGCTAGGCTGAGGTTTCCCGAACATGGGAGATCGCATGTCTGCAAAGCTATTGCGACTGATCGTGATCGCCGCCCTCTGCGTCCCGCAAGGCGCCTTTGCGGCGTCCAGCAAACGGCCTCACCACAAGCCCGCCACCGATCCAGCCGCGCCCTACAAGGCCGACCGGCTCTCCTCCTCGCGCGGCCAAACGATCCTCAACACACCCGGCCAGACCACCGTGCTGACGCGAGAAGTCCTCGACGATATGAACGCGAGCAGCCTCCGCGATGCCATGCGCTCGACCGCCGGCGTCACGATCGGGCGCTAGGTTCTGCTCAGGGGATCGGATAGCCCTTCCAGATCCACTCGAGCGCCGACGGCAGCGTCTGTGCGATCGTCGGCCGATCGACGTGCTTGGCGTTGCGCACGAACAGGAACTGATAGTGATAGCCCTTCTCCGCCAGGACCTTGGCCATTAGCGCGTTCGACAGGGTCCAGTCGTGCATGCCGTCGGGAATGGTGGGGTTCGGATAGAACAGGTCCTGGTCGCCGCCGAAGAACCAGAAGCGGATCGGCTTCGTCGGCGCACTCACGATCAGCGGCACCCCGGGCGGTTCCGCCGGCGTGAGCACGCCGGCCTTGGAGATGAGGCTGGGGCCGGCCGGCCCCGTCCATCCACTGTGATATTCCCAGGCACCGCCGCGCAGCGACGGATCATGCGGCCATTGCTGGTTGACCATCGTCGGCGAGAAGGCCAGCACGCGATGATAGAGATCGGGATAGAACCAAGCCATGGTGAAGGCCGCCGCCCCACTCGAGCTCAGCCCCATGGTCGCGCGCCCGTCGGGATTCCTGGTGAGCTTGACGTCGGCGTTGGTCTCGACCAGCGGCAACACTTCACGCTCGACGAACTGCGCGTAGGCGCCTGACACCGCGTCATATTCGCGGCCGCGCTGGCTGCCCTGCGCGTCCTGGCCGCCATTGCCGATCTGGATCGCTACCATCGGCGGCACGCGGCGCTGTGCGATCAAATTGTCGAGGGTCGTTGCGAGGTCCTTGTAGGCGTTGGAGCCGCCGTCGCCGACCACGATGAACGGCGCCTCGCTGCCGCGCACATATTGCGCCGGCACGTAGACGTCGATCGTGCGCGACCAGATGCCGGGATGGCTGGTGGTGACGATCATGTGCGACTTGTCGTCCGGCGCGGTGACGGTCGTCATGATCGAGGAGTTGGTGCATCCGGCGACGTCGTCGCGGATCAGGCCGGGATTGTAGATCGTGCTCTGCTTCGAGGTCAGCGTGAAGGACTTGGTCGTACCGCGCGGCACGCCGTCCTTCGCGATCGTCTCCGGCGCGGGATTGTGGGTCGGGCCGATGATGAAATTGCCTTCCGCCCCCGGCGGCGGCAGCGTGCCGTCGGGCAGCTCGGTCGCGCGCGGATAGTTGGCGCTCGATGGATCGCGCGTCGGCGGCGCCGTCTTGAAATCGAGGCCTGTCGTGTCGATGAAGAACGGCGCCGTCTTGTCTGTGGTGTTTGCACCAGGCGGCACGGCCATGTTCTGGGTGACGCAGGCCGGCTGCGCGAGGGCAATTGAAGTGAAGGAGACCAGAGAAATCAGCGTCCCCGCAAGGACGGACAATGAATTGGTCATTTTCAGCTCCCGGTACCGACGAGTCTTGCTGGCTCGTCTTGATGCAAAGTATGGCGGGCCGGCCGCACGTGGTCAAACGCCGGCCGGCGGCGTTGCCGCGATACCCGCTATGCATGAGGCATGAGGCCGTTGCTGCCGCACCTCTCCGGACATAGCTTGCACGCCGGCAAAGCCGTGCGGAAATCGCGTCCAGCCAAAATGACAAGAACACTTCGGGAGGCAGACTATGAGAAGACTTACCGCCGCATTGTGTGCGTTGGCGTTCCTCGCAACCGGCGCGCAGGCGCAGACCATCAAGGATTTCCTGGCAGCGGTCATGCAGAAATGGACGGCTCCGTTCGAGCCGTTCCAGCTCATCGGCAACGTCTACTATGTCGGGACCGAGGGCATCGCCGTCTACGTGATCAGGACATCGCAGGGCCTGATCCTGATGGATACGGCGATGCCCCAGTCGACCGGCATGATCAAGGACAATATCGCCAGGCTCGGCTTCAAGGTCGCTGACATCAAGATCGTCCTCAACTCGCACGCGCACCTCGATCACACCGGCGGTTTCGCCGAGATCAAGAAGGAGACCGGTGCGCAGCTCGTGGCCGGCGAGCGCGACAAGCCGCTGCTCGAAGGCGGCTATTATCCCGGTGACGAGAAGAACGAGGACCTCGCTTTCGCGCCGGTGAAGGTCGACCGTGTCGTGAAGGAAGGCGACAAGGTTACGCTCGGCGACACCACGCTGACGGCGCATGCGACGCCTGGCCACTCGCCGGGCTGCACGAGCTGGGAGATGACCGTCAAGGACGGCGAGCAGAACCGCGAGGTGCTGTTCTTCTGCAGCGGCACCGTGGCGCTGAACCGGCTGGTGGGACAGCCGACTTATCCCGGCATCGTCGACGACTACCGTGCGACCTACGCCAAGGTGAAAGCGATGAAGGTCGACGTGCTGCTCGGGCCGCATCCGGAGGTCTATGGCATGCAGGCCAAGCGTGCGCAGATGAAGGACGGCGCGCCGAATCCGTTCGTCAAACCGAATGAGCTTGCGACCTATGCGACCAGCCTGTCGGAAGATTTCGACAAGCAGCTCGCCAAGCAGACGGCGGCGCTGGAGAAGAAGTAGCAGGCCGTCGCATGCTGCCCTTGACCTCTCCCCACCGGGGAGAGGTGCGGCAAGACGTTGCGCCGACGCGCATGGTTAGCAGAGCGTAACGGCGGCTTTTGCAGGACTTCGGCGCCGATACGCCTGCTGCCGCGGCCACCTATCGTTAACAGGGTCCCACCATTGCACGCGACCGGAATTGCAGCGGTAGCGTGCAACCTGCGCTGGTCTTTAGCGCAAGGCCCGATCTAACGCGCCCTTTACCCACGCTATGCAAGATCGCCGGCGTTTTCAGGGATCCAGGGCTCGTATTGCAATGCCTGTCGCCAGATTTAAGTCTCATCTCGCCACTGTCGTGGACCTGTTTCGCGTGCCGGCGGACAATCCCGAACTGACGCGCGCGCAGTTCGATGCCTTCTCCAAGCAGATCCCGCTGCTCTATTTCATCCTGATCACCAACACGATCGCGGTCGCATATACCTATGTGCCGCTGGCGCCGGCCTCACTCAGCATGATCGTGCCGGGCGCGTTGATCGCGGTGGCGGGCTATCGGACCTTCTGGTGGCTGCGGCAGCGCCATGTCGTACGCAGCGACGCCGACATCCTGCGCAATCTGCGTCTCACCAACTGGATCGCGGCACCGATCGCGGCGGGCTTCACCGTCTGGTCGTTCGCCCTCTATCCCTACGGCGATCCCTTTGCCAAGAGCCAGGTTGCCTTCTACATGGCGGTGACCGTGATCGGCTGCATCTTCTCGCTGATGCACCTGCGTTCGGCCGCACTGATCGTGACTCTCGTCGTCGACGTGCCCTACGTCGTGTTCTACTTCGCCACGGGCGAGCCGACGCTGGAGGCGATGGCCGTCAACAATTTGCTGGTCACCGGCGCGATGGTGACGGTGCTGACCATCTACTACCGGGACTTCGCCGATCTCGTCGCCAGCCGCAAGTCGCTGCTGGCCCAGCAGGCGGCGACCCAGGCGCTCTCGGACGAGAACTTCCGCCTCGCCAATCTTGATTCCCTCACCGAGCTGCCGAACCGCCGCCGCTTCTTCGCCGAGCTGTCGAGCGCCTTTGCCGACGCCGAGCGCAGAAACGTTCGCGTCGCGGTCGGGATCATCGACCTCGACGGCTTCAAGCCGATCAACGACAATTACGGCCACAGCGTCGGCGACCGCGTCCTGATCGAGGCGGGCCGCCGTATCCGCGAGATCTGCGAGGGTTTCGGCCCGCAACGCGTGGAATTCGCCCGGCTCGGCGGCGACGAGTTTGGCCTCGTCGTGTGTGGTGATCCCGACGATGCCGATCTGACACGGCTCGGCGAACGCATCGGCGGGCAGGTCAAGCTGCCATACCAGCTCGACACCGCCCACACCGGCCTGTCCTGCTCGATCGGTTTTGCGCTGTTTCCGGACTCCGCGACGACGTCGGAAGCTCTCTATGAATGCGCCGACTATTCGCTTTATCATGCCAAGCGCCACCTGCGCGGGCGCACCGTGATCTTCTCGGGCGAGCTCGAGGCCGAGATCCGGAGCCGCGGCGTGATCGAGAATTTGTTGCGCACCTCCGATTTTGGCGCCGAGATGGAGCTGGTGTTCCAGCCGATCGTCGATGCCATGAGCGAGCACACTGCGGGCTTCGAGACGCTGGCGCGCTGGCACAGCCCCCGGCTCGGCTGGGTTTCCCCCGCCGACTTCATTCCCGCGGCCGAGCGCATCGGCCTGATCCGGCCACTGACGCAGACGCTGCTGGCGCGCGCGCTCGCGACCGCCAAGACCTGGCCCGACGACATCCGCCTGTCGTTCAACCTGTCCGCCCACGACGTCTGCGCCGCCGAAGGCATACTGCCGCTGATCTCCATCATCGAGAAAAGCGGCCTGTCGCCGCGTCGGATCGACTTCGAGATCACCGAGACCGCCGTCACCTTCGATTTCGTGCGCGCGCAGCAGTCCATCTCGACGCTGAAGGCGATGGGCTGCGGCATCTCGCTGGACGATTTCGGCACCGGCTATTCCTCGTTGAGCCACGTGCACCGGCTGCCGCTCGACAAGATCAAGGTCGACCGCAGCTTCGTCGCCGACATCAACGAGAATCCGGTCAGTCACAAGATCATCAAATCGCTGACGGGCCTCTGCGACGACATGGAGATCGCCTGCGTCGTCGAGGGCGTCGAGACCCGCGCCCAGCTCGACACCCTGCGCCGGCTCGGCTGCGACTTCATCCAGGGCTATTACTTCGCAAGACCCATGTCAGCCGATGCGATCGGCGACTATCTCGCGAACGAACGCCAGCGCCTCGACGGCGCCAAGGTCGTCGCGTAGCGCGTCTAAACGTCAGACCGCGCAGTAACGCTCCTGGATGTCCTTGTCCGCGAGCAGCGCCGCAGCGCTGCTCTCGTGCACGACCTCGCCCTGATCGATGATCACGGCGCGATCGGCCAGCCGCAGCGCCCATTCGACGTTCTGCTCGACCAGCAGCAGCGTCTTGCCCTCGTCGCGCAGGCGGCGGAACAGCACGCCCATCTCCTCGACGAGGACGGGCATGATGCCCTCCGAAGGTTCGTCCAGCAGGATCATCTTGGGCTTGGCGATCAGCGCGCGCGCGATCGCCAGCATCTGCTGCTCGCCGCCGGAGAGCGTCACGCCTTCCTGGTCGAGGCGCTCCTTCAGGCGCGGAAAGGTCGCGGCGATCTCGTCGATCGCGGCCCGCTCCTCGATGTCGCTGCCGGCCGCGACCAGACCGAGCCGGAGGTTCTCGCGCACCGACAGTCCGGGAACGATGCGCCGCTCCTCGGGTACGTAAGCGAGGCCAAGGTGGAAGCGCTGATGGGCGCGCAACGGCAGGAGCTCCCTGCCCGCAAAGCGCACGCGGCCGGTCGCCTTCGGCATCAGGCCCATCATGGTTCGCAAGGTCGTGGTCTTGCCGGCGCCGTTGCGGCCGACGAGGGCAACCACCTCGCCCTCCTTCACGTGCAGCGAGATGCCGTGCAGGATGTGGCTCGCGCCATACCAGGCGTGGAGATCTTCGATTTCGAGCAGCGCGGTCTCAGCCATAACCTTCACTCTGTCCGAGATAGACCCGGCGGACTTCCGGATTGCTCCTGATCTCATCGGGCGCGCCGTCCGCGAGCAGGCGGCCGTGATGCAGCACCACCACGCGCTTGGACAGGCCCAGCACCATCTTCATCTTGTGCTCCACCAGCAGCACGGTGCGCTTGTCGGCGAGCCGTTCCAGCAGCGCGACCATGTCCTTGGTCTCTTCCGGCCCCATGCCGGCGGTCGGCTCGTCGAGCAGCAGCAACTCGGGTTCGGAGACCAGCGCGATCGCGATCTCCAGCGCACGCTGCTGGCCATGCGAGAGGAACTTTGCAAATTCGCTTCGCTTGCCGAGAAGCCCCACCGCGTCGAGTGCCGCATCGGCACGCGCATGCAATTCGGTCAGCCGCGCGCGATTGCGCCAGATGTCGTAGCTCACGGTCAGCGCCTGGGCGGCGACGCGGACGTTCTCATGCACGGACAGATCCGGAAAGATGTTGGTGATCTGGTAGGAGCGCGAAATGCCCTGGTGCACGAAGCGGTGCTGCGGCAGGCCGTTCAGCTCGCGCCCCCTGAATTGCAGCTTGCCGGAGGTCGGCGTCAGCGCACCGGAGAGGATGTTGAAGAACGTGCTCTTGCCGGCACCGTTCGGTCCGATGATCGAGGTGAGCTGCCCCGCCGCAAAGGACAAGGTAATATCCTCGAGCGCGACGAAGCCGCCGAAGCGCTTGCCGATTCCCTCGGCGCGAAGCAGTTCGCCGCTCATCGCCGCGCCTTTCCGATGCGAAGGGCATCCAGCAGCGTTCCCCAGATGCCCTTGGGCAGGAACAGCACGAACAGCACGAAGATCGCGCCGACGAAGATCTGCCAATGCGGCGTCCACAGCGAGATCACGTCCTCCAGGATCAGGAAGCTCGCCGCGCCGACGAAGGGTCCGAAAAAGCTGCGGGCGCCGCCGAGCAGCACCATCATCACGATCATGCCGGAGGTCTGGTAGTGCAGGATATCGAGCGGCACGATCGACAGGTGCAGCGCCAGCATGCAGCCGCCCAGCGAGGAGATCGCGCCCGACAGCATGAACACGACCAGCTTGCTGCGCTCGACGTCGTAGCCGCAGGCCCGCGCGCGTTGCTCGTTTTCGCGGATCGCCTCGATGACGGCCCCGAACGGCGAGTTCAGGATGCGCGACTGGAACCACATCGCCAGCGCCGCGAACGCCATCAGCACGTAGTATTTGTTGACCGGGTCGAGAAAGTTGACCTGAAGGCCGAACAGGCTGATGCGGTCGACGGTGAAGCCGCGCAGGCCGTTCTCGCCGCCGGTGAAGGAGGAGGCCTGGAGCGCGACGTAATAGACCAGCTGCGCCAGCGCGAGCGTCACCATGGAGAAATAGATGCCGCGGGTGCGCGTCGAGATGATTCCGATCACGGCCGCAAGGCAGGTGCTGAGACACACGGCGAGCGCGACCGCGGCAAACCACGGCACGCCGTAGCGGCCGATCGCAATGCCGGTGAAGTAAGCACCCGCCCCGAAGAACGCGGCCTGACCGAACGACAACAGCCCGGTGTAGCCGAACAGCAGATTATAGCCCATCACCACGACGCCGTAGATCAGGACGTTGACGGCCAGCGCCTTGGACGGCAGCAGCCAGGGCAATATCGCCAGCACGGCGATCGAGAGCAGCACGCGGTGGTCGAGAAGCCGGCCGAGCCCGCTCGGCGCAGGCTTGGCGAGCGCCTCGCCGCTCGAAGGGTGCGTCACGCCGTCCTCCCTCTCACGCCGAACAGGCCTTGCGGGCGGATCAGCAGCACCACCGCCATCAACGCGAACATGACGATGGTCGCCATTTCAGGCGCGAACAGCGCCACCAGGCTGATGGAAATGCCGACCATGAGGCCGGCCACGACCGCGCCGACGATCGAGCCGAGACCGCCGATCACGGTCACGACAAACGCTTCGGCCAGAACCAGCGAGCCCATCTCCGGATTAACGCTGCGTATGGGACCCGCGAGCACGCCGCCCAGCGCGGCAAGTCCGACGCCGAGACCGAAGATCGCGAGCCAGACCCGGCCGATGTCGACGCCGAGCACCTGCATGATGGTGGGATCGCGCGCACCCGCGCGCACGATCAGGCCGACACGGGTCTTCTCCAGCGTCAGCCAGAGCGCCAGCAGCACCACCGCCACCAGCACGATGACGAACAGGCGGTAGCGCGGGAAGAAGCCGATGCCGAGATCGAGCACGCCGATCAGCTGCGGCGGGGTCGGAAACGGAATGCCGTCGCTGCCGAACACGATGCGCACGCCCTCGACCAGCACATAGCTGAGGCCGAAGGTGAGCAGCAGCGGATCGTCGATCGAGCGTCCATAGAGCCTGCGGATCAGGACGAATTCGATCAGCATGCCGAAGGCGCCGATCAGGATGGGCGCCAGCAGCAGCCCCCACCAGAAGCTTCCGGTGAGAGAGGCCAGATACAGCCCCGCATAGGCCCCGATCATGAACAGCGCGCCGTGGGCGAAATTGACCACCCCGAGCATGCCGAACACGATCGTCAGTCCAAGCGCAGTGATCACCAGGACCGCCCCAAGGGCGATCCCGGAGAGAAGCTGCATGATGATCAGCGACAGGTCCATCGTCACAAATCTTAGGTCGCGTGGCCGAGCTCGCTGCAGCTGCGCAGCATGTCGTCGGAGCCGATGTCGTTGGCGAGGATGGCGAACAGATCGTTGTCGCCCGCCATGGCGGACTTCTTCTTGGACTCCAGCACCAGCACCGACTGCACCGACTGGTGGTCGCATTTGCGGTAGTGCTGCGGCCCCTTGGTCAGATCATATTGCAGCTTCTCCAGCGCATCGACCACCTTGTCGGTGTCGGTGCCGCCCGCGGTCTGCATCGCGGCCAGCAAGGATCCGACGCCGGAATAGCCATAGGCGCCGTAATCGGTCGGGATCGCGCCGCCATTGGCGGCCTTGAAAGCCGCATTGAAGGCAGCTGCCGACTTGCTCTGCGCCTCCAGGCCCCAATAGTAATTGGCGCCGCCGACCACGCCCTCGAACACGTCGGGGCCGACCGCGAGCCGCTGGTTGTGCAGGATGACGGGGACCACGATCTTCATCTGCTGCTTGACGCCGAAATCCACGGCTTGCTTGATCGCATTGGCCTGGTCGCGGCCGAAATTGGAGATGCAGAGCACGTCGGGCCGCATCGACATCAGGCGCGGCATGAAGGTGGAATAGTCGGCCGCACCGAACGGATGCAGGATCTCGCCGACATTGTCCGCACCGATCGCGGCCTGCGCGCGCTTGAAGCCGCGCAGCATCTCGTGGCCGTAGGCATAGTCGGCAGCGAGATGGGCGACCTTCATGCCCTTCTTCAGCGTCTGCCGCGCCACGGCGGCTGTCGTCATGTGCGGGTTCAGCGCTTCGTGGAAGGTGTATTTGCTGAAATCCTTGGCTTCGTTGATGGTGTCCGACTGGCTGATCGAGACGTAGATCACGCCGCGGGCGCGGGTAACCTCGTTGACCGCGAGCTGCACGGCGCTGGAGAGCGCGCCGACCACGGCATGAACCTTGTCCTTCTCGATCAGCTCGAGCGTACGCGTCGCGGCCTCACCGGCGTTGAGCTTGTCGTCGCGCACCAGCAGCTCGACCTTGCGGCCGCCGATGCCGCCCTTGTCGTTGACGAGCTTCACCGCGAGCTCGGCGCATTTGACCTGATCGCGCGCTTCGGCGGCGAACGGGCCGGTCAGCGGTGTCGGAAAGCCGATGCGGATCGTCTCGTCGGCCGCGCGGCCGATCCGGGGCATGGCAAGCAGCGCCGCGCCGGCCGAAAGGCCGGCGAGCGCGGTGCGGCGGGATATTTTCGACGTCGAAACGGACTTGGGCATGATTTCCTCCAACTGTCTTTTTTCTAGAAACGCTTCAGGGCTTTCAGGACTTTGGTCGGCGTGATCGGGATCGAACTGATCGTCGCATCAAAGGGCGAGAGCGCGTCGTTCACCGCATTGAGCACGCAAGCCGAGGCCGCCGCCGTGCCGGCCTCGCCGACGCCCTTGGCGCCGAGCACGGTGTCGGCGGTCGGCGTCTCGACATGGCCGATGACGATGTCGGGCATCTCCATCGGCATCGGAACGAGGTAATCGGCGAGCGAGCCGTTCATCAGCTGGCCGGTGTCGCTGTAGCGGCATTCCTCGAACAGCGCCGCGCCCAGCCCCTGCACGATGCCGCCGCGGAGCTGCTCGTCGACCAGCATCGGATTGATGACGCGGCCGCAATCCTCGACGATAAAGTGCTTCAGGAGCTTGATGAAACCGGTCTCGACATCGACCTCCAGCGAGCAGCCCTGGATGCCATTGGTGAAGGCAAAGGGATAGCCCTGCGGCGCGAAATGATGGCTCACCGTGAGCTGCGCCTGCGTGCCCGGCGGCAGCGTGTCGGAGCGGAAATAGGCAATGCGTGCGATCTCGGAGATCGGCATCCGTTGGTTCCGCGTGCCTGCGTCGACGATTTCGCCATCGACGATGTCGAGCGCCGACGGCTGTTCCTGGAGGATCAGCGCGGCGATCTCCAGGATGTTGCGCTTGAGCGCGCGCGTCGCCTGCAGCGCGGTCTCGCCGCCGATGCCGGCGCCACGGCAGGCCCAGGTCGCCCCGCCATGCGGCGTCACCTCGGTATCCCCGGTGATGACCTTGACGTGCTCCTGGGCAAGGCCGAGCTGGTCGGCCACGATCTGGCTGATGATCGCCTCGGTGCCCTGCCCCTGCTCGGTCACGGAGATCAGGCAGCGGACCTCGCCCGACGGCGTCAGGCTGAGAATGGCGCCGTCCTGCGAGGAGATGCGCGCGCCGCCAACGCCATAGAACGCCGGGCTGGGGTTCGTGATCTCGACGAAGGCGGCGATGCCGATGCCGCGATAGACGCCGCGCTTGCGCAAATCCGCCTGCTCGGCCCGCAGCGCGTCATAGTCCATCATCTCGTGCAGGCGCTTCAGGCAGGCCTGATGCGACAGCGCCTCGAAACGGTAGCCGGTCGGCGAGGTCTGCGGATAGGCATTATCGGGGATGACGTTCTGCGCACGGATGGCGAAGGGATCGAGGCCGATCTTGCTTGCTGCCATATCGACCAGCCGCTCCGTGACGGCGCAGGCGATGGGATGGCCGACGGCGCGGTACTGGCTGGTCTGCACCTTGTTCTGGAAGATCACCTCCAGCGTGGCGCGGTAATTCTTGAAGCGATAGGGCGCGCCGATCAGGCGAATGACCTGGTTGCCCTCGACCACGCTGGTGCGCGGATAGGTCGAGAACGCGCCGATCGCGGTCAGATCCAGCACGTCCATCGCCAGGATCTCGCCCTTAGCGTCGAGCGCCATGCGGGCGCGGACGCGGTGGTCGCGCGCGTGGATGTCGGAGACGAAGGACTCCATGCGATCGGCAACATACTTCACGGGACGGCCGAGCAGCATCGAGAGACCGACCACCGCCATGTCCTCGTGATAGACATGCAGCTTCATCCCGAAGGAGCCGCCGATGTCGGTCGCGATGACGCGGACGCGGGCTTCCGGGATGCCGTAGTGGCGGGAGTAGAGGTCCTGGAACTGGTACGGCGTCTGCGTGCCGTGATGCACGGTGAGCATGCCCGCGGTCGGATCGTAATCGGCGACGATGGCACGCGGCTCCAGCGTCACTGCGGTATGGCGGCCGAAGGAGAACTCCTCCTCGACCACATGGGCCGCATGCGCGAAGGCGTCGTCGACGCTGCCGTTGTCGAGCTGGCTGCGGAAGCAGGAGTTGTTGGCGCTGCCGGGATTGACCAGCGGACCGCCGGCCTCGCGTGCGCTGTCAATGTCGACGACGACGGGAAGGTCCTCGTAGTCGATCTCGATCAGCTCCAGCGCATCTTCGGCGATCGCGCGGCTCTCGGCCACGACCGCAACCACCGCCTGCCCGGCCCAGACCACGCGATCCAGCGGCAGCGGCAATTGCGGTGCTGAGGTCATGCCCTTGAAATGATCGAGCGTGCCCGTCCAGGGCGTGCAGATCCTGGCGAGATCGGCGCCCGTCGCGACGAGATGCACGCCTTCGAGCGCGCGGGCCTGTTCGGTATCGATCGAGATGATCTTCGCGTGCGCATGCGGGCTGCGCAGGAACGCGGCATACAGCATCCGCGGCAACTTGAGATCGCTGACATAGCGCCCCCGCCCTGCCAGCAGCCGTTTTGCATTTGGCCGCGGCACGGAACGGCCGATATAGGAGTTGGGCCGATCGAGCGAGGTCAGCGGCGCGCTCATGCTGCGCCTCCGCCTGCGCTGCGCGCTTTGGCCACGGCGTCGATGGCATCGACGATCGCCTCATAGCCGGTGCAGCGGCAGTAATTGCCCGACAGCGCGTCGCGGATCTCCTCGCGGCTCGGCTGCGCCGTCTGCGAGAGCAACTCGTGAGCGTTGATCAGCATGCCCGAGGTGCAGAAGCCGCATTGCAGCGCATTGCGACGGTGGAATTCGGCCTGGAGGTCGGCGAGCAGGCCGCTCTCGGTGAGCCCCTCGATCGTGTCGATCTTGCCGCCGTCGGCCTGCACCGCAAACATCAGGCAGGAATGCACGGCGCGGCCATCGAGCTGCACCAGGCAGGCACCGCAGGAGCCCATCTCGCAGCCGGCATGCGTGCCCGTCAGCTCGAGCCTGTCGCGCAGGCAATCGACCAGCGTGTCGCGCGGCGCGACCTCGCAGGCGACCTTGCGACCGTTGACGACGAGGCCAATGCGCACGGTCTCGTCGGCCTCGTTCAGGAGGGTCTCGTCAAAGCCGCTCATGCGTCCTCACCGAGACGTCCGAGCAGGCGGCCAAGCAATACGCGGGCGAGATGCAGCCGCATCGCGGGCGGCACCTCGTCGCTCTCGGGCGGAGCGAGATCGCCCTCGAGCGCGCCTTGCGCGGCGGCGATGCGTTGCGCATTTAGATCCGAGCCGATCAGGCTTGCCTCAGCGCCCTTGACCCGCATTGGCGTATTCCCCACGGAGAAAAAGGAGATGCGGATGTCGTCAATGCGCTCGCCGGTGCAGGTCGCCATGATCCCGCACCCGACCAGCGCATAGTCCCCGCGCCGCCGCGCCAATTCGTCGAACGCAAAGCGCTGATCGGCCTTGAACAGCGGAACGTAAATTGCCGTGATCAGCTCACCGGGCCGCAACGCCGTCTCGAACAGGTCGATGAAGAAGTCGTCGGCCTTGACGCGCCGGCGGCCTGACGGCCCGGCGATCTCGATCTCGGCATCCAGCGCCAATGTCATTGCCGGAAATTCGGACGCGGGGTCGGCGAGCGCGACGCTGCCCCCAAACGTGCCGCGGTTGCGGATCGCGGGATGCGCAACGAACGGCGCCGCCGCATGCAGCAGCGGCGCGAATTCGGCGATCAGCGGCTCGCTCAGCATTTCGCAGTGGCGCGTCAGCGCACCGATGCGCAAGCCATCGCCGTCGCGCCTGACGCCGCGCAGCTCGTCGATGTGGGTGATGTCGATCAAAAGCCGCGGCGCCTGCAGCCGCAGCGACAGCGCCGGCACCAGGCTCTGGCCGCCGGCGATGAAACGCGCATCGTCCCCGGCGCGGGCGTGAGCATCCAGCGCTTGGTCGATCGTCGCCGCACGAAAATAGCTGAAAGCCCTCGCCTTCACTGCCGTTTCCTCAGAGATCCATCGGCTCATCAGCCGGGACGTCAGATTTGTAACCATCTGGTCTCAAAATCCTGACACGGCGCTAAAGGCCGGTCAACAGGAAATGACCATTTGGTCACAAATGCGCCTTGGGCTATGAAGGCAGCGATACGTTGATTCAGCGACGAGATGGCCCGAAAAGCGCAGAGAACTTTGAGGCGACCGGCCCGCAAGCGGACCGAGACAGGCAGCAAGTCCGCGCCAAAGCGTCGCAACATGCGCGCGGCTGACCGCGAGCGCGCGATCGTGGAGGAAGCCATCCGCTTCTTCGCCGAGCGCGGCTTCGAGGGGCAGACCCGCGAGCTCGCCAAGCGCATGGGCATCACGCATTCGGCGATCTACCGCCACTTCCCGAGCAAGGAAGCGCTGATCGAGCGGGTCTACCAGGAGGTCTATCTCAGCCGCTGGTCGCCCGATTGGGGTCCGATGATCCGCGACCGTTCGTTGTCACTCGAAGCGCGGCTCACGCGCTTCTATCTCGACTATGTCGAACGGGTGTTCGAATACAATTGGGTGCGGATCTTCGTGTTCTCCGGCATGAAGTCGTTCGGCATCACCAGCCGCTATCTCGACATCGTCCGCCGCGAGATCATCGAACCGGCGACAGCCGAACTCCGCCACGAGCTCAAACTGCCCGACGCAAAAGCTCACTCATTGAGTGAGCGCGAGACCGAGTTGTTCTGGGGCCTGCACGGGCGCATCTTCTATCTCGCCATCCGCAAGTTCATCTACGAGACGCCGATCCCGCCGGATCTCGACGCCATCGTCCGCGACGCCGTCCAGACCTTCATGGACGGCGCGAAGACGACGATGCCGAAGCTGCTGGTGAGCGGCTGAATCGGCGAGGCTGCCCTGAAGAAGGTGCGCTCCCTCTCCCGCCTGCGGGGGAGGGCTGGGGTGGGGGTGCCTCCGCAGAGAGACTCCCTGATTGGAGAGAGCCCCCACTCGGCGCTTCGCGCCGACCTCCCCCGCAAGCGAGAGAGGTTGATCGAGCCCGCGGCTAGCTACTTCGCAAGGCTCGGCAGATCGAGCCCCTTGTCACGGGCGCAGTCGATCGCGGTCTCGTAACCCGCGTCGGCATGGCGCATGACGCCGGTGGCCGGATCGTTCCAGAGCACGCGCTCGATGCGCTTGGCCGCTTCCGGCGTGCCGTCGGCGACGATCACCATGCCGGCATGCTGGGAATAGCCTATACCGACGCCGCCGCCATGATGCAGCGACACCCAGGTCGCGCCACTGGCGCAATTGAGCAGTGCGTTCAGCAGAGGCCAGTCGGACACCGCATCCGAGCCGTCCTTCATCGCCTCGGTCTCGCGGTTCGGGCTTGCCACCGAGCCGCTGTCGAGATGATCGCGGCCGATCACGATCGGCGCCTTGAGCTCGCCGCGTGCCACCATCTCGTTGAAAGCAAGGCCGAGGCGATGGCGATCACCGAGGCCAACCCAGCAGATCCGCGCCGGCAGACCCTGGAATTTGATGCGTTCCCTGGCCATGTCGAGCCAATTGTGCAGATGCTTGTCGTCGGGCATCAGCTCCTTGACCTTGGCATCGGTCCTGAAGATGTCCTCGGGATCGCCCGAGAGCGCCGCCCAGCGGAACGGCCCGACGCCGCGGCAGAACAAGGGACGGATATAGGCGGGCACGAAGCCGGGGAAATCGAAGGCGTTCTTCAGGCCCATGTCCTGCGCCATCTGGCGGATGTTGTTGCCGTAGTCGAGCGTCGGAATGCCCTGCGCATGGAAATCCAGCATCGCCTGGACATGCTCGACCATCGACGTCTTCGACGCACGCTCGACGCCCTTCGGATCGGACGCGCGCTTGGCTTCCCACTCGGCGAGCGTCCAGCCCTTCGGCAAATAGCCGTTGATCGGATCATGCGCGCTGGTCTGGTCGGTGACGATGTCGGGCTTGACGCCACGGCGCACCAGCTCCGGAAAAATCTCCGCGGCATTGCCGAGCAGGCCGACCGAGACTGCCTTCTTCGTCTTGGCGGTCTCTTCCATGATCGCCAGCGCTTCGTCGAGCGTTGCGGCCTGGCGATCGAGATAGCCGGTTCGCAGCCGCATCTCGATGCGGCTCGGCTGGCATTCCACCGCGAGCATCGAAGCGCCGGCCATGGTCGCGGCCAGCGGCTGCGCACCGCCCATGCCACCGAGGCCAGCGGTGAGAATCCATTTGCCCGCAAGGCTGCCGCCATAGTGACGACGCCCGACCTCGACAAAGGTCTCGTAGGTGCCCTGCACGATGCCCTGGCTGCCGATATAGATCCAGGAGCCCGCCGTCATCTGGCCGTACATCATCAGGCCCTGGCGATCGAGCTCGTTGAAATGATCGAGCGTCGCCCAGTGCGGCACGATGTTGGAGTTCGCGATCAGCACGCGCGGGGCGTCGGCATGGGTGCGGAAGACGCCGACCGGCTTGCCGGACTGGACCAGCAGCGTCTGGTCGGCTTCGAGCTTGCGCAAGGCCGCAACGATCCGGTCAAAGCTCTCCCAGTCGCGCGCGGCGCGGCCGATGCCGCCATAGACCACGAGCTCGCTCGGGCGCTCCGCGACGTCAGGGTCGAGGTTGTTCATGAGCATGCGCAGCGGCGCTTCCGTCAGCCAGCTCTTGGCGCTGATCTCGCTGCCGCGGGGGGCGCGAATGGTGCGGTCATTGTCCAGTCGGCGGTTCATGCGGACCTCTTAATCAAGCCTCGGGAACGGATCGGATGGAAGCGCAGCAATGGCCGTGGCCGGCAACGCATCTGCCTCGACCAGCGTAGCTGCCTTGGCGAGGTCGCCGGCCATGTAGCGATCCGCATCGAGCGCGGGCACCTGCTCGCGCAGGGCGGCGATGACGGCAGCCAGCGGCGCGCTCGTCGCATGCGGCGCGCGCAGCGTGATGCCTTGGGCTGCGACCAGCAGCTCGATGCCGAGGATGGCGGCGAGATTGTCGGCCATGTCGGACAGCCGCCGCGCGGCGTGTGCGGCCATCGAGACGTGATCTTCCTGGTTGGCGCTGGTCGGCGTCGAATCGATCGAGCAGGCCGCCGCGCGCTGCTTGTTCTCGGCATAGAGCGCTGCGGCCGTCACCTCGGCGATCATGAAGCCGGAATTGATGCCGGGATCGGGCGTCAGAAACGGCGGCAGGCCGAAATTCAGCGCGGGGTCGACCAGCGTTGCAATGCGCCGCTCGCTGATCGCGCCGATTTCCGACAGCGCCAGCGCGAGTGCGTCGGCGGCAAAGGCCACAGGCTCGGCGTGAAAATTGCCGCCGGAAACGATCTCGCCGGTTTCGACCAGCACCAGCGGATTGTCGGTGACGGCGTTGGCTTCGACAATCAATGTGCGCGCGGCTTGCGTGATCAGGTCAAGCGCGGCGCCTGCGACCTGCGGCTGGCAGCGCAGGCAATAGGGATCCTGCACGCGTTCGTCGCCTTCGAGATGCGACAGACGAATGTCGCTGCCATCCAGCAGCGCCATCAACGTTGCGGCCGCGGCGATCTGCCCGGCATGGCCGCGCAGCGCCTGGATTTCGGGACGGAACGGCGCCGTCGAGGCCATCGCCGCATCGACCGACAGCGCACCGGTCACGAGCGCCGCGCGGGCCAGGCGAAACCCGCGCAGCACGCCGGCAATGGCGTAAGCGGTCGAGAATTGCGTGCCGTTGATCAGCGCAAGCCCCTCCTTGGGGCCGAGCGTCAGCGGCGCGAGGCCGGCCGCGGCGAGCGCTTCACCGCCGGACACGATTTTCCCGTCGACGATGGCCTGCCCTTCGCCGATCATCACCGCCGTCATATGCGCGAGCGGCGCAAGATCGCCGGAGGCGCCGACCGAGCCCTGCTGCGGCACCAGGGGAGCGACACCCCGTGCCAGCATGGCCTGCAACTGCTCGATCACCGCGCGGCGCACGCCGGAAGCGCCGCGCCCGAGCGAGACGATCTTCAGCGCCATCATCAGGCGAACGATCGGCTCGGGCGTGACTGGGCCGACGCCGCAGCAATGCGAGACGATGAGATTGCGTTGGAGCAGCGCGGTCTGGTCCGCCGGAATGCGCTTCGAGGCCAGCTTCCCGAACCCGGTGTTGATGCCGTAGACGGGCGCATCCGCTTGCGCAGCCTTCGCGACGATTTCGGCTGCCGCCTCGACGCGCGGCCAGAACGAGGGATCGAACACGACGGATGCGCCTTCCAGCACGCGCGCGAGATCGTCGAGACTGACCGCTCCCGGCTTGACGACGATCGCTGTGCCCTGCTCCGTCACTGCCCCCTCCACACCCGGCGATGCAGCGGATTGAAGCCGATGCGGTAGACAAGCTCGGCGGGGCGCTCGATGTCCCAGATCGCGAGGTCGCACCATTTGCCGGCCTCCAACGTGCCGGTCTCACTGAGCACGCCCAAGGCACGCGCGCCCTCGCGGGTGATTCCAGCCAGGCATTCGGCGACCGTCATCCGGAACAAGGTCGCGCCCATGTTCATCGTGAGCAGCAGCGAGGTCAGCGGCGAGCTGCCGGGATTGCAATCGGTCGCGAGCGCCATATGGACGCCATGCTTGCGGAAAGTTTCAACCGGCGGCTTCTGCGTCTCGCGAATGAAGTAGAACGCGCCGGGCAGCAGCACGGCCACCGTTCCCGCCTTTGCCATCGCGGCGGCGCCGGCTTCATCCGTGTGCTCGAGATGATCGGCCGACAGCGCCGAGAATCTTGCAGCGAGCGCGGCACCGCCGAGGTTCGACAGTTGATCGGCATGGAGCTTGACCGGCAGCCGCAGCCCCCTCGCCGTCTCGAACACCCGCGCGGTCTGCTCCGCCGAAAACGCGATGCCCTCCATGAAGGCGTCGACAGCGTCGGCGAGGCCAGCCTTTGCAACGGCCGGCAGCATCTCGTTGCAGACGAGATCGATGTAGCGATCCTTGTCACCCTCCGCCTCCAGCGGCAGGGCATGCGCACCGAGGAAGGAGGTGCGGATCGCAACCGGCCGCTGGCGACTGAGGCTGCGCGCGGCCGCGAGCTGTCGCATCTCCGTCTCGGTGTCGAGACCGTAGCCCGACTTGATCTCGACCGTGGTTGCACCCTCACCGATCAGCGCGTCGAGCCGCGGCAGCGCGCGTGCGACGAGACCTGCCTCGCTCGCCTTGCGGGTCGCGGCCACCGTCGAAACGATGCCGCCGCCGGCGCGCGCGATCTCCTCGTAGCTCGCACCCTTCAGGCGCAGCTCGAACTCGTGCGCGCGGTTGCCGCCGTAGACGAGATGGGTGTGGCAATCGACGAGGCCGGGCGTGATCCAGCGTCCCTCGCAGTCGATCCGTTCGGCAGCATCGGCATCCGCCGGAAAATCGATCTGCGCTCCGGCATAAACGATACGGCCGCCGCGCGCGGCGATCAGGCCACGTTCGATCTCGCCGAGATCGGGCCGGTCGGCCCGCATCGTGGCGAGCTTGGCATTGTGCCAGATCCGGTCGAAGCGCTCTGCCATGCCATGGTCCCCAGGTGTGGGATGCTTGACTTATATGTCTAGACATATAATCGTAAGGCGGTTCTGTCCAGCCGGCGTGTCGTCAATCATGTCCCGACTGCATTTCGCCTCCGCGCTCCTGCCTTCGGGCTGGGCCAATGACGTGCATGTGGTGATCACCGCCGGCGCGATCGCGGAGGTGACGCCGGGCGTGCAGCCTGCCGCCGGCGACGAACGCCACGCCATCGCGCTTCCGGGACTTGCGAGCCTGCACAGCCACGCCTTCCAGCGCGGCATGGCGGGCCTCGCCGAACTGCGCGGCAATTCCACCGACACGTTCTGGACCTGGCGCGAGACGATGTATCGCTTCGCCCTCGCGATGACGCCCGATGACGTCGCCGCCGTCGCGACACTTCTCTATGTCGAGATGCTCGAACAGGGATTTGCCCGCGTCGGCGAATTCCATTATCTGCATCATGATCGCGACGGCTCGCACTTTGCCGATCCCGCCGAGATGGCCGCGCGCATCGCGCAGGCCGCCGAAGCCTCCGGCATTGCCCTGACGCTGCTGCCGAGCTTCTATGCGCACGGCTCTTTCGGCGGCGCGGCGCCTCATGACGGCCAGCGCCGCTTCATCTGCTCGGTCGATCAGTTTGCGGCATTGATGGCAGCGTCGCGCAAGGCGATCAGCGCATTGCCCGACGCCAACATCGGCATCGCGCCGCACAGCCTGCGCGCGGTATCGCCGGACGAGCTCGCGGCGATCATTCCGCTTGCCGAGGGCGGCCCCGTGCATATCCATGCCGCCGAGCAAGTGAAGGAAGTCGAGGATTGCCTCGCCTGGTCCGGACGACGTCCGGTGCAATGGCTGCTGGAGCACGCGCCCCTCGACCGGCGCTGGTGCCTCATTCACGCGACGCACATGACGGATGACGAAGTCAGCGCATTCGCGAAGACCGGCGCGGTGGCGGGCCTCTGCCCTGTCACCGAAGCGAGTCTCGGCGATGGCATCTTTCCGGCCCGCGAGTTTCTTGCCGCTGGCGGTGCGTTCGGCGTGGGCACTGATTCCAACGTGCTCATCGGCGTCACCGACGAATTGCGCCAGCTCGAATATGGCCAGCGGCTCAAGCATCGCGAGCGCAACGTGCTCTCCAGCGGGACGGGCCGCTCCACCGGTCGCACTTTATTCGACCATGCACTTGCGGGTGGCGCGCAAGCGCTGGCGCAGCCGATAGTCGGCCTCGCCGCGGGCGCTCGCGCCGACATCGTCACGCTCGACACGGGGCATCCTTCGCTGGCGGGGCGCGCCGGCGACGCAGCCATCGACGGCTGGATCTTTGCCGCGAGCAGTGGCACGATCGATTGCGTCTGGGCCGGCGGTCACAAGGTCGTCGAAGGCGGCCGGCACAAATTGCGTCAGGGCGCGCGCGAACGCTTCAACGCGACGGTGCGGAGGCTCCTCGCATGAGCCTTGCGACGGATGCCGCCGACAAGCCGACGCTTTACAAGCGCATCCGCGCCGACATCGAGACGCGCATCCTGACCGGCGAATGGCCGCCGGGACATCGCATCCCGTTCGAGCACGAGCTGGTGGCGCGCTACGGCTGCTCGCGCATGACCGTCAACAAGGCGCTGTCGGAGCTCGCGCAGGCCGATCTGATCGAGCGGCGGCGGCGCGCCGGCTCCTTCGTGCGCCGGCCGCAACATCAATCGGCCGTGCTCAAGATCGCCGACATCCGCGCCGAGATCACCGCACTGGGGCGCGGCTACGGCTACGAGCTGATCCATCGCAAGCTACGCGCCGCAACGGCGACCGACCGCGACCGTCTCGGCGTGAGGAAGGCCGGCAAGGTGGTCGCGATCACCTGCCGGCACAGCGCCGACAAGGTGCCGTTCGCCATCGAGGACCGTCTGATCGACCTATCGTCCGTGCCTGACGCCGCGACCGCGGATTTCTCGCGCGAGCCGCCCGGCTCGTGGCTTCTTCACCATGTCCCGTGGACGGAGGCCGAGCACACCATCAGCGCCATCGTTGCCGACGATCGCACGGCGGATGCGCTCGCGATCGCCGTCGGCGCGCCCTGCCTCGTGATCGATCGCTACACCTGGCGTAGCGCCCGCACCATCACCGCCGTGCGCCTGCTCTATCCCGGTGACTCTCACCGCCTTGTCGCGCGATTCAAGGGAGGCTGAGAGGGTATGTCGGCACAAATCGTGCAACGCTTCGGGCAACGGTCCATAGGGACCGACAGTGATCAAGAGGACGTCAATCCATCGATCGACAAGAGGACGACAATCATGCGTAGTTCGACGATATTTGCGACAATCATTGCTCTTTCGGCCGCCACTCCCGTGCTCGCCGACGACGTCAAGGTCGGAATCGGCATCTCCGGATGGACCGGCTTCGCGCCGCTGACGCTGGCGAAGGAAGCCGGCATCTTCAAGAAGAACGGCCTCGACGTTTCGATCAAGAAGATCCCGCAGAAGGACCGCCACCTTGCGATCGCGTCCGGCGACATCCAGTGCGCGGCGACCACGGTCGAAACCTGGATCTCCTGGAACGCCAACGGCGTTGCGACCAAGCAGATCTTCCAGCTCGACAAGAGTTTTGGCGCCGACGGCATGGCCGTGCGCCACGACGTCGCCGCGATCAAGGACCTCAAGGGCAAGACCGTCGCCGCCTCCGCGCCCGGCACCTCGCCGTATTTCGCGCTGGCCTGGATGCTCAAGAAGAACGGCCTCACGGTGAAGGACGTCACCGTCGTCAACCTCGAGCCGGCAGCGGCCGCGCAAGCCTTCGTCTCCGGCCAGAACGATGCCGCGATGACCTATGAGCCTTATCTGTCGACCGTGCGCGCCGCCCCCGACAAGGGCAAGATCATCGCCACCACGCTCGACTATCCGATGGTCATGGACACCTTCGGCTGCACACCGAAATTCCTGACCGAGAATCCCAAGGCCGCCAAGGCGCTCGCCGACAGCTATTTCGAGGCGCTCGACATGATCGCCAAGGACCAGGCCAAGGCCTACGAGATCATGGGCGCGGACGTGAAGCAGAGCGGCGAGCAGTTCGGCAATTCGGCGAAATATCTGCGCTGGCAGGACAAGGCCGCCAACCAGAAGTTCTTCGCGGGCGACTTCCTGACCTTCAACAAGGAAGCCGCCGAGCTTCTGCTCGAGATCGGCATCATCAAGGCCGCTCCGAAGGTCGAGGACCTCTTCGACGCGAGCTTCATCAAGTAACGTCTCAAGAGCCGCCGGCCCCGTCTCGCGGCGGGGCCGGCAATCTCGTTTCATCGCCCGGATAGACAGTTTGATGCGTCCCCTGGACCCTGTTACATCGAAGCAGCGCGTGGCCTACGGCCTTGCGTTCTTCGTGGTGTTCGTTGCCCTCTGGTCGTGGGCGACCTTCGGCGGCTATGTGTCGAAGACCTTTCTCGCCAACCCGCTGACCATGGTGCAGGAAGGCTATGACCTCTTGGCCAAGCAGGGTTTTGTGTTCGACATCGGCATGACGATCTGGCGCGTCGTCGGCGGCTTTGCGCTGGCGGCGATCATCGCAGTGCCGCTCGGCGTTCTCATGGGCGCCTACAAGCCGGTCGAAGCCTTCCTCGAACCGTTCGTCTCCTTCGCGCGCTACCTGCCCGCTTCCGCCTTCATCCCGCTCCTGATCCTGTGGGCCGGCATCGGCGAATTGCAAAAGCTGCTCGTCATCTTCATCGGCTCGGTGTTCCAGGTCATCCTGATGGTCGCCGTGACCGTCGGCGCCACGCGGCGCGATCTGGTCGAGGCGGCCTATACGTTGGGGGCACGCGACCGCGGCATCATCCGCCGCGTGCTGCTGCCCTCCTCCGCGCCTGAGATCGCGGAAATCCTGCGGCTGGTGCTGGGCTGGGCGTGGACCTATGTCATCGTCGCCGAGCTGATCGGCTCGTCCTCGGGCATCGGCCATATGATCACCGACAGCCAGGCGCTGCTCAACACCGGCCAGATCATCTTCGGCATCATCGTGATCGGGCTGATCGGCCTGCTCTCGGACTTCATGTTCAAGGCGTTCAACGCCTGGCTGTTTCCGTGGAGGCTCGCATGACGATCCTCAAGGTCGAGCAGGTCTCGCGCACCTTCCCCGCCCGCCACGGCAATGCGCCAACCAGGGCGCTGGAGCCGACCGATCTCGTCATCGGCAACAACGACTTCGTCACCATCCTCGGCCCCTCCGGCTGCGGCAAGTCCACGCTGCTGCGCATCGTCGCCGGTCTCGACCGTCCGACCGGCGGACGCGTCACGCTCGACGGGCGGGAGGTCACCGGCCCCGGCGCCGATCGCGGTATGGTGTTCCAGTCCTACACGCTGTTTCCCTGGCTCACCGTACGCGAGAACATCGCCTTCGGCCTGCGCGAGCGCGGCGTATCCGAGGCGGAGCGCAACGGAATCGCCGACGCCTTCATCCGCCAGGTCGGCTTGTCCGGCTTCGAGAACCATTGGCCCAAGCAACTCTCCGGCGGCATGCAGCAGCGTACCGCAATCGCCCGCGCGCTCGCCAACGATCCGAAAATCCTGCTGCTCGACGAGCCGTTCGGCGCGCTGGACAACCAGACCCGCGCATTGATGCAGGAGATGCTGCTCGGGATCTGGGAGCGCGACCAGAAGACCGTGCTGTTCGTGACCCACGACATCGAGGAAGCCATCTTCCTCGGCAGCCGCGTCATCGTCATGAGCGCGCGCCCCGGCCGCATCAAGGCCGAGATCAATGTGGACCTGCCGCATCCGCGCTCCTACAAGATCAAGACCACGCCGGAATTCGTCCAGCTCAAGGAACGGCTGGTCGAGGAGATCCGCACCGAGGCGCTGAAGGTTACCGAGCATGCCTGACAATCGTCCTTCCGCCGACGGCGCGCGCGTCCTCGCCGATCTCAATGCGCTCCGTGCCATCGGCGCTTACAAGTCCGGCGTTCACAAGCCGACCTTCTCCGAGCCGCACAGGCTTTCGCTGGACTGGCTGGTGCAGAAGCTGCCCGGCGCCGGTCTTACCGCTGCGATCGACGGCATCGGCAACGTCTTCGGCACCAGCGCCAAATCCGGACCCAAGCTTCTGGCCGGCTCGCATCTGGAGAGCCAGAACTACGCCGGATGGCTCGATGGCCCGCTCGGCGTGGTCTACGCTCTCGAAGCGGCCCGCGTGCTCAATGCCGATCCTGCCATGAAGGGCGCCGTCGAAGTCGCCGCCTGGTGCGACGAGGAAGGGCATTTCGGCCATTTCCTCGGCTCGCGCTCCTATGTCGGCCAGGTGACCGAAGCCGACATCGACGCCGCGCGCGATCGCACCAGCGGCCGCACCATGCGCGATGCGCTCGCCGAGATGGGGCTCGCAGGACACCCACGCGTCGGCGTCGAGCCGGGCCGCCACGTCGGTTATCTGGAGGCGCATATCGAGCAGGGCGACACGCTCGAAAGCGGCAAGCTCGCGATCGGCGTCGTGACGTCCATCGTCGGCATCTGGCAATACCAGATCAATTTTGCCGGCGAGCAGAACCATGCCGGCACCACCCGCATGGCGGTGCGCAAGGATGCCGGGCTGGCGCTGGCCAAGTTCTGCGTTGCGATCGACCAGCGTTTTCCTGATACCTGTGGCCCGCGCACGGTCTGGACCACCGGGCGCATCACGCTCGATCCGGGCGCGCCGAGCATCATTCCGGGCGGCGCCGAGATGCTGTTCCAGATCCGCGACGACGATCCGGCCGTCATTGCGCGACTGGAGCAATTGCTGCGGACCATGGCGGACGAGGTCAGCGCGACGGGTCCCTGCACCGTCACCGTTGAGAAAATCCGCACCGGCGCGCCCGCCATGATGAATTCCGGCTTTCAGGATGCGATCGAAGCCGCGAGCAAGGCGCTGGCCGGTGGACGTTCCATCCGCATGCCCAGCGGCGCCGGCCACGACGCGCAGATGCTGGCAACCGTCATGCCCGCCGCCATGCTGTTCGTGCCGTCGATCGGCGGCATCAGCCATCACTGGACCGAGAACACCGCCGACGCCGATATCGTCACCGGCGCGGAGGTGTATGTCGACGCCTGTCGGCGGATCCTCGCGGGCTGACGCCCATTTTTTTGAGCATGATCTTTCGGAAAACCGCTCCACACTTTTCCGGATCATGCTCTAGAACGACGTCCCTCCTCCGAACCTGAACTCCTGGACGACGTCGTATTTGCCCTTCGTGATCGGCACGGCATAGTCGAAGCGCAGCGGCCCGAACGGCGAAGCCCAGATCAGGCCGACGCCGACCGACGATCGCACCGTGTTGCCGTCGTCGTATTGCAGTCCGCAGGTCGGGCACGCCTTGGTGTTGACTTCGCCCGTGGCCGACCACGAGGTCGGCCCCTGATAGCCCCAGAGCGAGCCGGCGTCGGCATAGACCGCGCCCTTCAGGCCGACCTCCTTGGGCAGGAACCAGAACGGCATCTGCAGCTCCGCGGACGCGCCCCAGTATTTCGTGCCGCCGAGCGCATCGCCGCTGGCGCCGAGGCTCCAATAGGTGACGTCGCGCGGGCCGATGCCGTTCGAGGCGAAGCCACGCACGAGGTTCGAGCCCATCTGGAAATGATCCAGCATGCGCAGATCCTGATTGCCGAGCTTGCTGAGCAGGCCGCCCTGGAGATGGATCACGCTGACGATCTCGGAGACGAGCGGCGTGTAGTATTTGGCGTCCATCGCGGTCTTCAGATAGGTGACGTCGCCGCCGACCCCGGCGAAATCCTGCCGGAAGTCGACCAGCAATCCGTCCGTCGGGTTCTTGGTGTTGTCGAGCGTGTTGTAGTTCAGCGTGTAGCCGAGCGCCGAGGTCCAGGTCGCGCCGTTCGCCAGCTCCTTTCGGACCGGCAGGCTCGACTCGCCATCGCCGTAGCAGCCGTAGCCATAGACCCCCGAGCTCGTGGAGTTGGTCGGGTCCACACCGCCCAGGACGTTCTGGATGTAGGCCGGCGTCGGGTTGTAGGCGAGCGAAGCGTTGGACGCGTTGTTGTTGCAGTTGTTGTAGGCGCTGGCGAGCGAGATGCTCTGCTGATAGAGCGAATAGCGCAGCTGGAGTGAGACGTCCTCCCGCAATGCGAGGCCGATGCGCGGGGAGAAGCCGAGCGTGGTCACGCCGTAGCTCGTATAGCTGTTCGACTTCTGCTGCTTCCAATAAGTGTCGAACCCCAGCGCCATCCGGTAGTCGAGCAGATAGGGCTCGACGAAGGACAGCGATATGCCGCGTGAATATTGGCCGTAGCTGACCGAGGCCTTGCCGTAGAGACCGCGGCCGAGCAGGTTGCGCTCGGAGATCGACACTTCCGCCAGCGCGCCGTCGGTGGTGGAATAGCCGCCCGAGATCGAGAAGTCCCCGGTCGATTTCTCTTCCATGTCGACGATCAGGATCACGCGGTCGCTGGAGGAGCCGGGCTCGGTGACGATCTTGACGCTCTTGAAGTAGTCGAGATTCTTCAGCCGCCGTTCGGCGCGGTCGACCAGCGCGCGGTTGTAGGCATCGCCCTCGGAGAGATCGAATTCGCGGCGGATCACGTAGTCGCGCGTGCGGGTGTTGCCGCGCAGGTTGATGCGCTCGATATAGGTGCGGGGGCCTTCGTCGACGTTGAACACGACGGAGACGGTGTGCGCCTCGAAATTGCGGTCGCCGCCGGGCCGGACCACGGCAAAGGCATAGCCGCGGCGCGAGGCCTCGATCTGCATCTCTTCGGTCGACTTCTCGACCAATTCGACGTTGTAGAGCGAGCCGGCACTGACGCGCGAATAGCTGCGAAGCGAGCCCGCGTCGAAATTGGGAATGCCGGAGCGGAAATCGACGGAGCCGATGCGATATTGAGCACCTTCCTCGATCTTGAAGGTGACCAGAAAGCCCTTCTTCTCCGGATCGTATTCGGTGAGCGCGGCGACCACCTGGACGTCGGCGAAGCCGTTCTTGAGGTAGAAGCGGCGGATCAGGTCGCGATCGGCCTCGACGCGGTCGGGATCGTAGATGTCGTTGCTGCCGAGGAAGCTGAGCAAATTGCTCTCATGCGTCTTGATGACGTCGCGCAGGCGCGAAGCCGAGAAGGCGCTGTTGCCGATGAACTCGACCGACTTCACCGAGGTCTTGGCGCCCTCCTCGACCGTGAAGACGAGATCGACACGGTTGTTCGGCTGCTCGATGATTTCAGGGGTGACGCGAACGTCGTAGCGGCCGGAGCGCCGGTAGATTTCGGCGATGCGCAGCGTGTCGGATTGCACCAGCGCGCGCGAGAAGGTCCCGCGCGGCTTGGACTGGATTTCCGCCGAGAGCTGCTCGTCCTTGATCTTCTTGTTGCCCTCGAAGGCGATGCGGCCGATCACGGCATTCTCCACCACCGACACCACGATGCGGCCGCCCGCCTGGTTGATCTTCACATCCTGAAACAGGCCCGTCGTGATGAGCGCCTTGAGCCCGTCGTCGATCGCGGATTGATCGAGGCGCCCGCCGGGGCCCGGCCTGAAGTAGGAGCGGACCGTCTCGGCCTCCACCCGGCGATTGCCTTCGACGACGATCGTCTCCGCCGCCTGCGCGGCCGCCGGCTGCGGCAGCAGTGCAAGCGGAAGCGAACTTCCAATCGATACAGCACTCATCGCCACGGCGATCAGCCAGGCCCGCAAAAACGACATTCCACACCTCAGCAGCACTTCACATGCCCTGAAGACGGGAGCCCTGTGGCCGCGGTGTGGCTTTGCGATTTCCGCATTGTTTCTACGCGTTGAATTTCGTGCGGGGCGCTCCGCCGCGCCGCGGCGCGATGCCGGACCGCATGCGCCCTCTTCAGCAACGAATGACCGGCATCTCAGCCGTCGCGCGCCCCCGCACTGGCAGGCGTTCGGCAACATCGCGCAATGCTCGGATCCTTTACAGGCTCTTGAGCCGATGCGAGAGGCGACCACGTCAGATAACATCATGAGGCATTTGCCGATGAACGCGCTCGTCACGACCAGAACGGTGCTGCTCGCCCTCCTCCTCTCGACTCTGAGCGCGCATTCGGCGACCACCGACAAGCGCGATCGACAACGGGCGGCGCAAGGTACCGTCTATGAGTACGGACCGCGCGGCCCCAACCGGTCCTACCAGTCCGGTCCCCACACCCGCATCTATGTGAGCAAACGGTCCTGGCTGGATGGCGGGACCGAGGTGCTCCCAGTCGAGCGCAAGTTCACCGACTATGCCTTGCCGCCCGGCGCCTCGTTCGCACGCAGCAACAACAACCGGCCGCTCGACCGGCAGCCACTGAGTCCGGATTCGGACCTGGGCGGATATGCACAGAGAATACCGATCCCGTGGTGAGCGGACTCGTGTCTCGGACACGCTGCGTCCGGGGCACGAGAGCGGAGTTTGGCGCGCGCTTTCTCCGCCGTCATTGCGAGGAGCTCTTGCGACGAAGCAATCCAGAATCCCTCCGCGGAAGGACTCTGGATTGCTTCCGTCTTTGCCAAGGCTTCGGCGGACAGGTCGCTGCGGCCGCAATGATGGTGCTGTTGGTCCCGTCATCCTGAGGCGCGAAGCTTGCAATGCGCAGCGTTGCAAGCGAAGCCTCGAAGGATGAACGGCCGAGATACAGCCGGGCCGTCGCCCTTCGAGGCTTGCTCTGCAGCGCTGCGCGCAGCAGAGCGCGCACCTCAGGTGACGGTCATAGGGTTTTACCACGCTTTCTATCGCAAACACGCCTTCGCAGCCTCGCGGCTCAATTCGCCCGAGCTTTGCTTCGTCGCTCCACCCTCCAATCCAAGAGGGCGCAGGGAAGGCCGGGTGCCAGCTCGCACCCGCGGTCCGCTGCGCGAAATGCACACGCAGAAAGAACCGCACAGCAGCATACAGGTGGTGCCGAACACTCGGCCTTCCCTGCGCGGTGGTTGGACGGCTTATGCCGTGCTCTCCCGGGAGCCGAGTTCCCTCTGGCCTCCCTCGCCCCGCGAATTGGATGATGCAGTCCACCCGGTTGGGCTCGCTCGCACCTTCGCAGGACTTGACCGTAGCAACGACGGCCAGGACCACACGGTTTTGCCGTACGCGTTCAGCGTCGCTCGTCCGCACGCGGTTTCGGGCTCACAGGGACTACCCGCCCTGCCCGCTACCTTTTCGTGCCGACGCTGCCGCGTCCACCGCAAGCCCGGCTCGCGAAACGTGACGACGCGCGATCGCCCCTCAAGGTCAAGCCGGGATGGGCAACACATACGCCGAAACCGAATTTCGGTAAAGTGGAATATTTTTGCGCGCATGGATTGACAGAGGGCGACACAGGCACGGTCCCGTAGCCCGGATGGAGCGCTAGCGTCATCCGGGACGGTGCAAAATGCCGGGCGAGCAGCCCCGGATGACGCGTTCGCTCCATCGGGCTACGGGGCTACGGGACATCAGCGCTTCGGTCGCGCCGAGACGTCCTGCAATACCTGTTTACATTCAGCAACATTCCGGCTGCCGAAAGGCCACGATCGGCCGGCTAGTGGCGGCTGCCTCGTCCTGCCCCCTGAGGGCCATGAGCTCCCTCCGAGCCGAGGTCAATGGATTTCAGCCGATTTGATGCCGTCGTACTCGTTCGCCGCAAGTCCCCTGCCAACCGCCAAGGAGACGCATCGTCCGAAGCCCGCCCCGTTGCGCTGCCCCATGTCGCGCGCCGGAGCAGCCTGCGTTGCGCTGATGCTGGGCAGCGCCCTGGCCGGCTGCGCGGTCGGCCCGGATTATGCCGGCCCGCCCAAGCTCGCCTTGCCCTCGCACTGGAGCACCAACACCGCCCCGCATCGGGACGCCGGTAAGCTCGACCGCTGGTGGCTGCGCTTGCGCGATCGCCTGCTCAGCCGGCTGATCGAGGAAGCCGTCGAAGCCAACCCTGATGTCGCGAAGGCAAAAGCGGTCGTGCGCGAGGCGCGCGCCACGCTGCAACAGACGGCGGCAGGCCTGTTTCCGTCCGTGAGCGGCGCGGCCTCGGTGACCAGCAACAAGACCAGCGCCGGCTCCTCGTCCGTCCTCGTCGACAGTGCGCCCTACTCACTTCACCAGGCAAGCTTCGATTCGAGCTGGGAGCTCGACCTGTTCGGCGGCACGCAGCGGAGCATCGAGGCCGCGGCGCATGGTGCTCAATCCGCCGAGGAGGATCTGCGCGACAGCCTCGTCACGCTGATCGGCGACGTCGCCGCCTATTACGTCGAGGCGCGCGGCTATCAGGCCCGGATCGCGCTGGCGCAGCGGACCGCGGTCTCGCAGCGCGACACCGAAAAGCTCACCCGCAGCAAATACGACGCCGGCAGCGGCAACGCCGTCGATCTCGCCAAGGCCACCGCGCAGGCCGCGAGCACGGAAGCCAACGTTCCAACCTATCAGGCGGCGCTTGCGGCCGACATTCACCGGCTCGGAATCCTGCTCGGGCGGCCGCCCGGCGGCGTCGCCTCGTTGATGGCGCGGTCCGCACCCGTGCCGGCACCACGCATGCCGCTCCCCACCGGACTGCCCGCCGATCTCCTCATGAGCCGTCCCGATATTGCCAGTGCCGAGCGCAAGCTGGCGCAGGCGACCGCCAAGATCGGCGCCGCCGAGGCCGACCGCTATCCGGCGGTGTCGTTGACCGGCTCGGTCGGCACCTCTGCGCTGCGGGCCGGCGATCTCGCCAAATATTCCAGCGTCAGCTGGTCGGTCGGACCTTCGATCACCGTACCGGTGTTCGACGCGGGCAAGCGCCTGGCCACGGTCAGGATTGCGGAGGCGCAACGCGACCAGGCCTTCGCCACGTTCCATTCGACCCTGCTCACCGCGCTCGAGGACGTCGAGAATGCCCTGGTCTCGTTGTCGCGCGAACGCGTGCGCGCCACCAAGCTGACGGAGGCGGCCAGGAACTACCGCGAAGCCGCACGGCTGTCGCGATCGCTGTTCGAGACCGGCAGCGCCAGCTTCATCGACGTGCTGGACGCCGAACGCTCGCTTTATTCGGCCGAGGATTCGCTGATCCAGAGCAAGGTGTCGGCGGCCAAGGATTACATCGCGCTGGCAAAGGCGCTCGGCGGCGGCTGGTCCGATCCGGTCGACGTTTCGACGCCGATCATCGTGGACACCAACACCGGACCTCACTTCCGGGAGGCGCAGAAGTGACCGGGATCATCACCGCCAGACGCCTGAAGATCGCCGCAGCGATTGTTGCCGTCGTGGCAACCGGCGTGGTCGCGGCCACGCGCTTTCCGGGGACGTCGAGCAAGGCGCAGTCCTACATCACGGCGCCGGTCACCGTCAGCGATTTGCGCGAGGAGGTGCTCGCCAGCGGCACGCTGAAGCCGGCGCGGCTGACCGCGGTCGGCGCGCAGGTGTCAGGCCGGATCACCGCCCTCAACGTCCGCGTCGGCGACACGGTCAAGGCCGGCGACGTCATCGCCCAGATCGATCCCGTCACCAGGCAGAACGATCTGCGCAGCTCCGAAGCCTCGCTGAAGAACTACCGGGCGCAGAAGGTCGAGAAGGAGGCCGCGCTGGTGCTGGCCGAGGCCAATCTCGCGCGCCAGCAGGCGACCCTGGCGCAACGCGCGACGTCGCGCAGCGACTTCGACAGCGCGGATTCGACCGTGCGGCAGACCCGCGCCCAGATCGCCGCCCTGGAAGCCCTGATCGTGGGGGCGGAAGCCAGCGTCGAGACGTCACGCGTGAACCTCGAATACACCCGCATCACCGCTCCGATCGACGGCACGGTCCTCGCCACCGTGGTGCAGGAAGGACAGACGGTCAACGCGGTGCAGTCCGCGCCGACCATCGTCGTGCTCGGCCAGCTCGCGACGATGACGGTGCGGGCGGAGATCTCCGAGGCCGATATCGTCAAGGTCAGGCCGGGGCAATCGCTCTACTTCACCATCCTCGGCGACCAGGACCATCGCTACGAGGCCCGGCTCGAGCAGATCGAGCCGGCGCCCGAATCGATCAAGAACGACGCCAGCTTCTCCTCGACCACCACCAGCTCGACCTCGTCGAGCTCGACCAGCACGGCGATCTACTACATCGGCGTCTTCAACGTGCCGAACAAGGAGCTCTCGCTGCGAACCTACATGACCGCGGAGGTGCACATCGTCACCGGCGAGGCCAAGCGCGTGAAGGTGATCCCGGCGCTCGCGGTGATGCGAAAGTCCGACGGCCGCAGCACGGTGCGCACGCTCGCCGCGTCGGGTGACATCAGCGAGCGCGAGGTCAAGACCGGCCTCAACGATCGCACCATTGTCGAGATCAAGTCCGGCCTCGACGAGGGCGAGCGTGTCGTGACCGGCGAGGCGAACGAGCAGACCGCATCACGCGGCATGCCCGGCGGCCCACCGGGAGGGGGAGGTCCCTGACATGATCCCTCATTTGGCCGATCCGATCATCGCGATCGAGAAGGTTCGGCGGGAGTTCACGGCCGGCGACACCAGCGTGGTCGCGCTCGACGATTTCTCGCTGAGCATCCAGCCCGGCGAGATGGTGGCGATCATCGGCTCGTCCGGATCGGGCAAATCGACGCTGCTCAACATCCTCGGCTGTCTCGACCGCCCGACCTCCGGCACCTATCGCGTCGCCGGCAAGAACGTCTCCGAGCTGGATGCCGATGCGCTGGCGGCGCTGCGCCGCGAGCATTTCGGCTTCATCTTCCAGCGCTATCATCTGCTCGCCGACCTCTCGGCCGGCGAGAATGTCGAGATCCCCGCGATCTATGCCGGGATGAAGGCCCGCGAGCGCCGCACGCGCGCAGAGCAGCTTCTCGCAAGGCTCGGCGTCAACGACCGGCGCGGCCATCGCCCCAACCAGCTATCCGGCGGCCAGCAGCAGCGTGTCTCGATCGCACGCGCGCTGATCAACGGCGCCGAGGTCATCCTGGCGGACGAGCCCACCGGCGCGCTCGACCGGCGCAGCGGCGAGGAGGTCCTGAAGATCCTGAAAGAGCTGCACCGCGAGGGGCGGACGATCATCATCGTCACCCACGATGCCGATGTCGCGGCACGGGCCGAACGCATCATCGAGCTGCGCGACGGCAGGATCGCCTCCGATCGCCGCGCGGCGACGGAACGCGCATCGGAGCCGGCGGTTCCGGTGTCGCGGACGTCGTGGAGCAGCGGCACCGGCTGGTCCGGCGCCTTGCGGCGCCTGCGGGAGGCCTCGCGGATGGCGCTGGTTGCGATGGCCGCGCACCGGCTGAGGGCCTTCCTGACCATGCTCGGCATCATCATCGGCATCGCCGCGGTGTCGTCGGTGGTGGCGCTCGGCAACGCGTCCCAGCGCAAGGTGCTGTCCGACATTTCGAGCCTCGGCACCAACACGATCGAGGTGTTTCCGGGCAAGGATTTTGGCGATGCGCGCGCCGGCAAGATCAAGACGCTGGTGCTGGGCGATGCCCGCGCGCTCGACCGGCAGGATTTCATTGCCGGGGTCACGCCGACGGTGTCGACCAGCACGACGGTGCGCTATCGCGGCAACGAGTCCAACGTGCTGGTGAACGGCGTCGGCGAGAGCTATTTCCAGGTCAAGGGCGCCAAGCTCGCGAAAGGACGCCTGTTCGATACCGACGCGATCCGCAACATCGAGCGGCAGGCCGTCATCGACGACAATACCCGCAAGACCTTCTTCGCCGACGACCAGACCTCCGGGATCGGCCGCGTGATCTGGCTCGGCAAGGTGCCCTGTCGCATCGTCGGCGTCATCGCCCAGCAGCAGGGCGGGTTCGGCTCGAACCAGAACCTGTCGGTCTACCTGCCCTACACCACCGTGCAGGCCCAATTCACGGGCGACCGCGCGCTGCGCAGCATCCTGCTGCGGATCAGCGACGAGGTTTCGACCGCGCTGGCGCAGGACGCGGTGACCACGCTCTTGACACAGCGGCACAACACCCGGGATTTCGTCATCCTCAACACCGACGATATCCGCCGCACCATCACCAGCACGACACAGACGCTGGCGTTCCTGGTGGCGGCGATCGCGGTGATCTCGCTGGTCGTCGGCGGCATCGGCGTCATGAACATCATGCTGGTGTCCGTGTCGGAACGGATCAGCGAGATCGGCGTGCGCATGGCGGTCGGCGCCAGGCGCAGCGACATCCTCCAGCAATTCCTGGTGGAAGCGACCTTGATCTCGTCGATCGGCGGCATCGCCGGCATTCTCGTCGCGATGCTGCTCGGCGTCGCCATCAACGTCGCGGTGCCCGGATTCGAGGTCAGCTATTCGACGTTCTCGATCGGCGCGGCATTCCTGACCTCGACCGGGATCGGGGTTGCCTTCGGTTTCTTCCCCGCCCGCCGCGCCGCCTTCCTCGACCCCGTGGTGGCACTGAGCCGCGACTGACCTTAGGATTGCACGATGACCGTAGTTCTTCGGGCGAGACATTCGTCCGCAAATCGACCAACGATCGGCAATCCCGATGCGATTTCAATCATGACCAACGGCCCCCAGAACATCCTGATCGTCGAGGACGACAAGCAGACCCGCGACCTCATCTCGCGTTATCTGCGTGATCACAACTTCTCGGTCGACGCGGTCGCGAACGGCAGGGAGATGGACCGCCATCTCTCCCGCGAGCGGGTCGACCTGATCGTGCTCGACCTGATGCTGCCGGGCGAGGACGGCCTCAGCCTCTGCCGCCGGCTGCGGATGGAGTCCACGACGCCGATCATCATCCTCACCGCGAAGGGCGAGGATCTCGACCGGATCCTCGGCCTCGAGATGGGCGCCGACGACTATCTGCCAAAGCCGTTCAACCCGCGCGAGCTCCTCGCCAGGATCAACGCGGTGCTGCGACGGCGATCGAGCAGCCTCGCCGGCCCCACCGCCGCGCGTCTCAAGTTCCAGGGCTGGACCATCGATCTTCGCCTGCGCGAATTGCGCGATCCCGAAGGCGCACAGGTGCCCCTGACCAGTGCCGAGTTCGATCTGCTGCAGGCCTTCTGCGAGCGGGCCGGCCGCATCCTCACCCGCGACAACCTCCTGAGCATGACGCGCGGTCGTGCCGGAGCAAGCTTCGGCCGCAGCATCGACGTGCTGGTCAGCCGGCTGCGCCGCAAGCTCGACCGGACGGAGGGCGCGTCCGTGATCAAGACCGTCCGCATCGGCGGGTACGTCTTCACTCCAAGGGTGGAGGAAGCATGAGCCGCGCCGCCGACATCGTCGCACTCTTCAGCTTCAGGCGGATCAGCGGCCAGATCGCCGCCTTGATCCTGGGATCGCTGGTCCTGATCCATGTCCTGATCGCCGGATATTTTCTCCTCAACCAGCCGAAGCTGCTGGCGGACACGCCGCTGGAGCAGATCGAGCTGATCGTGCGGATCGTCGCCAACACGCCGAAGGCCGAGCGCGCCATCGTCCTCGACAGCGTCAGCCGGACCTTTCCGCCGCTCAAGCTCCAATTGCGGGACAGCGTATCCGCCGCCGCCACGCCGCAGTCGATGCGGACCTCGCTGACCATCCCCTCTGCGCTTGGTGTCAGGGCCGAGCTCGTTCGCGGCAGCGGCGCGGACGACGAGCGCGTCTGGTTCTACCTTCCGGGCGACGACGTGCTCGAAGCCACGATCGGATCGCCCAAGATGCCGGCCTTCGTCAGCGGCCTCTGGACCTCGACGCTGCTGTTCCTCGTGGCAAGCCTGACGCTGCTCGGCGTCTGGGCAGGTCGCGCGCTCTCCTCGCCGCTGTCGGCCTTCGCGCGCGCGGCGGAGGATTTCAGCCTGAGCCGGTCCTCCGCGCCGCTGCCGGAAAACGGACCGGAGGAGATCAGATCCGCGGCAAGGGCGCTGAACCGGATGCGCGATCGCATCACAACGCTGATGAACGACAGAACCCGCATGCTCGCGGCCATCAGCCATGATCTTCGCACCCCGATCACGCGTCTGAGGCTGCGTTCGGAATATATCGAGGATCCGGCACAACGCACGCAGACCGTGCGCGATCTCGACCAGATGCAGTCGATGCTGGAATCGGTGCTGTCGCTGCTGCGCAGCGAAAGCCCGGTCAAGCCGACGCTGGTGGACATCGCGGCGCTGCTTCAAATGGTTTGCGAGCAGTTTTCGGACTCCGGATTCGCCGTGACCTATTCCGGCCCGGACCGGGCCGCCTTCGTCCTGCGGCCCGACGAGATCATCCGCGCGGTCACCAACCTCGTCGAGAACGCAACGCGCTTCGGAACCCAAATCGACGTCGCGCTGGTGACCGCCGAGGACCGGCTCGTCATCGACGTCTGCGACGACGGGCCGGGCATTCCCGACGAAAGCAAGGCCGCGATGCTGGAGCCCTTCGTGCGCGGAGAGGAAGCCCGCACCATGGACGAGACATCAGGATTTGGTCTCGGTCTGTCGATCGCGCAGGCGATCGTGAGCGCGCATGGCGGAACGCTTCAGCTGCTCGACAACGCGCCAAAGGGCCTGCGCGTCCGCTTGCAGCTCGCGAAGGCCGCCCGCGACGATTTGGGAACGCCTCGGACATAAAGCCGCGGCATTTCTCGGGCTTGTCGATCGCCCTGCCTCTGCTTCCCCGGAGTTCCCATGTCTTCCGCCGACCGGCCCTCGACGCGCCTTGCGACCCGGCTTGCCTTCCTCGTCGCGGGTTTCGGCATCGCGTGCTGGGCGCCGCTGGTGCCGTTCGCGAAGACCCGGCTCGGCGTCGATGACGGCGTGCTCGGATTGCTGCTGCTCAGCCTCGGCATCGGCTCGGTCATCGCGATGCTGGTGACCGGAATCGTGAGCGCGCGCTACGGCAGCAGGCCGATCATCATTGCGGGCGGATTCGGGCTGGCGCTGGTCCTGCCCCTGCTCGCCATCGCGGCTTCGCCCGCAACGCTGGCGCTGGCGCTTTTCGCGTTCGGCGCCGCGCTCGGCTCGATCGATGTCGCCATGAACATCCACGCCGTGGAGGTGGAGCGCGCCGCGCACCGCCCGCTGATGTCCGGCTTCCACGCCCTGTTCAGCATCGGGGGCTTTGCCGGATCCGCGCTGATGACGGCGCTGCTCTCGCTGCAATTCGGAACGCTCGCCTGCACCTTGATCTGCTCCGTCCTGATGCTGATCGCGATGGCCCTGACCTCGCCGCGCCTGCTTCGTTCCGTGCAGGTGCAGGAGGGCCCGCTGTTCGTGCTGCCGCACGGATCGGTGCTGCTGCTCGCGCTGCTCGGCGCCATCACCTTCCTGGTCGAAGGTGCGATGCTGGATTGGGGCGCCCTGCTCGTCATCGGCGCAGGTCTCGCCACCGAGGCGCAAGGCGGCGCCGGCTATATCGTGTTCTCGATCGCGATGACTGCGGGCCGGCTCGGCGGCGACGCCGTCGTCGCGCGGATCGGCGACCGCACGACGTTGCTCTGGGGCAGCCTCATTGCCATCGCCGGTTTCGTGGTCCTGCTGACGGCGCCCATTGCAGCGGTCGCCATCGGCGGATTCCTGCTGATCGGGCTCGGCGCCTCGAACCTCGTGCCGGTGCTGTTCCGCCGGGCGGCGCGGCAAACGGTGATGCCCACGGGGCTTGCGGTCGCGGCGATCACGACTGCGGGCTACGCAGGAATCCTGATCGGCCCCGCAGGCGTCGGCTTCGTCGCACATTTTGGCGGATTGCCAATGGCGTTCTGGCTGCTGGCTGCGTTGATGGGCCTGGTCACGCTGACGGCGCGCATCGTCACCAAGGACCCGGGTCAGACCATGGCGACCTAACCCCTTCCTTCTCAAGCATTATTTGGGCGGGCCGAAGCTGACCCAAGCCATCTGCGCAGGTCTGCCAGCCATGCTGCTTTCGGCCAGTTTACTGGACGCCTCGTTCTGCTAGACCACAATAAAATACCTTTTGAACCCCGTTGCGGGGGCAATGGCACGTGCCAGCTCACAATAACAACCAAGACTCGGCCATTTCATTCGGGCCATTTCGGCTGTTTCCCAAGTCGCGGCTCCTGGAGAAGGAAGGGGAGCCGCTTCATGTCGGCGGCCGCGCGCTCGATATTCTCATCCTGCTTGCCGAGCGCCCCGGAGAAGTCGTCGACAAGAGAGAGCTGGTCAAGCGCATCTGGGCCGAGGTGAATGTCGACGAGGGCAGCCTGCGTTTCCATGTCGCAGCGCTGCGCAAGGTGCTCGGCGATACCGGCAAATCGGCCCGTTATGTCCTCAACGTACCCGGCCGCGGCTATTGCTTTGTCGCCCCGTTCGCCCAAGCGCCCTCGCAGGTCGCGCCTGCCGCCGCCGAAATCATTCCTCCCCGCTCCCTGCCCGCCCAGCTTGCGAAGATGGTCGGACGCGAGGAGGTCATCGAGAAGATCTCGAACGGCCTGACGCTCTATCGCTTCATGACCCTGGTCGGCCCGGGCGGCATCGGCAAGACCGCGGTCGCCGTCACGGTCGGGCATCGGCGCTCGGCGGATTTCGACGGCCGCGTCTTCTTCGTCGATTTCGGTCCGCTGCGGGACGCCAGCCATGTCCCAACCAGCATCGCCTCCGTCCTCGGACTGACCGTCAGCGCGGAGGATCCGACGCCGGCCATCCTGACATTTCTGAAGACCGGACCGGCCCTGCTGATCTTCGACAGTTGCGAGCATGTGCTGGATCATCTGGCGCCGCTCGTCGAGCGCATCGTTCGCGAAGCGCCGCAGCTTCGCGTTCTCGCCACCAGCCGCGAGTCGTTCCGAAGCGAAGGCGAGCGGATCTTCCGGCTGTTTCCGCTGGATTGTCCGCCCGAGCGCGAGGGCCTCGACGTCGCCGATGTTCTCGCCTACCCCGCGGCCCAGCTCTTCGTCGAGCGCATCGCGCAGAGCTCCGGGCCGTTCCAGCTCAGCGCGGAAGAGGCGCCGCTTGTCGCCAGCATCTGCCGGCGCCTCGACGGCATTGCGCTGGCGATCGAACTCGCGGCGGGCCGGGTCAATGCGTATGGCATCGCCGGCACCGCCTCGCTGCTCGACAGCCGCTTCTCGCTGCAATGGCGCGGACGGCGCACGGCCGTCCCGCGGCACCAGACGCTCGCCGCCGCCCTCGACTGGAGCTACGATCTGCTGCCTCCGGCGGAAAGCGCCACCTTGCGGCGATTGTCGGTGTTCGCAGGACCCTTCGCGCCGGAGGCGGCTGCTGCGGTTGCGTCCGGCGATGGCCTCAGCACCTCGGAGACGCTGGAGGCGATCGACAGCCTCGTCACCAAGTCGCTGATCTCGCCATCCGGGTCGCGGACGCTGCGCTATCGCCTGCTCGACACCACGCGCACCTACGCGCTCGGGAAACTGAACGAGCTCGGTGAAGGCAGACAGTTCGCGCGGCGTCATGCGGAGCATTTTCGCGATCTCTTCGAGCGCGCGGGGGCCGACGCGTCGACGCCGCTGCCCGAATGGCTCAGCACCTATGGTGGGGAGCTCGACAATGTGCGCGCGGCGCTGGACTGGGCCTTCGCACCCGACGGCGACACCCGGCTCGGCGTTGCGCTGACGGCGGCCGCGGTCACCCTGTGGGTGCGCCTGTCGCTGTTCGCCGAATGCCGCGAGCGCAGCAGAACGGCGCTGGCGGCGCTCGGAGACGACGGTGACAACGACCGCGTTCGCATGCAGCTCCTGTCGGCACTCGGCTGGTCGCTGATGTATGGCGAGGGCCGCGCGCGCGAGGCGCGCCCGATCCTGGAGACGACGCTCGAGCTGGCCGAGAGCCTCGACGACAAGGACTTCCGGCTGCGGGCGCTCTGGGGCCTGTGCATCGACCAGTTCAACAACGGGCAGTTCGGCAAGGCCCGCGCGCTCGCCGAGCGCTTTGCGAACGCGGCTGCGAATTCGCCTGACAGCACCGATCTGATGCTGGGCGACCGCCTGATGGCCGTCGCGTTGCATTATCTGGGAGATCAGAACGACGCGCGGCAGCGTATCGACCGGGTGAACGCCTCGCTGCATGTGCTGGTGGCGAAGCCGAAAATCTTCCCGCTCGATCTCAGGATATCGACGCAATATTTCCGGGCCCGCATCCTGTGGCTTCAGGGCCTCGCCGATCAGGCCCAGGCGCTCGCCGCCAAGAACATCGAGGAAGGCCGCGCCAACGGCCATGCGCTGACCTTCTGCAGCGTGCTGGGGCAGGCCGCCTGCCCGATCGCGTTCTGGTCCGGCGATTTCGATGCCGCCGAGCGCCACGGGACCGAGCTGCTCGAACACACCGAGCGCCACGGCATCCGGCTGTGGGGCCTATGGGCACGCGCCTTCAACGCCGCGGTCATTGCCAGGCGCGGCGACATCGCCACCGGCCTGCCGCTCCTGCGCGAAGAGCTCAACCGCGCCGGCGATGCGCGCTTCCTGCCGCGCTTTCTTCCGCTGCTCGGCGAGCTCGCCGCGTGTTCGCTGGAGGCCGACCAGGTTGACCGTGGCCTCGACGTGATCGAGGACGCCCTGACCCGCTGCAACGACCGGCAGGAGCTCTGGTATCTGCCGGAGCTGCTCCGCATCAAGGGAGAATTGATGCTCAGAAGCGCGCGGCATTCGGACGACGCCGAGGCGCACTTTCGCGAGGCCATCGACATTGCCGCCCAGCAGGGCGCGCGCTTCTGGGAGCTCCGCTGCACGACCAGCCTCGCGCGGCATATGATCGGCGCAGGCCAAAGCGCGGACGCTCGGGCCATGCTGAACAATGTCACGGGATCGTTTGCCGAGGGATCCGATATCTCCGACATGCGCACCGCCCGCGAGCTGATGGCGCAATTGCGCGCCTGACAGCCCGCGACCTGATCTAGCCTCCGACAGCCGCCGCGCGGCGCGGCAGCTTCCAGCCCGGCCGGATGAAGTGGCAGGTGTAGCCGTCAGGATAACGTTCGAGATAGTCCTGATGCTCGGGCTCGGCCTGCCAGAATTCGCCTGCGGGCGCGACCTCGGTCACCACCTTGCCGGGCCACAGGCCGGACGCCTCGACGTCGGCGATGGTGTCTTCGGCGATCTTCTTCTGCTCGTCGCTCGTATAGAAGATCGCGGAGCGATAGCTGGTGCCCCTATCATTGCCCTGGCGATCGAGCGTGGTGGGATCGTGGATCTGGAAGAAGAACTCCAGCATGGTCCGGTAGCTGGTCTTGGTGGGATCGAACATGATTTCGATCGCCTCGGCGTGGCCTTCGTGATTGCGGTAGGTCGCGTTCTTCACCGCACCGCCGGTGTAGCCGACGCGGGTGGAGATCACGCCTGGCTGCTTGCGGATCAGATCCTGCATGCCCCAGAAGCAGCCTCCGGCCAAAACTGCGCGCTCCGTCGTCATTTGATGCTCCATTGGTCTGGTCGAGATATTCAGCGCCGGTCCGCAGCCACATGCAAGCGCGGATCATCGTGGTCATCGTGATATTCGAGGCCGAGCGGGCCGATCGCCGAGACCTGTGTGACGTATTCACCGGACTTCGCCCAATGAAAATGCCAGGTCTCGCCGGGCAGCACGATAACACTGCCCGGCGGATAGGCTCTGACTTTATCGCCATCGAAACTCTCGCCGAGCCCGATGTAGAACACGCCCGACATGACCGTGTAGATGCGGTCCTCCGGATGCTTGTGCGGCATCAGCCGGGTGCCGCCGGGCACCTTGACCCGGACCACGTAAGGTCCGGGCTCGGCGGGATGGCCGACCATAACGGCGAGGCGCGCGCCCGGCGGGAAAGCGGGGAACGGCTGCCATGCGATATCCTCGGGCAGGATCGCCCGGAACCTGTCTTCATCCGGTTGATGTTGGCGAGGCGGATCTTGACGCGACATGGCAGCGTTTCCTCTGATCGCTCAGCCCAGCTTGGCGTCGAGCGTGATCGCGGCGTTGAGCACCTTCGATACCGGACAATTCTTCTCGGCCTCGCCGGCGATTTTCGCAAAGCCTGCATCGTCGAGGTTCGGCACCTTGGCGCGCAGGGTGAGCGCCGACTTGCTGATCTTGAAGCCCTTGCCTTCGGGCTCGAGCGTGACGGCGGCTTCGGTCGAGAGCTCGTCCGGCGTGAAACCGGCCATCTGAAGGCCAAAGGCCAGCGCCATCGTAAAACAGCCGGCATGGGCCGCCGCGATCAACTCCTCGGGATTGGTGCCCTTCTCGTTCTCGAAGCGGGTCTTGAACGAATAGGGTGTCTGCGCGAGCACGCCGGATTCGCTCGTCAGATGACCGGTCCCATCGCGACCGGTGCCTTTCCAGACTGCCGTTGCCTTGCGGATCATCTCAATTCTCCTTGTTTGATTTCAGCACCGCTACTCCGTACCGGTGGAAGGCGACTTCGGCGTGACCGCCCGCCACCGTTCCAACCGGCCGCGCGCCGCAGCGGTTCCGTTAGCTGCCGATCTGTCCGACGTGGAAGCCGAGCCGGTTCTCGACGTCCCCGGAGCGGTGGAAGCCGCGCGCCATCAGCGCCCTGATTCTGGTCTGGCTCGCGGGACGGCCGAGCGAGGCCAGGAACGCGTCCCACTCCGGCTTGATATCGGCGTCCGGCGGCAGGCTTGCGACATCGACAAGACGCTTGGTCTCGGCGATCGCCTCCTTGTCGAACGACGCGATGCGCATGGCGAGTGCCTCGACGAAACCATCGAGCTCGGCGTCCGGCAACGACCGGTTCACATAGCCATAGCGTTCGGCGAGATCGCCATGGATGTCGTCGGCGCCGAGCAGCACTTCGAGCGCACGGCCGCGGCCCATCAGGCGCGGCAATCGCGCCATCGGCCCGCCGCCGGGCACGAGGCCCGCGCCGACCTCCCATTGCGACAGGATCGCCTTCTCGCGGCTGGCAAAACGCATGTCGCTTGCGAGCGCGAGCTCGCTGCCGACGCCGGTCGCGCGGCCCCGGATCGCGGCGATGGAGACGACCGGCGCGCGGCTGAGGCGCACCAACGTGTCAGGCAGCGACTGCAGGCCCGTCGGCCCGGGCGGAACGGCAAGCGAATCCTCCAGTGGCGCGAGGAAGTCGTAATGGGTGATGAAGAAGCCTTCGACGGCGCTGTCGAACACCACCACCTTCACCTCTGGATCGGCCTCGATCGCGGCCACGATGTCGCTGAGCAGCGGAAGATGCCTGGGGCCGAAGATGTTGACCGGCGGCATGTCGAAGGTGACACGCCAGTAGGTCGGCAGGCGGCGCTCGAGGCGGATCTCGCCGGTCGTGAAAGTACGTTCGGGGCGGTTCATGGTCTCACTCCTGATGTGGGCTGATTTCAGATCGATTGCCGCAGCGGGCGGAACGCGGTCCGCACCTCCGCAGAGAACAGCGCCGGCTGCTCCCAGGCCGCGAAGTGTCCGCCCTTGTCGAGGCGGTTGTAGTGGATTAGCTTGGGATAGGCCTTCTCGGCCCAGCTCCGCGGCGCGGCGTAGATCTCGTCCGGAAAGACGCTGACGGCGACCGGGATCGTCACGTGCTTGGGTGCGAAGAACACCAGCTTGTTCTCCCAATACAGCCGGGCCGACGAGACCGCGGTGTTGGTGAGCCAATAGAGCGTGATATTGTCGACCACATCGTCGCGCGACAGCCCTTCCGTCCGACCGTCGAACACGCGCGCGATCATCGCGGCGCTGCGCGCATCGTGATCGAGCATCCACGATGCGAGGCCCGCGGGCGAATCCACGAGACCATTGAGCGTCTGCGGCCGGTTCGACATCTCGATCGCGTAGCCGAGACCGTGCTTGTAGAAATCATCGAGCTGGTCGTAGGCAAGGCGCTCGTCGGCCGAAAGGTTCGCCGGGCGCGTTCCACCGGGTTGAAGCGCCTTGGCGATGTCGTCGGGAACGGTCGCGGGCATGTTGGTGTGGATGCCGAGCAGTTCCGGCGGCGCGATCAGCGCCATCTGCTCCGTCACCGCATTGCCCCAATCGCCGCCTTGCGCGACATAGCGGCTGTAGCCGAGCCGCTTCATCAGAACGACCCAGGCTTGCGCGATGCGCTGGGGATCCCAGCCGAGCACCTTGGGCTTGCCCGAGAAGCCGTGGCCGGGAAGCGAGGGAATCACGAGGTCGAACGCGTCCGCGGCCTTGGCACCGTGTGCGGTCGGATCGGTGAGCGGACCGACGATCTTCATCTGCTCGATGATCGAGCCGGGCCAGCCATGCGTGACGATCATCGGCAGTGCATTCTCGTGCCGCGAGCGGACGTGAATGAAGTGAATGTCGACGCCGTCGATTTCGGTGACGAATTGCGGCAAGGCGTTCAATCGCGCTTCCACCTTGCGCCAGTCGTAGTCGCTCTGCCAGTAGCGCACGAGCTGTTGCACCGTCGTCAGCTGCACGCCCTGCGACTGATCGGCGACGATCTCGCGGTCCGGCCAGCGCGTGGCAGCCAGGCGCCGGCGCAGGTCGAGCAGATCCTGCTCGGGCACGTTGATCTGGAAGGGACGGATGGCGCCGCCTGCGGCGGCCCTGGCCGGATGCAGCGGCAACAGGCTCGACACGCTGGCGGCCACCGCGGTAATCGCGGCCTGGCTCAGCAATTGACGGCGATCGGGATTGAGGCTCTCGGTTCGTGCTTGCGCGGTCATGTTGGATCTCCCTTGCTTTGGTCGGTGACGCTGACCGAGTTCGAAATCAACGCCTCGGTTGGTGTGCAGAGAGATTGGCGCGGGCCCCGGCAATTTGCTCGTTATGGATTGTTAGCCTGCGTTAGCCGTTGCGAGTCCGCGCACTGCAAGAGGGCGATGACATGCGCGCGATGCGACGAGGCGCGCGACGACCATGTCATCGCGCGCCGTGTCGGCCAAAATCGGAGATGCCTTTCGCGGCAGCTCAAGTCGGCAACGGCTGGCCGGCCTGCTCGCGGACGATGTGGTCGGCGTACCAGTCCGCCCAGTTCTCGTCGTGCCCGCCGGTTCGCGTCTCATGCTCGCCATGCGCCAGCGCCGCGCGACGCAGCGCTGCGGCCAGATCGGTTGCTGAAGCGAATGTCGTGCCGTCGCCTGCGATGCGTCCGGGCAATCGTGTCGTGACTTCCTGGAACAGCCAGCCATTGCCGTCGGGATCGCTGAACGCGGCGAATGAGGCATAGCTGCCTTGCTTCGGGTCAGCACCACTGACTCGAACGCTGCCGAACAGATACGGCTCGTCGGGCCCGGCATGAACGTCGCCGGCACCGTGGAATGGCGCGCTGACCTCGACGCCGCGGTCGAGCAGATCCTGTCGTGCCGCTTCGAGATCGGAGACGACCAGATACAGGCCGCGCGCCGAGCCGGGTGCTGCCGCCGTGACGTTCCTGCCGAAAATCACCGAGCAGGCCGAGCCCGGCGGCGTGAACTGGATCACGCGCCAGTCGTCGCCCGACGTGAAATCGGCATCCAGTCGCCAGCCGAGTCGTGCATAGAACGCCTTGGCGCGGTCGACATCGGACACCGGGATCACGAGGACCTCGAGCTTCATATCGACGCCGCGAGATGTCGAGGGCTTGGTTTGAGCTTCGCGATTGATCTCGATCACAGCCATGTCCAACTCCTTGTTTCAAGCCGCGGGTTCGGGATCGACACCCGCTCTGAACGTCAAGACTGTCGCGCAAACGAGAGACAGGCGCCCGTTATGGAGTGTTAGGGTCCGCTAGCCGTTGTGAGGGAGGGGGAAAGCTTCCCCCGCCGTCACACCGCAGCGATCGGCATCACGATGGTGACCCGCGTGCCGCCCTCCCCCGCCTCGCCCTGGAGCCGTGCGTGGATGCTGCGTGCGAGCCCTTCGAGAATCCGGCTGCCGGTGCCCTGGAGCGGACCGGTCGCACCGATGCCGTTGTCGGCCACCGTGCAGAGCCAGGCGCCATCGCGCCTGGCCAGGCCGATGCGGATCAGCGCACCATTCTTGTTCGAGAAGGCATGCTTTGCCGCATTCGTGACCAGCTCCGTCAGCATCAGTGCGAGCCGATGACGCTGCGCAGCCGACAACGTGCCGCTTTCGATCGCAGCCTCGCAGCGGATGCCTGCCGGTTCCAGCACAGCCTCGGAGATCGCTTCGCACAGGCTTTCGAAGAAGGCCGCTGTGGAGACGACCGGCAGATCGTCATGATCAGACAACAGTTGATAGAGCCTGCCGAAGGCGACGATGCGCCGCTCGAGCCGATCCACCGCCAGCGCTACGTCCCCCCTGCCCGCGCGCGTGAAATCGCGACGGACTGACGCACCCAGCAGCGTCAGCGTGTTCTTCATGCGATGGTGGGATTCCCGCAGCACGAGCTCCCAATCACGCGACTGATCATCGAGACCAGGTACAAACTGAGATCGAACGACATGGTCGTTTGGCCGAGCACCGATCGCGGACATCATAGCCTCCCGTTGAAAATTGCATCCAACTCGAAGGCCATACTGGATGCTGTTGGCGTGCTATGCTCGTTAGACGTTGCAAGATTCTGTTATGATCAGCGTCGCAGCGCCCGAGATCCAAATCCGCCATCGCGGTCCGACACATTGCTGGATTGTCCCGATCGCGCGCTAAACCACTCGCGTTTAAGCTAGATTTGCGACGGATCATCATCGCGTGATCGGGCGAATGCGATGATCGCCACGCGATTTCGCCACTTTCGGCCAGTTTACTGGACGCCTCGTTCTGTTAGACCAAAACTGCAGACTTCAGCCCTTTCCCTGGAAATATTGGCCGTGCCGGACACTAACGAGCAAGATTCGGTGATTGCCTTCGGGCCATTCCGGCTGTTCGCGAAGTCGCGGCTGCTCGAAAAGGACGGCGTCCCGCTTCACCTCGGCGGCCGTGCGCTCGACATCCTCATTTTTCTCGCCGAGCGTGCCGGCGAGGTCGTGGACAAGCGGGAGCTGATCAAGCGCATCTGGGCCGACGTGAATGTCGACGAAGGCAGCCTGCGTTTCCACATCACGACGTTGCGCAAGGCCTTGAACGATAAGGCCTTGAACGACAAGGCCTTGGACGACAAGGCCTTGGACGACAAGCCCTTGGGCAATGCCGGCGAAGGCTCCCGTTACGTGATCAACGTCCCCGGACGCGGCTATTGCTTCGCGGCCCCGCTGCTCCGGGCTGCGCCTTCGGAGAGCCGGACCAGCCAGCCTGCCGCTTCGCCCCGCTCGCTGCCCGCGCAGCTTGCGAAGATGATCGGGCGGGACGATGCGGTCGAGAAGATTTCCGCCGAGCTTGCCCAGCATCGCTTCGTCACCATCGTCGGCCCGGGCGGAATCGGCAAGACGTCGGTCGCGCTTGCGGTCGCGCATCGCGAGCTCGCAGGCTTCGATCACCAGGTGTGTTTCGTGGATTTCGGCGCGTTGACGGATGTCCGGCTGGTTCCCGGCACGATTGCGGCCGCGCTGGGCCTGACCGTCAACGCCGACGATCCCGTGCCGAGCCTGCTGACGGTCCTGCGCAGCCGGCGCATGCTGCTGGTGTTCGACAGTTGCGAGCATATCCTCGACGAGCTCGCCCCTTTGGCCGAGCGCATGGTCCGCGAGGCGCCGAAGCTGCATATTCTGGCCACCAGCCGCGAATCCTTTCGCACCGAAGGTGAGCGCGTCCACCGGCTGTTTCCGCTGGATTGCCCGCCGCAGCGCGAAGGCCTCGGCATCGCCGACATCCTTGCTTATCCCGCAAGCCAGCTCTTCGTGGAACGCATTGCCGAGAGCCTGAGCGAATTCGAACTCACCGAGGAGGATGCGCCGCTCGTTGCCGAGATCTGCCGACGGCTTGACGGCATAGCGCTGGCGATCGAGCTCGCGGCCGGACGCGTCAACGCCTATGGCATTGCCGGGACCGCATCACTGCTGGACAGCCGCTTCTCGCTGCTGTGGCGGGGACGGCGCACCGCGATTCCGCGGCACCAGACCCTGAGCGCAGCGCTTGCCTGGAGCTACGATCTGCTGCCGCCGGCCGAAAGCGCGACACTGCGCGGATTGTCGGTGTTCGTCGGGCCGTTCACGCTGGAAGCCGCGCTTGCGGTCGCATCCTGCCAGGGCATCAGCGAGGGCGAAGGTGTGGAGGCCATTTCGAACCTGCTCTCCAAATCCCTGATCGCGACCTCGCCTGCGGAGCGGCGGCTGCGCTATCGCCTGCTCGACACCACCCGCGCCTTCATGGCGGACAAGCTCGTCGAGAATGGCGAAGCGGACCGCGTCGCGCGCGCCCACGCCGAATATTTCCGCGATTTCCTGCGCGACATTGCCGTCAAATCCACGGGCATGCAGAGCGCGGGCGGCTTCCTTCCCTATGCCGACCATTTGCCCAATGTCAGGGCCGCGCTGACCTTCAGCTTTTCGGACGACGGCGACCGGACGATCGGCGTGGATCTGGCGGCCTCGGCGGCGCAGTTCTTCCTCGAACTGACATTGCTGACGGAATGCTACCGATGGACCCAGCAGGCGCTGGCGTCCCTCGACACCAGCGCGGTGGACAGCCGCCAGGAGATGACCCTGCAGGCCGCGCTCGGCGTCTCCGTGATGTTCACGCAAGGCAATACGGAAGCGGTCCGGTCGGCCTTCACCCGCAGTCTCGAGCTTGCCCGGCAGCTCGATGACCTGCACTGGCAGCTCTGGCTGCTGCGCGGATTGCACATCTACCTGACCAGGGTCGGAGATTTCCACGGTGCGCTCGGGACCGGCGAGCAGGGCGAGGCCGTTGCGCGCAAACTGAATGATTCCGCCGCCACGCTGAACGTGGACTGGATGCTCGGTGTCGCGCATCATCTGATCGGCAACCAGGACAAGGCGGTTCGATTCTGCGAGAGCGCGATGGTGCACAATCCCGGCTCGCAACGGCTGAATATCGGGCATCTCGGCTATGACGATCGCATCGTTGCGCTGGTTGCGCTGGCGCGCGGGCTCTGGCTCACGGGCCGGCCCGAGCGAGCGGTCGAGGTGGCCAGATACACCGTTCGCGAGGCCGAGCTGCTCGAACAGCCGCTCACCCTCGGCATCTCCCTGATCTGGACGATCTATGTGTTCCTCTGGGTCGGCGACTGGGCCAGTGCCGAAACCTTGATCGAGCGGCTGATCGATCATTCCGCACGGCACTTCCTCGGCCCCTATCACGCGGTCGGGATCGGCCAGAAGGGCGAGCTGCTGCTGCGCCGCGGCGACGTCGCAGCGGGCATCGAGCACCTTCGCCGCAGTCAGGCCACGTTGTACGCGACGCGGCACCGCATCATGACGACGGTGTTCGCGACGGCGCTCGCGGAGGGTCTCGCCTCCCAGAACCAGCCCGACGAGGCCTTGCAGACGATCAACGAGGCGATCGCCCAGATTCCCGATCATGGCGAATCCTTCGACATGCCGGAGATGCTCAGGATCAAGGGTGATATCCTCGCCGGGTCGGGCAACGCCGCGGAGGCGGAGAGCACCTTGCGGAAATCGCTCGATCTGTCCCGGCGTCAATCCGCGGTCGGCTGGGAGCTTCGCGGGGCGATCAGCCTCGGCCGCATCTGGGAGCAGGCCGGCAAGGCCGCTGACGCCCGCGCTTTGCTCACCCCCCTCGTTGCGCGCTACCAGGAGGGCCTCCAGACCCGCGATCTGATCGCGGCCAGGGAGCTGCTGGGCACCCTGAATTGAGAGTATCTTCAACGAGATACTGCCATGCTGCCCGCTCGCAACTCCTAACAACTTCTAACACGCCAAGCCGCATGCGCCCCGCCATGGTGGAGACACTGCACGGTGGATGTGGCGGGACATGGCGCTTCTTGACGATGTAATCGATGCCAGCGGCGGAATGGCCCGCTGGAACAGCTTGAACCGGTTCACGCTCCACCTTTCCGTTGGCGGGACGCTGTTCTCCAGCGCGGGCCATGCCCGGGAATTCAAGGATGTGACCGCGGAAGGCTCGACCCGGACGCAATCGGTGCGCTTCACCGGCATCACCGGAGGGGAGCACTCCGGCGCCTTTCAACCGGACGCAATCACGATCGAGAGCCTGGATGGTGAGGTCCTGCGGTCCTGGCGCAACCCCAGCCTCGCATTTCCCGAGGTCGATCCGCCGGCGCTTGCCGATGAGCTGCATCTCGTCTTCTTCTGCGGCGTAGCGATCTGGAGTTATCTGACCATTCCATTCCTGCTTGCCCACCCCGATGTCGTGATCGAGGAGCTGTCGCCCTGGCAGGAGAATGCCGAAACCTGGCGGCGGCTGCGCGCACGCTTCCCGGCTCACCTGATGACGCTCGCGCCCGAGCAGATCTTCTATTTCGACGAGAGCGCCCTCCAGCGGCGGACAGATCACGATCTCTTCGGGATGAAGGTCGCACACTCCTCCTGGGCGCATGACAGCTTCGGCGGCATCGTGGTGCCGACACTTCGGCGCGCGCAGACAGTGCGGCCGGATGGAACCGTGATTGCCAAGCCGGTGCTGATGGACGTCGAGATCTTCGACGCCGTCTTCGAATAGCGGCGACACGCCTGGTATCGCCGCTCTCTCAACGTCTAACAATACATAACGAGCCAACAGCCCGCATTGAGCGCAGATTGGGTTTGCGAGCAACGAACGACGTGCTCGAACGAGACCAGGCGACGCAGCCACGCGCGTGGAATGCGCCGCAGCACTCTCCACAGACCCTCACGCTACGTGCAAGAGCAATGACATGAGCATTTCAGCCGCCCTCTCCGCCGCAATGGCCTGCGCCGCCGTCCAGGCCTCGGCGCAGGAAATGCGATCGAGCCGGCGCTCGATCAGCTATCACAGCGTCGATATTCGTGACCTCAAGATATTCTACCGCGAAGCCGGGCCCCCCGACGCCCCGACCGTGCTGCTGCTGCACGGCTTTCCGTCCTCGTCGCGGATGTGGGAGCCCTTGCTGCCGCTGCTCGCCGACAAATATCACGTGATCGCACCGGACTATCCCGGCTTCGGCCACAGCAGCGCGCCGCCGCCGTCCGATTTCACCTATACGTTCGACAACATCGCCGACGTGATCGTCGAGCTCACGACGAAGCTCGGTCTTGGCAACTACGTCCTGTTCATGCAGGACTATGGCGGCCCGGTCGGCTTCCGCATGGCGCTGGCGCATCCCGAACGCGTCCGCGGGATCATCATCCAGAACGCCGTGTCGCACGAGCAGGGCTTGAGCCCGCTCTGGGAGGCGCGTCGCAGATATTGGGCCGATCCGGCACACGAGCTCGAGGCGCTCAAGGCCAATTTCACCTCCCTGGCGGCGACGCGGCAGCGGCATCTCGGCTCCAGCCCGCACCCCGAACGTTACGACCCCGATAGCTGGACCGACGAATACGCCTTCCTGACCCGTCCGGGCCAGGCCGAGATCCAGACCACACTGTTCCTGGATTACCGGACCAACGTCGCCTCCTATCCGAAATGGCAGGAGTGGTTGCGCAAGACCCGGCCGCCGACACTGGTGGTCTGGGGCAAATACGATCCGTCCTTCACGGTTGCCGGCGCGTCGGCCTATCGCGACGACGTTCCGGATGCGGAGGTTCACATCCTGGACGCGGGCCATTTCGCGCTGGATGAAGCCACCGACGACATCGCCGCGCGCGTTCGCGATTTCCTTGGACGACTGGACGGACACAAGGGCTGAACAGCAACCCGCGTGGCGGATCGCTGCGCCTCACACCATGCAACGACGACAGGAGCAACACATGTCCGACAACATCAACCATGAACGCCGCCGCTTTTTCGGAAGCGCGGCCATGACGTTCGCAGCGGCCCAGCTTTCGCTGAGCGCGACCGCCTCGGCGGAGACGTCCAAGCCGGCGAAGTCCGCCGTCCCCATCAAGACGGGAGCCAACACGACGTTCGCGTCCCTGAAGCAGATCGAGGCGGGCCTCCTCAACGTCGGCTATGCCGAAGCGGGACCCGCGGACGGTCCGCCCGTGATCCTGCTGCACGGCTGGCCCTATGACATCTACAGCTTCGTCGACGTCGCACCGCTGCTCGCTGCGGCCGGCCATCGCGTGATCATCCCCTATCTGCGCGGCTATGGCAGCACGCGCCTGCTCTCCGACGCGACGATGCGGAACGGTCAGCCAGCGGCGATCGCAGCCGACGTCATCGCGCTGATGGACGCGCTCAAGATCGAGAAGGCCACGCTCGCCGGCTTCGATTGGGGCGCGCGCACCGCCAACATCGTCGCGGCCCTCTGGCCGGAGCGCGTGAAGGCGATGGTCTCGGTGAGCGGCTATCTGATCGGCAGCCAGCAGGCCGGCAAGATGCCGCTGCCGCCGAAGGCGGAGCTGCAATGGTGGTACCAGTTCTATTTCGCGACCGAGCGCGGCCGCGAAGGCTATGACAAGTACCGGCGGGATTTCTCGCGGCTGATCTGGCAGCTCGCCTCGCCGCAATGGCATTTCGACGATGCCACCTTCGAGCGCAGTGCCGCGGCCTTCGACAATCCGGACCACGTCGCGATCGTGATCCACAATTATCGCTGGCGCCTCGGCCTCGCCGAAGGCGAAGCGAAATACGACGACGACGAGGCGCGGCTGGCGCGAGCCCCGGTGATCACCGTGCCCACCATCACCATGGAAGGTGACGCCAACGGCGCGCCGCATCCGGAGCCGACCGCCTACGCCGCAAAATTCTCGGGGCGCTATTCGCACCGGACCATCAAGGGCGGCATCGGGCACAATCTGCCGCAGGAGGCGCCAAAGGCCTTTGCCGACGCGATCCTGGACGTGGCCGCCGCGAGCTAGCATCACAATGGCGAAACCCGCACCAAGGGAGCGACCAGGGATGCACCGGCTGCTTGCGACCCTCGCCTTGCTCGTCGTCGTCCTGCTCGTGCTGATCCAGTTCGGTCCGGCATGGCTGTCCGGATAAGCTCCTCGGCTGGGTCAGCCGGAGGGCGGATTCAGGATGAGCCGTGCGGCCTTGAGATCGGCGGTCTCGAACCCCTCGGTGAACCGCGCATAGGTCCTGGCGAGCTGTTCGCGCGGATCTTGCGCACCCTGTCGCTCGCGCAGCCGCGCCAGCGACATCCCGGTGCGCAGCTGCCAGGACAGCGCGCCCTGTTGCTCGGCGAGCTCTGCCGATGCGACAAGGCTTGCCTCGGCCGCGTCGAGGTTTCCGCTCTGCGCCTCGAGCTCCCCGCGCAGACGAAGCAGCTCGGGCATGTCGAAGGCGCCTCCTTCCTGCTCGACGCGGTCGATGGTTTCGTGCAGGACCTGAGCGCCTTCCGCCAAACGCCCCAACGAGACCAGCCCGGAAGACAGATCCGCGGCGAACGCCGACATATAGAGCTCGTAGCGATCGGCGTGCAGACGCGGAAGCGCGCTGCGCAACAGGTCGATGCCGCCGGTCACCTCGCCGTGGGCGATCATGGTCTGCGCCCGAAAGCCGGTCGCAACGGCTTCGTAGGGGACCAGCCCGTGCATGCCCGCATGCGCGGCCAGACGAGCGCTCATGGTCTCGACGGCGGACCAGTCGCCGACCCAGCCGAACACCGAGGCGGACCAGCACAGCGCGATACAATGCATGACCACGTCGCGCGGCGCCGACGCGCCGACGAGCGGCAGGACGCATTCGAGCGCGCGATCGGGATAGCCGCGCAGCCACAACACGCGCGCAAGCGGAATTTGCGGCGTACGCGAATAGGCGAAATGTCCGGGTTGCGTGCCCCGCAGTGCGGCGTCATCGCGCATGCCCTCGTCGAGATGAGCTTGCGCCTCGGCCTGGTCGCCGGCGAGGTGATAGGACACGCCGAGAAGCGCCTTGCTGCCGGCAATGCCCGCGGTATCGCCGATCAGGCGCGCGATCCGCTCGGCGTGACGCGCTGTCGGCACCAGATGCCGGTAGCCGCCGGTCCGGCGGTAGAACATGTTCAACCGCGACAGCAGCCTGAACGTGTTGGCGTGATCGCCGAGCGCCTGCGCGATCTCCAGCCCGCGCCTGAGCGCCGCTTCCGCCTGCTCGCTGTTGCGCTCGGTGAACATGAAGGCGTGGCCGAGCGTCGACTGGAGCTCGAGCTCCCATCGGCCGCCACGATCGGCGTCGTCGAGCATCGCGAGCGCGCGATCGGACCAGATGCGCGCCTCGTTCAGCAAATTGAGCTCGACGAACAGACCCGTGCAACTGCCGGCAAGCGGCACGCGCAAATCGGCGCCTTCGTCATGGGCGTAGCTCCATGCCAGCGCCGCGCGGGCATCGGCGAGCAGGCCCACCCGTTCCTGCGAGCGGGACAGCTGGCCGCTGCCGCCCTGCGCCGCCAGGCCGGCTTCGAGGGTGCATTGAACATAGCAAGCGTGACGGCGCGCGATGACGTTCGCCTCACCGCCATCCGCCAGCTTCTGCATGGCATAGGCACGCGTGGCATCCAGCAGGCGATAGCGCCGCGATGCGCCGTCCGGCTGCGAGGACACCAGCGACTTGGCCACGAGCTGCTCCAGCGCCTCGATGACACGATCTTCCGGCGTCGCCTGCTCGGTCGCCACCGCTATCGCGCCCCTCAGGGTGAAGTGACCCGCGAAGACGGCGAGCCGCTGGAACACGATGCGCTCTTTCTCGCCGATCAGGCCGAAACTCCAGTCGAGCGTGGCACCGAGCGTCTGCTGCCGCGGCGGTGCCGTTCGCCGCCCGCGCCATTCGAGCTGCAGGCGGCTGTCGAGCAGCGCCGCCATCTCGCGCAGCCCGTAGAGACCGACGCGCGCGGCGGCAAGTTCGATCGCGAGCGCGATGCCATCGAGCTTGCCGCAGATCTGCACCAGGACTTCGGCGTCCTCGTCCGTGAGGTCGTCGCGATGCCCCGCCGCGCTGGCGCGGTCGACGAACAGACGCGCCGCGGGATAACCCAGCACCTCGCCGGCGCTGAGGCGAGCGCCCTGCGGCGGGCCCGGCAGCGGAGCAAGCTCGAAAATCTGCTCGCCCGCCACCGACAGCTGCTCGCGGCTGGTGGCGAGGATGGCAACGCCCGGCGCCTCGCGGTGGATGTCTTCTGCGAGACGCGCGACCGCGTCGATGACGTGCTCACAGCTATCGAGAACGAGAAGCAGCCGCCGCCCGCGCAGGAAATTGACAATGCTGCTACTCGGATCCTTGTGATGCACGACGAGGCCCAGCGCGGCGGCAACCGTGCTCGCCACCAGCGCGGCATCCCTCAGCGGACCGAATTCGAGGAAATGGACGTTGCCGTCGAACCTGTCGCACAGATCATGCGCGAGCGCGACCGCAATGGTGGTCTTGCCGATGCCGCCTGGCCCTCGCAGCGTGACGAAGCGGTCGCGGAGCAGGCGCGGCGCCAACTCGGCCACGAGTTCGTCCCGCCCGACCATCCGGTCCAGGCGATGCGGCAGAGACGGTGACGGCGTCACCTTTTCGGCCGGCCGCGACGTGAATGCAGGCTGCTCCGCGCGTGTGCCACGCTGCACCGGCGCGACGAAGCAATAGCCCCGGCTCGGGATGTTGGTGATGTAGCGGGCACCGTCCTTGCCGTCGCCAAGCGCCTTGCGCAGCTCCGCGACATGAACCCGCAGGGAGATCTCCTCGACCGAGAGGCCGGACCACGCGTAGTTGAGAATCTCGCTCTTTGGCACCACCTCGCCGGCTCGGCTGACGAGCAGGCGCAAGATATCCATCGCCCGACTGCCGAGCTTGACCGGCACGCCGTCCTTCTCCAGCAGCCGCGAGCGCAGCGAGAACGGCCCGAACGTGACGGCATCCAGATCGAGGATCGTTCCGGCGCCGCCGCTGCGGGGGCCATGTCCTGCCGAGAGGTCGGTCACATCTTGCTCATCTTGACGGCGGCTTCCTCGAAACGCGCAGGGACTATACCCGGCACCGACGCGAGGTCCAGCGAAGGCCCTGTGTGGATCTCACATCGGCACGTCGATCGCCACGCGATGCTCCGTGAGGTCCCCTCAAACAGAGGCAGCTCGGCAAATCTCCGACAAATTGGACTTAATCAAACGTCTGCGGCGGGCTGTCGCACCCGATGCACACGCACAGAATCTAACAGATCCTAATCACCACTAACGGGCGTCCTGGCCAGCTCACGCCTATCCTCCGAGCATGGAAAGCATTGGGTTTGCGCGTTTGCCGATCGTTGCAAACAGCGGCAAAGCCAGGAGAGGACGAGCGATGTCGAACAATTTGCACGCGGCGCATGCCTGGATCGATTTTCCGGCCGGCTCGCGGGATCACGAGGTTCTTCGCCCGACGCAGGTGATCGCCCGGGAGAGCCAATGGCGTCAGATCGATCGCACTCCGGACGGCGCGATGGAGGACATCACGATCTCGCGATGGGAGGATTCGCGGAGCAGCTCGTCGCACGAAACGACGACGCCGGACGATCGCTATTTCATCGGCATCGCCCTGAAGACCACGCGCGCGAAGCTGACACGGGACCGCCAGGTCATTTTCGACGGCACCATGCCAGCGGGGACGCTCTATGTCACCGCTCCGTCGAAATCTCTCGGCGTGCAGTTCCAGTCGCCATGCGCCTTCCTGCACGTCCACATCTCCACGGATCATCTTCCGGCGCATGTCGTTGCGGCCGACGGGCTCAATGACCTCGTGCTGCTCCGCAATCCGCTCGCCGCCGAGCTTGCCAAGGCGCTGATCGAGCAGAATGATGCCAGAGACCGGCATTTCACGCAGTGCATCGGCCAGACCCTGGCGATGCATCTCACCCGGATGGAGCTGCCGCGCGTCAGGGTCAATGCCTTGCCGAAATGGCGGCTGCGGCGTGTCGAGCAATATATCGCCGATCATTTCCACCGCTGCATCAGCCTGTCCGAGCTCGCCAATGTCGCCGGCCTGTCCCGGATGCATTTCGCGGCACAATTCCGCGCCGCGACCGGATACCGTCCGCGCGAATATCTGCTCAATCACCGGACCGAGCAGGCGAAGATGCTGCTTGCAAGCACCGAGCGGCCATTGGCGGAGATCGCGCTTGCCGTGGGCTTCAGCACACAGGCGCATTTCTCGACCGTGTTCAAGCGCATCAGCGGCGAATCACCGGCACGCTGGCGTCTCGCCAGCAGGGGCGAGCGGCTCGAGGTCGAAGCGCCGCCGCGGCGGCGTCCTTCCCCGCAGATCGGCTGGATCGCCAGCGCCGCGGCGTAACCACACGGCCGGCTCGCGCCCTCGTCCTCCCGGGCCAGCGAGCCTCTCGGGGCCGCCCTGATCCCACACAGGAGCGGCCCCTTTTTCTGTCGTGAGCGCATGCTACTCGCATATAGATGCGGACTCTCATGTCCCGGACAAGCCGCAGCGCGGAAGCGCTGCGTGCGGGGCACGGGAGCGCAATACTGCCGCTCGCTACACCGGATCGAATGCGCGGATCGGCGGCAGATTGCCGGTGAACTTCTCCACCTCAACCACCGTCAGCTGCCCCGTGCAGCCTTGCGCGAACGACGAGGTCCCGATGTCGCGGGTGAGCACGTTCGGATTGCCGTGAACGCAGAGCGGCGCCTCGTCTTCGGGGTCCATCGGATCGTACCAGGCGCCGGTCGGAAGCTGCACCACGCCGGGCGCGATGCCGTCAGTGACGTGGACCGCGGCGAGGCACGCACCGCGATCGTTGAACAGGCGGATGATGTCGCCGTCCTTGATGCCGCGCGCATCGGCATCGCGCGGGTTCATCCGCGCGACCTCGCGCCCGCGATGCTTTGCGGCAAGCGAGTGTCCGCCGAAATCGAGCTGGCTGTGCAGGCGCGTCACCGGCTGGTTGGCGACGAGGAAGCATGGCGCCCCCGGCTTAGGCATGTCGGTCTTGTCGAGCCAGACCGGATGTCCCGGACAATCCGCATCGTTGTGCCCGGCGATCTTGGCCGAATATATCTCGATGCGCCCGCTCGGCGTCGGCAGCGCGTGATTGACGGGATCCTCACGAAAGCGGCGCAGCCGGCCGCCGTCATCGGGCTGCTGCGGCACGACCAGGCTGCCGCGCGCCCAGAACTCGTCGAAGTAAGGGGCTTCCAGGCCACGCTTCGCGAGCGAAGCGCGGGTCGGCTCGTAGAGATGCTCCAGCCATTGCCGCGACGTGCGTCCCTCGGTGAAGGGTTCGCGGGCCCCCAAACGGTCGGCGAGATCGGCGAAGATATCGTAATCGTCACGCGCAAGGCCGAACGGCTCGGCGATCTGGTGCATGGCGACCATCAAGGGATCGTTGGTGGAATAGCCGATGTCCTCACGCTCGAGCGTCATCGTCGACGGCAGCACGATGTCGGCATGCCGGGCGGTGGCGGTCCAGGCGAGCTCGTGCACGACGAACGTATCGAGCTGCGCAAAGGCCTTTCGCAGGCGGTTGATGTCCTGGTGATGATGGAAGGGATTGCCGCCGGCCCAGTAGACCATGCGGATGTCCGGATAGGTCCGCGTCTCGCCATTGTAGCGATAGGTGCTGCCCGGCTTGAGCAGCATGTCGGCGATGCGCGCCACCGGAATGAAATCGGCGACGCCGTTGCGGCCCTGGCCCAGCGTCGGCCCCGGCACATCGTTGACGCGGCGGCCGTAATAGCCGATGGCCCCGAGCGAATAGGCATAGCCGCCGCCGGGAAGGCCGATCTGGCCGAGGGCTGCCGCCAGCACCATGCCCATCCACACCGGCTGCTCGCCATGCTCGGCGCGCTGCAGCGAATGAGAGACGGTGATCAGCGCGCGCTTTCCGGCGAGCCGGCGCGCCAGCTTGCGGATCGTCTCCGCCTCGACGCCTGAGATCGCGGCGGCCCATTCGGCATGCTTGGCCTGCCCGTCGCTCTCGCCGGTGAGGTAGCGCAGGAAGACCGGCCATCCCTCGGTGTAGCGGTCGAGGAAGGCCTGGTCATGCAGACCTTCGCTGACCAGCGTGTGGACGATACCGAGCATCAGCGCGGTGTCGGTGCCGGGCACGCAGCTCATCCATTCGGCGCCGGCCTCGACCGGAAGATCGTCACGCAGCGGGCTGACCAGGATGAATTCGCAGCCGCGCCGGCTTGCAGCAGCCATCGCGCCGCGCTCGACGTGCTTGCTGATGGAGCCGCCGGCCACCATGGAGTTCTTCAGCGCCATGCCGCCGAAGGCCAGCACGATGTCGGTGGTCTCGGCGATCTGCTCCCAGGTGACGTTGCGCTTGGTGATGTCCTCGTACCCCGCCAGAATCTGCGGCAGCAGCACCGAGGACGCGCCCGAGGAATAGGTGTTGACCGAGCGCACATAGCCGCCCATCGCGATGTTGAGGAAGCGATGCACCTGGCTCTGGGCGTGATGAAAGCGACCGGCGCTCGACCAGCCATAGGAACCACCGAACACGGCGCCCGGCCCGCGCGTATCGCGGATGCGCGACAGCTCGTCGCCGAGGAGGTCAAGCGCCTTCTCCCAGCTCACGGAGACGAATTCGTCACGGCCGCGGCGATCGTCGGGGCCCGGCCCGCGCTCGAGCCAGCCGCGGCGGATCGCCGGCTGCGAAATGCGCGCCTGATGGCGGAGCGCACCGGGGAAATTGTCGATGATGCCGTTCGGATCGGGGTCGCCCGCATAGGCCCTGACCTCCAGCCCGGCCGCGCCCTGACGCGCGGAAAACACGCCCCAATGCGATGTGTGCGGCTTGAAGCCATCCGACAGGTCGAGACCGGGATCGGGGAAGCCAATCGTATCGTCCATCATCTGATCCTTGTTCCGGCGTCGGCCTGCAATCGGGGTGGTACTATACCGATCCAATCCGGACGTCGTCGAGATCAGCGTTGACGGAAACGCTGGGCTGCCCCGCGGTGCTGGCTCTTGGCGTCAACCGCGACGGCTAGGCGCTGGCCCGCACGCGCTGCAGCAGGCGCGAGGCGGCCATCAGATCCTGCGTTTCAAAGCCCTCGGTGAATTCGCCGTAAAGGGGAGCGAGCAATCGGACGGCTTTCGGCCTGCGGCCCGTCGCGATCCAGTGCGCGGCAAGATCGGTGGCGATCCGCAACGCGAAGGTCACCGCCCCGATGGCGCGCGCTTCGGCGAGCGCCTGCTGCAGCCGCTTTTCGGCGCGCAGCGGCTCCCCTTCGTGCAGAAGAATCGACGCCTCGACCCGCTGAAGTTCCGAGCGGCACCAGCGCTCGCCCTGACGTTCCTGATGGTCGATCGCCCGCGTGATGGCCGCGCGCGCCTCCGCGATTCGCCCCTGCCGCAGATGGGCGCGCGCGAGGACCGCCAGATAGCTGCCGATCCGCATCAGAAAGCGACAGTCGATCAATTCGTCGATCGCGGCTCGAATATCCTCCACCGCCTGCTGATCGCCGTGCAGATCGCGAAGGCAGGCGGAGAAATAGCGCTCGACCGGAACCCAGCGCGAGATGCGCTCCCGTTCCAGATTGCGCCGCAGCCGCTCCGTATAGGTCTCGAGCGCGGTCAGGTTTCCGGTCTCGAGCGAGACAGGGAGCGCGGCGAGCCCGAGCGCATTCGACTGGGATACCCAATGACCGCTGCGATCCGCTGCGTCGACGGCGTCGCGGGCGAGCCGCGCCGCGTAGTCGGGCTGCCCTTGCATCCACGCAACGAAGGGCAAATTGAAGCGGACAGTGATGAACCGATAGACCTCGTTCGCATCCTTGCGCGAACGTCCGGCGGCGAGCGAATGGGTCGCCGCGAGGCGATCGAGAACCGGGCGGCTCTTGCTCAATTCGCCGGCAAACGCGCGGGCCCAGGCCAATGCCCGGTCGGCTTCGGACGTTGCCGTCAGGTCGCGGTCCCGCTCGGCGAGCCCCGTGGCCTCCTCGAGATGGGTGATGGCGCGCGGGACCTGGCCAATCTGCAGCAGGTAAAAGGCAAATCCCACCAGCGCGCGTTGCTGATACTCGACGTTGCCCGAGCGCCTTGCAAAGGCGATCGCATCGAGCCAGGCCACCTCGTTCTCGTTCGACATCTTGCGTGCGTAGAACAGGCTCCATCCGAGGGCGCAGGCGAGCTTCGCCTTCGACAGATCGTCGCATTCGACGATCTTGGCCAATGTGAGCGCCTGCTCCAACCGCGCTTGCGCTTCCGACAGGATGGAGGTTTCCGACCACAGGGTGATCGCCGCGACCGTGAGCCTCAGCCCGAGAACAGGGTCTCCCGCCTCGCCGAACGCCCATGACAGAGCAGCCCTCAAATCCGCGATACGGCCAAGATAGCGCTGCGTCCAATCGGCCGGCTCGCGCCAATTCCATTCCTCCTCGGACTGTTCGAACAGCGCGAGGACGCGCAGCGCGTGACGGTGCAGGGCATGGCCGCAGGCGGGATCGGCCTGCCGCCGCTCGGCCGCGTAGCGCCGTGTGCTGTCGAGCAGTCGATAGCGAAGGCCCGGTCCCCTCGTCTGCGCGCTTACAAGCGATTTGGCGACGAGACTGCCGAGGCCGGTGACGACGTCGACCGGAGTGAGCCCGGCGGCCTCCGCCACGAAAGCCGCGTCCTCGACCTCGAACGCGTCGCTGAACACCGACAGCAAGCCGAACAGCACGGCTTCCTTTTGCGACAACAGCCTGAAGCTCCAATCGATCGTCGCCATGAGGGTTTCGTGACGTGGCGGTGGGCCCTCGGTGCCGGAGGCGCGAAAACCCAGATTCTGATCAAGCAGCGTCACCAATTGGCGGGGACTGAATGTGCCGATCTGGGCCGCCGCCAATTCGATCGCCAGCGGAAGACCGTCGAGCGAATGGCAGATCGAGGCGACAGCCTCGCAATCGCCATCGATGAACTGGTAGTCCGACCATTCGGCGGCACGGCGGACGAACAGCTGGACCGCCGGAAACCTGACAGCCTGATCGACCGTCAAGTCGAGCCCGGACCTCGGTGAGGACAGCGAACCAAGCCGCACGACGTGTTCGGTGGCCGTCCCAAGCGGTTCGCGGCTCGTGGCCAGCAGCCTGGACGGCGAGGTGTCCGCCAGGAACCTGCCGGCAAAGATCGTGGCAGCCGGCAGCACGTGCTCGCAATTGTCGAGAATGAGCAGCATCTGCCGCGGTCGCAGATAGTCGAGGACCGCGGCCAGGCTGTTGTCCGGATTGCCCCTGATGCCCAGTGCCGTGACCAGCGCCGCGCCGAACAGCGTCGGGTCGGAGATCGTGGCGAGATCGACGAAGCAGGCGCCGTCCCGGCATTGTGGCGCGAAGAGCCGTGCTGCCGCAGCGGCGACCGTGGTCTTGCCGACCCCGCCCGGGCCGGCCAGCGTGACGTGCCTCGTATTGGTCAACACATCGGCAATGTCGGCGATGTCGGCTTCGCGACCGACGATCCCCCGCAACAAGGGCGGCCCGGACAAGGCGACCGGCTGAGCGAGTGCCGGATCGTCCTCGATCTCGCCAATGCTGGTTTGCACCTGCGCGATGAACTTGTAGCCACGGCGCGCCACGGTCGCGATGTAGACCGGCTCGATCTGGGTATCACCCAGCGAGCGACGCAAGCTCCACATGTTGACCTTGAGATTGCTGTCGTGAAGGAAGGTGCCCGGCCAGGCGGCCGCCATCAGCTCATCCTTGCTGACGAGCTCGCCGCCACGCTGCACTAGCAGCTGCAGGAGTTCGAATGCGCGCCCGCCCAGTTTGACGGGGCGCCCGTCGAGCAGGAGCAGCTGGCGGCGGGGAATCAGCCGAAATGGCCCGAACGAGAATGTGAGTTCCTGTCGGCCTGCGCCTCGCTGCAGTGTCTCGGTGACAGCCCGCATTGACCATTGCCAGTCGATCGAAGAGATCGCCTGCAATTATCATGCACTGCGAAAGTGTTGAATAGCGCCCTTTTGAATTAGCACGATTGCGGCGGGCATTTCGCCGCAGGACGTTTCGCGAGGACAGCGCGTCCGCGGAACTCCGATCATTTCCTGGGCACGTCGAGGATCGCCATCCGCATGACCTCGACGCCGCCTTCGGCAAGCTCCGGAAGCTTGGCGAACCATTCCTGGACGTAAGCAGCGGCGTTATGCGCGTCGAAATCCGCCCGGCTCGCGAAGACCTCGTAGAAGATGAAGTGGCCGGGCCTGGCGCGATCCTCCTGGAGAAAATAGACCAGGTTCTTGGGATCGCTGCGGACCTTGGCAATCAGCGGCAGGGTGGCTGCGCGCAGCGCATCTTCCTTCCCGGGCCTTGCTCGCACCTGCGCCACGACCGAATAGGCGCCTTCCGGAATCCCCTGGTAGTGCACGCGCGGCGCTTCCTGAGCGACGGTCGAGGACGCCGTCATGGATAGCGAGACGGCGAACAGCAGGACAGCCGGCGAATGACGGGCGAGAGACGGCATGATGCATTCCTTCACATTGGGGCGTGAACGCTTCACTGGGCGAGCAGGCTGCCGGCACGGATCCGGCGGCCCGTCGCCCGGGGGCCCGCGGATCAGCGTGTGACTGTCTGCTGCCGTTTTGCCAGGGCCTCGCTGAAGCGCTTCTTGACGGGGCCGAGCGCCTTGACGAACTCGAGCTGCTCGCCTTCGGGACCCTTGCAATAGATGAGCTCCCAGCCGTTCGAGGGCTCCTCGGTCACTCGGTTGGTGTTGGCGCTCTGAGGCGCGGCTTTGCGTGCAGCCTCGGTCATGACCCGGACCGTGCGGTTCGCCCTCACCTGCGTCATGCCGCGGCGCGCGGATTCGGCTTCGAGATCGGCGATGAACTTGTTGAAGTCGACGTCGTCGCGAACGTAGAAGCAGATGTGCATCATGCGCGGAAAGGCGGGGCTCATGTGCTCCACCGGTTCGGCAAAGCTCTTCGAGCTGCCCATGGGCTGGTCGGCCTCGCGATATTGCAGCAGCTCGAGCACCATGTTGTCGAACTGGATAAAGCGGACGTCGAGCCTCTGAGCTCCGCTGCGCAGATCCGGGACGCCGATCGTCCGTGGATTGACCCCGCGCGCATTCGCCTCGATTTCCTGGTCGGCCAGCAGCGTGTTCTGCACCCCGTCGCCCTGGAAGTCGCCATGACGGAAAACCTCTGTGCCGCCCAGCACGCCCGTGTAGAACTCGTAGGCCCGCTCCATGTTCTGGACCGTCAGCCCGAAGTGCTGGACGCCCTGGAGCCGCGCGCCAAGCGGCGCTTCGTTGCGCTCGGCTGAGGACATGCTGTCGGCGCCTCCTGTCGCTGCAGCCGCATCCGTCGCCGTACCGCCGACCACGAGGCCCGTGACGACGGCTGCTCCGGCAGTCCGAAGCATGGTGCGGCGGCCCATGCCGTCGGCGTTGTGTGCTTGATCTGTCATGTCTTTCTCCTTGGTCGCTGTTGACTTGGCGTGTGCCATCCTTCGGTCGAGGCCTCGCTCGACCCGATGAACCTGCCGCGCCCTCAAGCGGCTCAATCGGCCGCCGGAAGCGGAGCTGCGGGGTTGACGAGCCCCGCCGAGCGGAGCTCGCGCCAGAAATCGGCGGGGATGGCTTCCTCGACGGCGGCGCGATCTTCAGCGATGCGGCTCGGACGGCTCGCACCTGGAATGACGGCAGCGACGACTGGATTGGCCAGCGCGAACTGCAAGCCGGCCGCCTTCATGCTGATCCCGTAGCGATCGGCGATTGCCTTGATCCGCGCGACCTTTCCGAGAATCTGTGGAGGCGCCGGCGCATATTCGAAATTCGGCCCGCCGACGAGCGCGCCCGAACTGTAGGGGCCACCGACGATGATCGCGAGCTCATGTTCCGCAACCGTCGGCATCACCCGCTGCAGCGCGCGGGCATGGTCGAGAAGCGTGTAGCGGCCCGCGAGCAGGAAGCCGTCCGGGCGCGGATCTTCGAGCGCGAGCAGCAGCTCGACCGGCTCGACCCGGTTGACGCCGAGCCCCCAGGCCTTGATCACGCCCTCGTCGCGCAACCGGTCAAGCGTCCTGAACGCACCCTTGCGCGCGGTTTCGAACACCGCCAGCCACTCGTCGCCGTAGAAATCCTGCGCGACGTCATGCACGAAGACGATATCGACATGGTCGGTGCCCAGCCGCTTCAGGCTGTCCTCGATCGAGCGCAGCGTGGCATCGCCGGAATAGTCGTTCACGATTCTGTTCGGGCGTCCATGTTTGAAGACGCCGGCCTTTTCGCCGAGCGCGCGGGCACCGGCGTCCTCGGTTTCGTCGAGGATCAGGCGGCCGACCTTGGTGCTGATCACATAGTCGCCACGCGGCCGAGCGGCGAGCGCGGCACCCATCCGGATCTCGGCGAGGCCTGCGCCATAGAACGGCGCAGTGTCGAAATAGCGGATGCCGTCGTCCCAGGCCGCGTTCACCGTCGCGAGCGCTTCCTGCTCCGGGATATCGCGGAACATGTTGCCGAGCGGCGCCGCGCCGAAGCCGAGCTTGCCCGGCAGAACATCCCTGAGGGCCATTGCGCATATCCTTTGTGAGTGGCGGGAGAAGCCATTCGTGCGCGGCGCGACAAATCTCAGTCGGCCGCGGACGGGTCCGCGCTTCTTATGAAGGCCGCGACCTCGCGCGGATGCGACAACATCACGGCGTGGCTGCTCTTCAGCTCCGCCATTTTCGCGCCTGCCCGCCGGGCCATGGTGCGCTGTGCCGTCGGTGGGATCATGTGATCCTCGCTCGTCACCATGTAATGGGTCGGCTTCGTCTTCCAGGCCACACGATCGACCCTGGTCTGCACCGCCTGCAATCCCCAAGGGAGCTGCGCAGCCCCCATGAAGCGCGTCGTGGCCACGTCGACATCGGCGGCGAACGAGGTGGGGAATTTATCGCGGTCCACGAGAAGGTAATTGCCGTCGGTGACCAGTGGCGCTTTGTGCTCACCGGCCGGCGCCGGCGCTTCCGCCAGCGTGCTGACCGACTCTCCGGCGTCGGGAGCGAATGCCGCAAGATAGACGAGGCTGCGAACCCTGGGATTGTCGCCGGCCTCGGTGATGACCATTCCGCCGTAGGAATGCCCGACGAGGATCACCGGGTGCCGCGCCTTGGCGATCACGCGCTCGGTCTCGGCGACGTCATCGCGGAGCGTGATGGTCGGCCGCTGGACGACGAGCACCTCATAGCCCGCATCCGAGAGGATGTTGTAGGTGTCCTTCCAGCCCGAACCATCGACGAAGGCTCCGTGGACAAGGACGATGGAGACGGGCCTCTCCGCCGCGACCGCCGTGGCGGCCTGCGCAGTCACGATCGACATTGCGACAAGTGCCGAGACACATGACTTCATATCAGGCTCCGATCCTCGATACGGCGAGATTGCGTTCGATGAGCCATCATGAGATCGCGCCGGCATTGCGGTATTTTCGTTTCCTGCGCGATGACGGACGCATCTTGCTCATCCGTCCGCAAGATCCGTTTTCGAAGCCTGTCGGGCACATGACCAAGTCTCAGCGCTGCTTGCCTTTTACCTCTTTTAACCGGGCTGCCTCTGGACTTCGCTCACGTCGCTTGTGAAACATTCCCATCGGCGTGGCAGCGACCGGGGCTGCAACTCTACACCGGATGGAATGATCGCTCGCTTGCGATACGGGGCCGGAATTCGCCGCAGCAGAAGCGGAGGTCATGATGGCGCTCGTCACGCATGGAGATCAGAAATACCAGAACAGCGAGAAGCTCGCGGAGACCAGCAACTGGTCCGCACTGAGCATCGAACATCGGAAATTCGAGGCGGGACGGCAGCAAACGCCCGTTCCCGTTTGCACCGAGCTCGTCATGCTCGTGTCAGGCGGCGGCATGGTGTGCCGGGCCGGCAATGGCGAAGTCCAGAAGAGCCTCGCCCGGCCGGGCATGAGCTACCTCGTGCCCGTCGGAACGCAGGAGAGCCATCTCGAGCTTTCGGACCGGATGGAGTGTCTGCATCTCTATCTGCCGCCGGCGCTGCTGGACCAGAGTGCCCTCGCCGACTTCGACATCGATCCGGCAAAGGTCGAGATCGCCTATGCTCACGGTCTGGCAGACCAGGTGCTCTTCCACATCTGCTCGCCACTGCGTGACCTGCTCCATCGTCCCCGCCAGCGGACCGATGCGCTGTTCGTGGAAGGAATTCAGGTCGCGCTCGCGGCTCATCTTCTCGGACATTATACGATCGACCGCTGGCGTCCGCCGGAAAAATCGCCCTCGCTCGACCCACGACGGCTGCAGCGCGTGCTGGACTATATCGAGGCCTCACTTGGCCTCGACATCAGGCTCGAGGAGCTGGCGGCGCAGGCCTGCCTCAGCCCCTATCATTTTTCCCGGCTGTTTCGCGAGGCGACCGGACTGTCCCCGCACCGCTACGTCACCGATCGCCGCGTGCAGGCCGCCCGGCAGGAGCTCGCACGCAACCGTTTGGCCCTGGTCGAGATTGCGCTGGAGTTCGGCTTCGGTTCGCAGGCCAATTTCACGCGCGTGTTCCGCAAGGCCGCGAGTCTGACGCCGGGACAATATCGCGAATTGTGCTGCGGCCAGCCCGACATGAAAGCCGATCGCGCCGATACACTCCGCAGGGATTGCGCATGATCCCGCAGGATTCGGAAATACTGCTCCTCGCCGTGAGGCGATGCTGCCGAGCCGACCAGATCCGCCAAGGGACACACCGACATGATCGAGCTCACAGTGAACGGGATCAAGCGCCAGGTTGACGTCGTTCCCGAGATGCCTCTGCTCTGGGTGTTGCGCGACGAGCTCGGCATCACGAGTCCCAAATTTGGCTGCGGGGTCGCGCAATGCGGTGCCTGTACCGTCCACATCGACGGAAAGGCCGTCAGGTCCTGCCAGTCGCATATCGGCGAGATCGCCGGCAAGTCGGTCGTCACGCTCGAAGGGTTGGGCAACAAGGACCAGCACCCGGTCCTGCAGGCCTGGATCGAACATCAGGTCCCGCAATGCGGCTACTGCCAGACCGGGCAGATCATGCAGGCGATCTCGCTGCTCTCGAAGATCCCCAAACCGACGGACGAGCAGATCAACCAGGTGATGTCCGGCAATCTCTGCCGCTGCGGAACCTATCCGCGCATTCGCGCCGCGATCCACGCGGCTGCCGCGCACAAGATGGCGGAGAAGTGAGATGGGCGAGCTACAGGGCATTTCTCGTCGGACCTTCGTGCTCGGCTCCGCCGCCGTCGCCGGTGGCATCGCTTTCGGCTCCTACGGGCATCCGGCCGCGGCTGCCGACGGCAATCCGTTGGCTGCCGGCCTCGGCCCGAACTCCGTGACCTTCAATCCCTGGGTCGAGATCAGTCCGGACAAGATCACGCTCATCGCCCAGCACGCCGACATCGGTCAGGGTGTCGGCTCGGTGCAGCCGATCATGATTGCCGAGGAGATGGACCTCGATCCCGGCCAGTTCGAAGTTCGCTTCGCTGGTCCCAGTCCCGCCTATTTCAACACAGGATTCAAGGAGGAGCTTGCGCCGTTCCTCGCCTCGGATCAGAGCCCCGCGGCCGAAGCAGGTCGCGCCGCGGCGCTCGAAGGTCTTCGAAAGTCCGGCATGCAGATGACGGGCGGGTCGAGCACGATCCCTGACACCTATGAGAAGCTGCGCACGGCCGGGGCCGTGGCGCGTGAGACGTTGAAGGCCGCGGCCGCCAAACGTTCGGGCGTCGCGGTGGCCGACATCCGCACCCAATCCGGGCACGTGATCCTCCCCAACGGCGAGAAGATTCCCTATGTCGAGCTCGCCGCGGACGCCGCCAAGATTCCCCCGGTGCTCGATGCGCAGACGCGCGATCCCTCCACCTGGCGCATGATTGGCAAGCCGATGATGCGCCTTGATGTGCGCGCCAAGGTTCTGGGCGAGCTGAAGTTCGGCATCGACATGAAGATGGAGGGCATGCTGTACGCCGCCGTCAAGCTGAACCCCAACAAGGGGCAGCCGCTGAAATCCTTTGACGCGGGCAAGGCGCAATCGATGCCGGGGGTCAAGAAGATCCTCGAAATCAACAACGGCGTTGCGGTGATTGCCACGAACAGCTGGTACGCGATGAAGGCAGTCGACGCCATCGCGTGCGAGTGGGCGCCCTCCGCCTATCCCGCCGAGCAGGCCGACCATTGGAAGGTTCTGGAATCCTCGTTCAAGCCGGAGTTCCTGGGCAAGGAATGGCGCAAGATCGGCGATGTCGAAGCTGGCTTGCGGACGGGAACGCGCATCGAGGCCGAGTATCGCGCGCCCTATGTCGCGCATCAGCCGCTCGAGCCGCTCAACGGGATCGGCCTCGTCACCGACAAGGGGATGGAGATCTGGGTCGGCCACCAGAGCCCTCAATTCGTGCAGTATGTCGCGGCGACCGCGATCGGCCTGAAGCCGGAACAGGTCACCTTCCACAATCAGTGGACCGGTGGAAGCTTTGGCCACCGCCTCGAATACGAGAACGTCCGTGTGCTTGCCGAGATCGCGAACCAGATGCGCGGCACGCCGATCAAGCTGGTGTTCTCGCGCGAGGAGGATTTCCTTCAGGACATTCCGCGGCAGATTGCGATCGCCCGGCACAGAGGGAGCATCGACAAGGGCAAGATCGTCGCGGCCGATCTGCAATTGGCCTCGACGGCGCCGCTCAAGGGGCTGCTCGAACGTTCGGGCGCCCCCTCGAAGGATCCCGATGCTCAATTGGCGGCCGGCCTCTGGAACGTCTACTACGACATCCCCAATTTCCGGGCCACGACTTACGAGGCGCAAGGATTGTCGCCGAGCACGACGTGGCGGTCGGTGGGAGCCTCCACCGCCGGCTTCTTCACCGAGAGCTTCATCGACGAACTGATCCATGCGGCCGGCCTCGATCCCATGAAGGCGCGCATCGCGATGTGCGCCGTGCCGACCTACCGCAAGGTGCTGGAGGCGGTCGCCGAGATGTCGGATTGGAAGGGACCGCTCGGCAAGGGCAGAGGTCGGGGCGTCGCGTTCGTCGAGTCCTTTGGGACGCCAGCGGCCGAAGTCGTCGAGGTGACGGCGACGGACCGAGGCATCAGGATCGACAAGGTCTGGGTCGCGGTCGACGTCGGCAAGGTCATCGATCCCGTCAATTTCGAGAACCAGGTGCAAGGCGGCGTGGTCTGGGGGCTCGGGCATGCGATCAATTGCGAGCTCACTTACGCCAAGGGCGCGGTGCAGCAGACCAACTACAACCACCACGAAGCCATGCGGATCTACCAATGTCCCGTCATCGAGGTCCGCGGGCTCGAGAACGATCCCAAGGTGAGAGGCGTCGGCGAGCCACCCGTTCCACCCGCCGCCCCCGCGCTCGCCAACGCGATCTTCGCAGCGACCGGAAAGCGCATCCGCGAAATGCCGTTCAACAAGTTCATCGATTTCGTGTGAGGCACGCCATGAACAGGTCTCTGATCGCCGTCGTCCTCGCGGCCTCATCAATTGCCGCCCTCACCGGCATCGTCGCGGCCAAGGACGAGGCCCCCAAGGATGCGTTGCCGACGCGCAGCCTCAGCCGCGCCGAGGGACTGGCGGCGTGGAAGCGGATCGAAGCCGTGGTGACTCATCCGCGCTGCGCCAACTGCCACGTCGATGCCAAGGCGATCCCGATATGGACGCCGGCGGGCGAGGCCAAGCCGCGCGTGCACGGCATGAACATCCACGGCGGAGCGAGCCGCATCGGCGAAGAGGCGATCCCGTGCTCGACCTGTCACATGACCTCCACCCAGGCGAACGAGCCGGCCCCGGCGCCGCCGCGCGCCGGCATCGACTGGCAGCTTGCTCCCGTGGCCTTCATCTGGTTCGGCAAGAGTGGCGCGGAGATTTGCGCACAAATGAAGGATCCCAAGCGCAATGGCGGTCGCGACGCCGCCGGCCTCGTCGACCATTTGCGGCACGACGCCTCGTTGAATGGCTTCATTCCACGTGGATGGGCACCGGGAGCTGGCCGCTCGACGCCGCCCGGCACCTTCGAGGACCACGTCAAGGACATGGCCATGTGGGGAGCGGCGGGGCAACCTTGTCCGAATTGACGGCTTCGTTGCTGCCGCATTGATAACGCGAGCGTGATGACGCTGGAGGACGCGTCACAAGGAGCGCCAACCTCCGGAGGCGACATCACTCACCTGCGCAGCAATCCACCAACAGCTGCCAGATCCGCTGCGCCTCGCCTCTCTCGTGGCCTTCCGGCACCTTCTCGGCGCCGGACCGACCATATCCGGCGATGGTGCGCGCTTCACGCGGCACGATCCACCGTTCCGAGATCGGGTCGTACCATTTTCCGATGTTCATCTCAGTCACGGCGATCGATTCACAAAATTCCCAACGGTCGAGCGATGCGCCTCCTTGCGGCCCCATGCGAACCATCCGGCGGCGCGTCGCTCAGTTACCAATCAGCGGCGCGTATGATGGTTCCAGTCGCTGCATCAGCCCGGCCGGGCCGGATGAAGCGTACGCGGGTGCCGCTCGTGCAGCAGCCGCGCGAGCTCCTCACGCTCGGTTGCGCGTCCCTTCATGGCGATCTCGAACAGCGCCTCCTGGATGTCGCGAGGCATATCGCCCCACACGTCCATGGCCGCACGCCCGAGCAGGCCCGCAAGGTGATCTACTCCATCGCTCATTCGGCTCTCCTGGTCTGCACACGGGAATGGAACAGCGGCGGTCGTGCAGCGTTCCACTGCCATCATTGTGAAAAGGAGGCGTCTTTTATGGGATTCTTCACCAAGGACATCAAAACGATGGAAGACCTGCTGCTGCACGGGCTGCAGGACATCTATTACGCCGAGCAGCAGATCCTGAAGGCGTTGCCGAAGATGATCGACAAGGCGACCAACAAGGATCTCGTCACCGGACTGAAAGCTCATCTGGACGAAACCAACAAGCAGGTCGAACGGCTCGGCAAGGTGTTCGCGAAGCTCGGCAAGGAGCCCAGCGGCACTCAATGTCCCGCGATCGACGGCATCATCAAGGAGGCCGACGAGACCGCCGGTGAGATCGAGGACAAGGCCGTGCTCGACGCCGCGATCGTCGCCAACGCGCAGGCCGTGGAGCACTACGAGATGTGCCGCTACGGCACGCTGATCGCCTGGGCGGAAGAGCTCGGCCACGACGACATCGTGCGCTTCCTCACGACCAATTTGAACGAAGAGAAGGCTGCCAATACCAAGCTGAACACGGTGGCTCTCCGCAAGGGCGTCAACGCCAAGGCCTCCAACGCCGCCTGATCGAGATGCGCCGATTGCGACCTGGCGGCCCGGCTTCCGGCGCCGCCAGCGTTCTTGCGCTGCCCTCATCGCTGCGCTCGCAATGACGGAGTGTGAGGTGATGGCTCGTTCTCCAATTGACGCTGTCATTCCCCGCCTTGTGCGCAATTGCGCACTGGGGCGGGGAATCCAGTACGCCGCGGCGTCTCGATTCATCAACGACGTCTCGGCGTACTGGATCGCCCGGTCAAGCCGGGCGATGACAGTGAGTATGTTGTGGCAGACATGGCTTTGCGGCCTCGCGGCGGATTTCGCCCGAGCTTTGCTTGGTCTCGCTACCCTCCAATCCAAGAGGGCGCAGGGAAGGCCGGGTGCTGGCTCGCACCCGCGGTCCGCTGCGCGAAAAGCGCACGCAGAAAGAACCGCACAGCAGCATACAGGTGGTGCCGATCACTCGGCCTTCCCTGCGCAGTGGCTGGACGGCTTATGCCGTGATCTCCCGGGAGCCGACCATTCCTTCTGGCCTCCCTCGCCCCGCGAATTGGATGATGCAGTCCACCCGGTTGGGCTCGCTCGCACCTTCGCAGGACTTGACCGTAGCAACGACGGCCAGGACCACACGGTTTTGCCGTACGCACGGCCCGCCATTTCGCCGCAGTTTTTCCGGGCCCCGTCGACGAAGCCGGAAACTTACAGACGAGACGAAGCCTAGCAGCGCCGTCGTCTGCACGAAGCCTCGGGCTCACAGGGACTACCCGCCCTGCCCGCGCCTCTCGTGCCGACGCTGCCGCGTCCACCGCAAGCCCGGCTCGCGATGCGTGACGACACATGATCGCCCCTCTTGGTGAGCCGGGATGAACGACACATACGCCGAAACCGAATTTCGGCAAAGTGGAATATTTTTGCGCTGGTGGATTGACAGTGGGCGACACAGGCAAGGCTCTGCCGGGGCCATGGCGCCTTTCTCGACCGAGCAGCGCCCTTGCGGCACCCCTGTTGCACCGCGGAACCATTTGCGCCGCACCATTCAAAAATGAGACTGCCCGTCAAACCAAAGGAGGCGCCAACGCATGCACCGCACCGGACTTCGGTTAGCTTTCCCATCAAAGCCGCGGGCCTTGCGAGAGCCACGCGGCGACAAGAGACGACACACAGGGAGGAGCACGATGTCGAAATGCAGTGTGGGACTGCTCGCGCTGAGCAGCCTGTTTCTTTCAAGCGCAGCGATCGCTCAGGAAAAGATCAAGGTGGGCGTGACCGCGACCCTCGAAGGCACCTACACGGTGCTCGGCGAGGACGGCATGCGCGGCCACCAGACGGCACTCAACGTCCTCGGCAAGAAGGTCGGCGACAAGGAGCTCGAATTCATCGTCGCCTCGACCGACGCAACGCCGGACAGCGCGGTGCGAGCCGTGCGCAAGCTGATCGAGCAGGACAAGGTGCAGATCCTGCTGTCGCCGCTCTCCGGCGACGAAGGCATCGCGGTGAAGAACTTCGCAAAGACCCATCCGGAGCTGACCTTCATCAACGCGGCCTCCGGCGCGCAGGAAACCACTTATGTCGATCCTGCCCCGAACTTCTTCCGCTACAACATGGACGGCGCGCAGTGGCAGGTCGGCCTCGGCAAATACGCCTTTGAGGACAAGAAGTATCGCAAGATCGCAACCGTCGGCGAGGACTATTCCTTCATCTACACCCAGGTGTTCGGCCTCGTGCTCGAGTTCTGCGGCGCCGGCGGACAGGTCACCAACCGGCAATGGGTGCCGCTCGGCACCAAGGACTTTGCCTCGGTCATCGCCGCGCTGCCCGACGATGTCGATGCGATCTATCTCGGGCTCGGCGGTGCCGACGCCGTCAACTTCCTCAACCAGTATCAGCAGGCTGGCGGCAAGGCGCATCTGATGGGCGGCTCCATCATGATCGACCAGACCATCCTGTCGTCGAAGGGCAACGCCAAGAACGCCCTGGTCGGCACCATCGCGGCGAGCGGCCAGGCCGATACCTGGGAGGATCCGGGCTGGCAGAAATTCGTGAAGGCCTATCAGGACGCCTTCCCGCCGAACAAGCGCTTCCCGAGCCCGTCGCTGCTCGCCACCAACTATTACGGCTCGACCATGGCGCTGATCCTGGCGCTGCGTGAGGTCAATGGCGATCTCTCCAACAACCAGGCCAAGTACAAGGAAGCCCTCGCCAAAATCGAGATCGATGCGCCGAACGGCAAGATCAAGCTCGACTCCAACCGGCAGGCGATCGGCACCAACTTCGTCACCGAAGTCGTCGATGACGGCAAAGGCGCGCTGTTCAGCAAGGTGGTGAAGGTGATCCCGAACGTGAACCAGACGCTCGGCTACGATCCGGCCGTCTTCTCCAAGATCGGGCTGCCGAGCCGTACCGTGCCGGAATGTAAGAAATACTGACGCATCACCTCCGCGATGCACGACCCGGGGAGCGACTTGCTGACGCGGTCGCTCTCCGCTCTTGCAATCTCGTCGGCGTTGTTGAACGCTGAGCGAAAAGACAAGAACATTCGGGAGGGGAAGGCATGAGCCGTGCGCTCGCCGTCTTCCACGGCCGGTTCGGCCGGGCGACGGTTTATCAGTTGAACCGCCCTTTCAATATCCACGCCCATCGTGAAGGTCATCTGATCTTCCATGTTGGCGGCATGCCGGCATGCATCGACGTCTCCGACGGACACCACGATCTCAACGAGACGTCCGTCGTCGCGGTCAATCCCTGGGAGCCGCACAATTTCCTGCCCGCCGATCTCGACGGCGGCGCGATCTTCTTCGTGCTTTACGTCAACGCCGAATGGTTTGCGCCCGATGCATCCGGCACCCACCGGATGCGTTTCGGCCGCACCCAGTTCCGGCGCACGCCGGCCCTCGACAAGCACATCAGGCGTACCGCCGCGCTCGTGTGCGGCGCACCATCGCTCTCCAGCCTCGATTCCGAGCTGCGGCGGCTGATCGACATCTGCTACGACGAAAGCTGGCAGCAGGCCGAGATCGCGCGCGATCCACGCGCAAACGGCTCCGTCACCGATTTCCGCGTGCGCAAATGCATCAAGATGATGTCGGAGAGCCCCGGCGCCGAGATCGAACTCGATACGATCGCGCGGGAATCCGGCCTGTCGCGGCCGCATTTCTACCGGCTGTTCCGCGTCCAGACCGGCGTGACGCCGAACCTCTATCTCAACACGCTGATCATGGAACATGCGCTCGAAGCGCTGGTGGCGAGCGAAACGCCGATCGCCGATATCGGCTTCGATCTCGGCTTCTCCTCGCAGAGCGGTTTCACCCGCTTCTTCGCCGCCAATGTGGGGATGGCCCCGACCGATTATCGTCGCGCGGCCAAGATTTTGCGCGCCTGAGCGCGGGCCACGAAAAGATACTCACGATCAAACGTCGCCCTCGCAGCCCCGCTAGGATGCGGGCAACGCGATCCCGAAAGAGGGTCGCGACCGACGGGAGCGCGCGTTCATGGTGAGGCTAGCAGCCGCTGCAAGCCTGTCTGACCTGCATTCGGTGGACCTCCGGCGCGGGGCCTGGACTGGCGGGCTGCGCACATGAGCCGCTTTGTCGAACGCCATCCGGCCTGGGCGCTGATCTCGATCATCGCCATTGCCGTCGCTCTGTGGCTGGTCTTCGCGGTCTGGCCGCCGGGCCTCGAAGAAGCCGTCGGCCGCAAGCGCGTCTTCCTCAACGCGGTCTTCAACGGCATCACGCTCGGCGGACTCTACTTCCTCGTCGCCAGCGGCTTCACGCTGATCTTCGGCCTGATGCGCAACGTCAACCTCGCGCACGGCTCGCTCTATCTGTTCGGCGGCTATGTCGGCTACGCCATCAGCACGGCGACCGGCTCCTGGCTGCTCAGCTTCATCGTCGCCTTCATCCTCACCGCGCTTGTCGGCGTCCTGCTCCAGCTGATCGTGTTCCGCCGGATGGAGGGACAGGACCTCAGGCAGACCATGGTGACGATCGGGCTTTCGATCGTGTTCGCCGATCTCATGCTGTGGGCCTGCGGCGGCGACTTCTACCAGATCCAGACGCCGAACTGGCTGATCGGCCCCATCGAGCTGCCGCTGGTCACGGCGATCAAATCCTCCGGCGAGCCGGTCTATCTCCGATATCCGCTGGTGCGGCTGGTGATCTTCGCCGCCTCCGTCGTGATCGGCGTGGCGATGTGGCTCGCGCTCAATCGCACCCGCGCCGGCATGATCATCCGCGCCGGCGTCGACGACCGCGATATCCTCGCCGCGACCGGCGTGCGCATCCAGCTCGTCTTCGTGGCGGTGTTCGCGTTCGGCGCGGGACTTGCGGGCATCGCCGGCGTCGTCGGCGGCACCTTCCAGTCATTATCCCCGGGCGAGGACATCCGCTTCCTGCTCGCCTCCCTCGTCGTCGTGATCGTGGGCGGCATGGGCTCGATCCCCGGTGCCGCACTCGGCGCGCTGATCATCGGCCTCGCCGAACAGCTCGGCTCGGTCTACATCCCGACCTATGCCATCGTCGTGACCTTCCTGATCATGGTGCTGGTGCTGGCGATCCGGCCGCAAGGCCTGTTGGCGAGGCGCTGACATGTCGCTCGCCCACGATGCCCGCGTTGCCGTTCGTCCCGCCGATGTTGCGCAGCGGCCCACGCGGACATGGCCGGAGATCAACAATCCCGCCGCCTGGATCGTCGCGGCCATCCTCCTGATCATGCCGCTGATCGCGAGCGGCTTCTTCCTGATCGAGATCTTCGCGACCACGCTGATCCTCGGCATCATGGCGCTCAGCCTGATGTTCCTTGCCGGCTATGGCGGCATGGTCAGCCTGATGCAGCTCACCATCGCGGGTTTCTCCGCCTACATGGTCGCCGTGTTCGGCGTCAGCGGCAACGCCAATATCAGCCTGGGCTGGCCGTGGTGGCTCGCGGTGCCGATGGCGCTGGCGCTGGCGACCGCCTTCGGCACGCTCGGCGGTGCGCTCGCGGTGCGCACCGAAGGCATCTACACCATCATGATCACGCTCGCGATTGGAGCTGCCTTCTACTATTTCACCAACCAGAACTGGGCGATCTTCAACGGCCATACCGGCATCAACACCGTGGCGACGCCGCACTTCTGGGGCGTGAACTGGCGCGCCGACATTCCCTTCTATTATATCGTGCTCGCGGTTGCCGCGCTGTGCTATTTCGCCGTCGAATATCTCTCGCGCGCTCCGTTCGGGCTCGCGCTTCAGGGCGTGCGCGACAATCCGCGCCGGATGGCGGCGCTCGGCTTCAACGTCAATGCGCACCGCGTCGCCGCCTATGCCTTCGCCTCCTTCGTGGCGGCGCTCGCCGGCGTCCTCCAGGTCTGGAACTACCGCCAGATCTCGCCGGGCTCGGTCAGCGTCGGGGCCTGCATCGACGTGCTGATCATCGCCGTCGTCGGCGGCATCACGCGTCCGATCGGTCCGTTCATCGGCGCGCTGATCTTCGTGCTGCTGCGCACCTTCGCGCTCGACTTCCTGGTCAGGCTCGGCCTCGACGGCAACCGCTTCCGCCTGCTGATCGGGCTCGGATTCCTCGCTATCGTGTTCTGGTCCTCGGACGGCGTCATCGGGCTGTGGCAGCGCTGGCGTCAGAGCCGGCGTCCGGCTGCAAATCGACCGGGCGGAGGGCGCGGCCATGGATAGCGTCGCTCAACGCCTCTCGGCCGTCGGCGCCGGCGCCGCGCTGGAGCTGCGCGGCGTGACGCGGTTGTTCGGCGCGCTCGCGGCGCTGACCGACGTCACCATCACCGTGCGCCCCGGCGAACGCCGCGCCGTGCTCGGCTCCAACGGCGCCGGCAAGACCACGTTGTTCAACTGCATCACCGGCGACTTCGCGCCCTCCTCCGGCACGATCCGCTTCTTCGGCGAGGACGTCACGCATTTCCCGCCCTATGAACGCATCCGCCGCGGGCTGCGCCGGACCTACCAGATCTCGGCGCTGTTCCCCGGCCTCACCGTGCAGGACAATGTCTATCTCGCCTGCCGCGGCGTTTCGCGCGGGCGGTTCTCGTTGCTGCGCCCGGGGCAGAACGATGCCCTGATGCATGCGGCCGACAATCTGGTCCAGGCCGTGCATCTTTCCGCCGTGAGGTACCAGCGCGTGGCCGAGCTCGCGCACGGCCAGCAGCGCCAGCTCGAGATCGCGCTCGCGCTCGCCGGCGCCCCGCGCTTCGTCCTGTTCGACGAGCCGGCCGCGGGACTGTCGCCGACCGAGCGGGCCGAGCTGATCGAGATCCTGACCTCGCTGCCGGCGCATATCGGCTACATCATCATCGAGCACGACATGGACGTCGCCTTGCGCGTCGTCGAGAGCGTCACGATGATGCACAACGGCCGCATCTTCAAGGAGGGCCTGCCGGAGGAGATCCAGTCCGACCCCGAGGTGCAGGAGCTTTATCTCGGAGGCGGCCATGAATGAGGCCCGCCGCTCCGCCGCCGCGCTCGAGGTCCGCGGGCTCGACGTCTATTACGGGCACTCGCACGCCCTGCAAGGCGTCGACCTCACGCTGGAGAGCGGCGTGTTCTCCGTCGTCGGCCGCAACGGCATGGGCAAGACCACGCTGTGCAAGGCGATCATGGGGCTGGTCGGCGTCAGCGGCGGATCGATCCGTGTCCGCGGCGCGGACATCACGAGGCGGCCGCCCGCCCAGATCGCCCGGCTCGGCGTCGGCTACGTGCCGCAGGGACGCCGCCTGTGGCGCTCGCTCAGCGTCGACGAGCATCTGCGGCTGGCCGGCGGCATGCGCTCCGGCGCCTGGACGGTGGAGCGCATCTACGACACCTTCCCGCGCCTTGCCGAGCGAAGGGATCACGGCGGCGGCCAGCTCTCCGGCGGCGAGCAGCAGATGCTGGCGATCTCGCGCGCGCTGCTCACCAATCCGCATCTGTTGATCATGGACGAGCCGACCGAAGGCCTCGCGCCCGTCATCGTCGCGCAGGTCGAGGAGATGCTACTGCGGCTCGGCGAGGACGAGGACATGTCCGTGCTCGTGATCGAGCAGAATATCGGCGTCGCCACCGCGGTCTCGCGCAACGTCGCCATCATGGTCAACGGCCGCATCAACCGCATCATCGATTCGGCGCGGCTCGCCGCCGACCGCGAGCTCCAGCAGCGCCTGCTCGGCGTCGGGCTTCACGCCGAGCTCGAGCCGGATCTCGACATCCCCGCATCCGGCCCGGACGCCAAACCGGCGCCGGCGCCGCGCCGCGACGGGCCGATCCGCATCTACGTCTCCAATCCGACACTGCCGACGCGGTGGTCGCAACCGGTGCCGATCGCCCGCATCGAGGCCGCAGCGCGCACGCTCTCGACGCAAGTCGCGCGGCTCGACGAGACGGCGCGGCGCAAGCGCGAGCCGATGGCGGCGCAGACCGCCGGCCCGCCCGTCGTCCTGGTCGTCGGCACGCTCGACACCAAGGGCCTCGAGCTGCGCTTCATCCGCGACATCATCGCCGAAACCGGCCTGCGCACGCGGCTGGTCGACGTCTCGACCAGCGGCAGGCATTCCAGCTGCGATGTCTCCGCGCAGGAGATTGCCCTCAACCACGGCCGCGGCGGCTCCGCCGTGTTCGGCCCCGACCGCGGCGCGGCCGTAACCGCGATGGCCGATGCGTTCGCCAGCTGGCTGCGGCGCCAGGGCAATGTCGCCGGCGTGATCTCGGCCGGCGGCTCGGGCGCGGCGTCGCTGGTTGCCCCCGGCATGCGCGCGCTCCCCGTCGGGGTGCCGAAGCTGATCATCTCCTCCGTCGCCTCCGGCGATGTCGGGCCCTATGTCGGCCCCGCCGATATCACCATGATGCACTCGGTCACCGACGTGCAGGGGCTGAACTCGATCTCGCGCGCGGTGCTGGCCAACGGCGCCCATGCGCTCGCCGGCATGGTCAAGGCGCGGCTGGACGCGCGCGCCACGACGACGCGGGAGGCCGGCGGCCTGCCTGCGGTCGGCATCACCATGTTCGGCGTGACGACGCCGGCGGTGCAGAAGATCGCCGCCGAGCTGCGCGAGGATTTCGAGTGCCTGGTCTTCCATGCCACCGGCGTCGGCGGCCGCTCCATGGAGAAACTCGTCGAGTCCGGCCAACTCGCCGGCGTCATCGACCTCACCACGACAGAGGTCTGCGATCTCCTGATGGGCGGCGTGTTTCCTGCGACTGAGGACCGCCTCGGTGCGATCATCCGCACGCGCGTTCCCTATGTCGGCTCGGTCGGCGCCCTCGACATGGTCAATTTCGGCGCGCCCGACACCATTCCCGAGCGCTACCGCGGGCGCAAATTCCACGTCCACAACCCGCAGGTGACGTTGATGCGGACGACCGTGGAAGAGAACGAGCGCATCGGCCGCTGGATCGGCGAGCGACTCAACCAGATGGACGGCCCGGTGCGCTTCTTCCTGCCCGAGGGCGGCGTCTCCGCGCTCGACGCGCGGGGCCAGCCGTTCTGGGATCCGGACGCCGATGCCGCGCTGTTCCGCACGCTGGAGCGCATCGTGCGGCAGACCGGCAACCGCCAGCTCATTCGCATCCCCAGAAACATCAATGATCCCGACTTCGCCGCCGCCATCGTCGGTGCATTCCGAACCCTGTTCGGCCGCACCGGCGCGCGGCGGAGACTAACGAGGTGAGCGATGCCAAGGTTTGAACGCGCAGCACTCCTGAGGCGGTTCCGCGAGATGGCGAAGCGCGGCGAGCCGATCGTCGGCGGCGGCGCCGGCACCGGGCTGTCAGCCAAATGCGAGGAGGCCGGCGGCGTCGATCTCATCGTGATCTACAATTCCGGACGCTACCGCATGGCCGGACGCGGCTCGCTCGCCGGCCTGATGGCTTACGGCGATGCCAACGCCATCGTGCTGGAGATGGCCGGCGAGGTGCTGCCCGTGGTCACGAGGACGCCGGTGCTCGCGGGCGTCAACGGCACCGATCCGTTCCGCGACATGGACGCGTTTCTCGACCAGCTGAAGGCGCTCGGCTTCGCAGGCGTGCAGAACTTTCCGACCGTCGGCCTGATCGACGGCACCTTCCGCGCCAATCTCGAAGAGACCGGGATGTCCTACGCGCTCGAGATCGACATGATCGCCAAGGCGCACGACAAGGACATGCTGACGACGCCCTATGTGTTCAGCGAGAAGGAAGCCGCCGCGATGGCGATCGCCGGCGCCGACATCGTCGTCTGCCACATGGGCTTGACGACCGGCGGCTCGATCGGCGCGCAGACCGCGTTGAGGCTGAAGGACTGTCCGGCGCAGATCGACACCTGGGCCTCCGCCGCGCTCAGCGTCAACCCCGACATCCTGGTGCTGGCGCATGGCGGCCCGATCGCGGATCCCGCCGACGCCGATTTCATCATGAAGAACACCCGCCATTGCCACGGCTTCTACGGCGCGTCCTCGATGGAGCGGCTGCCCGTGGAGCGGGCGCTGACGGAGCAGGTGCGTCAATTCAAGGCGATCGGCGCGCGCTAACGCCTGAAGGTTGGAGGGAGGAAAAGATGTCGGGGATGCTGGTCGGTGAATTGATCCTCTGGCTGATCGTCGCGATCGTCGTGATCGTGGTCGGCGTCTATATCGTGAACTGGCTCTACCATCGCTCCTCCAAGGAGACCTCGTTCGTCCGGACCGGTTTCCTCGGCGAACGCGTGGTGATCAATGGCGGCGCCTTCGTGCTGCCGTTCATCCACGATTACACGCCCGTCAACATGAACGTGCTGCCGATGGGCATCGTGCGCTCCAGGCAGGACGCGGTGATCACCCGCGACCGCATGCGCGTCGACATCGAGGCCGATTTCTACGTCCGCGTCCAGGCGACCCGCGAAGCGGTCTCGATCGCGGCCGCCACGCTCGGCCGCCGCACCATGGAGCCGGGACAACTGCATGCCCTCCTCGCCGGCAAGTTCATCTCGGCGATCCGTTCAATCGCCTCCGAAATGACCCTCGAGCAGATGCACGAGCAGCGCGGCGAGTATGTCGCCCGCGTCAAGGCCAACGCGGCGGAGGCCCTCGCCCAGAACGGCCTCGAGCTGGAATCGGTCGCCATCACCGATCTCGACCAGACCGACCTCGAATTCTTCAACCCCTCGAACCGGTTCGACGCCGAAGGCCTGACCCAGCTGATGCAGGACATCGAGGCCAAGCGGAAGCTGCGCAACGACATCGAGCAGGACTCGATGATCAAGATTCGCGCCCGCAACCTGGAGGCCGAGCGGCAGGCGCTGGAGATCGAGCGCGAGAGCGAAACCGCACGCCTGGAGCAGGAACGCGACATCGAGATGCGCCGCGCGCTCCAGCGCACGGAAGTCGCCCGCGAGCGCGCATTGCGCGAAACCGAGGCCGAGCAGGCGCAGATCTCCGCGGGCGAGACCATCGAGCGCGCCCGCATCGCCAACGACCAGGCGATCGCGGAGGCCCGCATCGCCTCCGAGCGCGAAACCCGCCAGAAGGAGATCGAGCGGACCCGCACCATCGAGGAAAAGGAGCTGCTGGCGCGCGAGGAGATCGAGAAGACGAGGATCGCCAACCAGCGCTCGATCGACACCACGCGGATCGCATCCGAGCGCGAGGTCCGCCAGCGCGAGATCGAGCGGATGCGGACCGTCGAGGAAGCCGAGATCGCGGCGCGCGAAGCGATCGAGAAGGCGCGGATCCAGCAGGACCGCGTCATCACCGACGCCCGCATCGCCAACGAAGAGGAGACGCGGCGCCGCGAGATCGAGCGCACCCGTGCCGTGGACGAGGCCGAGATCGCGGCGCGCGAGGCGACCGAAAAGGCGCGCATCGCCCAGACGCTGATCGTCAATGTCGAGCGTATCTCCTCCGACGAGCGCACCCGCGCGCTGGAGATCCAGCAGGTGCGCACCATCCAGGAGGCCGAGATCGAGGCGCAGCGCGCCGTGGAGGCCGCCCGCATCGCCCGCGAGCGGACGCTTGCCGCCGAGCGCATCGCCGCCGAGCAGAACACGCGGCAGCTGGAGATCGAGCGTAACCAGGCATTGGACGTCGCCGGCATCGCCGCGCGCGAGACCACGGAGGCCAGCCGGATCGCCCAGGAGGAGCGCGTGCGCTCGCTGGAGATCGCCCGCAACCGCGCCGTCGAGGAGGCCGACATCGCCTCGCGCGAGGCGATCGAGGCGGCCCGCATCGCCCAGGAGAAGGCGGTCGCGGCCGAGCGCATCCAGGCCGAGCGCGACACCCGTTCGCTCGAGATCGAGCGCACCGGCGTGCTGGAGGCGGCCGAGTTGAAGCGGCGCGACGCCATCGAGCGCCAGCGCATCACGGTCGATCTGGCGCTCGAGGCCGAGCGCATCAATTCCTCCAAGAAGCGCGAGGTGCTCAACATCGAGCAGAAGAAGGCGATCGAGATCGCCGACGAGGACCGCGTCATCGCACTGTCGACCAAGAAGTCCGAGCGGATCGATGCCGACCGCCAGGTCCGGCAGGCCGAGATCGTCGCGCGCAAGGAGGTCGAGACCACGGACGTGTCGCGCGAGCAGGCGCTGGAAGCCGCCCGCATCGAGCGCCGCCGCTCGATCGAGCAGCTCGAGGTCGCCCGCGTGCAGTCGCTGCAGGAGGCCGAGATCGCCTCTCGCGAGGAGGTCGAGCGTGCGCGCATCGCATCCGACCGCGGCCTCGACGAGGCCCGCGTCGGTCGCGAACGCGAGCTGCGCAAGCTCGAAGTCAACCGCGAAAAGGAAGTCGAGACCGTCCTGATGGAGAAGGCCATCGCGATCCATCTGAAGTCTCTGGAAGAGTCCGCCGCCAAGGCGTCGGCCGAGGAAGCGCGGATGCGCGCCACCGAAGCCACCGAGCGCGTCATCACCGCGCGCGAGAGCGAGATCGCCAAGCGGCGCAAGACGGTGGAAATCCTGATCGCCGAGAAGCAGGCCGAGGAGACCCGGATCGCGGCCGAGGCCGAGCGCGTGCGCGCGGCCGTCGAGGCGGAAGCCCAGCGGATGCTGAACGAGGCCGAGAACGTGCTGACCGACCAGGCGCGCTACTCGCTGTTCCGCCGCAAGCTGCTCGACCGGATCGAGGGCATCGTCCGCGAGAGCGTCAAGCCGATGGAGAAGATCGAGGGCATACGCATCCTCCAGGTCGACGGCCTCAACGGTAACGGCCATGGCGGCAATGGCGGCCGCAGCGCCACCGACGAAGTCATCGACTCTGCCCTGCGCTATCGCGTCCAGGCGCCGCTGATCGACTCGCTCCTGGCCGATATCGGCGTCGAAGGCGGCAGCCTCGCCAAGATGCCGGGCCTGATCCGCGAGGCCCGCGACATGCAGGGGATCAAGGAGTCCGCACGCAAAAGCGGCGGAGGCGGAGGTGGCGGCGACAAGCCGGCGGCCGCGCCAGCCCCCTCGGCCGAAGGTGGCGAACCGCCGGCCGATCGCGGGCCGCGGAAGAAGAGCTGAGGTCGCGCCATGGCTCGCGTCTACGTCTCCACCGTCGTCAATGCCCGCAACGACCGCGTCTGGGCGCGGGTGCGCGATTTCAATGGCTTGCCGAACTGGCATCCGGCCATCGCCGAAAGCCGCATCGAGGGCGGCGAGCCCGCCGACAAGATCGGTTGTGTGCGAGATTTTCGCCTGCGCAACGGCGACCGCATCCGCGAGAAGCTGCTCGGCCTCTCCGACTACGACATGTTCTGCACCTATTCGATCCTGGAATCGCCGATGGGTGTCGAGAACTATGTCGCCACCCTGCGGCTCACCCCCGTCACCGACGGCGACCAGACCTTCATGGAATGGACCGCCGAATTCGACTGCGCGCCGGAGCGGGAGACCGAGCTCGTCAGCAATATCGGCGGCGGCGTGTTCCAGGGCGGATTTGACGCGCTCAAGCGCGTGTTCGGAGGCTGACCGTGCCGCATGTCGTCAAGAGCACGATCCTGGACGCACCGACCGATGCGGTGTGGACCGTGCTGCGCGATTTCAACGGGCACGATCGCTGGCATCCGGTTGTCGCGACCTCCTCGATCGAGCGCGCGCAATCCTCCGACAAGATCGGCTGCATCAGGCGGTTCAAGCTCAACGACGGCTCCGAGCTGCGCGAGCAATTGCTGGCGCTGTCGGACCTGGAGCAGTCCTTCAGCTATTGCCTGCTCGATACGCCGGTGCCGATGTTCAACTACGTCGCCCATGTCCGGCTGCTGCCGGTCACCGACGGCGACCGCACCTTCTGGCACTGGGAGTCCCGCTTCACCACCAAGCCGGAGGATCGCGACCGCATCACCCACATGGTCGCAGAAGACATTTACCAGGCCGGATTCGAGGCGATCCGCCGGCATCTGAGGGAGGCCGCATAATCATGGCCGTGACAGTGAAGACGTTTGCAAGCGCCAGCGAGGCGGCAGGGGCGCTGTCCTCGGACCGCACCGCGCGCTATCTCGGCGGCGGCACGCTGGTGATGCGGGCCTTGAACGAGGGCGATGTCGCGATCTCGACCGTGGTCCGCGCTCAGGACCAGGCGCTGACCCGGATCGACGCCTCGGGGCCGCGCATCACGCTCGGCGCCGGCGTCACCTTCGCGCGCATCCTTGCGGAACGGGACCTCGCCTTCCTGCACGCGCCCGCCCGCTCGATCGGCGGTCCCGCCGTGCGCAACATGGGCACGGTCGGCGGCAATCTCTTCGCGCCCAGCCCCTATGGCGATTTCACCGTGGCACTGCTCGCGCTCGATGCGACCGTCGCCGTCGCGGGCGGCTTTGGCTCCCGCGACATCGCGATCGAAGAGTTCCTGCAGGCGCGCGAACGTCAGGCCGGAACATTGGTGCTGTCGGTGTCCTGCACCCGGCCGGCGAGCAGCGACGCGTTCCGCTATCGCAAGATCGCCCGCATCAAGCCGAAGGGCGGCTCGGTCATCACGCTTGCCGCACATCTGCCGATCAGTGGTGGCCGGATCGCGGGCGCCCGGATCGCGCTGGGATCGATGGCGCCGACCCAGATCCGCGCCCGTGCCGCCGAGCGCGCGCTGGAGGGCCGATCGCTGGACGCCGCAACCGTCGCGGCGGCCGCATCCGCGGCGACTGAGGGAACATCGCCATCCGACAACGCGCTCGGCAGCGCCTGGTATCGCCGCGAGATCGTCGGCGTTCATCTGCGGCGCCTGCTGTCAGGCCAGGAATAGAGCCCATGTCCAAGATACCCCTGCAATTTCGTCACAACGGCCGCGACGTCGCCATCTTCGTCGACGGCGGCACCAATCTGCTGGTGGCGCTGCGCGAGCTGATCGGCGACATGACGCCGAAATTCGGCTGCGGCCAGGGCGGCTGCGGCACCTGCAGCGTGCTGATCGACGGCGAGCTTCATCTCTCCTGCCTGACGCTGGCGGAGACGGTGGCCGGCCGTTCCATCGAGACGCTCGACGGCATGAAGCAGGGCCCGAACCTGCACCCGCTGCAGCGCGCCTTCGCCGACCATTTCGCGGCCCAGTGCGGCTATTGCACGCCGGGCATGCTGATGGCCGCCAAGGCACTGCTCGACCGCAATCCCTCGCCGAGCCGCGACGAGGTCATTGAAGCCATCTCCGGCAACATCTGCCGCTGCACCGGCTACGAGCCGATCATCAATGCCATCCTGGCCGCCGCGAGCGGCCGGGTCAGCGCCTGAGGTCAACCATGCTGGAACTTCGCAAGGACATCTTCGCCGACGAGCGCGACGATAATCTCAAGGAAATCGGCAAGGGCACCCAGCGCCAGGACATGCTCGGCCACGTCACGGGCACGTCGAGCTACTTCAACGATCACAAGCTGCAAGGTATGCTGCACCTGAAGGTCGTACGCTCGACCCAGGCCCATGCAAGGATCCGCCGCATCGATACCACGGACGCAGAGCGCTCAGCCGGCGTGCGCCGGATCATCCGTGGCACCGACGTGCCGGTCAATCTCAACACGCTGCTCAGCCTGATCAACTTCGGCAAGGACGACGAGCCGTCGCTGGCGGTCGACAAGGTCCGCTACAAGGGCGAACCGATCCTTGCCATCGTCGCCGACAGCGAGCGCGAAGCGTTCGAGGCCATCGCGAAGGTCAAGGTCGATTACGAGCCGCTCCCGGCCGTGTTCGATGTCGAGGACGCGCTGAAGCCCGGGGCGCCCGTGGTCAACGAGACCTACCCGAAGAACGCCTTCATCTATCACGACGTCTACGATCACCAGCGCCTGCGCTTCGGCGATGCCGACGCCGCGCTCGCCAGCGCCGACCACGTGCTGGAGCAACGCTACCAGATGTCGCCGATCGAGCACGCGCCGACCGAGACCAACGGCGCCATCGCCGCGCCCGACACCAATGGCCGCTACGTCGTCTACACCTCGACCCAGGCGCTGTTCTTCTCCGTCGACACCTGCGCCAAGATCTTGGACGTGCCCTCCAACCGGTTCCATTTCATCGGCGGCACCGTCGGCGGCGGCTTCGGCGGCAAGGTGGACACGTTGACCGAGCCGCTCGCGATCCTCGGCGCCATGCTGACCGGGCGGCCCGTGCGCTACGTGTTCGGGCGCGAGGAGGAGATGCAGTACGGTCCGCCGCGCGGCGCCGAGCGCATCTACATCAAGGACGGCGTGATGCGCGACGGCCGCGTCGTCGCGCGCAAGATCCGCGCCTATTTCGACAGCGGCGCCTATACGCGTCTGTCGAGCTACGCCGCGGTGAAATGTGCCGCCCACCTGCCCGGCCCCTACACCATCCCGAACGTCTATGGCGACGTCTACTGCGTCTTCACCAATCGCACGCCCGCGACCGCCATGCGCGGCTTCGGCGTTACCGCGATGGACTTTGCGATCGAATGCCAGATGGACAAGCTCGCAAACCTCGTCGGCATGGACCCGATGGAGTTTCGCATTCTCAACGCCTATCGCGACGGCGACATGAAGGCGCACCGGCGCGAGGCCAAGAACACCGCGCTGATCGAATGCGTTCAGGTCGCGGCCGAAAAGGCCAAATGGCCGATCCGCGACGAGTTCAAGCGCGCTTCCTCGCGCAAGGACGGCGGCGGCAGCCGCGCGGTGATCCCGCCGACGCCAACGGAGTCCCGCGCACGTCCGGCTGCGCCTGCACAGCAGCGCACGACCTATGACCGCGCACCCGTAACCGCGACACGGGAACCGCCGCGCGATCCACCCCCGCCGGCACCGCCGCCTCCCCCACCGCGCCCGGCCGCGCCATCGCATGGCGCGACGCGGTTCTCGTCGGTGTTCGGCACCAGGAGACGCTGACATGACCAGGCATCGCGGACGCGGCATGGCGTCGATCAATTATCCCATCGGCATGAACCTTGGCGGCGACCCGAGCCAGGCCCTGGTTCACTCCAATCCCAGCGGCAAGTTCACAGTGGCGCTGTCGTCGATCGACCTCGGCCAGGGCATGAAGTCGGTAACGCGGCAGATCTGCGCCGAGACGCTGGGCGTGCCGGTCGAGGACGTCTATGTCGACACGGCGGATTCCGACACCGGCCCGCACTGCATGGGCTCGTTCGCCTCGCGCGGCACCCACCGGGTCGGCAATGCCGTGATGGCGGCGGCCCGCGAAGCCCGCGGCGTGATGATGGAGGCGGCGGCCGAGGAGCTCGAGGTCAATGCCGCCGATCTCGACACCGACGGCCGCGGCAATATCCACGTCAAGGGCGCGCCGCACCGTTCGATCTCGACCAAGGATGTCGCGATTGCCGCGCAGTTCAAGCAGGGCAAGACCATCTCGGGCCGCGGCATCTTTCTGGTTCCCCTCTCCAACGTCGACCCCGAGACCGGCGAGATGTCGCCGGCGACCTGTTACGCCCATGCCTGCCTCGTCGCCGAGGTCGAGGTCGACGACGAGACCGGCGATGTCGCGATGGTCCGGATGGATTCCGCCTACGAGCTCGGTCGCGCGCTGAACCCGCGTCTGGTCGAGCAGCAGCTGGTCGGCGGCGCCTGGATGGGCGTCAGCCACGCGCTCTATGAGACCCCGGAGCCCTATTATCCCGATCCCGTTCACGGGCCCCGCGACTTCGTCGAATATCTGATGCCCGGCCCCGGCGACATCTGCCCGCACGATATCGCCGTGCTGGAACGCCCCGCTCCCGATGGTCCGTTCGGTGCCAAGGGCCCCGGCGAGATGTGTGCCAACCCGGTGCTGCCGGCCGTCGCCAATGCGATCTTCAATGCCGTCGGCGTGCGCATCGACGACCTGCCGATCACGCCTGAAAAGGTGCTGCGCGCGATCAAGGCCCAGGGCGGCGCGCGGCCGCAGGCGCGGCGCTAGAGGATCGGCCGTGGCGGTTCGCAGCAACATCGTCGGCATCGACAGCCCGGAGGCGCTGGAGAAGGCGCTTCGGGCAGCCTATTACCTTGCCGACGAGGGCCTTGCGACCGCGGCCTATCTCGGCCTCGCGCTCGGCAAGCCGCTGCTGCTCGAGGGCGCGCCGGGCGTCGGCAAGACGGAAGCGGCAAAAGCGATCGCTGCCGTGCTCGGCCGGCGCCTGATCCGCCTGCAATGCTATGAGGGCATCGACGCCTCTGCCGCGCTCTATGAGTGGAACTACCCGCGCCAGATGCTGGCGATCCGCCAGGCCGGCGACGAGAGCATCGACATCTATGGCGAGACGTTTCTGATCGAGCGGCCGATGCTGGCCACGCTCCGCGCGCCCGATTCCACCGTGCTGCTGATCGACGAGATCGACCGCGCCGATCAGGAGTTCGAGGCCTTCCTGCTCGAATTCCTCTCCGACTTCCAGATCTCGATTCCCGAGCGCGGCACGGTGCGCGCGGCGGAACGCCCCGTGGTCGTGCTGACGTCGAACCGGACGCGCGATTTGCACGAGGCCTTGCGCCGCCGCTGCGTCTATCACTGGATCGACTATCCGAGCGCCGAGCGCGAGGCGCGGATCATCATGATGCGCGCATCGAGCGTTGCCGAGGCCACCGCCCGCGCCGTCGTCGCGGCCGTGGAGAAGCTGCGGCGCGAACCCCTCAGCAAGGCGCCGGGCATTGCCGAGGCCGTCGACTGGGCCGAGGCCGCGACGCTGCTGCACAAGGGCGGCGCGCGCTGGCCCGATGCGTTCAAGCGCTCGATCGGCGTGGCGCTGAAGGACGAAGAGGATCTGCACTTCATCTCGCCGAGGCTCGATGCCTTGCTCGCGGAGGCGACCGCATGACCACCGAGCCGCAACTCCCCCGCGCCGCACGCATCTTCGTCGCCTTCGTCCCGCTGCTGCGCGCGAACGGCTTTGCCGTCGCACCGGAGCAGACCACGACGTTCCTGGCCGCGATCGAGCTGCTGGGTCCGCGTAGCATCGAGCACGTCAGACAGGCCGCCCTGGCGACGCTGGCTCCGCCACCCGAACGCCGCGCGACCTTCGACCGGCTGTTCGATCTCCATTTCCGCGGCAGCGAGGCGATCGCGCGAGACGACGAGGGCGAGGACGACGAGACAGTCCGCCTCCAGGAGGAGGGCCGCGGCGACGAGGAGCCCCTGCTCTCCGACGAGGCCAATGAGTCCGGCCTCACCGCGACCCGAAGCGAGGCGCTGGTCGAGCGTCGCTTTGGGGCGACCTCGAGCACGGACGCATTGCGCCGCCTGACGCGGGAGGCGCCGCGACGCCTGCCGCGACGGCGCGGCCATCGCCGCATGCGCGCCCGCCGTGGGCCGTTTGCCGATCTCCGCCGCACTTTACGCGACTCTGTCCGCAGCGACGGCGAGATCCTGCGGCTCGGTCACATGAAGCGGCGCCAGCGCCCGCGCAAGATGCTGCTGCTGATCGACGTCTCCGGCTCGATGAAGAGCCGCACCGAAGAGAATATGAAGCTCGCGCATGCGCTGGTGCAGGCGGCGCCCAATGTTGAGGTGTTCACCTTCGGCACGCGGCTGACCCGCATCACCCGACCGTTGCGGCTGAAGCGCCGCGAGCAGGCCATGAACGCCGCCGCGCATCTGGTCAGCGACTGGGACGGCGGCACCCGCATCGGCGATGCGCTGCAAGCGTTCCTCGCTGTCCCCCGCTTCGGCGGCTATGCGCGCGGCGCGGCGGTGGTGATCGTCTCCGACGGACTCGAGCGCGGCGAGACCGACGCACTTCGCGACGCCGTCGCGAAATTGTCGCGGCGCGCCTGGCGCCTGAGCTGGCTGACGCCGCTGGCGACCAGCCCCGGCTTCCGCCCGCAGACCGAAGCGCTCGTCGCGATCGAGCGCTTCGTCGATGACCTCGTGGATGGCGGCTCGAGCGCGTCGATCGTCGCGCATATTCTGGCGCTGGGACGAAGGAGAGCGGCGTGACCGACATTGTCGATGGTCATCATCATATCTGGCGGCAGGCCGACCTGCCCTGGCTGATCGGCCCCATGCAGCCGCGCATCTTCGGACCTTACGAGCCGATCCGTCGCGACTATCCGATCGAGGAATATCTCGACGACCTCAGGGCCACCGGCGTCACCCGCTCGGTCTACGTGCAGACCAACTGGGCCAACGACCGCTTCGAGGACGAGGCCGCCTGGGTGCAGCAGACCGCCGACGCGCACGGCTGGCCGCACGCGATCGTCGCCTATGCCGATTTTGCCGTGGACGACGTTCGCCCGCAGCTCGACCGCCTGAAGCGCTATCCTCTTGTGCGCGGCGTGCGCATGCAGCTGCACTGGCACGAGAACCCGCTGTACCGCTTTGCGGCCCGGCCGGATCTCTGCGCCGACCCGATGATCCGCCGCAACGTCGCGCGTCTCGCCGGCTATGGCTGGAGCTTCGATTTGCAGGTGTTCACCCCGCAGATGCCGGACGCCGCAGCACTTGCCGAAGCCTGCCCCGACGTGACCTTCATCCTCCAGCATGCCGGTATGCTGGAGGATCTCTCGCCTGGCGGCCGCGCCGCCTGGCGCAGCGGCATGGCCCGGCTCTCGGCCTGCCCGAACGTGGTCTCAAAGCTCTCCGGGCTCGGCACCTTCATCCATCGCAACGATCCCGCGCACATCGCCGCCGTGCTCACCGATACCGTCGCGATCTTCGGCGCCGAGCGTTGCCTGTTCGGCTCCAACTTCCCGATCGAGAAATTGTGGACCAGCTATCGCGAGCTCGTCGGCGCCTTTCGCACGGCCGCGGCGCCGTTCAGTGCTGAGCAGCAGGACGCCATCTTCAGGACGACGGCGAGGCGCGTCTACCGGCTTTGACAGACAAGAAACAGATGAGGGAGGGCAACGAATGGCGCTGGAGATCAAGATCCTGGACTATGGCGATATCGAGCTGGAATCGAGCTTTCTGGTGCTCGGCCGCGACTGCGGCCGCACCCGCCGCGTCCTCACCCTCGGCTTCCTGATCCTCGGGGGGAAATACCCGGTCGTGGTCGACACCGGCTACCGCTCCAACCAGATCATGGAGACGCTGGGCATGCGGGGCTTGCAGTACCACGAGAACATGATCGAGAACCAGCTCGCGCGCCACGGCGTGCGCATGGGCGACGTCCGCTTCGTCTGCCACACCCATCTGCACATCGACCATGCCGGCAAGGACGATCTGTTCCCGATGAACACGACCGTCGTGCTCAATCGCAAGGAGCTCGAATATTCCGTCTCCGGCCTGATGCATCCGCAATATCCGGCGCCCGACATCAAGCACCTGATCGACCGGCTGCACACCAAGAGCGCGCTGCGCTTCCTCGACCTCGAGATCACCGGCCCGATCGAGCTGATGCCCGGCGTCTACTGCGACGCCGCCAATGCGCATACCGAGGGTTCGATGAACGTCATCGTCGAGACCGCCGATGGAATCGCCACTATCTGCGGCGATGTGATCTACGATTTCAACGACCAGATCGTGACGCCCTTCAACGAGATCCACGATTGGGAGCCGCGCACGACGGGCAACCACGGCACCAGCAAGCGGGCGGAGAAGGCCTCGATCAAGAAGCTGTTGAGCAATTCGCGCTATCTGCTGCCGGTGCACGACCGCCCCGCCAAGATCGAAGGCGGCAACGTCGTCGGCCGCCTGCACGATCAGGTCCCCGGACCGATCGTGCAGTCCTTGCCCGCACGCAACTGGTTCCCGGCTTGAGATGATCTTGGGGATCGACCGATGACGCACGTCACCTTGCGAAGCGAATTCGAAACTTTGATCGACCCTTATGCGCCGGTCGCGCAGGTCGGCACCGGCTTTGACTTCACGGAGGGGCCGATCTGGCATCCGGTCGATCACTATCTGCTGTTCTCGGACATGCCGGGTGACGTACGCCGGCGCTGGGACGCGCGGCGCGGTGTCGCCGAGGTCAAGCGTCCCTCGAACAAGTGCAACGGCATGACCTATGATGCCGAGCTCAATCTGATCGTCTGCGAGCACGCGACATCGCAGCTAGTCCGCGAACGGCCGGACGGGCGGCGCGAGGTGCTGGCTTCGCACTTCCAGGGCCAGGAGCTGAACAGCCCGAACGACGTCTGCGTGCACTCCTCCGGCGCAATCTATTTCTCCGACCCCTGGTACGGCCGCATGCCGGTCTATGGCGTCGAGCGGCCGCGCCAGCTCGGCTTCCAGGGCGTCTATCGCCTCGTGCCCGGCGGCGAGCCGAAGCTCGTGGTCGAGCGCAATCTGTTCGACCAGCCGAACGGCCTGTGCTTCTCGCCGGACGAGAAGCTGCTCTATGTCAACGACACCGTGCAGGCGCTGATCCGCGTCTTCGACGTCAACGCCGACGGCTCGCTGTCGAATGCGCGGGTGTTCGCAAGCGGCATCCGCTCCGAGCTCGAGGCCGGCCTGCCCGACGGCATGAAGTGCGATCAGCACGACAATATCTGGGTCACCGCGCCCGGCGGCGTCTGGGTCTATTCGCCGCGCGGCGAGCTGCTCGGCAAGGTCCGCGTGCCCGAGATGGTCGCCAACCTCGCCTGGGGCGGCCCGGATTTCCGCACGCTGTATCTGACCGCGACGCACTCGGTCTATGCGATCCCGACCAAGGTCGGTCCGCGGCACGAGCCCTATATGAGTGGCCGGCGAAGCGGCGGCGGCCAGGCGGCAAGCGCATCGCCGGCGGCGCCTATCCTCGCTGACGGCGACATGCGGCTTGATCCGCAGCGCTGCGCCATGATCATCCAGGACCTGCAGAACGACGTCATCATGGACGGCGGCGCGTTCGCCGAGTCGGGCGCTCCCGGGCATGCGAAGCAGCAGCACGTCGTCGAGAATGTCCGGCGCCTTGCTGAGACCGCGCGGGCGCGGGGCGTTGCGATCATCCACGTCTGGTTCGTCGTCGAGCCCGGCGCACCCGGTGTCACGCTGAACGCACCGCTGTTCGAAGGCCTGGTCGACAGCAAGGCGATGGTGCGCGGAAGCTGGGGCGCAGCGCCGGTCTCGGGCCTCGAGCCCCGGCCCGGCGATTTCGTCGTCGAGAAGATGCGGATGAGCGCGTGGGAGGGCACGCGGCTGGAAACCATCCTGAAGGCGACCGGGCGCGACATGATCATCAACACCGGCGCCTGGACCAACATGTCGGTCGAGCACACCGCCCGCACCGGGGCAGATAAGGGTTACTTCATGATCGTCCCCGAAGATTGCTGCTCGACCATGAACGCCGACTGGCACAATGCCTCGATCAATTTTGCCATGCAGAACGTCGCGATCGTCACGAGGGCAGATGCCGTCATCCGGGCGTTGGGATGAGCGGTGGCAAAGCTCCTGCACCTGTCCTGCTCGCCCCGCGCCGACTCCTTCTCGAGCGCCGGCGCGCGCGTCTTTCTTGACGGATTTCGCCAGGCCCGGCCGGACTGGGATCTCGATGTCGTGGACCTCTGGCGGGAGCGGATGCCGGAATTCTCAGGTCCCATCGTCGAGGCCAAATATGCACGGATGAACGGGCAAGCCTTCAACGACCCGCAACGCGACAGCTTTGCCGAGGCCGAGCGAATGGCGCTGCGGTTTTCGCTGGCCGATCGGGTGGTGATCTCGACGCCGATGGGGAACTTCGGCATTCCCTACAAGCTCAAGCAGTGGTTCGACATCATCGTGCAGCCCGGACTGACGTTCCGGTTCGACCCGTCACAGGGCTATCTCCCACTGCTCAAGGACCGGCCGACGCTGGTGATTCTCGCCAGTGGCAGCGACTTTGCCACCGGCATGAACCGCGGCCGCATCGACATGGCAACGCCTTACCTGCGCGACATCCTGCGCTTCATCGGCATCGACAATGTCCGTTTCGTGCCGATCGGGCCAACCACGGGACCGCAACAGCCGATCGAGGCCGCGCAGGACAGGGCCCATCGACGGCTGGCCGCAATGGCCGCGACTTTCTGAGCACCCGGCAACGCCGGAACGGTTAGAGAGCCCCGATTTGCGCCGAGGCTTGCGCATCCCCTGATCGGGCCTGACGATAGACGTGCCCCGGCTCCGCCCACAGGAAGCCATTCGAGAACGGCACGCCGGGATAGGCCGCGGCAAGCCGGCGATTGCCGCCCTCGACATCGTCGCGACCGTCCAACACGTCGCGAAAAGCCTTGGCGACGACGACCATGTCGCAATCCTGCGGCGACAGGCGCAGTGATCCGACATTGCTCTCGCGCAAGAGGCCGGCCTCGCCCAGCAAATTTGCGCAGGTGTGCGACAACGTCTGCACGCCGTTGATGGTCAGGAAGTCCTGCTGCTCCAGCGTGTTGAGGAGAAGACCATCCGGGTCCTTCTCGCAGACGAAGCGGCAATTGTCCTTGGTGAGCTTGTGAAGGCGCGCATGATAGCACCGCGCGGAGATGGCCAGCGGCACGCGGCCGAACGCGAACACTTCGATCGTGGCATCGGGAACAGCCTTCGCGATCGTGGCCACCGAGGCCAGCGGCAATTCCGGCGGCAGGCAGATGCGCCTCGCCCCGTGCGCGGCGTGAAAGGCCGCGCTCGCCTCGTTGTAGATGTTGACGAACGGGCCGATGGCGTGCGGCCGGCCCGCAAGCGCCCTGAGACAGGTCAGATCGTTGACCTCGACCATGGCGCCCTCGACCGCCGCGAGCTCCTCGGTCTGGCGGCGCTCGCGCCGCAGCGAGACCAGGATCAGCGAGCCCAGCAGCACCTGCTTGCCGGCGTTCTGCAGTCGTTCGACCACGGCCGGGATGTGGTCTGCGAAGAACGGCGAGCGCTTCGAGCAGACGATCTCGCCGACGGACACGATGTCGACCGGCGCTTCGTCGGCGATCCGGAAATAGAAGTCGCGCCAGCGTTCCGGCGCCCAATTGTACAGAACTGGACCGAGGCTGAGTTGCATCTTTCGGATCTCACATCGTCGAACGGATTAGCGCCAGGTCTTGCGATAGGCGCCGAGCGTGGAGGCCTGACCTTCGGTGAACGGCTTCAGGCTCGCAATGTCCGCCTCACTGCCGCTCTCGAGCGCAGCGAGCGCATGACGGAAGTGGCGCACCACGCCTTCGACATAGGCACGGCCGCGCTGGCGGCCCTCGATCTTGAGCGCGGTCACGCCGGCATCGCGCAAGCCTTTGAGCAGCGTCGTGGCATCCAGGCTGACGGGGTCCTCGAAAATATAGCCGGCACCCTGCGCGGTCGAGAAGCGCCCCTTGCACAGCGTCGGATAGCCCGCAGGCTCGCTGACCCCGAACCGGTTGATGGCGAAGCCGCCGAGACTGGACTTGGTCCCATCCGCAGTCTGTTCGTAGGTCACATGGCTCGGCGGTGAGCAGACGCCCTGCATGTTCGGCGACTTGCCGGTCGCATAGGACGACAGCGAGCAGCGCCCTTCGGCCATGACGCAGAGGCCGCCGAACACGAAGACCTCGGTCTCGCAGGCCGACTCCCTGGTGATCTCGGCGATTTCAGGCACGCTGAGGACACGCGGCAGCACGACGCGCCGCGCGCCGAAAGTTTCGGCGTAGAAGGCGATGGCATCGGGATTGGCGGCCGCAGCCTGGACCGAGACGTGCAGACGCTGGTTCGGATGGCGCCTCGCCGCATAGTCCATCAATCCGATGTCGGCGAGGATCAGCGCATCGGCCCCCGCGCTCGCCGCATCGTCCACCGCGCGATGCCAGATGTCGACGGCGGAGGCGCGCGGGAAGGTGTTGATGGCCACCAGGATCTTCGCGCCGCGCCCATGCGCCAGCGCGATCCCCTTGCGCAGCTCGTCGCGGCTGAAATTCAGCCCCGGAAAGTTGCGCGCGTTGGTCTCGTCGTTGAAGCCGCAATAGATCGCATCGGCGCCGGCATCGATGGCGCTCTTCAACGCCGCCGGCGTGCCGGCAGGACAGATCAGCTCCATCATCTCGATTGCTCGCCATGGCCTGAGGAGCCGATCACACGGCCACGGGCGGCCTCGAAGGCGCGTCTCGCCGGCGCACCCAGCGGGCCAAACAGCGAGGACAGCTCTTCGGCCAGATCGAGCTGGGCGTCGTCGATCGCATTGCGCAGCGCCAGCACCGCCTCGACATCGCCCTCGACCACGAGCTCGCGCGAGAACATCAGGGCATCGCCATCGACCCTGCCTTCAAGCAGCGCCAGCAAGTTGGCGAGCGAGGCCGAGATCCGCGCATCCAGGCCTCGCGGCAAGTCGCGCACGACGGACAGGCGCGGCGGCCTGGCCTCGACCACGAAGGCGAACGGCAGATCGATCGGCTTGATACCGAACCGCGCGCGCGCGTGAGGGCCGAGCCGGTCGAATATTGCAGGGTTGCGCCGGTGGATCCGCTGCAGGACGCCGCCGAGAACGAGCTGCAGCGGCAGCAGGGGCAGGGGACGCATGGCCAATGCGACGAGCGGCGGAATCGTCGGCAACGGGCCGGGCGATGCGGCGGACGGATCATTCATGGCCCCACATCTGGACGGATTGCACGCCGCTGTATTTGAGCGGGAACAATGAAGACCGAAAACAACCCGGCTAGCTCTGATTTTTTGGGAGCTTGTCCAGTTGCAACGTGATGTGCCGCGCTTTCGCGACTTGTCCGACTTCCTGCGCTTCATCGAAAGCCGGGGGCAGTTGCGACGCATTCGCGGGAAGGTCTCCGTCGTCCACGAGATCACGGAAATCCACCGGCGTGTGCTCGAGGCACACGGACCTGCACTATTGTTCGAGCAGCCCGTCAAGGCCGACGGCAACGCGTCGGAGATGCCGCTCCTCACCAACCTGTTTGGAACGGTCGAGCGGATCGCGTGGGGAATGGGCATCACGCCCGACCGTCTCGGAGAGCTCGGCGCGCTGATGGCCGAGCTCCGCGCGCCGCGACCACCACACGGCATCAGGGATGCCCTCGACAAGATCCCGCTGGCGCGCGCCGCGTTGGCGACGCGCCCGCGCACACGGGCGGCGGCGCCGGTTCAGGACTGCGTCGCGATGGGGCCCGACATCAACCTTGCAAAATTGCCGATCCAGATCTGCTGGCCCGGCGAGCCGGCGCCACTGATCACCTGGCCACTCGTGATCACCGTCCCGCCGGAATCCGCGACGGCGGACCAGGAGGAGAATGTCGGCGTCTACCGCATGCAGGTGCTCGGCCGCGACCGCGCCATCATCCGCTGGCTCGCGCATCGCGGCGGCGCCCGGCATCACCAGCAATGGAAGGCGATCGGGCGCGACATGCCGGTCGCGATCGTCATCGGCGCCGATCCGGCCACGATCCTTGCCGCCGTGCTGCCGCTGCCCGAGACGCTGTCCGAGCTGCGCTTCTCCGGCATCCTGCGCGGCGAGCGGCCTGACCTCGCGCCATGCCTCACGGTCCCGCTCGCGATCCCGGCCGAGGCCGAAATCGTCATCGAGGGCTTCGTCTCGGCGACCGAAACCGCGCCCGAGGGACCCTATGGCGATCACACCGGGTACTATAATTCCGTCGAACAGTTCCCCGTGATGCGCGTGACCGCGATCACCAGCCGGCGTCAGCCGGTCTATCTCTCGACCTTCACGGGCCGGCCGCCGGACGAGCCGTCGCGGATCGGCGAGGCGCTCAACCAGCTGTTCGTGCCGCTGATCCGTCAGCAATTCCCCGAGGTGACCGACTGCTGGCTGCCGCCGGAGGCGTGCTCCTACCGCATCGCGATTGCGGCGATCAAGAAGCGCTATCCCGGCCAGGCGCGGCGGCTGATGCTGGGCCTGTGGTCGATGCTGCCGCAGTTCAGCTACACGAAGCTGCTGATCATCGTCGACGACGACATCGACATCCGCGATTGGCGCGCCGTGATGTGGGCGGTCTCGACGCGCAGCGATTCCTCGCGCGATCTCGTGACGCTCACCGACACGCCGATCGACTATCTCGATTTCGCCTCGCCGAAATCCGGGCTCGGCGGCAAGCTCGGCATCGACGCCACCACCAAGATTCCCCCCGAGACGGATCGGGAATGGGGCGTTCCGCTGGCCATGGACCCCGCCGTGGTCGCGCGTGTCAATGCGATGTGGTCGAACCTCGGCCTGTCCGGCGCGCCCGCACGTGCACCGGTCCTCACATGAGCGGGCGGCAAGGCATCATCGTCGGCATCAGCGGCGCCTCGGGCGCTGCAATCGGCATGCGCATCGTCGAGCTGCTGGCCGATGATCCACACTACGCAGTGCATCTCGTGGTCTCGCCCGCGGCAGAGCGTACGCTGAGCGAAGAAGTCGGGCACGATGCGCTCGCGCGGCTGCGCGCCCTCGCCTTCCGCCGCTATCTTCATTCCGACATCGGCGACGCGATCGCCAGCGGCTCGTATCCGGTCGCGGGCATGATCGTGGCCCCGTGCTCGATCCGCACGCTCTCGGCCATCGCCTGGGGGCAGCTCGACAACCTACTGACCCGTGCGGCCGACGTGCAGCTCAAGGAACGGCGCCGGCTGGTGTTGCTGGTCCGCGAAAGCCCGCTGCATCTCGGCCATCTCAGGGCGATGCTGCAGGCAACCGAGATCGGCGCGATCATCGCTCCGCCGATGCCGGCCTTCTATCTGAAACCACAGTCGCTGGAGGAGGTGATCGAGCAGATCGCCGCCCGGGCGATCAACCTGCTCGACCTGGCAAAGCTTCGCGCACCCGCAAGGATCTGGTCCGGCCCAGGCGCCGAAGGCGTGTAGACAGCGGAGCGCCTCCAGGCAGAGCCGCCTCGCCGGATCAATTCACCTCGGCAAAGCCGAGCGACGCCTTGACGCCGGGCGAGATCATCCAGGGCTGCCAGGGCGGCTCGAACGTCATGGTGACGTCGACCGATTCCACGCCGGGAACCAGGCACGCGCTGTTGGCGACGCCCTCCTTGAGAAAGGATGCGGCGGGACAACCCGGTGTCGTCGCCGTCATGGTGATGTGCACCGCGCCGTCGTCGATCGACACGTCATAGACAAAGCCGAGGTCAACGATGTTGTGCCCGAGTTCCGGATCGATCACGGCCTTCAGTGCCTGCCTGATCTGGGCCACGAGATCATCGTCGTTGATCGTCATGCGCAAACCCTCACTGTCAGTTGATAGGTGTCCTTCTGCGGCGTGAATCCGCCGCGCCACTGATGGCCGCGCTTGGTCAGCTCCCGAAACAGGAAGACCGGTTCACGACTGAGCAAGGCGCAGAGCGTCTGCCCAGGGGCGAGCCGCTCCATTGCAGCCAGAATCCGGACCATCGGCTCCGGCGGATCGAGGTCGCGGTTGTCGAGATGAACCACGGGCTCCGGCCAATCGCCACCACTCGGCGCCGCGGGCGCCGGTTCAGCCGCATCTGGCGAGCCGTCGTCCGGCAGGAACCGGATCTCCCATTCGCCGCCTTCGAGCTCGGCTTCCCGATGCGCAAAGCCCTTGCTCGCCATGACGTCGAACAGAGGAACCGGCTTGAAGGGGGCATAGAGCCGCAGCCCCTCCCCGGGCTCGAGCCGCGCGAGCGCGGCCATGATGATCGAGAACGGCTCGCCGCCAGCACGCAGGATCGGCCGGACATCGACGTCGACGAATTCGGTCATTGCAGTCTCCTTTCAGTTTCGCGAGACCAACAGATGCGGCACGACTGCTCCCGTCGGCAGGCGCAGCGGCTCCGCCACGTCCGCAAGCCGCCTTGCCCTGACGAGCTCCTCGCTCAGGCCGAGCGTCGCAAGCGCCACGATCGCGACGGCGACGCGGAAGCCGAGTGCCGCGTCGACCAGGAGCATCAAGGTTGCCGCCCAGCTTCCGGCGAAGAACAGCACGAACCATTTCATCGCGCGGCGCTCGTCAACGAGATCCTGCACGCGGGGCGTCGGCACTCTGCCCATCACCGGACCGTAGGTCTCGAGCCAGGTCAGGAACGGGACGATCTTGTAGAGATTGGCGAGCACGAGGCCAGTGAGCCAGCCGAACGCGACCAGGAAGGCGAGCGCTCCGACATGCGACTGGAGAGAACCGGTCGCAAGCAACACGGCGCCGAGGATTGCGACCGCGACGAGGCTCGCCAGCGAAACGAGGCTCATGCGCGTGTTGAGCTCGAGCGCGCGACGTTTGCGGGCTCTGTACAGGCCGAGCACGTCGCGGCCGTAGGCGGCCAGCGACAGCAGCGCCGCAGCTCCCGCCAGCAGAAGCGCCAGATTTACCCCGGTCGCACGCCAGAGTGCGAGCACGCCGCCGACGGCTCCGGCGACCAGCGCGGCAAAGCCGGCAAGCCAGGCAAGCTGTCCCAGCCTCGCATCGCCGTCGGGCGCGAGCATGAACATCGCCAGCAGGCGATAGCTGACGCCCATGGCCGTGAAGGTCAGCCATCCGCCAAGCCCAGCAATGGCGTGGATCGGAACGCCCGACACGAGCAGGTCCGGCCATTGCGCGCCGATAGCGGTTCCGGACAGCACCAGAGAGAACGTGCCGCCGAATGCCGCCGTGACACAGATGCAGGCAAGCCCGGCTGCGACGAACCGCGCCGGCCCCGGCAGCGGACGGGCCGACCAGAGCGTCATGCCGAGATTGGCAACGACCAGGGCGAAACCGGCGATCAGCAGGCTGGCGCCGACGGGGAGCAGCCGGGGCGGCCCGTTCAAGTGCCCGCCAAGCGTCAGGAAGCCCGCGAGCAGGATGGTCAGCCCCAGCGTCAGCAGCACCAGAGCCGGCAGCGTCCAGCGCTCCGCATAAAGCGGCTTTGCGACCAGCACCGGCACGAACTGAAACAGCGCGCCACACACGACCATGCTCAACCAGCCGATGCAGACCATATGGACGATGACGAGCGTGTCCGGGCCGCCGATGTCGTGGTTCGGAAAACCGAACCCGGCGACCACCAGGACTTCCGCGACCAGCAGCCATACGATTGCGACCGCGAAGTAGCTGATGGCCCATCTACAGAGACTGGTTCCAATCACGGCCTGCTTCCCATCGCGTGCACACGAAACCCCGTGTCAGCACCCGAAACGGTAAGCAGTTGCAGTCACGACCACTTTGTCGAGGCGCAAACTCCGGCGCCTTTCGCGGCCGACATCAGCATGATCCGTTCAGGGCAAGACCAACTTCTTGCGGATCGCATAGCGGACGAGCTCAGCGGTGGACGACATCCTGAGCTTGCGCATGGCCGAGGCGCGATGGGTCTCGACGGTCTTCACACTCAGTTTCAGGATCGAGCTGATCGACCTGTTGGTATGCCCCTCCGCGATCAGCTGGACCACGCTCTGCTCGCGTGAAGTCAGCAGCATGTCGGCCCGATTCTCCTTGTTGCCCTGGTAGTCGTGCAGTAGCCTCTCCAGCAGGATGCTGGTGAAGTAAGGCCTGCCGTCAAGCAGGGCCTCGATGGCGGAGATGAGGTGCTTGCGTGCGTCTGACTTGAACAGAAAGCCGCGCACCCCGGCCAGAATGGCTTCGGTCAGAAGTTCCTCGCTCTCGTGCATCGTCAGGATCAGGACCTGCGCGCCAAGGTGGAGCGCCTTGAGGCGGCGACTGACCTCCAACCCGTTCATGACCGGCATGGAGTAGTCGACGATCACGATGTCCGGCCTGGTCTCGATCGCCAGCGCGACCGCCTGCTCGCCATCCGTCGCCACGCCGCTCACGATCCAGCTGGAATGCGTTTCGATGATTGCACGCAGCCCGGAACGCACAACTTCATGATCATCCGCAATCAAGATGCGTTTCACCGTGTCGTTCCCGTTTGCCGACCCTTGCGCTTCCGGGCCGATACCGGCAGCAAACCGCAGTCGAACGATCATAGGGAGCGCGGCTGGAATCGTTATCCCACAAAACCCTGATATCTCCCGGCGAAGGTACCGACGCCCGTACTGCTCGCCGATATCGCCGCCTCAAGCTTCGACCAGCCCGGTCCGAACGGCGTACCGGACCAGCCCCGCCGTCGAGTTCACCTCCAGCTTTCGCATCGCGGCTGCCCGGTGGGCCTCGGTGGTCTTGACGCTGAGGTTGAGGATCGCACTGATGCCCTTGTTGCTGTATCCTTCCGCGACCAGCTTGACGACCAGCTGCTCGCGAGCCGTGAGTTCGTGATGCCGCTCGCCGCCGGCCCGCGGCCCGTGGTCGAGCTCGGTCAATCCCCTCCGGGGGCAGAACGGCCGGTGCAGCAACAAGGCCTCGACAGCTGCGACAAGCAGCTTGTTGGCGTCGGACTTCACCAGGAATGCGCGCGCCCCCGCCTCGAATGCCTGCTGGGCAAGCAAGCCCGAATTGTGCACCGTGAAGATCAGCACCTCGGTCTGCAGCGGATACTCCCTGATCCGCCGCGCCACCTCGACGCCGGTCATGCGCGGCATCGAGAAGTCGACAATGGCGACATGGGGCCGGCTTTCGATCGCGGCTGCGACCGCCATGCCGCCGTCATTCACCTCGGCGACCACCTCCCAATCCACCCGTTGCTCGAGCACCGCCCGCAAGCCCGACCGTACCGCCTCATGATCGTCCGCAATGAGAATTCGCTTCATGGCAGAGCACTCCGAATCCGCATCGGCGATGGGCCGGGGACCCGGCCCGCCGCCTCGCGGTTAGTGTTTTTTCGCTGATTGTGCGCCTGCGCGGGCCCTTGCGCTTGTCGTGGCTCCGCGGCGATTGGCCCTGTCCGCCGAGGGAGCATAGGGAAATACTGCACACAGCACCGTGCCGGTATGCCGGGGCGCCCGACTGGATTGGATGTCGAGCGTACCTCCGATCTCGTGCAACCGTGCTTGCATCGCCGGAATTCCGACACCAACAGAGACCGCGCTCCTGCCGAAACCCGGCGGGAGCCCGCGTCCATTGTCGCTGAGCGTCAGGTGAAAACGGCCGTCCGCGGTGTCGATGACGATGGCCACCTCGGTCGCGTTGGCGTGACGGAAGACGTTCGTCAGCGCTTCCTGAACGACCCGCAGCAATGTCCGTTTCGTCTCATAAGGCAGCCGATCCACATCCGGCACGATGTCGACACTTGCGCGCAACGACGTGCGCGCCGCAAATCCCTCCGCGTACCGCTCGATCGCAGCCTTCAGGCCCTCACCGGCGAGGTTCCGGGGATGCAGCAGATACGCAAAGGCGCGGATTTCCCGGAGCGCTTCATCGATCGATCCATCGATCTCGTCGCAGAGCTGTTCGGCCAAGTCCGATTTGCCAATGCTGCTTCGGATCCGCATGAGACCGAGACTCGCGGCAATCAGGTGCTGGCACGTCGAATCGTGGAGATCAGACGCTATCCGCTGCTGGATGCCTTCCTGGATCAGGCCGAGATTCACGCCGAGCCGGTTGTCCGGCCCGCCCCCGCTCTCGAACGCGCGGTTGCGCAGGGGGCGGTGACTGCCGATCAAGCGAACCGCACCGCCATGCGAAGATTGAACGACCGGAATTACAACCGTTTCAACGTTCCGGGGCGAGCCGCCGAACGCGAGACGCTGCCGGATCCTGATTTCCGCTCCTTCTGCGACGCACGCCCCCAGCGCCTGGCAGACGATTCTGGCGTCGTCCGCGTTCATGCAATCGAACACATCCATGTCGTAGACGTCTTCCGGCGAGAGACCGAGCCGAGACCCGAACTCCGGATTGATCGCCTGGTAGACGAAGCGTCCTTCAGGAGACGGACGCACGACGAAGAGGAGATCAGCCGAGAACGTCCAATAGAGCGCTTCGATCGATTGTTCCGAACCTGTCTGCAGCCAATTCCCGAGGCTGGTTCGATGCGACTCGCTGGCGGGGGAGACATGTACCTTCACGATACGCACTCACTCTTCTCCGGCGACATCGCGACGCTGACAACAGCATCGCTTGTGTCCGCTCGCCTGTTCGGGGACATCTCCCCTCGCCGGCCGCGGACGCGCCTTGGAGCCGATGCAATTATATACCCTGGAATCGCCACACAACAAGAGGTAGCATTTCCGTAGGATTAAAATCTCGAATCCGCGACGCGGCGTCTGCGCTGCGCGACGAAGCGGTTCGCGCCCTGCGCTCGAATTTGGCGCAACAGAGATTAAAAATGCGGGATTCCGAGCAGCGGACTCCTGCGCCGATAGGCGGCCATGCCTACCAACGCGGCGATGACGCTAGCGGCCGCTGCCACCATTTGCGCCGGACTTCCTCCTGTGTTCCGTCCTTGCTTTTGGAGCCGTCGGAGGTGGCGCAATCTGCAGGGGATGCGATGGCGGCGTCAAACGGTTTGTCGCAGCATCGTCCCGAAGCGCATCGGTATCAAGACGCTGGCTTCGATCGACGGCGTCGCGCGGATCGGCGGCGGCAACGGATGCCGCCGCTAGGCCCACAACAATGCCGATCAACAGCGACAAGCCTCTTGCGTGCATCGATCGGATACCTCTCAAAATGCGAAGTCCAGACGAGGGCCGATGCGAACGTCCCTATATCGCCGTAGCGGCACGTTCGACGTTCGCGCCTCGTACAGCACGGTCGTCGTGAGCGACACATTGCTCGCAAAATTATACTTCAGACCGACGTCTGCCGAATAGAGCTGATCGTGTCGCCCGCGATTGAGCCCGTCGGTGAACCAGTAAGCCTCGAACAGCGGCGTGCTCACAATCGACCATCTGGAATCGAGCTTGACCTCGATACCGAGCACGGCGTCGAAGCGCCAGCGGCGCGCCTCCGCCAGGTCGGAAAATCGATAGGTCAGGAGCAGCAATGGCGAAAACGTCGCGCTATTGAAGCGGAAGTCGCGCGCAACCGAGCCCATCACATCGTTCGAGGTGAAGGCCAGGTCGCGGTAGATACCGTCAAAATCGTAGCGATGCTCGTAAATGGCGGAGAAACGCCAGCCGTCCCAATTCTGGGTCAGGCGCCCGCCCATCCGCGCGACGGCAAAGTTGCCGTCCTTCTCCCGCGAAAACGCTTCATATTGCGCCCGCGCATAGAGGCGGTACGACAGGTCATTGCCGAGGTCCCCGTCCAGCCGGACGCTCACGTCGGGCACGTAGTAAACGTCCGACTTGCGGTTGTCGCGGGTAAACAGGGCGTTGTCGGTGAAGGTGGGCGCGATGGAACCGACGACGCTCCAGGTGGGTGTGGAGGTGTACGGCACAGGGGCCGCGATCGTCTTGAACTCGGTGACATCAAGGTCGGCTGCACCTGCCGTGCTTGCGCCGAACAGACCAAAGATCGGCAGAAGAATTCTGGACCTTCGCATGGTGTCCCTCGATGGCTGTCGCGTGCATCGGGATTCGCGTCAGGCTGTGACACGATTGTGGCGTGTTAATGTTATTCGGTTAAATCATGGGTTGATCAGATCGATCATCGTTTCGTAAACGGCCGCAAGGACCGCTGATGCGGGCTTAATAGTCGACTGCGTCCCTGATGATCGGACAGGTCATGCAATGACCGCCGCCGCGACCACGTCCGAGTTCCGCACCAACGATGGTGATGACCTCGATGCCCTCCTTGCGCAGCAGCGTGTTGGTGTAGGTGTTGCGGTCATAGGCAAACACGACGCCGGGGGATGCGCAGACGAGATTGGCGCCGCTATCCCACTGGGTTCGCTCGCGCATATAGGCATTTCCGCCTGTCTCGACCACGCGCAGCTTCTTCAGCCCAAGCGCCTCTGCGACGACCTCGACGAAAGGCTTTTCGTCCTTGCGCAGCTCGATGCCTGCGGAGCTGCCGGCCGGACGGTAGGAAAATGCCGCGATATTGTTGACGATGTCTGGATAAAGCAGCACGCAATCGCGATCGGCGAACGTGAAGACCGTATCCAGATGCATCGCCGCTCGGAGCTTGGGCATGGCAGCCACGATCACGCGCTCGGCCGCCTTCTTCTTGAACAGGGCGGCGGCGAGCTGGCTGATGGCCTGCCGCGAGGTGCGCTCGCTCAATCCGATCAGCACGTTGCCTTTTCCGATCGGCATCACGTCGCCGCCCTCAAGCGTCGCAAGGCCGTGATCCTGTGTCGGATCGCCCCACCAGACATTGACCTTGCCGGCGAAATCCGGATGGAACTTGTAGATCGCGGCGGCGAGGATGGGCTCTTCGTGGCGCGCCGGCCAGAACAGCGAATTCAGCGTAACGCCCCCGTAGATCCAGCAGGTGGTATCGCGCGTGTACAGGGTGTTGGGAAGGGGCGGCAGGAGATACTCGGTCATGCCGGCCGCTTCCCGGATGAGCCTGAGCGTCTCGCCGCCGCGGGCTTCCGGAAAGTCCTGGGTCGACAATCCGCCGATCAAGGTCTCCGCCAGCTCGCGCGGCTTGAGGCTCTCCAGATAGGCGCGCAGTTCGTCAATCAGGCCGAGGCCGACCTGATTGGGAATCACCTGATTGTCGAGAATCCACGTTCTCGCCTCCGGAATGGCGACCGTGTCGGCGAGGAGATTGTGCATCTCGACGACTTCGATACCGCGGTCGCGCATCTTCTGCACGAAATCGAAATGATCGCGCTTGGCATTGTCGACCCATAGGACGTCGTCGAACAGCAAAGTGTCGCAGTTCGTCGGCGTGAGACGTTGATGAGCCCGCCCCGGCGAACAGACCATCACCTTGCGCAGCTGGCCGACTTCCGAATGAACACCGAAGGGAACCCCTTGGTCCGATGTCTGCTTTGTCATGAGGCCTATCTCCGGAGTTGCTCCGCTCAGATCGTGATGTACCCCGTGGCCAGGCCATGAATGCCGATGACCGCGCCGATCGCGACGACAATGAAGATGATCCACTCGACGAAGGTGAAGACTCTCGCCTTCTGTTCGAGACGTGCCCACAGATACAGTGCCGTGCCGGGCGCGTAGAGGATGGCCGACAGCAGGAGGTATTTCATTCCGGCCGCATAGATCAGGAAGAGCGTGTAGATCAGCGCAATGCCGGTAAAGATCAGCCCGCTTCGACGCTCGTCCGGGCGCTTCTCATAGGTCTCGCCCCGCTTGACCAGCAGGAGCCCGTAGGCGGCGACCAGGAAAAACGGGATCAAATTCATGACGCTCGTCAGATTGAGCATCAGCGAGAAGGCGTCCCGCGACCAATAGGTGCTGATGACGAAGAGCTGGACGACGACATTGGTCAGCCACAGCGCCGCAGCCGGGACCTTGTTCTCGTTCTCGGTGCCGAACAGGGCCGGCATATCCCTGGTGCGGCCCGCGGCTGAAAGAACCTCGGTGCAGATCAGGCTCCAGGCGAGATAGGCGCCAAGCACCGAAACCAGAAGTCCGATGCTGACGAAGACCGCCCCCCAATGTCCCACCACGGCCTCCAGCACCGCTGCCATGGACGGCTGACGCATGTCGGCGATGTCGGGACGCGGCAGCACGGCGTAGGGCAGCATGGTGACGAGCACCATCAGGCTGGTCACCATCACAAAGCCAATGATCGTCGCCGCGCCGACATGGGATCGCTCCTTGGCATAGCGGGAATAGACGCTGGCCCCCTCGATCCCGAGGAACACGAACACCGTGACCAGCATGGTCGCGCGGATCTGCTCGAAGAGCCCCTTGTCCGGCATGCCCTCGCCGCCCCAGAAATTGTCGCGGAACTGGTCGGCCTTGAAGGCGAAGATCAGGATGACGATAAAGACCAGGATCGGCACGATCTTGGCAATGGTCACGATGGTGTTGATCGCGGCGGCCTGTTGCACGCCACGCAGGATCATGAAGTGAAAGAGCCAGATCCCGATCGAGGCAACGATGATCGCGGTGACGGTATTGCCGTCGCCAAACACGGGAAAGAACGCGCCCAAGGTCGACTTGATCAGGACCCAATACGACACGTTGCCAATGCAACTTCCCATCCAATAGCCGAGCGCCGACAGAAAGCCGGGATAATCGCCGAAACCTGCTTTCGCATAGGCGTAGACACCGGCATCGAGATCGGGCTTTCGCTCCGCCAACGACTGAAACACGCGCGCCAGCGTGTACATGCCACCGCCCGCGATGCACCAGGCTAAGATGGCGCCGAATGGACCGGTTGCGATGCCGAATGTGCGCGGCAGTGAGAAAATGCCGGAACCGACCATGGAGCCGACCACCATGGCCGTCAGAGCAAATAGCGAAAGCTTCTGGATCGACGGCGTCGCGCTCATGTGAAAGCCTCGGACCGCGAGGGATGGTCGGCGCGGCGGCCGCTTCGCTCGCTGCGACCCGGACGATGCGCCGTGGGGCACGCACGGCCAATCAGGTGATTACCTAGTCGAGGTCCGGGATTACCCTCACCGCCCACGCGCTCTCAGGCCGCGGGCGACGAGCCGGAAGCTTCGGCCTGCTCCTTTCCGCCGAACCAGGCGACATACAGTGTCGGCAGGAAGACCAGGGTCAGACCGGTCGCGACCAGCAGGCCGCCCATGATCGCAAAGGCCATCGGCCCCCAGAACACCGTCGGCGCAATCGGGATCATGCCGAGAACGGTGGAGACGGCCGTCAGCATGATTGGACGAAAGCGGGAACTGCTGGCGTCCACCGCGGCCTGCCAGGGCCCCTTCCCCAGTGAACGCTCCGCCTCGATCTGGCCAATCAGGATGACCGCGTTCTTGCTGATCATGCCGAGCAGCGCAAGCACACCGAGAATGGCGACGAAGCCCAAGGGCCGGCCCGACAACAGCAGCGCTGCGACGACGCCGATCAGACCGAGCGGCGCAACACTGACGACCATCAGCAATCGCGGAAAGCTCTGCAACTGGGCCATCAGGACCGTGAACATGACGAACAGCATCACAGGCACCACCGCCATGACGGACGCCTGTGAATTCCGGCTTTCCTCCACCGTGCCGCCGACCACGACGCGGTACGAAGCCGGCAGCGCCGTCTTCAACTTTGCCATGGCCGCGGCCTGCCTGTTGACGACCGTCTCCGGCAGCACGCGGTCGGCAATGGCGGCCCGAACCGTGAGCGTGGGCACGCGGTCTCGTCGCCAGATCAGCGGAAACTCCTGATCATACTCGAAAGATGCGAACTGGCTCAGTGGAACGGTCCGCCCGCCCGCGATCGGCATCTGCAACGTGCGTAAACTCGCCAGCGAGACCCGCTGTTCGTCGGTTGCGCGGACCACCACATCGACCAGGTAGATATCGTCGCGCACCTGCGTGACCGGCGTGCCGGATATCACGGTGTTCAGAACGGTGGAAATCGTCTGCGAACTGAGGCCGAGAAGTCGGGCCTCGTCCTGGTTGACGCGAATGCGCACCTGGCGATCGGGCTCCATCCAGTCGAAATTCACGCTCTTGGCAGCTGGATCGGCCCCGACGATCCGTGCGACGTCGAGCGCGATATCGCGCACCCGCTCGACGTCAGGACCACTGACGCGATACTGCAGCGGCCATCCGACCGGGGGGCCAAGGCCGAGCGGAGAAACCGACGAGATCGCGTACGGAAACTCATCGGCGAGGAATCGTTCCAGCTTGCCATGCAGCCGCTCACGCGCCCCAATGTCTCTGGCCACGACGACCGCCTGCGTGAAGAAGTCGTTCGGCAATTCGACGCTGAGCGGCAGATAGAACCGGATCGCGCCACGCCCGACATAGGTGCTCCAATGCGCGACGTCGGGATCGCCCGTCAGCATCTTGTCCAGACGCTTTGCCGCGGTTTCGCTGGCAAGGATCGATGCATTCTGCGGCAGGCTGAGATCGACCAGCAGTTCCGGCCGATCGGAGGACGGAAAGAACTGTTGCGGGATGAGCGGCAGCGCCAGCACGGAGGCGGCGAACAGCGCGGCCGTCCCACCGAGGGTCAGCCACTTGGCGCGGATCGCCGATATCAGGAATCGTCGATATAGCCGGAACGCCCATCCGGAAGTCGCAGCCCCCTTCTGCTCGGGCGGAACAAGGATGGCAACGCCCAGCAGTGGCGCGAAGATCACCGCGACGACCCAGGACGCCAACAGCGCGATCGCGACCACTGCGAACAGCGAGAACGTGTATTCGCTCGCGGCGCTTGCAGCAAAGCCGACCGGAATGAAGCCCGCGATCGTCACGAGCGTCCCCGCAAGCATGGCAAGCGCGTGGGTCCGGAAGGCGTAACCGGCGGCCTCGACCTTGCTGTCGCCCAACGCCAGGCGAATGAGCGTGGCGTCCGTCGTCGTCATGGCGTCATCGACCAGCAGGGCAAGCGCAATGATCAGGGCCCCGAGCGATATCCGCTGCATGTCGATGTGAAGGACCGCCATGACCGGAAATACGATCGCGAGCGTGAGCGGGATCGCCAGCGCGATGATCAGACCCGGACGAACACCGAGGCTGATGAAGCTCACGACCAGAATGATGGCGATCGCCTGCAGCAATGAGGTCATGAACTCGCCGACCGCCTTGCCCACGACGACAGCCTGGTCGGCCACGAGGCTCGGCTCGATCCCGATCGGCAGATCAGCGGTGATCCGCGCCATCGCCTCCTTGACGTTCCTGCCGAGCGCGAGGATGTCGCCGCCATCGCGCATGGCAATGGCAAGCCCAATCGCCGGGCGGCCATTGATCCGGAACAGTGGCTGGGGCGGGTCGGCGTAGCCCCGCCGCACTATCGCAAGGTCGCTCAGGCGCAGCATGCGACCGCCGGCGGCGAAGTTGATATCGGCAATGTCCTGCTCGGACAGGAAGCTGCCCGACACCCGCAGCGATATCCGCTCGGTGCCGGTCTGAATCGTTCCCGCCGGCATCACGACGTTCTGCGCGCGCAACGCCGCGATCAGGGCCGTGCGATCAACACCGAGATTTGCAAGTTCCTGCTTGGAGAACTCGACGAAGATCACTTCCTCCTGCGCGCCGAGCAGCTCGATCTTCGCGACGTCCGGCACAGCCAGGAGCTGCGAACGGATCGCCTCGACCCGGTCACGCAGCTCGCGTTGCGCGAAGCCATCGCTGGTGAAGCCGTAGACGATGCCAAAGGTGTCGCCGAAATCGTCGTCGAAGAACGGCCCAACGACACCGGCAGGCAGCGTATGGCGAATGTCGCCGATCGTCTTCCGCACGTGATACCAGGTATCGGAGACATCCCGCGCATTGGCGCTTCCCTTGAGGTTCACGAAGATGGTCGTGAGGCCAGGACGGGTGAAGCTGCGCAGGAAATCCAGATGCGGGGTCTCCTGCAATTGGCGCTCGAGACGCTCCGTCATCTGCTTCATCGTCTCATCGGCCGTCGCCCCCGGCCAGACGGCATGAACGATCATGGTCCGGATCGTGAAAGCCGGATCCTCGTTCCGGCCCAGCCGGAAATATGACAAGACGCCGGCAGCCACCGCTATCAGCATGAGGTAGACGATCAGCGAGCGTCGCCCCAGTGCCCATTCTGAAAGGTTGAATCCGCTCATCGCCCCGACCCGAGCACGCGCACCTTCTGGCCTGGATGAAGTGCCTGAACGCCCGCAGTCACGACGATCTCGCCGCTATCAAGCCCTTGCGCAACGATCACCTGCGCCTGGTCGAACCGCAGCACGTCGACATTTCGCACCGAGACCGTATTGGCCGAGGGATCTAAGACCCAGACGGCCGGCTGTTGATTCATCCTGGTCAGCGCGGTTGCGGGAATGCCGATCATCGGTCCGGAGCTCGCCTCGGCGCGCCCGACCACGGTCGCCCCGAGCCGCATCGCAGCCGGCGGATCTGTAAGGCCGACCTTGACCTCGAAGGTCCGCGTGACCGGGTTGGCCTGGGCGGCGACCTGCCGGATGCGCCCTTGCGCCGTCACTGCCGGATCGTCCGTGAGAGCGACCGTTACCTGCAGATTGGCTGGCGCCGCTCTCACCAATTGGGCGGGCACATCGAAGACTGCATCGCGACCGTCCTGGCGAGCGATCTTCGCGATCGTCTGTCCGGCCTGGACGACCTCGCCGGCGGCGGGGCCGGTTTCGGTGACCTTGCCCGGCGCATCGGCGCGCAGCTCGGTAAAGCCGACTTGATCGTGGGCGGCGCTCAACTGGGCTTCGGCCGCATCGACCTGCGATTGGGCGGTTTGTTGCGCCTGCGTCGCGGCTTCGAAGTTGGCACGGGTGGTCCAGCCCTGCGCCAGCAGCGTCTGCTGACGCTCGAAGTGATTGCGGGCCTGAGTGAGCTGGCCTTGCGCCGCGGCAAGGGCCGCCTGCGCCTGGCGTAGCGCGTTCACTTCGTTCTGCGATTCCAGCTGCGCCAGAAGCTGGCCGGCCTGGACGCGATCACCAAGCCGGGTGTTGTTCGAAAGCAGCCGCCCGCCGATTCGAAATGCAATGCTTACCTCGTCCTCCGCCTCGATGCGCCCGGTGAACGTGAACGGCGTCAGCTGCTCGCGCTTCTCGACCGTGGTCGTGCGAACCGGACGTGGCGCCGGGGGTGCATCCTCCGCCGGATCCCTTTCACAGGCGGCAACCAGCAGCGTGGTGACCGCTGCGACAAGCGCGGTGTTCAGCGGCCGCATCGGCATGACATGATCATCGGTCAACTGCTCCGCCGGCGATCTTGTCGATGGATCATCTCCCTTCCATCGGTAAATCTACTGAGCGATCACCGATGCAATCGTGGTCCGGAGATCCTTCCGGCATAGTCAGAAGATTCCCAAGGCAACGTCAGGCAATCACCTGATACCGAGGGCGCCGCAAGCGGTGCATCAAGGCTGCACCTGCTCTCGCCGCGGCGCGCTCGCCAAAGCAGCAGGTGGCAAGGGAACCGGCCGCTCAGGCCCCGAATGATTCACACGACGATAGGAGGATCGACATGAGAAAGCTGGCTTTGCTGTCCGCCGCCGTCTTCATTGCGCTCAGCGCGATGGGCTCGCCGACGCCCGTACAAGCGCAGGATCTGGCATGGTGCTCGAAGTTCAAGGGAATGCTCAACTGCATGTACGAGACCCGCTCCCAATGCCGCGCATCGCTGAGCGGACGGCACGGCACCTGCGTGCAAAATCGCCGCCGCTAACGGCAGCGCTCAGTCCGATATCGGCCGGGCGGCGTAAATGATGCGCTGTTGGTTGTCGTACGCCACCCGGATTCGGCATGCATGCCGCAACTGCCCGCCCATCGGGACATTCCTCCGCCAACGTCCGGGGTTTCCTCCAATCGCGGCGGGTACCCTTGCACGGTAGCGTCGATTGCAATGCGCCGGTTCGCTTTTGGATCAACGGGAGGTGTCAATGTCCGATCTTGTCGCGATCGTGTATCCGTCGGAAGCAAAGGCAGAAGAAGTCCGCCAGCAGCTCTTCAAGCTGCAGAAGGAATATCTGATTACCATCAGCGACGCCGTGATTGCCGTGAAGACGGACGCTGGCGGCATCAAGCTCAATCAACTCGTCAATACGACCGCGATGGGCGCAATGACGGGAAGTTTCTGGGGCCTTCTCATCGGCGTCCTCTTTCTGAACCCAATCCTCGGAGTCGCGGTTGGCGCAGCGTCCGGCGCGCTCGGCGGCGCACTCTCGGACTTCGGCATCGACGACGCCTTCATGAAGAGCCTGTCGACCAGCCTCCAGCCCGGCAACGCGGCCTTGTTCGTCCTGATCAAGCACATGACGGCGGACAAGGTGATCAACGAGATCAAGAGCGCCGGCGGCGTTGTACTCAAGACGTCACTCGACGAGACGAAGGAGAAGCTCCTCCGCGATGCGCTGACGAGCGCGGTGGAGCGGCCGGCGGCCTGAAGCCGCCGCTCCTCCCTGTCTCAACGCCTGCCGCCCGCAAGCCGCAGCAGCATCATGAAGAGGTTGATGAAATTCAGATAGAGCGACAGCGCCGCGATGACCGACTTGCGACCCGCAGAGGTATGGTCATCCGCGCTGTCGTACATCGCCTTGATCCGCTGCGTGTCGTAGGCCGTAAGCCCGGCAAATACGCCGACACCCACGATCGAGATCAGCCAGTCGAGCGCGCTCGAGGACAGAAAGATGTTGATCAGGCTTGCGATGATGACGCCGATCAACCCCATGAACAGGAACGTGCCCAGCCCGGAGAGATCGCGTCGCGTCGTATATCCGAAGGCGCTGAGCGCTCCGAAACTCGCGGCGGCGATGAAGAAGACCCGGGCAATCGACGAGTTCGTGTAGATGTGGAACAACGTCGAGAGCGATACGCCGACCAAGGCGGCGTAGAGGAAGAACAGCAGCCGTGCCGTCGACACGGACAGCGTATTGATGCGCGAGCCGATGAAGAAAACCAGCCCCAGCGGCGCGAGAATGAAGACCCACATCAATGGACTCTGCAGCAGAGCCGGGCCGGTGACCTGATAGGTCAGCCAGGCCACGACGGCGGTCAAGCCGACGCCCGCGGCCATGTGTGCGTAGATGCGCAACATGTATTCATGCAGGCCAGCGTCCACCGCAGACGCGCCGCCAGCCGACTCTGCCGCAGTCAGGTTCTGATCGAAATTTGACACATCCGCCTCCTCTGGACTTCGCCGGGGGAGACGACGCTAATCCTCGGGCTTCCGGAACGGCATCGGACAATCACCCGAATGCCGCCCGTGGAAATTACCCTTCGCTGTCGCAACTGCGGGCATCGCAGGGATGCCGCACATTACCGATGCGAGAGCTTGGAACTACGTTTAAGCCGTTTGGCGTATGCTCCTTACGGCTTTGTCACTTGGAAGTCGGGCGGGTCGCGATCTAACCCATGCCATGCGCTTCTTCTTTCACATCGCCGACAGATACGGCCTCTTCCCCGACGGGACCGGACAGGACTGCCCGGATCAGGATGCAGCCATCCTGCACGCCAGACGGCTCGCCGCCGAGCTCGCCAAGGCCGGTGAATTCTGCCGCGGCAGCGTCGTGCTTGTGGCCAGCCCGCCGCAGACGGCTTGCGGAGCCCCGGGCGGCGGCTGATTTTTCTGCCCTCACCTCCTACAGAGAATCCCTGATGTGCGCATGCGGCAGACACTTCTATGGTCCTCCGCAGGGGGCGGTCGGCAGATGCGACCACCACCGCGCTCCGGATTGGGAGGCCATCCTCCGTCATGGCGTCTTCGTCGAACGAGGCCGATCAAGAGCTTTCCCGCAACGCGTTGATTGCGCTTGTGATCGGATCGATGGTGGGATCCGGCATCTTCGCCCTGCCGGCGGCGTTCGGACGTGCCACCGGCGCCCTCGGTGCGATCATCGCATGGATCGTCGCAGGGACGGGCATGCTCATGCTGGCGCTCGTATTCCAGTCGCTGTCGCAGCGCAAACCGGAGCTGGATGCCGGCATTTACGCCTACGCCAAGGCCGGATTCGGCGACTACATCGGATTCGCGTCGGCGGCCGGCTACTGGATCGGCTGCTGTCTTGCCGACGTCGCCTGTCTCATTCTGATCAAGGCCACACTCGGGCAATTCTTTCCGATCTTTGGTGACGGCACGACGCCGACGGCGATTGCATCGGCGACACTGCTGCTGTGGAGTGTGCACTTCCTCGTGCTGCGGGGCATCAGGGGCGCGGCCAGGCTCAACACGATTGCAACCTTCGCAAAGATCGTTCCGATCCTCCTGTTCATCGTCGTGGCCGCGTTCGTCCTCGATCGCGAGCTCCTGCTGCAGAATTTCTGGGGAACTGAGCCGCCCAGCCTCCGGCAGGTGCTGAGCCAGGTGCGCTCTACGATGCTGCTCACCGTATTCGTGTTCGTCGGCGTCGAAGGCGCGAGCGTCTATTCGCGCTACGCCAGGAATCGCGCCGACATCGGCATTGCAACAGTGGTGGGCTTTCTGAGCGTTCTCTGCCTGCTCGTCCTGGTAACGCTGCTGTCCTACGGCGTGTTGCCGCGGAACGAGCTGGCGGATCTTTCGACGCCGTCGATGGCAGGCGTGATGGAATCAATGGTCGGACGCTGGGGCAGCGTGTTCATCAGCGTAGCCCTGTTGATCTCCATCCTCGGCAACTATCTGTCCTGGTCGCTGCTCGCCGCGGAGATCCTGCATTCGGCGGCGATACACCACACCATGCCGTCCTTTCTCGCGCGTGAGAATGCGAACAAGGTACCTGTTGGTGCTCTCTGGCTGACCAACTGTGTGATACAGGCGTTTCTGCTCGTCAGCTGGTTCGCCGAATATGCCTTCACGCTCGCACTGAAGATGACGAGCGCGATGACGCTGATCCCGTACGTTCTTGTCGCAGCCTATGGTCTCAAGCTCGCATCGACCGGCGAGACCTATTACGCCGGCGAGCGCGCCCGCACGACCGATGGGATCCGCGCCGCCGTTGCGACGCTCTACGCCGCCGCGATGATCTACGCCGGCGGACCGAAATTTCTCCTGCTGTCCTCGATCCTCTACGCGCCTGGAACCTTGCTATTCCTGATGGCCAAACGCGAGCGCAGGGAAAACACCTTCACGAGAACCGAAGCTATCCTGTTTGCGGCGGTCGCAATCGCGGCGGGCGGCGGCGTCTATGGGCTCGCCGTCGGCGCCCTTTCGATCTGACCCAGCGTCTTTGATTGTAGGGAGGCGAACATGAACATGACGATCACGAGTTGCGGCTTGCTCCTCGCCGGGTTGCTGATCGTCGCGGCGCCACCCACCGTCACGCTCGCGCAATCGAAGGACGACGGCGCAACGATGGCAAAGCAGACCGGCACCACGACATCCAAAAAGGATGCCGCGCCGCCGAACACCAACACCAATCCGACAAAGCACCGGTACTGGCGTCATCGCGGCGGCAAACACCCGCACTATGGCAGCCGCCGCCTTCGCACCTGAGGCATCGTAGTGGCCCCTTCGATGGATCAACCTGAGAGCGTTTCCGGAATGCGCTCCGAAAAATACCGAGAGCTCATCCGGCACGAGACCGCTGTCGAGGAGCCCGGCGAGACCGGACGGCCAAGTCTGCTGGCCGTCGGTCTCACCCTGCTCGCCGCCGGCATCGCCTTGTTCTTGATCTGGCAAACGGTCTCCAGCCTTCTGATCGTGTTTGCCGGGGTGTTGTTCGCCGCCTTTCTGGACGCCTTGGCGCGAGCTCTGGCGCCGGTCCTTCCACTCAAACGAGCCTGGCGGTTGACGCTCGTTGTCTTGCTTCTGTCCGCGCTCTCTTGCTTCGGCCTCGCCTGGGGCGCGCGCAAGCTGCCGGAACAGACGCGCCTGCTTCTGAAAGTGATGGATGCGCAGGTCGATCTGCTCCAGGAGCACCTGCTGTCGTATGGCGTGGACCTGCTCGGCCCGGAATGGGGCCGCGACTTTGCACAATGGCTGTTCGCCGATCAGGGCCGGTTCTTCAGCCACGCTCAATTTCTGCTCGGCGGAGCGTCGAGCCTCCTGACCGCCGTGCTGGTGATCCTGTTCCTCGGCATTCTCTTCGCTTTCGATCCCACCGGCCACCGCGAAAGTGTGATCGCGCTGGTCAGGCATTCCCATCGCGGCCGTGCGCGCGCCGTGATGGACGAGATGGGCAACGTCATGCGGCTGTGGTTCGTCGGACAATTGATCCGCATCATGCTGATGACGTTGTGCGTGTGGCTCGCGCTCTATCTCATCGGGCTGCCCGGTCCCTTCGTGCTTGGACTTCAGGCCGGCCTGTCGAACTTCATCCCCTATCTCGGGCCGATCGTTGCCGCAATCCCGATCGCGCTCGTCGCGATGCCGCTGGGCGCATCGCTCCTGATCTGGGCGGTCGCCGTGTACACCATCATCCAGTCGATCGAAGGCTACGTGATCGGCCCGCTGATCCAGCGCCAGGCGGTCGAGACCCCGCCTGCGTGGACACTGGTTGCGATCGTCCTTCTCGGCGCTCAGTTCGGCGTCATGGGCGTCGCGGTCGCGATGCCGCTGGTGGCGATCGGTCGGGTTGCGATCGTCAGGTTCTATGTCGAGGACTATCTGGGCGGCGATCCCAAGCCACGATCGATTGCGAGTGAGCAGCCATGAGCGAGTTCGGAGCGCATTCGAATGATGCCCCGGTGCGTTCGACGACGGCCCGTTTCCTGTGGCAGCAACTTCCCTACGTCGTCGCGCTGTTGCTCGCGATCGTCGGCGTTGCCTACACCAACGTCTCGCACCAGCCCTTGACCGGCTATTGGGAGTTCCTGGCGCTCGCCATCGGCGTCGTCTGCGTTGTCACCAAGTGGCCGGAGATCGAGGGCAAGGAGGGCCAGATCCGGCTGATCTGGACCCAGGCCCTGCACTGGATCGCGGTCCTGATCACGATGAACATCATGCTGATTTCGGGCGTGCAGCAATTGCTTCCGACCCCTGCAACGGGGCTCGTCCTGCTGACATTGCTCGCGCTCGGCACGTTCCTTGCGGGCCTGAGCCTGCTGTCGTTGCAGATCTCCTTCCTTGGCCTTGCGATGGGCGCCGCCGTTCCGGCGATATCCTGGCTGAAGCAATCCATCTTCTTCTTCCTGCTCGGGGCTGTGCTGCTCATTGGCCTCGCCATCTCGTTCTGGTGGCGTCAGGACGGCAGCCCCTCGCAGAGCATCAGGGACATCACGAACCGACGGGAGGGTTGAATGCGAACGTTGCGATGTCTTGCCGCCATCGGCGCATCAGTCGTTCTTTGCGCTGTCAGCTCGCCGGCGCAAGCCGAGAGATTCAGGGTGGGCAGGCTCCTGTGCTTCTCGGAGCCACGTGTCGGACTGGTGCTTGGATCGACGCAGGCGCTGCGCTGCGTGTTCAGCGCGCTGCGCCCGCCGCGGCAGTACGTCTACGAGGGACGGATACGGCGCGTCGGCGTTGATATCGGCGTGACCAGCGCCGGCACGCTATCCTGGGCCGTCTTCGCCAGGAACTCGCGGATAGGTCCCGGCACGTTGCGCGGCAGTTATGTCGGCGCGAGCGGCAGTTTGGCATTCGGTCCCGGCCTCGGCGCCAACGTCCTGATCGGCGGCTCGCGGAGGAGCGTGATGCTGCAGCCGATCTCGATCGAGCGCTCGATCGGGCTCAATCTCGCGGCTGGCGTAACTCATCTGACATTGGGACCGCGGGGCGGGCTCTGATCCCGCTTCCGGCCTCGCTGCTCGAGGAAAACGGCCTGGACCTGCCACCCGCTTCGATCCCGCCGCCACGATCCCGCAGCTCGGTCTGCTCTTGATGCCGGTTCGTGCAGGGAGAGGGTGAGAACATTCCCGCCTCGCGGCTCAGGGTTTCGTCCGATGTCGGCGTCGGGTGTTCGAAGCTAGAATCCGATGCATCTCGATCGGGCCGTGACCGCCCAGGAGGATCGCATGACAGTGTATGACAGTCGCGGGAGTCTCGATGCCGTGGTTGCTCCGCCGCTGTGGGTTTGTGCGCTCCTCGGCGTCGTCCTGATCGCCGCCGGCCTGTTCGCGCTCGGCGATCTTGCCTTCGCCACCGTCGTCAGTGTCAAGCTCATCGGGCTCACCGCGATCGCCGCCGGCGCATTCGAGATTGCCCACGCCTTCTGGACCAAGGGGTGGGGTGGGTTCCTGTGGCAAGTCCTGCTCGGCGCGCTCTACCTCGCCTTCGGTGTCGTGCTGCTCACCCAGCCGGTCTCGGGCGCGCTGATCCTGACCTATTTCCTCGGCGCGGTGCTGTTCGCTTCGGGTGTCATTCGATGCGTGCTGAGCTTTGCCCATTGGCGGCAGAACGGATGGATGATGCTGATCTCGGGCGTCTTCGCGGCGATCGCCGGCGTGCTGGTCCTGTTCGGCTTCCCCACCATCAGCGCTTGGGCTCTCGGCTTCCTGTTGGGCGTCGACCTGATTGCCCATGGCCTGGCATGGCTGCTCTACGCGCTGCAATCGGTGCGAACGACTGCATAACAGAGGAGAGAACAGCCATGGATGCTCCCAGTCGCCGCGTCTTCCTCAGCCTTGCGACGAACGCCATTGCCGCCGCCGCGATCGGAGCGTCCGGCGCGCACCTCATCAGTGTTGCGGACGCAATGCCGGTCGATCCCGATCTCTCTCGCGCCGGCCGGGCACCCGAGCATCGCGCCATGCCGGTGCAATGGGGACCTCCGCCGCGGCCCGGCTGGGGTCCGTCTCGTCCTGGCTGGGGCCCGCGACCGCGCCGACGCCGCCGCTGGGTTTGCTGGTGGCATCGCGGGCGCCGTCATTGCGGATGGCGCTGGTAGTCCGAAGGGGATGAGGAAATGGTACGCAACAAGAACCAATGGCTCCTCGTCGCCGTGCTGGCAGTGCTTCTCCTCGCCGCGAGCTGGTTCTGCCTGTCAGTCTGGAGGGCGACGCCCTCGATGCCGCTTTACGGAAACATCGTGCTGGCGGCGGCTGCGATCCTTGTTCTGGTGTTCGGCTGCGGCCTGATCGCGCTGATGTTCTATAGCCATCGCAAGGGCTACGACGAGCCGGCGCGCAGCGACCGAACCGCGCGGGACTAGCACGGCCCGTCGAATGGTGGCGGCCTGACGCCGGCAGTTCCGAGCCCGGAGCAAGGAGCGGACGATGAACCTTGCTGACGTCCGGCTCGGACTGCTGGCGGCGAGCCTTGTGACATTGTCGGCCGGCGAACCCGCGCGGCCGCAGCCAGCCCCGCCCGCGCCCGCCGTCGGCGTCGTCGAAGCGGCGCAGCGGCCGATCACCGAGAGCAGTGAGTTTCTCGGCCGGATCGAGGCCATCAACCAGGTCAACATCGCCGCCCGCGTCACCGCCTTTCTGGAGCAGCGGCTGTTCACCGAAGGCGCCGAAATCAGGAAAGGCGAGCAGCTCTATCGGCTCGAACGCGGCCCGTTCGAGGCCGATGTCGCGGCCAAGCAGGCGCAGGTGGCACAGCTCGAAGCAACGCTCGAGAATGCCAAATTGACCACCGAACGCGCCCGCACCCTGCTTGGCGGACCGGCCGGGCAGCAATCGACCTACGATGCCGCGCTCGCGAGCCAACGCAGCCTCGAGGCCCAGGTCAAAGCCGCGCAGGCACAGGTCCAGGCCTCACAGATCAACCTCGACTACACCATCATCAGCGCGCCGATCGACGGCAAAATCGGACGCACGGCCGTGACGGAAGGCAACATCGTCGGCCCGAATTCGGGCGTGCTGACCACGATCGTCAGCCAGGATCCAATGTACGTCACGTTTCCGGTGCCGCTGCGCCAGGGACTCGAACTGCGCGAACGCTACGGCCCCCAAGGCGGCCTCGAAGCGGTGACGATCCGATTGCGGCTGCCCGACGGGCGCATGTATGGGCAATCCGGCAAGCTGAATTTCGTCGACAACACCATCGCCCAGAACACCGACACGATCACGGTGCGCGGAGAGATCGCCAACCCGATCCTGCGTGCTCCCTCGGCGGCGGGCGTTACCGCCCACGAGCTCACCAACGGCGAATTCGTCACTGTCGTGCTCGAAGGCGTCCAGCCTATCGAGGTGCTGGCGATTCCGCGCTCAGCGGTGCTGTCCGACCAGCGTGGCGACTACGTTCTCGTCGTCGGCGCGAACGACAAGGCGGAGCAGCGGCGCATTCAGCTCGGGCAATCGACTCCCGCGATCGCCGCCGTCATCAGCGGATTGACGGCCGGTGAAAAGGTGATCGCGGAAGGGTTGCAGCGGGTTCGCGCCGGCCAAACCATCTCTCCAGAGCCGGCAAGTCCGCTGATCTTGTCGAGCATGAAGGACCCAACCGGCGAAGCGGCTCCGCAAGGGGCGCGCGCTCCCCTGCCTCGAACCCCCAGGGGCGGCAGCCAATGATATCGAGCGTCTTCGTCGACCGGCCGCGTCTTTCGATGGTGATCGCCGTTGTCATCACCATCGCCGGCGCGCTGGCGCTCACGCAGATCCCCGTGGCGCAGTTTCCCGATATCGTGCCGCCGCAAGTCACCGTGGCCGCGAACTTTCCCGGCGCCTCCGCCGAGGTCGTGGAGAGCAGCGTCGCACAGCCGTTGGAGGCGCAGGTGGTCGGCGTCGACCGCGCGCTCTATATGAAATCGACCAGCGGCAACGACGGCAGCTACACGCTGACGGTTTCGTTCGCGCTTGGCACCAATCCCGACATCAACACGGTCAACGTCAACAATCGCGTCCAGAGCGCATTGTCGCAATTGCCCACGGAAGTGCAACAGCAGGGCGTGACCGTCCAGAAGCGATCCTCTTCGATCCTGCAGTTCCTGGTGCTCTACAGTGCAGATGGCCGGCAGGACCCGCTCTTCATCACCAATTACGCCATCATCAACGTGCTGGACGCAATCGCGAGCACGCCGGGGGTCGGCCAGGCCAATCTGTTCGCCAGGATGAACTATTCGATGCGGATCTGGTTCGATATGCAGCGCCTCACCAGCCTCAACCTGACCCCCTCGGACGTGGTCGCGGCCATTCGCGCGCAGAGCGTCCAGGCTCCCGTCGGCCGCATTGGCGCGCGGCCAATCAGCGACGATCAGCAGTTCCAGTTCAACGTGCAGACGATGGGCCGCCTCGCCACCGCCGATCAATTCGCCAACATCGTGCTGCGCGCCGAGCCGGACGGATCCTCGCTGCTGGTCAGGGACGTCGCCCGCGTCGAGCTGGGCGCGCAAAATCTCGACAGCGAAGCCCGGATCGACGGGCGAGCTGCCGTTCCGATTGCGATCTACCTCGCCCCGGGCGCCAACGCGGTGACCACCGCGCGCGCGGTCGCGGACACGATGCAACGGCTGTCCGGCCGGTTTCCGGCAGGGCTCGGCTATCTCGTGCAATACGACTCCACCACCTTCGTCCGGGACACGATCACGGAGGTGCTGTGGACATTGGGCGAGGCCTTCGTCCTGGTTGTGATCGTGGTCTATCTGTTCCTCGGAAACATGCGCGCCACCGCGATTCCGGCCGTCGCAGTACCGGTAAGCCTCGTGGGCACATTCGCCATCCTGCTCGCGCTCGGTTATTCCGCCAACACCGTATCCCTGCTCGCAATGGTGCTCGCGATCGGCATCGTGGTCGACGACGCCATCGTCGTGGTCGAGCATGTCGAGCGTGTCATGGCGGAGGAGCCTGATCTGTCTCCGGCCGAGGCCAGCAAGAAAGCCATGAGGCAGATCACCGCGCCGATCATCGCGATCACGCTGGTTCTGCTCTCGGTGTTCGTGCCGATCGCTTTCATTCCCGGTATCTCGGGCACGCTGTTCCGCCAATTCGCCGTGACGATCAGCGCCGCCATGATGATCTCGGCATTGAATGCCCTGACGCTGTCGCCGGCTCTCTGCGCGCTGTTGCTGCGTCACACAGGACAGCGTCGCGGCATCATCGGCCGCATCCTCACCGGCATCGACTGGGTGCGCGATCGCTACAGCGGCGCGGTCCGCCGGCTCGTGCGCATGGCAACCGTGTCGCTTCTCCTGGTGGCCGCCTTTGCCGCAGCAATCTTCGGCCTGTCGCTGGTGACCCCGACGGGCTTCCTGCCCGAAGAGGACCAGGGCGCCTTCTTCACCTCGGTTCAGCTGCCGGACGGCGCATCGGTAGCGCGGACCAGCGAGGTCACCCGGCAGATCGAGGACATCTTGAAACAGATGCCGGCCGTCGATCACGTCCTCGCGGTGATCGGCTTTTCCCTGCTCGACGGAGCTTCCGAGCCGAACAGTGCGCTGGTGGTGGCGCGACTGAAGCCGTTCGCCGACCGCGGGACGGCGACGAATTCCGCCCAGGCGCTGATCGCCAAGACCTTCGCCGCCGGCGCGCAGATCCGGCAAGCCAACGTGCTGCCGTTCAACCTGCCGCCGATCATCGGGCTCTCCACCGGCGGTGGTTTCGAATATCAATTGCAGGCCCTGGAAGGTCAGGCCCCGGCCGCGATCTCCAGCGTCACGAACGCGTTGATCGGCGCGGCCAATACCGATCCTCGGCTCGCACGCGTGTTCTCGACATTCACGGCGACCAATCCATCGCTCTATCTCGATATTGACCGCCGCAAGGCACAGGCGCTGGGCGTCACCGTCAACGACATCTTCACCGCGCTCCAGGCCACGCTTGGCGGCGTCTACGTCAACAACTTCAACCTGTTCGGCCGCACCTGGCAGGTCAACCTGCAAGGTGAAGCATTCGATCGCGCCGATACGTCCGATGTCTGGCGCATCCATGTCCGTAACGGATCGGGCGAGATGGTGCCGTTACGGTCCCTCGCCGGCCTCAAGATCGTGACCGGGCCGCAGGTCATCACCCGCTACAACAACTATCGTTCAGTGACCGTCAACGGCGGTCCGGCATCGGGCATCTCGTCCGGGACCGCGATCGCCGCCATGGCGCAGATCTCGGAGGATGTTCTGCCGCCGGGTTACAGTTTCGCGTGGACCGGCACCGCCTACCAGGAGCAGCAGGCCGCCGGCCAGACCGGCATCGTGCTCATGCTCGCCGTCCTCTTCGCTTATCTGTTCCTGGTCGCGCTCTATGAGAGCACCGTGATCCCGATCCCCGTGCTGCTCTCGGTCGTCGTCGGCGTGCTCGGATCCTACCTCGGCATCAAGATCGCTGGCCTCAATCTCGACCTCTACGGCCAGATCGGCCTCGTCGTGCTGATCGCGCTTGCCGCCAAAAACGGCATCCTGATCGTCGAGTTCGCCAAGGAGCAACGCGAGGCCGGTGTGCCGCTCGACGAGGCGGCGATCCAGGGCGCACATATGCGCTTTCGCGCCGTCATGATGACCTCGGCGGCCTTCATCCTCGGCCTCTTGCCGCTCGTGATCGCGACCGGCGCAGCCGCCCTCAGCCGGCGCGCCGTCGGCACGGCCGTCTTCGCCGGCATGCTGGCCGCAAGCTCGATCGGAATATTCATGGTGCCGATGCTCTACGTCGTTTTCCAGCGCCTGCGTGAGCGTGCGAAGGCAGCCTTTAAGTCAAGCCGTCAGCCCACTTCGCCCGACCGCAATGCAGTCTAGACGGCGTCGATCGATCGGGCAGCGGTCTGCCGCGGCTCAGCGTCATGCTCGAACCGAAGGCCTGTCGCTATCTCTTGAAGCTGCCCTTAGAGCGGCTCACGCCGGGGCTTGGAGCCTTTTCCGTTCCGATTGATCGAATCCTCGGGTACCCTGTTCTAGCCGCGTCGGCGGAACTGCGTTGATAGATGGCTGCATGGAGAGCGGAGATGGGCCGGCTCGATAAGGAGATGGATCCCTTCCACCCTGCCGCTCATCCGGCTACGGGGGATCGCGTCCCCGAGAATCTAGAGCTTGAGCATGTCGACATGGCGTCGTCAGTTGATCCGGACCGAGAGGAAGCCACCTCGTCGCCCGCGCATTTTGGGTCGGGCCAGGCGGCGACCGGCGGAGCGGGCTCTACCGATTGGATCGACCGAGGACGTCGCATCTGGCGGAGCCATCTCCAGCGCGATCAACTCCCCCGGACGACCGGAGGGTCGATGGGGAACTTTGAGCGGTGGTTGATCGCACTGCTGAGCGTCGGCCTCGTCGTGAGCTGCGTTTGCGCAATCATTGTCTTCATGCAGGTCAACGCGCGCAAATTGGAGATCGCAACGCTGCAACGTGACATCATCGCGCTCAAGCTACGCGTAGCCAGGCTCGATCAGATCGCAAGCACCAATGAGAACCGTGAAAAGGCGAGCAGTGGAACAACCAAGCCGCCGTCGGAGACCCAGCCTGACCGGGCTCCGCTCATCCTGTCACGTGAAGAGATTCAGCTCATCCGAGACTATATCAAGCCTGCACCACTTGCAGGCCCCGCGACTGAGACGATAAAGGTCGGCGATCCCGTCGCGGGAGAAACCGTTCCCTTTCCCTCTCCGATCACGGAGAAGGTGCGGAAACTGCTCGGCGCGCGATTTACCGTTCGCAATGGCCTTGTTGTCATCATCCGCAGCGGCAGCCGTCACGCTGATGCTGTGATTGGGCCAAATTGACGAGAACTGGCCGTGATCGCAGTAGCCGGTCGACCACTTATGGCTGGTTGTTTGGTGGTCTTTCAATGAACCGCCGGCTGCCATTGAGAAGCTCGAGGTTATTGGCGATGACCGGATTACCCGGATCGAGCGAATAAGCCTTCTCGAACTTCCGTCGCGCCGCATTCAGATTGCCGCGCAGCATGTACGAATATCCCTGGTCATTCAGGATCTGAACGGTTTCGCCTCCCAGCCGGATCGCTTGCGCATAGGCCTGATCGGCCAGGTCGAAACGACGCAGCTTGTCGTAGCTCGCTGCGAGACCAATCCAGGCCGTGACGTCCTTGGGTGATTTCTCGACGGCATCCTTGAAATAGCGCTGTGAGAGTCCGTAACTGCCGCGATTGTAATGCTCCAGGCCCAGCCGCACAGGCTCGTCCGACGGGTAGTACTTGACGTCGGTCGGCTCCTGCACCGGGTCCCCACCCGGTGGATCGACCGGAGCCACGATGGCAGCCTCCCTCGTGGTATAGTCACATGCCGCAAGGCCTGGCGCCAGCCAGCAACAGGTCAGCAGTAGAATGGCACGTCGCATAATCTTGTCCCCCGCCCGGCCCAGCGGACGCACTGCACCGCACTCAAATGTCCCGTCACTCAACTCAATTACCAGAAGCCGCTACCTGCCCCCTGCCCCGCCGACCGGCACCGATACTCCCGCCGATGCTCCCGCACCCAATCCAGTTACGTTGACATTCTGCGTGACCGGAGGCCGCTGGCCGATGAGTTTCGTCGGATCACCCATGTCGGGAAGCTGATCCACCGGCTGTTGCTGGTTGCCGTAACGCGTCACGGCCGAGCCCACACGTCGAGCATCGTATGCGATCCGGCGATCGCCGACGTATCGCGGCCATGGATGGATTGTATGGGTGACGGCGTTGACCTGCTTGGCATCGCCGGCGGTCATCGTGATGCTGTTGGAACGCTGAAAGTAGCGGTCCACCTCGTCATGACCGGCGACGCCGTAACATCCCCCGAGCAGGATGGGCGCAAACAGAACCAGATACCTGATCGTCATCTCGCGCGTCCTCTAGTTTAGAGTTTTGACGACCGTCTGATCGGCACTCGCGGCCGGGACGACGACGGGGGCCCGCACTTCAGGCGCGATGATGTGGCCATACGGTCCCTTCACCTCACCTCCGGAATTGACGTAGTCGTTGTACCGCTTGCGGACTTCCATCTGGCCGTTGAGGAAGAAATCGACGTCGTTGGCCGGCAGGCGGGAATCGAGTGGCGATGCCAATTGCTGACCGGGTGCCGCCGGCGCGACCAGGCGCGGGGTCACGATGATCACCAGATCGGTTTCCTCCTGCTGATACGATTTGCTGCTGAACAGGCTTCCAATCACCGGCACCGAGCCGATCCAAGGCAGTTGCGAGACGTCCTGGCGATTGCGGGTCTGCAACAGGCCAGCGATGGCAAAGCTCTGGCCGTCGCGCAACTCAACCGTGGTTCGCGCGTCGCGGCGGGTCAGCGCAGGAACGGTCGTCCCCTGGATCGTCACGGCGTTGGCGAAATCAAGTTCGCTGACCGACGGCTCGACACGAAGATTGATCACACCGCGCGAGAGCACAGTAGGGACGAAGGCGAGCTCAACACCGAACTTCTTGTAGTCGATTGTGATGGTGGGAAAGCCGTTCTGAGTCTGGGTCGGGATCGGCACTGGAAATTCACCGCCGGCGAGAAAGCGGGCAGCATCGCCGGACAGCGTGGTCAGGTTTGGTTCCGCCAGCCGGCGTGCCAATCCTTTGGTTTCCAGCGCCGAGATCAACAGGTCCACCGAGCCCCCGCTGCTGGTCCTGATAATGCTGGTCAACAAGCTTCCGAACGGCGCCGGCGCAATGCCTCCTGCAGTACCGGCCAGCGTCCCGAGAGTTCCGAGGATCGGAAGGCTGCCAGCAGGATTGGCGCCAACAGGAGTGCTGCTGGGACTAAGGTTGCTAGTGCCGCCGGTGGTGGGTACCCGAGTGAGACTATTGATGCCACCGATGGGCGCCCGCCCGACGGCGGTCGTCGAACCAAGTCCGCTATTGCCCACATTGGTGCCATTAGCATTAGCCGCATACAGATTGACGCCCAAGTTGCGTCCAGCCTCGCGGCTCACTTCGAGAAAGCGCACCTCGAGCATCACCTGTTGCGGCGCCGCGACGCTCATCGCGTTAACGACGACGCCCCCTTTCGCGACCGTGCTGGTGGCGATCGCCATCGCCCGCTCGGCCGTAACTGCGTCGGCGGCGACCCCGCTGAGCACCACCTGGCCCTCGGAAGCCGACACGCGGATACCCTGCCCGCCGGTGCTGGTCCGGATGTTCTGCTGCAGATTGCCGGTATCGATCACGACCTCGACGTCGAGGATCCCGATCTGCTTCATCGAGCTGTCGAACAGGATGACGTTGGTGGTGCCGGTCTGCTTGCCCTGCACGTAGATGAGATGATCGCTCAGCGACTTCACGTCGACGATGTCGGACGAGCCCGCCACGATCGTCGCAAAGGCCGTGTCGACCTTGAAGGTACGTGACTTGTTGACGACGAGCTTGACCCGCTGGACGTCACTCATCTCGCTGACGATGACGCCGCCGGAGGAGCTGCGCCGGTCTGCAGCCGCCGCGCGGTCGGTGAACCCAGAGGAGGCGAGCGCCGCGCCCAGACCCATCACGCCGAAGGCGAGAAGCCTCCCGACCTTGTTACCCGCAACGCGATCGCCACTCATCCGAGTCCCCCCACTGCGATCCACGGAGATCCCCGCAAATCTACGTGCTCGACGTCCTCAACATTTCCCCTCTGCGCACCACGTCGCAGAGCTTACAATCTGTCCCACTACAATTCGTTACTTCGTGTTTCCAAGATCATCCTCCCTCATGCAGGCAGGTTGCAAGACGTGATACTTACCGCGCCGCCGCAAGCAGAAAGAAAACCCTTCAATGTTGCCAGCGCGCATCATTCTCACTGGTTGTGGGGAACCATCCCGCCGCACAACCGCTCTTGGCGCGCGCTCCGGTCGTGGCCTTGCGATGGAAGGACAATCGGTGGCTCGCTTGGCGACTCGCTTGGCGATTCGCTTGGCCGAGTAATCCCGCACCCGCGCGTTTGGCCCGCACGCCGCGGCGACAAAGAGCAGTCGAGCCAAACATGTCAGGCGTGCTGCCATATTCGCCTTAGAAGGGAATCTGGTTGGAGGCGATCGGCGCATTGAGCGTTGTGCCCCATATGGGCATCAGCATCTTAAAGTTTGCCTGGGAAGCTGTAACACTCAAGCTGTTGCTGTTGGCCCCCACGGTCAGCGTTGGCGTGAGACCTCCAAAAAACAGGAAGGGGGCCGCGGTCTGCTTGGCGGCGGTGGACAGGGGATCCCCGATGCAGCCGGCCGGCGACTGCGGCGGGCTTTGAAGCAAGGCAGGCGTATAGCAGCTGATCATGACCGCACGGGCGCCGACACTCGCAAGCGTCCGCAAGGATTGCATCGTGATGGCATAGCGCCCAAGATCGAAGATGACGAACATCAACGTGAAGAGCGCCACGGACACCATGATAAATTCAAACGGCGCCATACCGCGATTGTCGAGCTTTCTCATCATTGCACCAAAGCGACAACTTGGGTGTAAACGATGGTGGCCGGCGCACAGCCTTCTGTGCTGAGGTAGCCGCCACCGCTCATGTCGATCGTCTTCGCAATCACTTGCGAACAGGTCGTATTCGCACTTGAAGTCGTACCGGCCCAGCTAACGTCGACCTTGGGGAAGTAGATGGCCCCGCCCAGGCTAACCTGACCGCCACCGTTTATGGTGACCTTGTTGCTGGTCTTGCTCGGAGCCTGATCATCAATCAGGACGCCATTCAGATCAGAAGAGAACGCGTTAGTGGTAGGTGCGGAGAGATCAGCCGTACCGCCGTTGATGGTAAGCTGCGAGTCTCCGAGCAGGACGAGGGTTACGCCTGTGCCCTTCAGTTGTCCGCCGGTCATCTTTATATTTGCTTTGAAGAAGAAGTATGTTCCCGGATCCAAAACGTACTTATCGCCGTTCTGCACCGTGAAACTGCCGTAAGCTCCAGTCCCGGCGCTATTTGGCGCGCAATGCTTCCACCCATCCGCCTGAAGGGTGCACGGCATATTTGTATTGCCCGTCCTGCTGTTGAACGATGCGGTGTCCAGTTTGCTGAGCGGATTGCTGGCGTACGTCATAAAATAGTTGTGCGGCACGCTAACATTGCTGCAGCTGCCTGTGGGGGTGCAGCCACTTACACCATAAACTGCCCATCCCGAGCCGGTGAACGTTGGAGTGCTGGCAAGTTGAACACTGGTATCCGACATCAGAGCGCAGCCAGTTCCGTTGTTGCTGAGGTTGCCAGCAAGCTTGAGTGCGCCCAAATCAGGTCCAAGCGCCAGGACGCAGGCCTTGGTCGGCTGCTGGACCACTGCAATGGCTTGGGTGGGGATGTTGATGTTGGTCAAACCCAGCACTGCCGCCAGGTACGCCGGTTGTTGCTGACTGACTCTGGCGCGAACGGCATTGCCGGTACCTGCAGCTGGCGTTGTGAACGTGGTCCCATTGTAATCGCCGATATCGATCTGCACGGACCGCGAGACTCTGGTCGGTAGGCTTGTCGGACAGTTTCTGCCCGGATAGCCGGTAGCGTCGTTGGGACTCGAGTTGCAAAACCCGTTCTGTGCCGCGAATTCCTTGCCGCGATAATCCACTGTCTGGGTTTCGCAGGCCGCACCCGCCATCGTACATGAAAGCCGCAATGCGCCCGAATAGGCGGCCGAGTCGGCGGCGTTCTGCGCATGCTGGCGGGTGACGTACCACGATCCGGCCTCAGCCCCGAGTGCGACTACTCCGATGAGCGGCACGAGAGCGATGACCGTTGCGAATGCGACGGAGCCTCGTTGGGAACGGAGCAGACTACGCATGGAAGCCCCCTACTGGAAGCGTTCTGAGTAAGGCAGCGTGTAGGTACAAGTGGTGGGACACAGCACCCCTCTCCACACAATTGGAGCCAAAGTGATGGTTGTCGAGAATGTAATGTACTTGGGAGAAGCTAGATTGCCTGGCGAACAGCTGGCCCCCGCGTCTCCGCACAAAACCTGAAGGTTGCTGATCGCATGACCAGCGACTGTCGTCTGGAGCCCCGTCTTCCAGCTCACCGTGCCGTCAGGGGCGAGCGGATTAGCGTACTGCACATACTGCCCGAAGGAGCGCAATGCGCTCCACGCGGAGATAAACTGGAAGCCCGCAGCAGCCAGGTCGGCGAGCGGCATGAGCAGGAACGCCACCAAGACTGGGTAGACGAGCAAGGTCTCAAACGCGACGGCGCCGCGTCGATCCACGATGAACGACTTCCTGTGGCTCATGAGTTGACCTCGACCGATACTCACCCTTCCGGTCGTCGACCGGAACAGCACTCACCAAACGTAAGGGACCACTCTCCAGCGCGATGCTTCGTAACCGGAATATTCCGGGCAGTTGCGACGAAGCAGGTCCTCTTCGTAATAGATTCGGCAGACCTGAACGCCGATATGCAAGACGAGCAAGACCGCTGTCAGCGGCGTCGGGCTTCTCAGCACCACACCCAGCACGGCGATTTCTTCCGCAAGGTAGAGCGGGTGCTTGATCCAGCGATACGGACCCGTTTGCACCACGTTGCGCGCCTGTGGCACCAGACTGAACGACCTGCCAAGATGTCGGATGGTGACCAGCATCATGATCATGCCGATCAACACGCACGCGGTGGACGCCAGGTTTGGCAACGCCTTGTCGGTCTCGCCGAAGAAGGCGATCGTCCACGGCATATAGGTGCCGACGAACGCCGCTATCCTTGGGAGGCCGTTCGCTTGCGCCTTCGCCGGGGGCCGCGTGATGATCAACAGCGCCAGGAGCACGTAGAAGACAGCGAGGCAAACACTCGACAGGAGCGACGGCCAGGGATCATGAACCGATGATCCGATCTTGATCGCCACGCCAAGCGCCAGCAACATGAACCACATGCCGCCGAACAGTTGCATTGTCCGATCGTAAGAGAACGTTTTCGACAGGGCAATCGTGCTCATGGCTACTTACCGAAGCTGGCGAACGAACGCACGAGGTGCAGAATGGGACTTCCTCCCAAGATGACGAACATGGCTGGAAGCAGGAACAACACCATCGGAATGGTCAGCTTGGCGCCCAACTTGTGTGCTCTTTCTTCAAGCTTGGTAATTCGTTCGCGCCGGAGGTCGACGGCGATACTCCGCAGAGCCTGGCCCACCGGCGTTCCATATTGCAGGCTTTGGCCGACCATGATTCCGAATCGGCGAAGCCCATCCGACGTCGATCCCAGTTTCTCGAATGCGTCGCTGCGGCTTGGCAGGATCCGGAGATCATCAAGAAGGCCGCTCATGACCCGGGCTATGGCGGGATTGGTCTCATTCATTTCCTGCGCGACGCGTGCCAGCCCGCTTTCCAGGCCCATTCCCGCCTCGCTGCACACAACCAGCAAATCGATCATGTCCGGCGTGCCCAGGCGAATGGCGGCATCAAACCGCCGCTTCAGCACCGCCAGTATCAATCGCGGCGCCAAGATCCCGATCGCCATGCCAATGAGCGTGAAGACCAGCACATCCAGCAGTGCCTTCCCGAAAAGCTGAGCGACACCCCCGGCAATGATCGGGCATAGGGCCATGCTGACGGCTTTGACACCGATCCAGGTCGGCAAGGCTCGATGATGATTGAAACCTGACGATTGAAGGATGGTTCGTAGCTGATCCAGATTTTCCTCAGCATAGAAGCGACGATACCGCATGCCGAGTGACGAGAACCAACCGGTCACATCCTGGAAGGGTGCAGACCGGCCAGCAACGCCCATCACGGCGTTTGATACCCGGGCGTCCAATGCACGAATGTGTATTTCGCGGATGATCAACATGCAGGACGCAGTCGCAGCCACGACTGCAAGGGCCACCAGACTGAGACCAGAAGTCATAATTCTGTTTCCCTTCTGACCATCCAACTTATCACCAGGGCTCCGACAAGCACCGAAAGGACTGCGTAAGCCAGCAGCTTGTTTCCGACCGGATCGGTGAACAACAGATCAACCGTTTGCGGATTGGCTGCGTATAGGACCCCACCTGCAATCAAGGGCGAGACTGTCAGCGCTCGTGAGGAAAAGATCACCTCTCCTGCCAGCGCCTTGGCCCGAGCAGCCAGCGCAACACGTTGCCTGACAGTGTCTCCCAGGTTCTGCAAGGTCTCGGCCAGGCTGCCGCCGGACTTCAACTGGACGGCAAGTGTCACCGCAAAGATCGCATACTCGGCCACCTGCGTCCGCCGATAGACGGCTTGGACAGCTTCCTCTGCAGGTCTTCCCAGATTCACTTCGCTGCATACGATGGCAAACTGCCCGGCGGTTGGCTGCGGCATATCGCGCGCGAGGGCACGAAATGCCTCGTGCACAGGCAGACCCGATCGCACGGTACTTGTCACCAGCTGGATCGCATCAGGCAGCTGTCGAAAAAGCTGAAGAGCAAAGCGACGTTGCTGCCATCCGAACAGGCCTCGTATCACAATGAGGGCCGCGATTACGGCGACAATGGACCCGTAGACGATGGAATATCCCAGCTGGCTGTTCGCATAAAGGATCGCTGCTGCTCCGAATGCACCGGCAAGCAGCACATAGGCAGGATGCAACACGTAAGGTATATCGGGATTGTAATTGGATAGCCGATTGAGAAACTGAGCCTGGGACCCGGCCTCCAAGCGGCGAATGGATGGCAGGTTGGCCGGATGCGACGCTGGCAGAGCAACCGCCAACTGGCGATTGATGCGTCTTTCCCGCGCGTCGAGCCACAACGAGATGGCCGCTGCGCACATCGCGAGCGCCAGAACAGTGACGATCACGGACTCCAGCGTCATACTTGCCTCATGGCCTCGGCCCAAGCACCATCCAGCCCGAAATAGACCAGCCGGCTCTTGAACTTCGGGGTTGCAAGGTTGGACTTGTAGCTGCCCGATATCCGCCCGTGCACATCCTCCTCCTGATACTCGAAGGCTGCGATGTCATTGGTGGTGATCACCTCGCCTTCAAGGCCGATCACCTCGCTGATCTGAACGATACGGCGCTGTCCGTCCCGCATGCGCTCGACCTGCACAATGAGATCCAGCGCAGCGACGATCTGGCTTCGAATGGCGCGCGACGGTAGATTGACCTGTCCCATCTGCACCATGTTTTCGATGCGGGTCAGGGCATCCCGGGTACTATTCGCGTGTACCGTGGAGATCGAACCATCATGGCCGGTGTTCATCGCCTGCAGCATGTCGAATGCTTCGGAACTGCGCACCTCGCCGACGACGATCCGGTCGGGACGCATACGCAGGGCATTCACCAGCAGATCGCGTTGTGTCACCTGCCCTGTGCCCTCGAGGCTGGGAGGCCGGGTCTCCAGGCTGATCACGTGCGGCTGCTGAAGCTGCAGCTCAGCCGCATCCTCGATCGTGACGATACGTTCGGTGTGATCGATGAACTGACTCATCGCGTTCAGGAGCGTCGTCTTGCCGGATCCGGTGCCGCCGGAGACCAGAACATTGAGCCGCGAGCGGGCGGCGATCTCCAGCAATCGTCCGATGGCCGCGGTCATCGAGCCGTTTTCGATCAATCCGGCGATGTCCAAACGGCGGCTTGGAAACTTCCGGATGGAAATGCACGGACTATGGATCGCCAGCGGCGGGAGGATGATGTTGACCCGGCTGCCATCCAGCAGGCGACAATCCACCATCGGACTGGATTCGTCGACGCGCCGTCCAACCTGCGCGGCAATCTTCTGAGCGACGGAGGCGATGTGATCATTGTCGCGGAATCGCACCGCAATTCGTTCCAGCTTGCCGCTTCGCTCCACGTAGACATTACTTGGACCGTTCACCATGATATCGTTGATCGATTGGTCCAGCAGTAGCGGACGCAGCGGCCCGTAGCCCGTCATGTCGTCGGCGATTTCGTCCGCGAGCTGCAGCTGCTCGCGGCCCGACAGCTCGAGCCGTTCCTGGTTGGCAATGTGGTGAATGATCTCCTCAATCTGCCGCCGAAGAACTTCCCGCGAGACGGTTGCGGCCACCGCTGGCTCGATCTGCTCAATCACCCGTTCACGCAGCGAAGGCGGGATTATGGGTTGGTGGATCCCCGGCTCGTCGCGCCTTGGCGCAGGCGACGGCACGCTCGGTGCGGATGCAGTCGCGCTGGGCGACGGCAAAGGCAGGCCTATCGCAGATGCAGGGAGGCCTGCCACCAATGCAGATACGTGAGCCGGTGCGTCGTCGTCACGCCTACCAAACTTCTTCATCGCAGATGTGCTGTGAGCACCCTCCTCCACCAGCTACCCCGCTCGGCAGCGACACCGCTGATCTCCCGTACGATCGGTGCCAGGTAACGCCGCAATTTCCTGACGTGCTTCAGAGCTGGAATTCCGAGATTGAGCGCCTCGGTCATGCCCTTGCCGAGATCGGGAACGACGATGTCGGGCTCTGCACCCAACGCCTTGACGACCGCCGCCCTCGGAAGGCCCCCGGGACGACCGGCCCGGTTGAGCAAGGTGAAGACCCGGTCCTTGCCCGCGATGTTGATCACGGCGGCGCGTAGCGCATGGGCATTGCGAAGTCCGGTCACCTCGGATTCGAGCAGCACCATCACGTGACGGGACAGCGCAATCACGGGATAGATCGACGGCGGAAACGGGACGGGTACATCGACGACGATGTAGTTGAACCGTTGACGCAGCAGACCCAGCACGTGTCGTACGCCAGCCTCCGTAATTTCGAGCTGCGCATCGAGGTCCTCGTCGGCCGAGACCAGGCAAACCCTTTCGTTGACTTCGATAGCCGCGCGCTCGAGGAAGAGCGTGTCTGCCCGCGCCGGATTTTCCAGAGCGATACGCAAGCCCGGCCCGGGACGAACACCCAACATCACGGCGGCCTCGCCGCCCTGCAGATGGAGATCAAGCAGCGCCACCTTGGCCTTGGTTGTCTCGGCAAGTTGCAGCGCCAGATTGATCGCGATGCTCGTGGCGCCGGCGCCGCCCTGCGCCCCGCAGATCGAGACCACGTGCCCGCCACGATCGATCTGGTTGGCTGCGACGTCGCCGAGCAACTTGGGACGCAGCTTGTCCAGCACCATGTCGCGCGTGAGCGGTCGCGGCAGATACTCGGTCAAGCCGAGCTCCAGGAGCTCACGGTAGAAGGTGATCTCCCTGTTGTCGCCGATCACGGCCACGCGGACATCGGGTGGACAGACGCCGGCCAGCCTTTCCAGCTCGGTAAAGGGATCATCGATGCCACTGATGTCTGCCACCAGCGCGAACAGATCGGTGTCGGTTTCGAGCATCCGTATGGCATTGCGGATCGTGCCGCGCCTGATCGAGAGGTTGGCGCCTTCGAGCCCCTTGCGCAGCGCCGCAGCGCTGAGCTCGTCATTGACGAAGCCGACGATGCGGTTACGCGTGACGATCGACGTCGATTCTTCAGGCGGAGTGGCTATGGCAATGTTCATCAACGTTTCTCCGACAACCTGTTATCGTAACCCGCCGCCGTTGCAGCCGGGCGTACGGCTTCCGATGCACCGTCGCAGCTGACGAGAGCGTCTTCCTCTTGCTTCCTGACCGTGTATTGCTTGACCTCACCGCCTGAGTGAACGAACACTGCCGTTCTCTGTGCGGAAATTGCATACTGGCGGGCAAGTTCAGGCGACACGTCACAGCTCGACATCGCGCCGGTGTCTGCCTTGTCCCACTGATCGACTGCTGCGCGTACCGCGAACGAGAGCGTCCCGAGCTGCTTTGCGACGGTGACTTTCTTGACCTGCACCTGCGTAAGCTCCAGTGACACGGTCTGCGTTTGCTTACCCGCCATCCCGCCGATGGGTCGCGCGCCCTGCACGATCTCCTGATCGATCGCGATGACTCGAACGTTGCGCAGAACGGTTTCGCTGAGGGCACGACGCGCGGTATCGACTTTCTCGAAAACCTGAGTCAGCACGACGTCGACGTGATCGCCCGGCCTGATGAGGCCCGAGACACCGGCTTCCTCGTCAACCTTGATGCTGATGGCACGGCTGTCTGGCGCCAGGACACTGGCGAGGAAACCCCGATCCCGCGGACGCAGGATATCCTGCAACGTAACGGGACTGCCCGCTTCGACGAAGTTGCGGATGAGTGAACCGGCAAGTCCGGCCTTGGACTCGGGGGTCTCAAGGATAGCGCCTTGGGGAACGCGCTCCGGTGGCACCGAGCGGACGGCCAAATCCTCTTCGCGGGCCAACGTCCCCCTCGGCAATGGCCGTGCCGCGACAAAGTATCCGGCGGTCGTCGGCGCCGCCGGCGCGAGGGTCTCTGTCACTTGTACTGGGACCGGAGGCAGCGCCTTCGGCAGGTTCATGCTATAGGCGATCAGTCCGAACGCTGTGGTTGCAAGCAAAAGCACCACGATGATCGACAGACGCAGCGCGGATGACATTTCACGATCCTTTGCTCAAAATGGTCCAGATACCGCCGCAGGCGATAGCAGCTCCGTAAGGCAGCGGGGCGTGTCGCAAATGGCGCCAACGCTCGATCGCGTAAATCCGGCGCGCGAGCGACGATCCGGCGGGTGCCAACCTGGGATATGGCAGGTGACGCATCATCAGATGCACCAAGGCAAGAACGCCGCCGGCCAGCACGGTGACGGTCAGCAACTGCATCACGCCGCTCGGCGGGAGACCAACCGCCAGGGCAACCAGCAGCTTGACGTCGCCGCCACCAATTCCTCCGCGCGCGTACAGGACAAAAAGTAGCAGAAAGAGGATCGCGGCTGCGATCAGCGACACAGCGACTTGAATCGGGCTGGGCAATTGACCGGCGATCCCGAGGAGCGCCAGCGCAAGACAAAATTCGTTTCGGATCAAGCGCGTCGCGACGTCCATCGTTGCGACATAGAGCAACAACAGGATTTCCAGGATCGAGGCTGTGGGAGCAATCCAACTCATGAAATGCACGTTTCAAAAAAGTGGAAGGCAAACTGGCGGGAGCACTCCTGCGGGAGGGGGGCTGCTTGGATTGCCCCCCTCTGGTGCCAAAACGGCTGTATCAACCAGCGATCGCGGTCGTGAAAGCGGTGGTGATTGCGGTGATCCCGGTAGTCAGCGCCGCCCCGATCTGCCCGCCGGCTCCACCACCGAACACAGCACCCACTGCGCCGACGATACAAACCGCGACGATGATGTACTCGAATGACACCACGCCATCCTGGTCCGTTCGCAGACGCTTCAACGCTTCCTTGGTCTCGATGAAATGATGCAACATAGGAAGAATCCCTTCTTTCAAGATGAATTTGCAGACACCTCGGCGACTTCCAGCGGCTGCGGATTTATGTCCGGCCCCGCCAGCGATAAACTATCCATTAAATGTTTATTATCGTCAACATTTAATATATAATGTTTTTTGAATTAACCCTACTCGAAAGCGAGCCGTCGTGAAAGTCCAGAATCGGCGAAAACCGGCGCAACAGAAAGAAGATAGCTGCCCCCGCAATTGAATCCGGGACTAGGCGCCGGCTGAGAATCGCCAGAGATTCACCGGAATAATACGGGCGACTAGTGGTATAATTTTATTATTCTGAGATTAGAGAATTATGTAATGGCGATGAGCCATGGTGCTGCATCAACCTGTCGATCCACTCACATATAATCGAGCGGATGCTGCGGCCGGGCCGGCGCCCATGGAGCAGGGCGCCCAAATCTCCATGCGAACCAAGTACCGACTTTGCAGTCAGCACCTTTAGCCATCTCCTGGCAGCGCGTTCAGACCAGATACTCGTGATAGCTGATGAGCGTTCCCATGTTCTTGTCTGCCTCAGTCTGGAAGCTCGCGGGATCGTACTGGCCCAACAGGCTGATATTGGCGGTATGAACTCCGTCAGTCACCGAAAGGATTCCTCCAGTGCCGGCCTGATTTGCGACATAGCTAGCGGTCGTGCCGTCCCCGAATGCGACGCCGAGGAGATCCAGGTGGTCATCTCCGTCGAACCCGGACACGACTCCGCTGAAGTCGAAGGAGTCATGGAGCACGATTGTCCCGGTCGCTGCGGCATCTAGTGCAACATGCGCAGATGAAGCCGCTCCGAACTCGATCGTAGCCACGCCATCCATCAGTACGGTGCCGCTGCCGCTTACACTGCCATTGAGAGTGACGTTGGCTCCATGCGCCCACAGCAATCCTGAATTGTCCACGCTGCTGTCGATGACCAGACCGCCGCTGCCGCTGGCCGCAATCGTTCCGGAATTGACGATGCTGTTGCTACCGGTGTCAATCTCGAGTGCGTTGGTGCCCGTCGCGATGATTGTACCTTGGTTGACAAGGATCATAGTGCCTTCGCCAAGCTGTCCGGCTCCCGAAATGGTGTTGTCGATGTTGGTCAGGGTGACGTCGGAAACAGCTCCACTGACAGTGTTCCCGCTATTGTCGGACAACAGCACCTGACCGCCACCTTCAAGCAGAATGCCGTGCCCAACAAGCTGGAGGTCGGTCTCGGCGCCCGTCGAGTTCAACGAGATGGTGCCCGTATTGTGGATGTTGCCGGATAACGGCAGCAATGCGCCGTTGCCGATTGTCATTGTGCCTGAATTGTCGACCATGGGCTTGAAGTCGAATACGAAGTCGTCCGCTGCGAGCGAGCCGGCATCGACGCCATCCAGAGTAATCATTTGACCGTCGGCCAGCGCAATGACGGCATTGCCGTCGTTGTCGGTAGACAGATGCGTTTGGACGTCGGCGAACGTCTTGAAGCTGGCGTAGCCGATCAGGTCGATCTGATCATGCGCAATCTCGAAATTATAGATGACGTCGTGGCCGATGGGCTGTGAGAATACAAGCAGATCGCTGCCACCTGACGCTGTGAGATAATCGTTGCCGGAAATGGCGACGATGGCGGAGCCCGCTGCAAAAGCTTCAACGTTGTCGGCGAATGTCTCGATTACAGCCGAGCCATCCGGCTGCATCCAGGTCACGGTCACGTCGAGGTGCAATGCTCCGGCGAAATCGACCGGCGATGTCACCATTAGCGAACTGACGTCAGTCGTCTCGATCGTCCAGTTGCCATCGGGGAGCAGCATCCCACCATTCAATGTCCAGCCTGCGGGCACACTGCCCACAGTGACGGTGGCGATTTGACCCTGATGAGCGGGCGAGTCCGTCAGGCCGAGATTGATGGGCTGGCCCGACACCCCCGCAGGAGCAAGCGCCGTTCCAAACCCAAAATCCGCCGCGCTGAAACTACCGGTTATGCTCGCCAGCGTGGTCAGGTTGTCCAAATCGGCGACGAGTGTCGCGCCGCCTGCGACGCTCGGATTGGGATCGTAGTAAACTTGCGCGTGGCCCACTGTCGAGTTGTGGAATACAAATAGGGCTCCTGTGGTGATGTTGGAGTAACTGTTGATCGTTGATTGAACTGTCGCCGTCGTCACGGATGCGTCTGTCTTGATGCCGACCTCCGTGTTGGCGAGATTTAACGCAGCGTTGTTGCCCGTCCTGACGTTTTCAACGGTCGTATCGACATCACCAATGACGAACCGCCCGGCGGTTACAGTAAATTCCAGCTTATCCCCTGAGGTGTTGAAGTCGGTGATGTGGTCACCCGCGTCGGTAACAGCGAGATAGGCGAAGGTATCGTTCCCGCCACCACCGGTCAGCGCATCTGCGCCACCACCACCCACGATCCTGTCCGCGCCAGTGCCTGCGCCACCGTTGATCGTGTCGTTACTTGAACCACCCTTGAGGGTATCATCACCGCCGTTTCCAGAACTGCCCATGATGACGAACGATCCAGACGTGACTGCGCCAGCATCTACGACCAGGTCGCCGTTACCCGTGATGCCGGATCCGTCAATCGTAAGCGTTCCTCCATTTTGGAATGTCGAAAGGAATGTCAGGGTGTCGGTGTGATTTCCGCTGTTGCCGTCACTTAAGACGATTGTTTCGAAGTTCTTCAGGCCAATGCTCCCTGCACCATCGCCGAAAGTGAAAGGCCCCAGACCACCACCACTGACCGCGAGAGTGTCCGTACCGCTTCCCCCGGTCAGCATGTCGCCGTTGTTCAGCGTTAGGGGAGATTGCGTGCCGGTCACAGTATTGGTGCCCGATACATAGGAGACGGTATCGGTGCCGGTCGTGAGAGCGAAGGGGCTGGGGCTCGTGACTGAAATTGTCACCGTATCCACATCGGTCAATGCCCCACCCGCTCCGGTGTGGCCATTGTCGCTTGTCGCCATGGTCAGAGTGCTAGTTCCGGCAAAATTCGATGTCGGAACGTAATTGACCGTCGAGGTCAGGGTGGAATTGATGGCGCTGACTGTTCCGGTCAGCGTCACCGTCGACGTTCCGCTGCCGTTGATCCCTGCGGTACCTCCTGAAACGGTCAAGGTGCCGTTGGTTACCGACAACGTGACCGTTTCGCTGGCGCCGTCCGAGTCGGCATCGGAGATGCCAAGTCCCGTGATCGCCTTTGTCGTGTTGATGTTCGTCGTCTGGGCACCCGGAACCGTATTCACCGGCGCGTCGTTGACCGGAATGACCGTGACTGTCGCGTTCACGATATTGCTGGCGTGGCTGGCCGTCTGGCCGTCGTCAACCTGGTAGCTGATGGTGCGGGTCGCGCCCGACGGATCGTCGCCCGAGTTCGAATATGTCACGGAGCGCAGGGCCGCCTGGTAGTTCGCCACACTCGACGAACCCGTCAGGGTCAGCACCCCAGTGCTGGCGTTATAGCTGCCGGTGATGCCGTTCTGATTGGTAAAACCGAGCACATCCTGGCCGAAGGCGAAGTTGCCTGTGATCGAGACCGTCGCGCCGGTCAGATTCGCGCTGTCAAGGTCCGACACCAACAGCGCCGTATCGATCGCGGTCGCCGCCTGACCCTCGGTGTAGGACATTGAACCGCCATTGGCGTCCAACACCGCCGCATCATTGCTGCCGGTGATAGTGACCGTCACGGTGCCGGAGGCGGTGCCGTCCTGGCTGGTCACCGTGAACTGATCCTGGACCTGCTGGCCGGCGGTGAGTTCGTCATGCGCGCCATTGCCGATGTAGCTCCAGGCGCCGTCGGCATCGACGCTGAAGTCGCCATAGGTCCCGTGCGCATTGCTCTGCGCCACGACATGGGCTTCGCCGCTGTCGGGATCCACAATCGTCAATAGGCCGCTCGTGTTCAGTGCGGCGGCGGCATTGCCCTCAGTGACGGACTTCGAGTCCGATGAGACTGTCGCCGCGTCATTGCTGCCGGTGATGGTGACCGTCACCGTGCCGGAAGCGGTGCCGTCCTGGCTGGCCACGGTGAACTGATCCTGCACCTGCTGGCCCGCGGTGAGCTCGTCATGCGCGCCATTGCCGATGTAGCTCCAGGCGCCATTGGCGTCGATCGTGAAGTCGCCATAGGTCCCGTGCGCATTACTCTGCGCCACGACGTGGGCTTCGCCGCTGTCGGGATCCACAATCGTCAGCTGACCGGAGGCGTTCAATGCGGCGGCAACGTCGCCCTCGGTGACGAACTTCGAGTCCGACGAGACCGTGGCCGCGTCGTTGCTGCCGGTGATGGTCACCGTCACCGTACCGGTGGCGGTGCCGTCCTGGCTTGTCACCGTGAACTGGTCCTGCACCTGCTGGCCGGCGGTGAGCTCGTCATGCGCCCCATTGCCGGTGTAGCTCCAGGCGCCGTCGGCATCGATGCTGAAGTCGCCGTAGGTCCCGTGGATGTTCGATTGTGCGACGACGTGGGCTTCGCCCGTGTCGGGATCCACAATCGTCAATAGGCCGCTCGTGTTCAGCGCCGCCGCGGTGTTGCCCTCGGTGACGGACTTCGAGTCCGACGAGACCGTGGCCGCGTCGTTGCTGCCGGTGATGGTCACCGTCACCGTGCCGGAAGCGGTGCCGTCCTGGCTGGCCACCGTGAACTGATCCTGCACCTGCTGGCCCGCGGTGAGCTCGTCATGCGCGCCGTTGCCGGCGTAGCTCCAGGCGCCGTTGGCGTCGATCGTGAAGTCGCCATAGGTCCCGTGCGCATTACTCTGCGCCACGACGTGGGCTTCGCCGCTGTCGGGATCCACAATCGTCAGCTGACCGGAGGCGTTCAATGCGGCGGCAACGTCGCCCTCGGTGACGAACTTCGAGTCCGACGAGACCGTGGCCGCGTCGTTGCTGCCGGTGATGGTCACCGCCACCGTGCCGGAGGCGGTGCCGTCCTGGCTGGTCACCGTGAACTGGTCCTGCACCTGCTGGCCGGCGGTGAGCTCGTCATGCGCGCCGTTGCCGGTGTAGCTCCAGGCGCCATTGGCATCGATGCTGAAGTCACCGTAGGTCCCATGGACGTTCGATTGCGCCACAACATGGGCTTCGCCAGTGTCGGGATCCACAATCGTCAGCTGGCCGGAGGCGTTCAATGCGACGGCAGCGTCGCCCTCGGTCACGGACTTCGAGTCCGACGAGACCGTGGCCGCGTCGTTGCTGCCGGTGATGGTCACCGTCACCGTGCCGGAGGCGGTGCCGTCCTGGCTGGTCACCGTGAACTGGTCCTGCACCTGCTGGCCGGCGGTGAGCTCATTATGCGCGCCGTTGCCGGCGTAGCTCCAGGCGCCGTCGGCATCGATGCTGAAGTCGCCGTAGGTCCCGTGGATGTTCGATTGTGCCACGACGTGGGCTTCGCCCGTATCCGGGTCGGTGATGCTGAGCTGGCCGGAGGTGTTCAGCGCCGCCGCGGTGTCGCCCTCGGTGACGAACTTCGAGTCCGACGAGACCGTGGCCGCGTCGTTGCTGCCGGTGATGGTCACCCTCACGGTGCCGGAGGCGGTGCCGTCCTGGCTGGTCACCGTGAACTGGTCCTGCACCTGCTGGCCGGCGGTGAGCTCATTATGCGCGCCGTTGCCGGCGTAGCTCCAGGCGCCGTCGGCATCGATGCTGAAGTCGCCGTAGGTCCCGTGGATGTTCGATTGCGCCACAACATGGGCTTCGCCAGTGTCGGGATCCACAATCGTCAGCTGGCCGGAGGCGTTCAATGCGGCGGCAGCGTCGCCCTCGGTGACGGACTTCGAGTCCGATGAGACTGTCGCCACGTCGTTGCCGCCAGTGATGGTCACCGTCACCGTGCCGCTCGCGGTGCCGTCCTGGCTGGTCACCGTGAACTGGTCCTGCACCTGCTGGCCAGCGGTGAGCTCATCGTGGGCCCCGTTGCCGGTGTAGCTCCAGGCGCCGTCGGCATCGATGCTGAAGTCGCCGTAGGTCCCGTGGATGTTCGATTGTGCCACGACGTGGGCTTCGCCCGTATCCGGGTCGGTGATGCTGAGCTGGCCGGAGGTGTTCAGCGCCGCCGCGGTGTCGCCCTCGGTGACGAACTTCGAGTCCGACGAGACCGTGGCCGCGTCGTTGCTGCCGGTGATGGTCACCGTCACGATGCCGCTCGCGGTGCCGTCCTGGCTGATCACCGTGAACTGATCCTGGACCTGCTGGCCGGCGGTGAGCTCATCGTGGGCCCCATTGCCGGTGTAGCTCCAGGCGCCATTGGCGTCGATGCTGAAGTCGCCGTAGGTCCCATGGACGTTCGATTGCGCCACGACGTGGGCTTCGCCGCTGTCGGGATCCACAATCGTCAGCTGGCCGGAGGTGTTCAGCGCCGCGGCGGCATTGCCCTCGGTGACGGACTTCGAGTCCGATGAGACCGTGGCCGCGTCGTTGCTGCCGGTGATGGTCACCGTCACCGTGCCGGTGGCGGTGCCGTCCTGGCTGGTCACCGTGAACTGGTCTTGGACCTGCTGGCCGGCGGTGAGCTCATCGTGGGCGCCATTGCCGGTGTAGCTCCAGGCGCCGTTGGCGTCGATGCTGAAGTCGCCGTAGGTCCCGTGGATGTTCGATTGTGCCACGACATGGGCTTCGCCGCTGTCGGGATCCACAATCGTCAATAGGCCGCTCGTGTTGAGCGCGGCGGCGGTGTTGCCCTCGGTGACGGACTTCGCCTCGGAAGAGACCGTAGCCGAATCGTTTGTGCCTGTGATCGTGACCGTCACGGTCTGGGTAGCTGTCGAGCCGTGGCCGTCATTGATCGTCACCACGAAGCTCTCGGTGATCGTCTGGCCCGCAGCGAGGTACTGGGCGGCCGCGTTGTTCAGATTGTAGTGCCATTGCACCGAGCCGTTGGCGGCATTGTCCATCTCGTTGACAGGATCGAGCGAGAAGGCGCCGAGCGACGTGGTGTTGGAAGAGGCTGCCGCGAACGAGGCCGAATGCGTGTCGCCGAGATCGGCATCGTTGAAGCTGATGGTGCCGGCCGCGATCTGCGAATCCGAGAGATCCGGCGTGGCATTCGCGTCTTCTACCACCGAGCCGCTCTGCGGACTCGATGTGATGAAGACCGAGTCGTTTGCGCCATTGAACTGGAGTGTCACGGCCGCCCAGCTGAGCGTGCCATTACCCAGCTGGATAGCGTAAGTGAATGTATCAGTCAGCGTTTGCCCGGTCGCCAGCGCCTGAAGCTGAACGTTGATGTCGCCCTTGTCGTAATGAACGGTGCCGTCCGCTTCGATCCAGATGCGTGCACCGAGGGCGCTGCGGTCACTGGTTGCGGCCATTCCGGCGGCATCACTGCTGTACGCCACATCTTTGACCAGCAAGTCCGCAGGTGCGTAGTTCTTGGTGGACGCGGAGGCGCTCGTTCCATTGTCCAGGGAGAACAGCGTCTTGGCCGCGCCCCCGAGGTCATTTGCCAGCACATTCAAGATGAGAATGTTGCTGGCGTCCTCCGTAAACGAGAAGATGTCGACATTGGCTTGCGGAGTATTTCCGAAAGAGACCGTGCTGCCGCCACCCGTTGTTTGCGTCGCCATAGCTAAATCCTCTGAGTAAAGCGCCGTCCGTGTTCACGGAACCGCACAAATTGCACAATGACGCGGTGATGACCGGCCGTTGCCTTGCCTATGTTGCTGAGTAGGACTGCCGCTTGGCCAAGGGCTTGAAAAATGCGCAAAGAGAGCATCTGACGAGCTCAAGGCCGGTTTGGAGCTAGCGTCGCTCCGAACTCGCGATAGGATGTCGTGTGCACGGTCGCGTGCCTGACAGGAGCAGAGGGCGCCTCCGGCGCCGCCCTGTACGCGATGGCTCGCGCACCATTCGCAAGCGCCAAACTTGGCTCGATAGAAGGATCACATGTTGGCGGAGAAGAACTCGAAATTGCCCGAGCCCGGCCGAACGTTGCTCCAGACTCGCATACAAAATGCGCGCACGTCATTCGTAGCCCTCGTCTGCCAACGCGGAGAGGGAGTGTCGCTGTCAATCAATTCACGCAAATCACGAGCGCTCGCTCGGACGAATGATGAGTCCGCCCCAACGCGACGATCCGGCCAATTGCTGCCAAGTTACGCGAAGAGATTTAGAGCTGTATCCCCCTGCCCATTCATGTGCGGTCTTGGTCCGCCCACGCCCGGCAATCATTTATTGATCTCAATATTCTTCGGCTCCAGAACCGAAGGTCGCGAGACTAGAGCGATCACGATCCCGGATTAAATCGAAAGCTAGATTATTATAATGCGACCGTCAATTTATTTATTAATTTTCCGCATTTAATTATTAACGAGTGAAAATCAAAAGCAGGAAGACGCCCGGTTCGTTTTCCTACAAAAATCAGGGATTCGCAGGGGTTTTGCCCATGTCAGCGGTCTGGTGTCCTGCACGCCACTTGTTCCGATCCACGGAACCCAATATTTAATTTGTGAGCCGGCCCACTGGGATCATGAGCCGTGCAGGCCGACAACATCGTGCACGCCACATCCGAGATGCGCGCGGTCCGCGAGATGGTCCGGCTTGCCTTTGGGTGGTCGGCTCGGCTGGAAGTCGAAGCGCCGCCCATCAATGGAGCGGGAAGCACGGAAGCAACAGTCTCAACAATTGCTCGCAACAGGCACGATTGTTAATTTGCGCGCTCGGCGCGCTGCTGTTTCATTGCTGATCCCCTAAATGGTGCGACCCAACTGAAGCTGTCCTTGAGCCCTGGCCGTCGCCATTTTCGGCTTTCTCGCGCGCGACAACGCGCGCCAGGCAATTGTCCGGGCACAGCGACTTGACGCCGAACTGATTAAGAGCGCCGACAGGCTGTTCGCCCCTCTTCCTCTCGATGAGGAGAATAAGGCGCAGTGCGCTCGAGCGGTCGATCAGCGCAAGCGCGCGCATTAGCGGGATGGCTGGATGCGCAGACCGCACGCGACAGCAATGGCCACTGCGCCCCCAAGCCCCAGGGTCGCGCAGCGCGCCGCCAATCTCGCGTTCTGTGTTTCGAGTCATTCCGAAAGCTCAGGCACAGGGTCAGCCAGATTATCCGACCCGTCGCACGGCGCGCGACCGCTAAAAGCGTCGCACGAGACCCGGTTTGCCCTGCCGAGGAATTTAAAAAAGCCCTTGCGGGCCAGTCTCTTAAGGATGGTGGGCGCACCAGGGCTCGAACCTGGGACCCGCTGATTAAGAGTCAGCTGCTCTACCAACTGAGCTATGCGCCCGAAAGGCGGTTAGTGCCTTGCGAGGTCGGTCGTTTAGCAAAGCGATCCGGGTCTGGCAAGCGATGCAATGAAGGTTTTTCCACAGTCCCCAGAAAGCGAAAAGCCGCTGGATTCCAGCGGCTTCTCCAGGGTCAATCGTCGCAAAATCCAGTCCCGTTCAGAGCCGGCCCTCGCGATCCCGGTCGGGGCCGCCATCGCGGTCGAAACGGTCACGATGGAAGTGCTCCATGCCGCGCTCCATCATGCGGTCCATGCCGCGTTCCATGAAGTGGCGGTGCGGGCCGTCTTCGCCGCCGCCGAACGGGCCGCGGTGGCGGGTCAGCACGGCGAGGCGCCGCTTCTGGCCCTCGTCCAGGGTCTTGTAGAGGGGGTCGGCGGCATCGGCGATCTTCTTCAGGGCCGCCGAGGTCGCGCCCATGTCCTCGGCGCGCTGGCGCAGGCGGGCGACCGGATCCTCCGGCCTGTCGGCGTCCTTGCCGGCGTCACCGGGACCGGCATTCATCCGCGCATTGGCGCGGTCGATGCGCAGCTTGGCGAATTCGCGCACGGCAGCCTCGACCGGCGGCCACAGTTTCTCCTGATCGGCGTTGAGCTTCAGCCCGGCATGGACGGCGGCGATCCGCGCGTCGACAAAAGCGGCGCGGTCTTCCGGGTTCATGCGGATGTGGCGGATGTGCTCCATCCACGGGCGATGATATTGGGCATAGACCGCGCCCGAGCCGGCGATGCTGAGCACGGCGATGGCGGCGATGGTGAACTTCCTCATCCGGACCTCCTCTGGAAGGATGTCCCTGAAGATGGGCGCGACCCGGCGGACACGCAACTTACAACTTGGACAGGAAGTGCGCCCTTGCCAGGATTGTAACGCCCGATTTTACCTCCAGCCGCAACTCGGAAATCATCCGCAACAAAAAGGCTTCCGTGCAGAACGCACGGAAGCCTTCGTTCGTCGTTCGAATTGCTCAGTTCGTGGCCGCTCAGTTCGTGGCGCTCTTGGCTTCCTTGAGGAATTCGTCGATCAGCGGCTGGCCGATGCGGCCGGCGGCATCCTTGTAGACCGGCTCCATCGCCTTGCGCATCGCCTCGCTCTGCTCCGCCGTGAGCTTGATGATCTCGCTCTTGCCGCTCTTCTTGATCTCGGCGAGCGCGTCGTCGTTTTCCTTCTGCGACTGCGCATTGCCGAAATCGGTCGCTTCCTTCATCGCCTTGGTCAGCTGGTCGCGGATGTCGGCCGGCAGGTCGTCCCAGAACTTCTTGTTCACGATCACGACGTAGCCGATGTAGCCGTGATTGGTCTCGGTGATGTACTTCTGCACCTCGTGCATCTTCTGGGTATAGATGTTCGACCAGGTGTTCTCCTGGCCGTCGACCACGCCGGTCTGGAGCGCCTGGTAGACTTCCGAGAACGCCATCACCTGCGGCAGCGAGCTGAGCGCCTTGAACTGGGCCTGCAGCACGCGCGAGGACTGGATGCGGAACTTGACGCCCTGATAGTCGGCGGGCGCGACCAGCTTCTTGTTGGCGCTCATCTGCTTGAAGCCGTTGTCCCAATAGGCGAGGCCGGTGATGCCCTTGGCATCCAGCAGCTTGAGCAGCCGCGTGCCGAGCGGGCCTTCCGTCACCTTTCGCAGCGTCTTCAGGTCGGGCAGGATGTAGGGCAGATCGAACACCTCGAACTCGCGGATGCCGAGCGGTCCGAATTTGGAGTTGGACGGCGCCAGCATCTGCACGCTGCCGAGCTGGAGCGCCTCGAGCTCTTCCTTGTCCTTGTACAGCGTCGAGTTCGGATAGACCTCGACCTTGACCTTGCCGGCGGTGTACCTCTCGGCGAGCTCCTTGAACTTCTCCGCCCCCTTGCCCTTCGGCGTGTCGGTGGCGACGACGTGGCTGAACTTGATGATGATCGGCGATTGGGCCGAGGCCGACCCGGCAAGTCCGAGCGCCAGTGCCGCGATGGACGCGGCGATCGCGAAGGTGCGCATGATCTCTCCCTGTTGTTCTCTTGGGCTGCCCGATGCGGGCGCCTATTCCGAAGCCGGAAGCATCAATAGCGGCTCACGCATTGAGCCGCTATTGGCCCTTCGCAGGGCAGCTATTCATGATGAAGCCCGCGAGCACCGCTGCGCCCCCTCTCCCGCTTGCGGGAGAGGGTTGGGGAGAGGGTGTCTCCTCAGTGGGATATTCCCCGTGAGGAGAGAACCCTCACCCGCCGCCCTCCGGGCGTCGGCCTCTCCCGCAAGCGGGAGAGGCGAAGAAGTCAGCTCGCAGCCGCCGTCGTCACAGTGTCGCGCTGGCGCTTCATGACGATCTTGTTGAGCGCGCCGAGATAGGCTTTGGCCGAGGCGACCAGCGTATCCGGATCCGCCGCGCGCGCCGTCATCGAACGCCCCTCCTGCGACAGCCGCACCGACACCTCCGCCTGCGCGTCCGTGCCTTCGGTCACCGCGTGGACCTGATACAGCTCCAGCTTGGCCTCGTGCGGGACCAGGCGCTTGATGCAGTTGAACACCGCGTCCACAGGACCGTTGCCCTCGGCCTCCTCGATCTTGATCTGGCCGTCGACGTCGAGCTTCATGGTCGCGCGCTGCGGGCCATGGGTGCCGGCGATCACGGTCAGCGAGGTCAGCTTGATGCGGTCGTGGGAAGCCGCCATCTCGCCGTCGACCAGCGCCTCGATGTCCTCGTCGTAGATGTCCTTCTTGCGGTCGGCCAGCGCCTTCATCCGCGTGAACGCATCTTCCAGCTGGTTGGGGCCGAGCTTGTAGCCCATCTCCTCCAGCTTGTGCACGAAGGCGTGGCGGCCGGAATGCTTGCCGAGCACCAGCGAGGACTGCTTCAGGCCGACCATCTCGGGCCGCATGATCTCGTAGGTGGAGGCGTCCTTCAGCACGCCGTCCTGGTGGATGCCGCTCTCATGCGCGAACGCGTTCCGGCCGACGATCGCCTTGTTGTACTGGACGGGAAACGAGGTTGCCGCCGAGACCACCTTCGAGGCGCGGGTGAGCTGCGTGGTGTCGATCTTGTTCCAGTAGGGGAATTTGTCGTTGCGGACGTTGATCGCCATCACGATCTCTTCGAGCGCAGCGTTGCCGGCGCGCTCGCCGATGCCGTTGACGGTGCATTCCACCTGGCGCGCACCGCCCACGATGCCGGCCAGCGAGTTCGCGACCGCCATGCCGAGGTCGTTATGGCAGTGCACGGAGAACACCGCCTTGTCGGAGTTCGGCACGCGCTCGATCAGCGTCTTCATGAAGTGGGTGTATTCCTCCGGCACCGTGTAGCCGACGGTGTCGGGAATGTTCACCGTGGTGGCGCCGGCCTTGATCACGGCCTCGACGATGCGGCACAGGAAATCCATCTCGCTGCGGGTGCCGTCCTCGGCCGACCATTCGACGTCGTCGATCTGGTTGCGGGCGCGTGCGACCATCGCGACCGAGGTCTCGAGCACCTGCTCCGGGGTCTTGTTCAGCTTCACCCGCATGTGCAACGGCGAGGTCGCGATCACGGTGTGGACGCGGCCGCGCTTGGCGAACTTCACCGCCTCGGCGCAGCGGTCGATGTCGGCCGGATGGGCGCGCGACAGGCCGGCGATGACGGCGTTCTTGGAGCGGCGGGCGATCTCGCTGACGGCCTGGAAGTCACCTTCGGAGGTGATCGGGAAGCCGGCTTCGATGACGTCGACGCCCATATCGTCCAAGAGCTCGGCGACCTCGAGCTTTTCCTCGAAGGTCATGGTGGCGCCGGGACACTGCTCGCCGTCGCGCAGCGTGGTGTCGAAAATGATGACGCGGTCCTTCTCGGACTTGTTCACGGTGGCCATTTCAGATTTCCTTTTGAGCTTTTGCGCCGTTCAGACCATTTTAGCCCTTGGCGCTTGAGGTGTCCGGTGATCTCGACCAACCCCTGAGCGCCCAGGCGCATGGCGCCCAGCCGGCCCTCAGGGGCAGCTAAGAAGAAGCCCGCCAATCAGGAGGGTGGGCAGCAGCGCGGCCGGGATCGTGGCGGCGGCCAGAGCCACCTCCCCCGAAATCCCATCGATTTGGCCGCGAATCAGCATTGCCAGACCCTTTTGAGCCCACAAATCCTCGGCCAAAACCGTTGACGGTTGGTTGCCGGGAGGCTCAGTGACCCGTTTCTAGACGAGAAATAGCAGCAACTGCAACGCCAAAAGATGGTCAGGGGGCCTGACCTGGTTGCGGGGTCTCGTGTCCCGGACGCGCTGCAACGCGAAGCGTTGCTGCGCAGAGCCGGGATCCCAGTCGGCGGCGCGGCACAACGCGGATAGATGGGCCCCGGCTCAGCAGCGCACCACCCCCGACGATGCTTCGCATCGCCGCGGGCGCTGCGCTGCGTCCGGGGCACGAGTGCAGTGAGTGGGGACACACCTTCGCGTCCTCGCGGCGCAATTCGCCCGAGCTTTGCTTGGTCGCTCCACCCTCTAAAGCCAAGAGGGCGCAGGGAAGGCCGGGTGCCAGCTCGCACCCACGGTCTGCTGCGCGAATAATGCGCAAGATAGACCGCACAGCAGCATACAGGTGGTGCCGATCACTCGGCCTTCCCTGCGCAGTGGCTGGACGGCTTATGCCGTGATCTCCCGGGAGCCGACCATTCCTTCTGGCCTCCCTCGCCCCGCGAATTGGATGATGCAGTCTGCCCGGTTGGGCTCGCTCGCACCTCCGCAAGAGCTTGACCGTAGCAACGACGGCCAGGACCACACGGTTTTGCCGTACGCACGGCCCGCCATTTCGCCGCAGTTTTTCCGGGCCCTGTCGACGAAGCCGGAAACTTACAGACGAGACGAAGCCTAGCAGCGCCGCTCGTCGCACGAAGCCTCGGGCTCACAGGGACTACCCGCCCTGCCCGCGCCTCTCGTGCCGACGCTGCCGCGTCCACCGCAAGCCCGGCTCGCGATGCGTGACGACACAAGATCGCCCCTCTTGGTGAGCCGGGATGGACGACACATACGCCGAAACCGAATTTCGGTAAAGTGGAATATTTTTGTGCGCGTGGATTGACAGCAGGCGACACAGGCACAGTCCCGTAGCCCGGATGGAGCGAAGCACAATCCGGGACAGTGCAAAATGCCGGGCGAGCCGTCCCGGATTACGCTTGCGCTCCATCCGGGCTACGAGAACCTCCAAGCTTCGCCCTATCCCGCGCGGCGGGCGCGGGCTCTGCTTTCCCAGCGGGTCAGCATCTGGCCGAGCTCGCCGGTGACGACAGGGATTGCCGTGATCACGCTCGCGACCTCGTTGGTGTTGGCGGGCGCGTTGGCGGCAAGCCAATCCGGCTCGGAATATTCGCGCCAGCGGCGGGCTTCCGCGCGTCGTTTGCTGGAGATGTGATCACGCGTGAAATAGCCGGCCGCGAACGCGATCCCAAGCAACACGATCAATACGATGACGCCACCCACATTCAACTCCGTGCATCTGACCGGCCGGTTCTTGCGTGGCAATCCGCGCGAAATCATGGCTTCGACACGGCTTTTTCTTCAGCGCATTCGAATATGACGACATTGCGGCTCACAACCGCACGGAAGAATTCTATTCCTCTCGCAACCGGCGGCGGACCGCATTAACCTCCGCTTCCGCTCGGCCGGATCAACCGGCCAGCGAACATCATTGGGAGGACGCGATGACACGCCAAGAGGCTCGTGACCACGCAGCTCATGATCACGAGCAGCGTGAACAGGATGCTGCGCTTTCACGACGAACACTTGTCCGGGGGCTCGCGCTTGGCGCAGCCGCCACCGTCGCCGGCCCCGCGCTGGCGCAGACCGGTCCCGCCGCACCGCCGACCACCATCACCACCCCGCCGCGCGATTTCGGCCCGCACGGCGCGCCCACCACCTATTTCTGGGACCCCGACATCCTCGCGGTCGATCCCTCCTTCAACGACCTGGCGCAGCCCAACACCGCGATCAAGCGTCTCTACACCGGCGTGCTGTGGGCCGAGGGCCCGGCCTGGAGCGCGCAAGGAAGATATCTGCTGTGGAGCGACATTCCCAACAACCGGCAGATGCGCTGGAGCGAGGACGACGGCCGCGTCAGCGTGTTTCGCACGCCGTCCAACAATTCCAACGGCAACTCGTTCGACTTCCAGGGGCGCCAGCTCTCCTGCGAGCACCTGACCCGCCGGGTGACGCGCTACGAGCATGACGGCACCGCCACCGTGCTCTGCGACAATTACAACGGCAAGAAGCTGAACTCGCCGAACGACGTCGTCGCGCATCCCGACGGCAGTTACTGGTTCACCGATCCACCCTATGGCGGTCAACTCTACGAAGGCGAGCCGGACGCGGCGGGCGGTCCGAGCAATGCGGGCGGCAAGCTCAATCCGCGGATCGGACAGCCGGCCGGCTTCCAGCCGGGCAAGCGCGAGCTGCCGACCAATTGCTATCGCATCGACCCCTCGGGCCGCATCGACCTCGTCGTCACCGAGGAGCAGGTGCCCGATCCCAACGGGCTGTGCTTCTCGCCTGATTACAAGAAGCTCTACGTCGCCTCGACCGGCAAAGGGCCGGGCGACAGCGGCCCGGGCGGCAAGGGCGAGATCTTCGTGTTCGACGTCGGAGCTGACAACAAGCTCGCCAACCCCAAGAAGTTCAGCGATTGCGTGATTGACGGCGTGAAGTGCGGGCCGGACGGGGTGCGCTGCGACGTCAACGGCAATGTCTGGGCCTCCAGCAATGCCGGCCGCGCCGTCGGCTACAACGGCGTGACGGTGTGGTCACCGGAGGGCAAGCTGCTCGGCCGCATCCGCCTGCCGGAGGTGTGCGGCAACATCACCTTCGGCGGCCCCAAGCGCAACCGCCTGTTCATGGCCGCGAGCCAGTCGCTCTACGCGGTGTTCACGGCGACGCAAGGCGCAGGGCCCGGCTGAGACGAGGCAAGTCAAAGCAGGGCGCCGGCAATCACCGCCGGCGCCCTGCTGCTTGTCTGCGGCATTATCCGCTGGATCGATGGCCGCAAACATGCCGGCGCACCTGCGTTTCATGACAGCTTGACGACGCGCATCCTCCGATGCGGTTCCTCGGCCGCAATCAAGCTGCATCGCAGGCCAATCTCCGCCATCAAACCAAAGATGATGCGTGACGCGGCAAGGCCGCAGCGCGGTGCGCGGGCATGATGCTCGGCGCGATCCGCGCCTGACATGGACTGGGAGCCTACGCGATGCGCCATATGCCAAACGACACGATCATCGTCAGTGTCGGAAGTGAGGAACTCGTGATCGCGTTCGGAGACCCCGGCCTGCCGGTCGACGGCCGCGGCGGTAACGACATCATGATCGCAACAGTCGATGGCGGACCCAGCAGCCTGCTGTTCGTCGGTGACGAGTCGATCCTGGAGGGCCGATCGCATGGCGGCAACGACCTTCTGGTTGCGACGGTCGAGGGTCGCTTGCCCTATGTGTCTTTTGACGGCGACGCGCAGATCATGTCCGATCAGGCCCATGGCGGTAACGACCTGCTGCACGTCGAGGCCTCGAACACGACCTATGCGAGCGTCTATCTCTCCGGCGACGCCGAGATCGCGATGAGAGACGACGCCAAGGGCGGCAATGACCTCATCACGGCAGAGATGGGCGACAGATCGTATGGCGCGTTCAGCGGCGATTCCGGATCGCTCATGAGCGGCAACGCTGAAGGCGGCAACGACATCGTCAGCGTGGTCCAGGCCGGCGTCTCTGGCAACGCGTCGATATCAGGTGATGCCTTGGTGACCATGACCGGCGATGCACGCGGCGGCAACGACATCCTCATCTACACCGTCGGCGCCGATGCGCGGTCCGGCGGTGCATCGCTCCTCGGCGACAGCGACTACATGAGCGACAATGCCCGCGGCGGGGACGACATCCTGATCGCAGCCGTCGCCGGCAACCCTGACTCGACGTCGATCACCCTGTTCGGCGATGCCTCGAGCATGTCAGGCAGCGCGCATGGCGGCAACGACATCCTCATGGGCAGCGATCGCGGCGACCGGCTGTATGGTGACGCCAACACCTACGCGCCTTCCGCGGCCGGCTCGATCACCGGCGGCCGCGACCTCCTGAACGGCGGGGGCGGCAATGATCAGCTGTGGGGCGGGCCGAACAACGATCTGTTCGTGTTCAACGCCGGCTCGGGCCAGGACGTGATCAACGATTTCGACCAGGGCAACAAGGCGGCCGGCAGCACGGCGCTGGAGCACGATGTGATCAACGTCCACGCTTACGACTTTGCAAGCTGGGCCGAGCTGAAAAGCCTGATCAGCGACGACAGCTCCAGAAATGCGGTGATCCACCTGACCGACAACGACACGATCACGCTGGACGGCATCCACGCCGCCGATCTCAACGCCAGGGATTTCATCGTCTGAGGTGCGGCGAGAGTCCGGTCGGCACCGGCAAGCCAACACATCCAGCAGGGCCCGTCGCGTTTACCGCGGCGGGCCTTCGCTTTGTGCAGAAACCAAAGCCCACGCTGGCACCGGAGGACCCATCCTACGATCTTGTCGTTACCCCCCGTGTGGGTTAGAGGCGCGAGATGGATGATCGACCAAAGCAGACTGAGAGCCTGACCCAGGACGACGGCTTCGTTCACGTCCGGGGCGCGCGCGAGCACAACCTGAGAAACGTCGACGTTCGCATTCCCCGCAACGCCCTCGTCGTGTTCACGGGCGTGTCGGGCTCCGGGAAATCCTCGCTCGCCTTCGGAACGATCTACGCCGAGGCGCAGCGGCGCTATCTGGAGTCGGTGTCGCCCTACGCGCGGCGGCTGTTCCACCAGATGCAAGTCCCTGAAGTCGACGACATCGAAGGCCTGCCGCCCGCCGTTGCGCTCCAGCAGCAACGCGGGGCACCGACGACGCGGTCGTCCGTCGGCAGCGTCACCACCATCTCGAACCTGCTGAGGATGCTCTATTCGCGCGCCGGCGATTACCCGCGGGGACAGCCGATGCTCTATGCGGAAGCGTTCTCGCCGAACACGCCCGAGGGGGCGTGCCCGACCTGCCACGGCATCGGCCGGATGCTCGACGTGACCGAGAAGTCGATGGTGCCCGACGACACCAGGACGATCCGCGAGCGCGCCGTCGCGGCCTGGCCGAGCGCCTGGCAAGGGCAGAACCTCCGGGACATCCTGACGACGCTCGGCTACGACGTGGACAAGCCCTGGCGCGAACTTCCTAAAAAAGACCGCGACTGGATCCTGTTTACGGATGAACAGCCGACCGTGCCGGTTTATGCCGGCTATGACGCTGCCGAGGTCAAGCGCGCCCTGCGCCGCAAGGAGGAGCCGAGCTACCAGGGCACGTTCACCGGCGCCAAGCGCTACGTGATGCAAACCTACGCCAAGTCCGAGAGCGCGATGATGAAGCGCCGCGTCGCGCAATTCATGATCACGCGGGATTGCCCGACCTGCCACGGCACAAGGCTCAAGCCCGAGGCCCTCAAGGTCAGGTTCGCCGGCCTTAACATCGCCGAGATGTCGCACCTGCCGCTCAAGCAATTGCAGGAATTGGTCAAGCCGTTCGCAGAAGCCTCGACAGACAGATCGGAGAAGACCGTCGTCGCCAGGCGGATCTGCGAGGATCTGTCGGCGCGCCTCGCCGTCCTGCTCGACCTCGGCCTCGGCTATCTCGCCTGCGAACGCAGCACGCCGACGCTGTCGCCGGGCGAGTTGCAGCGGCTGCGCCTCGCGACGCAGGTCCGCTCGAACCTGTTCGGCGTCGTCTACGTGCTCGACGAGCCGTCAGCGGGCCTGCATCCCGCCGACACCGAGGCGCTGCTGCGGGCGCTGGACCGACTGAAGCACGCCGGCAACTCGATCTTCGTGGTCGAGCACGAGATCGAGGTGATCAGCCACGCCGATTGGCTGGTGGATGTCGGGCCTGACGCCGGCGACGGCGGCGGGCTCATCCTCTACAGCGGGCCACCGGAAGGGCTCGGTGACATCGCGCAATCGCGAACCGCGCATTACCTCGCACGTCCGCGACAGAAGCTGCCGACGGTGCGCCGCGAGCCGAAGGGACATCTGAAGCTCCGCGGCGTGGTCCGCAACAATTTGCGCGGCCTCGACGTCGACATCCCGCTCGGTGTCATCACCGGCATCACCGGCGTGTCGGGCTCCGGCAAATCGAGCCTGATCAGCCAATTCCTCGTCGATACCGTTGCCGCGCATCTCGGCCATACGCTCGCCACTGACGCCGACGACGACAGCTTGGCCCCAACGGTCGAGACACTGGGCGGCAGGATCGTTGCCGGCCTTGACCAAATCAACCGCCTCGTCGTCGTCGATCAGAAGCCGATCGGCCGCACCCCGCGATCCAATCTTGCGACCTACACCGGCCTGTTCGATCATGTCCGAAAACTGTTCGCGGCAACGCCGCAGGCAAAGTCCCGCCGCTACGATGCCGGACGCTTCTCGTTCAATGTCGCGAAGGGACGATGCGCGACCTGCGAGGGCGAAGGCTTCGTCTGTGTCGAGCTCTTGTTCCTGCCCAGCGTCTACGCGCCCTGCCCGACCTGCAAGGGCGCCCGCTACAACGACAAGACGCTCGAGGTGACAATCCGCGGAAAATCCATCGCGGATGTGCTGGCGATGCGCGTCGACGAAGCCTTCGAGTTCTTCGAGGGCGATGCCGCGCTGAGCCGGTCGCTGTCGGTGGTTCGCGAGGTCGGCCTCGGCTATATCCGCCTCGGCCAGTCCGCCACCGAACTGTCCGGCGGCGAAGCCCAGCGCATCAAGCTGGCGACCGAGCTGATGCGTCCGCAACGCGGCCATACGCTCTATGTCCTGGACGAGCCGACCACCGGTCTGCATCCCCGGGATGTCGAGCGGCTGATCGCGCAGCTGGAGCGGATCGTGGACGCCGGCAACAGCATCGTCGTGGTCGAGCACGATATGGACGTCGTGGCGCACAGCGACTGGATCATCGATCTCGGCCCCGGTGCCGGCGACGAGGGTGGCCGCATCGTCGCATCGGGAACGCCGGACCAGGTTGCCAAGGCCGGCGGAAAAACCGCGCATTATCTGGCGCGGCGCTTGAAGCAGTAGCGCGACGATTGTCGGATGCGGTCGCCTCGCGGTCATTTCGCAATTGCGTTCTATGGCGCTACTGACGGACCCCGACTTTCGCGATGTTGACTTTCCGCCGTCCCGCTCCGCATACTTCGCGAAAAGATAACAACCAATCATAAGACGGTTTTTGAGGGAGGATAGGATGCCGACTTCACGCAGGCAGCTGCTGAAGGGTACGGCGGCTGCCGCCGCCACACTCAGCCTCGATTGGACCAGGGCCCAGGCGCAGGCCGAGAATTTGCGGATCGGCCTGATCTACGACCTCACCGGCCCGTTCGCTGCCGGCGGCTCGGTCGCCTCCTCGGTCGGCGCGCAGATCGCCATCGACCTCGTCAACGAGAAGGGCGGCATCGGCGGCAAGACCAAGATCGTGCCGGTCGCGGCGGATTCCCAGAGCAAGGCCGACGTCGCCATCAACGAGGCCGAGCGGCTGATCAGCCAGGAGAAGATCGACATCATCAACGGCGTCTATTCCAGCGCGCATGCGGTGCCGATGGCGGCGAAGGTCGAGCAGCAGAAGAAGATCCTCTGGATCACGACCGCGGTCTCGACCGCCGTGTTCAAGGACAAGAACCTGCAATACGTGTTTCGCGCGCAGATCCATTCCGACCAGTACGGCCAGGCCTTCGCCGGCTTCATCGCCGAGCATGCGCAAGGCAAGCTCGGCATGGAGGCAAAGGACGTCAAGGTCGCGCTGATCCACGAGGACGGCCCCTATGGCGTCGGCGTCGCCGCTGCCGACGAGGCCTATGCCAAGCAGGCCGGCATCCAGGTGGCGATGCGCGAGGGCTATTCGGCGTCCGCGCCCGACCTCTCGGTGCTCGTCACCAAGCTCAAGCGGGCCAAGGTCGATGTGATCTCGCATGCCGGCTACAACCCCGACATCACCCTGTTCCTGCGTCAGGCCCGCGAGAGCGGATTGCGCTTCAAGATGCTGTTCGGGGCCGGCGCCGGCTACAGCCAGCTCGACAAGCTGCGCGCCACCTTCGGTCCCGACATCGACAATTTCTGCAACATCGACCCGGTGCCGGCGCAGCTGCTCGATGCGGCAAAGCTCGCGCCGGGCATGGGTGAGCTGATCAAGACCATGGTCTCGCGCTACCAGACCAAGACCGGCGCCACCGACGTGCCGCCGCACTGCTCGATGGGCTTCAACCAGACCTGGGTGCTGCTCAACAACGTGCTGCCGGTGGCCAAGGAGAAGTACGGCAGCTTCGAGCCCGAAGCCATCCGCAAGGCGGCGCTCGACGTCGACATCCCCGCCGGCGGCACCATCCAGGGCTATGGCGTGAAATTCTTCCCGCCGGGCACGCCGCTGTCCGGCCAGAACGAACGCTCGACCCCGGTGGTGATGCAGAACGCGGGCGAGCACATCTCGGTGGTGTGGCCGACCAACATCCGGACGCAAGACCCGGTGTTCCCGCTGCCGAAGGGCTCGACCTACGGGGCGTAGGCACTTCGCCTCTCCCCGCTTGCGGGGAGAGGGAGCACACCTCCGCTGCGGTGATGAGCTGCTTCACAACACCACCCGTCGCCCCTCCTCCGCGGCCCAGTACCCGGCGTAGTTCACCTTGATCGTCTCATAGGCGAGCGCGAGGTCGGACAGCGGCTGCCGCCCGCTCGCGACGCATTCCATGAAGTCCTGGATCTCCTGCAAATAGCCGCGCGTCCATTCCTCCTCGAGGCAGACATATTGCCAGCCGGTCTTGCGGTCGACTTTTTCGGTGATGTAGACGCTGGCGAGCTTCTCCTCGGAGGTCTGGTAGCTCATCAGATGAGTGTTCGGGGTGATGTTGGCGAACAGCGAGCCGCCGGACGTGTAGGTCTCGACCAGATTGCGCACGCCGCCCATGATCATGTCGCCGGAGAACACGGTGGCCTTGGTGCCGTCCGAGAACGTCGCTGTCAGCGTGCCCCAGTCCTCGACATCGACGGGATTGGCCTTGATGGTGGTGCGCTCCTCCGGCTTGAGGCCGGCTGTGACGTTGCCGACATCGCCGGTGACGCTGGCCACGCGGATGCTCTCGCCGCGCGCCTTGGCTTCGACCTGCTTCAGGTACAGCACGGCCGAGAGCGGATGACAGCCCATGCGGATCAGCGAGCCGCCGCCGGTCATCGCCCATTGCGCGGCATGGGCCGCGTGCGAGCCGGAATGGCTCTCCTCGCCCTTCATGAACAGGATCTTGTCCTTCGTCGCCCTGATGATCTCCGCGGTCTTGGTCACCGCGGGCGCATAGATCCAGTCCTCGGCATACATGAAGAGCTTTCCGCTGCGCTCGATCGCGGCGCGCGTCTTGTCCATCTCCTCCAGCACGCGCTCATACATCAGCGCCTTCGGCACGCGCTTGCCGATCGGCGGCTGGTCGCCGTCGCGGCCGAAATAGCCGGCGAACGGCTTTTCGCAGATCACGTGCTTGCCGGCCTGCATCGCCGCGACGATCATTTCGGCATGAAGATTCGGCGGCGTGCAGATGTCGACGACGTCGATCTCGCGGTCGGCGATCAAATCGGCAAAGCTGCGATAAACCCGCGGGATGGTGTGACGGCCGGCGAATTCGACGACGCGGTCGCCGCGCGCGGCCACCGCCGCGACTTCGACGTCCACGCCATAGACGCGCCGGAACGCATACATGTGCAGCTCCGACACGAAGCCGCAGCCGACGAGTCCTACCCTGATCCCAGCCATAGCGCCCCCTTGCTTTGGGCGGCACTATAGCGCGCTGGCCGGCCTATTCCACGGAGACCCGCACCACGCCGGCACTCATCATGCCGAGCGCCCGGGCAGCCGGCACCGAGAGATCGACGATACGGCCGCGGATGAACGGGCCGCGATCGTTGACGCGACACTGGATCGTGCGGCTGCCATAGGAGACCCTCAGCACGCTGCCGAACGGGCGCGTCCGATGCGCGCAGGTGAGCTCGCCCTTGCCGGCTTTTCCGTAGCCGTAATAGGAGGCGAGCCCGCTTTCGGCATGGGCAACAGAAAATGGTGAAAACGAGAAAGTAGCGAGACAAAACAATAGCGTCGGCTGCGCGCGCACGGCACCGCTCCGGGTTGGCCCAGACCCGTCGCGCAAACGCCAGTTTGTTCCCTTCAGTTCCTGGAACTGCCGGGACGGATCCCGGCAGCGCCATCACACATTGTTACTGTTTGTGAAAAACCAGCGTGCGCACCTCGATGCTTTCACGCGGCGCGGCGTCCAGCGGCGTGGTCGGATCGACGAAGGCGGTGTGCGGCCCGAAGCGGGTGCGGCCGTCGGTTGCGGAATCGTAGCATTTGAGCAGCAGCGCCTCGTCCGGTGTCATCTCCGGGAAATAGAACCAGCGATGATCGGGATTGTATTTCACCGAATAGGTCTCGCCGCGGCGGTTGGGATAGATCAGGTCTGACGCCACGAGATCGTCGGGCGCAACCGTGGTGCCGTCGGCCATGGCGAGCGGTGAATCGCGCAACGGACCGCGGATCGGACGCCAGAGGTTGATCACCTGGACGCGGCCCTTCAGCAGCCCTTCGGCTTCGTCAGGCAGATGCTCGCGCACCCGGTTGGCGCCGGAGATGGCGGTCTGGTCGACATGGACGCGTGTCGCCGGCTGGCGCGGGCCACCGCCGCGGATGTCGGCCGCGCCCTCGACGCGCTTGCGCACGGTATGGTCGAAGATGACGACGCGGTCGGCCTTCAGCGTCGCGCGCAGGAACGCCTCGACGGCGGGATAGTAGACCGCCCTCACCTCTGCGTCGTCGTAGAAATGCTTCACCTGGGTCGGATGGCGCACCAGCGCAAAGCCTTCGCGATCGAGCGAGAAACTGTTCGCGATCAGGCGCGCATCGAAGATCGGCACCTGATGTGGCTCCGGCAGCGACGTGCTCTTGGGCTCACCGGGCGGCGGATCGAAGGCGTAGGTGCGCGGCTTGCCGGATGTCGGCGCGAGATAGTTGAGCTCGGCAGTGACGAAGGGAAGCGATTCGATTCTTGTTTCTTGCAGGCCCATGGCCGGTCTCCCGATGTGGTCGTCGGATTGATTTTTGAGGGCGCGCGACGTGGCACAAGAGGTGCGGTGCAAATAGCAATGAGGGTGTTGTCGGGAGCGACGAATGCAGAAGGAACGTGTCGCGCAAGATGATTGCGCTGGAATGGGTTCTTCCTGCTTCACGGATGCTTGAGTGTTAGTGATATCCCGTGCCCCGGACGCAGCGCAGCGCTCCTTCAGCGGTGCGCTGCTGAGCCGGGGCCCATCTCTCCGAGAGCATCCTGCGTGGTATGGGTCCCGGCTCTGCGGAGCAGCGTTGCACGCTGCATCGCGTCCGGGACACGTGGACTTCGTTACAGCCCCGTCTTCGCAATCGCATCCGCGAACGAGCGGTCGACGATCTCGGCGGCATCGAGCTTCTGCTTGATCAGGCCCCAGCGGAAATAGAGGTCGATGGTGCCCTGCTCGTCCGCGACGACGCCGTCGTCGATCGGCGCGATGCGGATTCTTGCGCGCGAGAGCCAGTTCTGCGGCACGGCGACCGGAATGTTCATCAGCCTGCCCCAGGTCGCGGCATAGCTGTCGACATTGCTCAGCGACCATGCGCGCGCCGCGGTGAGGCGGCGGATGAAGTCCGTCAGCTCGGCGCGCTTGTCCCTGATCGCGTCAGGCCGCGCCACCTGGAAGCTGAGGCCCGGCGTCAGGCCTTCCGAGGTGATGATGCGCCGCGATTTGAACAGCACCTCCTCCTGGCTGACATAGGGCTCCCAGGTCGACCATGCGTCGACCGAACCCTGCGTGTAGGCGATCTTGGCATCCGAGGGCGCCAGGAACGCGATCTGCACGTCGCTCGCGCTCCAGCCGTTCTTCTCCAGCGCCGCGAGGATCAATTGATGGCCGATCGAGCCGCGGCCGGTTGCGATCTTCTTCCCCCGCAAATCGGCAAAGCTCTTGATCGGCGACGTCTCCGGCACGAGGATCGCGAGCCCCTCGCGCGTCTGCCGGATGGCGGCGATCGCCTTCACCGGCGCGCCCGAGGCGGCGGCGAAGGTGAAGGGCGCGTCGCCAACGAGCCCGGTCTCGATCGCGCCCGCGCTGAGCGCCTCCAGCAGCGGGGCTGCCGCCGGAAACTCCTTCCACTCGATCTTGTAAGGAACGTCCTTGAGCACGCCGGCCGCTTCCATCACGGCCTGCGAATTGCCCTTCTGGTCGCCGACGCGCAAAGTGGTTTGCGCTGCCGTCAGCTCGAACGAGCCGAACAGCAGCGCGCCGGCCAGCATGAGACGGATCATTCCGCGGCCTCGCCGCGCACGGCCTGGCGCCTGGCGACCAGCTCTCGCGTCAGCGGGATCAGCTCACGACCATACTCGATCGCGTCGATCAAGGGATCGAAGCCGCGGATCAGGAAATGGCTGATGCCGAGGTCGTAATAATCGCCGAAGACTTCGGCGACCTGCTCGGGCGTGCCGACCAGCGCCGTGGTGTTGCTGTTGGCACCAGTGAGCTTTGCGATCTCGGTCCAGAGCCGCTTGTCGATCCGGCTGCCCTGGTCAGCGAGCGCGAGCAGGCGCCGCGCGCCGGCGGTGGCGTGGCCATCGGCGGGCTTGCGGTAGCCGGTCTTGTCCTGCAGCGCGGTGGCCCGCGCCAGGATCTCCTCCGCCTTTTCCCAGGCCTGCTTCTCGGTGGGGGCAATGATCGGCCGCACCGACAGGCTGAAGCGCGGCGTCGGCCGCCCCTGCCTGACAGCGGCGTTGTGGACGCGCGAGGTGACGTCCCGCACTTGCGCGTAGGATTCGCCCCACAGTGCAAAGGTGTCGGCGTGCTTGCCGGCGACGTCGATGGCCGCATCCGAGGCGCCGCCGAAATAGACGCGGATGCCCTCGGGCCGATACGGCTTCACCTGCGAGAAGGCGTTCTCGACCTGATAGTACCTGCCCTTGTAGGTGAACGGCTTGTCGCTGGTCCATTCCAGCTTCAGAATGTCGAGGAACTCGGACGTGCGGGCGTAGCGCTCGTCCTTGTCGTCGAGCGTGTTGCCGTCCTGCCTGAGCTCGGTGGCATTGCCGCCGGTGATGACGTGCAGCGCGACGCGGCCGCGCGAAAACTGGTCGAGCACGGCGAACTGCCGCGCCAGCAGCGTCGGGGCGGTGAAGCCGGGCCGCTGCGCGATCAGCACGTTGAGGCGGGAGGTCGCGCCAAGAACGTGCTGCGCCACCTGGAGCGCGTCCGGCGAGGTGGAATGAAATGCCAGCAGCGCGCGATCGAAGCCGGCATTCTCGTGCGCCTTCGCCACCGTCTCGATGTGGGTGGGATTGAGCACCGGTCCCTCGCGGACGACGGTCTCGGACGAATTGTTGTTGCTGATGAAGCCGATGAACTCGATCGACATGATCGTCTCCCTGTTGATCTCTTAGAGCCCGAGCGCAGCGCGGCCGAGGCCGATGCGCGTGGAATCGTCCTGCGGCGTGTGCACGCGCCCGCACAGCACGTCGCGATAGTGCCGTTCCAGCGGATTGGCGCGAGACAGGCCATGATTGCCGGTGAGCGACAGAGCATCCTCGACCACGGCGATCGCGTTGTTGGTGACGGTGAGCTTGATGACGTTGGATTCGCCGGCCGAGAGTCCAACGCCGTCGTCGAAATCACCGGCGAAGGAGGCGATCAGCCGCGCATTGACCGCGAGCCTGGCTTCGATGGCGCCGAGGATCTCCTGTGCGCGGGCCAAGGTCGCCAGCGGCGCACCGAGGCTGGCGGGAACGCGCTGCTTCAGAAACGTGATCAACCAGTCGCGCGCGGCGCGGGCAACGCCGTCATAGATCGCCGCGACGAAGACCGTGTGGACCGTCGCCTGCGTGATATCGAGCGTCCGCCAGTCCGCCGGCTTGCGGACGTCGACCTCGGCATCGAGCGGGATCACGACGTCGTCGAAGATGACGTCATGGCTGCCGCTGGCGCGCAGGCCGTGATGGTCCCAGGTCTCGACGATGCGCGTGCCCGGCAGGCCCGCCGGCACCAGGAACTGCCCGACGCGCGGCTCGGCTTCATCGGTCCGCGCCCAGACCAGATACCATTTCAGGATCGGCGAGCCCGTCGAATAGGTCTTGTGGCCGGAGAGGCGCCAGCCGGTCTCGGTGCGCCGCGCGATCGTCGCCGGCAGGCCGCCGCGCGCCGGCGAGCCCAGATCGGGCTCGACCCGCAGCGCATTGACCAGCGCAAGGCCCTCGACGCTCTCGCGCGCAAGCTTGCGCGACAGCCGCGCCGGCCAGGTCGGGCTGCGCGCCATCACGAGATGATTGATGTAGTGCATCGACAGCACCAGCGCGGTCGACGGGTCGGCCTTGCCGATGATGCCGATGACGCGCGCGGTGTAGCGCGCACCGGCGCCGGCACCGCCATGGATTGCCGGCACCATCAGCGACAGCAAACCCGCTTCGGACAGCTCGCGAAAATTCTCGAAGGGGAAGCTGCCGGTGCGGTCATGCCCGGCCGCGCGTGCCGCGAAACCTTCGGCCAATGCTTCGGCACGCGCGATGTAGTCGGGCTCGCTATGGGCCGTGCGCCCCTTGGCTGCGGATGTCACCATGTGGCGTCCAGCCCCAGCAGGCCGAGGATCTGGCGGCGCAGATCGGCGAGATAGGGATCGCCGCGATGGCGCGGATAGGGCCGGTCGACACGGATGTCGGCCTTCACGCGTGCGGGACGATCGCTGAAGACGATGACGCGGTTGGCGAGCACGAGGGCTTCCTCGGCGTCATGGGTCACGAGCAGCGTGGTAAAACCCTTGCGCTGCCAGAGCGAGACGAGCTCGGCCTGCATGGTGATGCGGGTGAGCGAGTCGAGCTTTCCCAGCGGCTCGTCGAGGATCAGGATCTTGGGATCGTTGACCAGCGCACGCGCCAGCGCGACACGCTGCGCCATGCCGCCGGAGAGCTGGTGCGGATAGGCGTTGCGGAACGACGCCAGTCCGACCAGATCGAGCGCGGCATCGACACGATGACGCTGGCTCTTGAGAATGCCCTGGGCCTCGAGGCCCAGGGCGACGTTGTCCCAGACCGACCGCCAGGGAAACAGCGTCGGATCCTGGAACACGACCACGCGCGAGGGATGCGGGCTCCTGATGCGCTCCTCGTCCTCGCGCAATCGTCCCGCCTTGGGCTTGTCGAGGCCGGCGACGAGCCGCAGCAAGGTCGACTTGCCGCAACCGGAGGGACCGAGCAACGCGACGAACTCGCCCGGCTCCACGGAAATGCTGACGTCGCTGAGAACAGGCAGCTCAGTGCCATCGATGTCGAAGGCGTGACTGACCTGCTCGATGTCGAGCGCGGCGCCGGCGGCCGGATGCGTGACCGCTTCAGCCAAAGCTGCGGCTACCATTTCACAGTCCCCTTCTGCCAGACCAAGAGACGATCGCGGATCGCAAACAGCAACGTGATCGCGCCGGAGCAGAGCAGCGACATCACGATCAGCGCCGCATACATGTTGGCGTAGGCCGCCCAGCCCTGCGCCCATTGCAGGTACCAGCCGAGCCCGGCCTTGACGCCGATCATCTCGGCAACGACGAGCACGGCGAAGGACGAGCCGAGCCCCATGAACAGGCCGACGAACACGTGCGGCAACGCCGCGGGGATCGCGACCTTCAGCACCAGGAAGGACGGCTTGGCGCCGAGCGTGCGCGCGACGTCGTAATAGGCATTGCTGACGCTCGCGACACCCGACCAGGTCAGCACCGTGACGGGAAAGCCCGTGGCCAGCGCGATCAGGAAGGTCGAGGCGCTCCAGCTCGACGGGAAGGTGAAGAAGGCGATCGGCAGCCAGGCCGTTGCCGGCAGCGGGCCGATGAAGCGCAGCACCGGATGCACCCAATAGCCGACCGCGCGCGACCAGCCGATCGAGACGCCGGTCAGGAAGCCGACCGTGGCCCCGATCAGATAGCCGCCGAGCTGAAGCTTGACCGAGGCGAAGACGCTGTCGAGCAGCTTTGGCAAATCGTCGGTATAGACCTCGATGATCGATTGCGGCGGCGGGAAGAACGGCAGCGGCAGCCAGGCGAACTTTGCCGTCGCGACCTCCCACAGCGTCAGGAAGGCGCCGAGCGCGACCAGCCAGGGTGCGCGCTTATGCAGGGCCCTGCCCGCCGATCCCAGATAGTCGGCACCGACGGTTCCGAACAGCGCGATGGCCGCGATGACGAAGGCGGCGATGCCGAGCGAATGCGTGCGCGACCAGTCGCCGACATCCGCCCACCACAGGCAGGACAGGCCGAAGGCGGTCCAGGCGATGCTGGCGAGCACGCCGACGCCGGATTCCCTCGCCCAGCTCGCCAGCAGCGGCGTGCGGGAAAGACGCGGCGCGCCGGAGGCGAGTCCGTCAGACAGCGAATACGTCGACATAGATGCGCTCCGCGAATTTGGCCGTGTCGGTGCTCGGCTTGAAGACCTGCACGCTCTTGAGATCGTCGGCATAGGCCTTGAGCTCGCGCTTCAACACGTCGCCGACGGGATGATGATGGTGGGTGTGGTAGCGCACCATGCCCTCGATATCGGCGAGCGTGGCCGCCTTCGGCGCGTAGGGCTGGAACGACTTTGCCGCAATCGTCGAATTCTGCGAGGTGAACATCGCGGCATCGAGCAGCGCTTGCGTGATGGCGCGCGCGACCTGCGGCTCCTCCCGCACCAGGCTGCCGCGCAGGCCGAGGATGCAGCAGCTCTTTTCGCGGAATTCGCCGTCGAGATTGGACGCGACCTCCTTGTACTGGGTGTCCTTGAGCCAGAGATAAGCGAGCGGATCAGACGACAGGAACGCCTGCACCTCGCCCTTCTCCACGGCGACGTTGAGGAGGTTGCCGGGATAGGCGCGCCAGTCGACGTCCTTGACCGGATCGATGCCGAGCTTGGCGAGCTGGATCGAGAAGAAGTTCTTGTCGGGGCCGGCGAGATCGCCGACCGCGACGGTCTTGCCCTTGAGATCAGCGAGCTTGCTCACGTTGGAGTCGGTGCGCGACAGCACGCGCATGCAGCCGCCATGGGTGCCGGCGGCGATCTTGACGTCAAAGCCCTGCTCCAGCGGCTTCAGCCAGCGCAGCGCCATGCCAAGGCCGGCATCGCTCTTTCCGGTCGCGATCGCCTCGAGCAGTTGATCGGTCGAGCCGGAATAGTTGACGAGCTCGACGTCGAGATTGTGCTTCTGGAAGAAGCCATGCTCGATCGCAACAGGCACGGGCGCGAGGCAGACGGCGCCGGCATTCCACGACAGTTTCAGCTTGCGCGGCGCGCCGGTGAGCGCGGGCGCGTCGGACGCCGTCCGGCACAGTGGAAACTCCGAGAAGTCGATGCCGGATGCAATCCCGCGCGGCACAAAAGCCTGCGCGCCCAGCGCGCCGAGCGGCGCGGCGAAAGCTGCCGCAAGCCCCGCCTGGAGCAGATGGCGCCGATCGAGACCCCGTCCGCCGCGCTTGTCGTCGTTGTTCATCAGTCCCCACTCCTGCGCTGGCACGGCTCCGCCGTCGGCGCAACGCTTCACGTTGCGCATGTTCCGTGCGGAGCTGCGTTAAGAGAAAATTGTTCCGTCAGCGCTTGTCGCGCCGCGTTGATGCGATGCGCAAATCATGCGGCGCGCCCGCCGCATCGTCAATGAAATGGAATTTCGAATGTGATGCGAAGCGAGGTCATTCTCTCCATCGGCGCGCGCGGGAACGATGAAACGATTTTCGTGAATGCGGTTGCTCCCGACGATCGCCACGAGCGCGCATCTGCTTCAATTCCGCGCATCCTTCTCTCGCAAGACCATCGTGTTCTCACGCGCCGGGATTCGATGAAACGTCCTTGCCTGATGCACGCGCAATACGAACGGCCATTTCATTGACTGCACTTCGCCCGGTCATAGACTTGATCGTCTCGCTGCATCGCTCGCTCACGCGTCGTGAGCCAAGTCACAAGCAGGCAGCAAGACAGGCTACATGAGCATCAACTCCCACGATCATTCCATCACCCGCCGGCTCGCCGCTTCGCTGTTCGCCGCCGCCATCACGCTGTCGACGGCTGCCGCGTCGTTTGCCGCGGACACCGTCGTGCTGCGCGTCGGCGACCAGAAGGGCGGCAACCGCTCGCTGCTCGAGATCTCCGGTTATGCGAAGGACCTGCCCTACAGGATCGAATGGTCGGAATTCCCCGCGGCGGCGCCGATCCTGGAAGCGCTCAACGCCGGCGCGCTCGACGTCGGCTACACCGGCGATCTCTCCTTCCTCTCGGTCTACGCCGCCGGCGCGCCGATCAAGGCGATCGGCGGCACCAGGTCGGATGCGAAGACGCAAGCCATCCTGGTGCGCCAGGACTCGCCGATCAAATCGGCCGCCGACCTCAAGGGCAAGCGCCTCGCCGGCACGCGCGGCGGCTGGGGCCAGTTCCTGATCGACGCGACGCTGGAGAAGGCGCAGATCAAGCTCGAGGACGCGACCTTCGCGCCGCTCGGCCCGGTCGATGCCAAGATCGCGCTGGTCGCCGGCTCGATCGACGCCTGGGCGGTGTGGGAGCCCTACGTCTCGTTCGCCACGCTGAAGGACAAGGCGCGGGTGATCGCCGACGGCGAAGGCCTGACGCCGACCATCACCTTCATCGTCGCCTCCGACAACGCCATCGCCACCAAGCGCGCGGCGGTGCAGGACCTGGTGCAGCGGCTGAACAAGGCGCGTCTGTGGTCGCTGGATCACGTCTCCGAATATGCCAAGAACACCGCCGAGCTGACCAAATTGCCGGAGGACGTGCTGCTGTCTGCCTATACTGCGCAGCGCACCAGCCCGATCGTGATCGACGAGAACGTGGTGAAGGAAGTGCAGGAAGCCTCCGACCGCTCGACGCGTTACGGCATCCTGCCCAAGAAGCTCGACGTCAGCAAAGCCGTTGACCGCAGCCTCACCGCCGCGGCCGCCGGATCGAATTAACTCCCCAATGGATGACACTTAACACCCCAACATAGATGCGTTCCCTCCCCCCTTGTGGGGGAGGGCTAGGGAGGGGGGTAGTCCAGGAAGAGGTGCGAGTGATGACGCACAGAGGATGGGAGCGCGAGGGAAAGAATCCCGGTGTGGCACCCCCCTCCCTGCCCCTCCCCCACAAGGGGGGAGGGAATGGAGAGAGCGCTGCTGTTGTCCGAACTCAATTCGACTTCAATCCTTCGCACTCAGAATGGAGACGGCCTCGCCTCAAGGCCGGCCCGCTGCATCTCGCCGCGATCGTGCTCGCGCATTTCGCCTGCATGAGCCTGATCGTGTGGCTCTCGCTTTAGCTCTGCGCGATCACCAATATCCGCGATAGTAGGGACGGTAGTACGCGCGAGGCCGGTAATAGCCATAGCGGTAGCCGTAGTACGGACGGGGACGGTAATAGGAACGATATCCATAACCGTAACCCGGACCATAGGCGTAACCCGGTCCATAGCCGCCATAATAGGCGGGCGCATAACCATAGCCATAGCCACCGTAATACGGGCCGCCGCCGTAATAGCCGTAGCCATAAGGCGCGCTGCTGGCGATGGCGCCGCCGATGATTGCACCGGCGAGGAGGCCACCTCCGCCCCATCCCCAGCCGCGACCGCGCCAATGCACCTGCGCGACGTCGTCGCCAACCGCGGCCTTCATGGTCGCGACGTTTGTCGGCAGCGGGGCCGCTGCCGCCTGATGAATTTGGCCGGCCATGACCACGCCGGCGACCGAACAGGCAATTGCCGTTTTCCAGATCCTCATCGACTTGCTCCCTGTCTGACGTTTCGCTTGGAAAAGGATCGCAGCAGCATGATCGGGCATCTTTGCGCCAAGTCAAAGCCCGGATTTTCAAGCCCGGATTGCGTGCGGCGCACAAGCCTCGTCCATGCCTCGCTGCGAGCCGGCCGCCGGCATGCGAAGCGCGCAACGCGCCTGCTCTGCCCCTCGCGACACCGGTGCGATGCCGCAGCCCTGCGGCCAAGGCAAAGCATTAAGCTTGCCGCCTTCGCAACCAACAACCTACTTCACGATTGACTATTCGTACCGTTACTATCGGTTCCAATGGCGCGAGGCTTCTCGCGACAAATAGCCTCGGCCTGCGCCGGGCGTGAGTGGGGAGGATGACATGAGTGCCGCGAGACCCGAGCCGCTTGCCCGTCAGGCGCTGGCGTTCGTCCTGGCCGGCGGACGTGGCAGCCGGCTCCTGGAGCTGACCGACCGCCGCGCCAAGCCTGCCGTCTATTTCGGCGGCAAGTCCCGCATCATCGATTTCGCGCTGTCCAATGCGGTCAATTCGGGCATCCGCCGTATCGCGGTCGCGACCCAGTACAAGGCGCACAGTCTGATCCGGCACCTTCAGATGGGCTGGAACTTCTTCCGCCCCGAACGCAACGAGAGTTTTGACATCCTCCCCGCGAGCCAGCGCGTCTCCGAGAACATGTGGTATGTCGGCACGGCGGATGCGGTCTACCAGAACATCGACATCATCGAATCCCACGCCTGCCGCTTCATCGTCGTGCTGGCCGGCGACCACATCTACAAGATGGACTACGAGGTGATGCTGCGCCAGCACGTCGAGAGCGGCGCCGACGTCACCGTCGGTTGCCTGGAGATGCCGCGGGCGGAATCCTCGGGCTTCGGCATCATGCATATCGACGAGAACGGATGGATTCAGGAATTCCTGGAGAAGCCGAAGGATCCGCCGCCGATGCCGGGCAAGCCGGACGTGTCGCTCGCCAGCATGGGCATCTACGTGTTCGACGCGAAGTTCCTGTTCGAGGAGCTGAAGCGCGACGCCGAGGACCCGAACTCGAACCACGATTTCGGCAAGGACATCATTCCCTACCTCGTCAAGAACGGCCGCGCGATGGCGCACCAATATTCCACCTCCTGCGTGCGTTCCGGCAGCGACCCGCGCGCCTATTGGCGCGACGTCGGCACGGTCGATGCCTATTGGGCCGCCAATATCGACCTCACCGACGTCGTGCCCGAGCTCGATCTGTTCGACAGCTCATGGCCGATCTGGTCCTATGCGGAGATCACGCCGCCGGCGAAATTCGTCCATGACGAGGAGAGCCGGCGCGGCCAGGCCGTGAGCTCGCTGGTCTCGGGCGGCTGCATCATCTCCGGCGCCTCGCTGCGCCGGTCGCTGCTGTTCACCGGCGTGCGCATCAATTCCTACGCCAACGTCGAGAACGCCGTCATCATGCCCTATGTCAATGTCGGCCGCGGCGCGCGCCTGAAGAACGTCGTGATCGACCGCGGCGTCGAGATTCCGGAAGGACTCGTGATCGGCGAGGATCCCGAATTCGATGCCAAGCGCTTCCGCACCACCGAGCAGGGGATTTCGCTCGTGACCCAGCCCATGATCGACAGGCTCAATACATGAGGCCTGTTCGCGTCCTCGCGGTCGCTTCCGAAGTCTATCCCATCGTCAAGACCGGCGGCCTCGCGGATGTCGCCGGTGCGCTGCCGATCGCGCTGAAGGCGCATGGCGTCGAGATGCGCACCTTGATGCCGGGCTATCCCGACGTGATGCGGCTCGTATCGAGCGCAGAGGAGATCCGGAGCTGGCCGGATTATTTCGGCGGGCCGGGCCGGCTGCTCGCGGGCTCCCATGACGGGCTCGACCTGTTCGTGCTCGACGTGCCGCATCTCTATGCGCGGCCGGGCAATCCCTATGTCACCACCGAGGGTGTCGACTGGCCGGACAATGGCGTGCGCTTCGCGGCGCTGTCGCGCATCGCGGCCGATATCGGCCACGGCCTGGTCCCCGCCTTCGTGCCCGATGTCGTGCACGCCCATGACTGGCAGGCCGGGCTCGCGCCGGCCTATCTGCACTATGACAACCGCCCGCGGCCCGGCACCGTGATGACCATCCACAACATGGCCTATCAGGGCAAGTTCGCTCCCGAGCTGATCGGTGCGATCGGTCTGCCCTGGCACGCGTTCAACGTCAACGAGATCGAATATTTCGGCGGCATCAGCTTCTTGAAGGCAGGCCTGCAATTCGCCGATCGCATCACGACGGTGTCGCCGACCTACGCGCAGGAAATCCAGAGCGACGAAGGCGGCATGGGGTTCGGCGGCCTGTTGCGCGCGCGCGCGAACGTGCTGAGCGGCATCCTCAACGGCATCGACATCTCGGTGTGGAATCCGCAAGGAGATCCGCACATCGCCTACCGCTACGGCGCCGAGGACCTCACCTTCCGGGCCGCGAACAAGGCGGTGCTACAGCAGCAGTTCAATCTCGATTCCTCCGACGAGGCGCCGCTGCTCGGCGTCATCAGCCGGCTGTCCTGGCAGAAGGGGCTCGATCTGCTGCTCGAGGCCATTCCGACCATTCTGGCCGAAGGCATGCAGCTCGCGCTGCTCGGCAGCGGCGACCGCGATCTCCAGGATCGCTACCAGGCCGCAGCCCGCGCCAATCCCGGCCGGATCGGCGTCGTGATCGGCTATGACGAGATTTTGGCGCACCTGCTCCAGGCCGGATCGGACGCGCTGATCGTGCCCTCGCGCTTCGAGCCGTGCGGCCTGACCCAGCTCTGCGCGCTGCGCTACGGCGCCGTTCCGATTGTCTCACGCGTCGGCGGGCTCGAGGACACCATCGTTGATATCAACGAGGCCGACGCCTCCGGCCGCGATGCCACCGGTTTCAAGTTCGCACCCGTGACGGCGGCTGCCCTCGCCGGCAGCTTGCGCAAGGCCAACACCGCCTTCCACGACAAGCCGACCTGGCGGCGCCTGCAACGAAACGGCCTTGCGACCGACGTCTCCTGGCGCAACCGCGCCGGCGACTATGCCGCGCTCTATCGCGGGCTCATGGCGGAGCGTGCCTGAGGCATGACCGTCGTCGAATCCATGCTATAGAGCCGGCATGGACCCGTTCGTGATCAAGCTGATCGGCTTTGCCGCCGCCACCTGCACCACCGTGGCCTACGCGCCGCAAGCCATCAAGGTGTGGAAGACCCGCTCCACCGGCGACATCTCGCTCGGCATGTTCCTGGTCATGGTGCTCGGGCTGGCGCTCTGGCTGATCTACGGCCTGCTCTCGGGCGATGCGCCGCTGGTCGCCGCCAACGCCATCACCATGCTGCTCGCCGGCGGCATCCTGTTCATGAAGCTGAAATACGGGTGAGGTCGCGGGATGCCGTAGGGCGGATTAGCCGAAGGCGTAATCCGCCACCTTAATGCCGCACGACGGCGGATTACGCCAGCGGACTGCGCTTCGCGCAGCCGCGGGCTAATCCGCCCTACGAATTCATCCAAACACATACGACGCCATCGCCACACCCGCGACCTCGTCGACGAAGACGCGCTTGCCGATATCGCTGCCGGCGGCGCCGGCGGCCACCATCAGCGGCAGCAGATGGTCCTCGCGCGGATGCGCCAGGCGTGCGCTCGGCGCGCTCTCCCAATCGACCAGCATCGCGTTGCGGCGGCCCGCATCCGGGTTGCTGATCGCCTCGTTCAGATAGGCCTCGAAATCATACGAGACGGGCTTGGATTCCGGCCGGTTGAAACCGCGCATGTTGTGATAGGTCAGCCCGCTGCCGACGATCAGGATGCCTTCATCGCGGAGTGAGGCGATCGCCTCGCCGACCCTGATGTGCTCGGCCGCATCGTAAGCAGATTTCAGCGACAGCAGCACGATCGGCATGTCGGCGTTCGGATACATCAGGCCGAGCGGCACGAAAGTGCCGTGATCAAAACCCTGATTGGGATCTTCCCGGCAATCGACGCCCGCGCCGGCAAGCAGCGCCTTCACCCGCGCCGCGAGCTCAGGCCGGCCCGGCGCCGGATATTTGAGGTGATAGGTATGCTCGGGGAAACCGTAATAGTCGTACACCATCGGCGGCTGCGGCGAGGTCGACACGGTGAAGGCATCGGCCTCCCAATGGCCGGTGATGACGAGCACGGCCTTCGGCCTCTCCGGGAGAAGCTGCGGCAACCGGCCGAACTCCGCGGCGGTCCTGGCATATTGCACCCGCCTATCCTCCATGAACGGCCAGGGGCCGCCGCCGTGCGACAGGAACAGGGTCGGTAATCGCGTCATGGGCTCGTCTCATCGGCGCTCTGCGCGCGTACCCGCGCGCGGCGGCGAGCATAGGCAAACCGGCATGGTTAGCAAGTCGTTAACGATTTGCCGCCCAAAATCCCGGCGTGGCCGAAGCAGTCGGCCTGAAGACAAGTGAGACGTGAGATGAAGAAGTTTGCGCTGGGGGACGTCGTCAACAGTGACAAGGGCCGCCGCGGCATCGTTCGCGCCGCCTTCAAGTCGCGCGAAGGCCAGCAGTTCTACGCCGTCGAGAAGGACGGCGCGATGGACTATCTGGAGGAAGACCGGCTGACGCCGGCACCCCGCGTCGAGCTCGCGGCTTAAGCCCATCCTTTTTTGTCGCGCTAGCGCGCGAGCCGGTCGAGACGCTCGGCGAAGGGATCGTCGCCGCTCGCGATGCGATCGTTCGTGATCAGCAGCAGGCGATCGCGGCCTGCCGCAGCGTCCCAGCGCGGCAGTCCGGGACCGTTGGGATCGCCGCTCCTGGCGAAGTTGATCCAATAGGACCGCATGCGGCTTGCGACCTCGCGATCAGCTCGCGAGAGGATACCCGCTCCGGGCACGCCTTCCGCACCGAAGATGAACTGCAGCTCCCGCCCGTGCCCGGTCCCAGGATTGGCACGACGCGCCTCGGGCACGTAGGCGAAGCGATAGCGGAAGGTCGCCGCGCCGCTTGCGGCATGCAGGCGCGCCAGCAGCCTTGCAGGCTCGGAAAAGACCTTGTCGGTGAAGAACCTTGCCGCAAGATCCGAAGGCCTGGCGAGAGAAGGCTTGGCGAGATCGGGATAGAGCTTGCGCAGCTCATCGCTTGTCAGGCCTGACGCGGCAAGCTCTTCCCTGGTATCGAACTCGCCGTCGAAACCGGTCTCGTCGTCGTTCGAGCCGATCATCAGGGGAATGCGGCTTTGGTGTCCGGCCGCAAAGCCTGCCGCGATATCCTCGGTCACCAGAGCTCCATCCACCATCGGCGCGAAGCCGTGCCGCGATTGCTCCAGCAGACGGCTCTCGGCGGCAAGCAGGCGTCGCGGTTCGGCTGCGCGCAAATCCGTCTGCGGTCCAAGCGCCGCCACGAACTGCCGGCCCATCGCCTGCGCGTCCTGCGCCGAACGCAGCGGCGCGCGACCGGGCACCGATTGCAGAATGACCTTCTGGAACAGATCGCGCGACTGCGCGGACAGCATCAGAAGCGCGATCGATGTCGCGCCTGCGTCGCAGCCGAACAAGGTGACATTATCAGGATCGCCGCCGAAGGCCGCGATGTTGTCATGAACCCAATGCAGCGCGGCGATCTGGTCCATCAGGCCGTAATTGCCGGAGCCGCTGTCCGTCAGCGCGGGATGAGCGAGCCAGCCGAGCGCGCCGAGACGATAATTTGCGGTGATCACGATGAGACCGGCCTGCGCCAGCCTGGCACCGTCGAACAGCCGCTCATTCGCGGTGCCGCCGACAAATCCGCCGCCATGGATGAACATCATCACCGGCAGCGGGCCGTCGACCCCGAAGGGACGGAACACGTTCAGCGTCAGGCAATCCTCGCTCGCATCAGGCAACGCCGGCTGAAGACACGGCGCGCCGTAATCGTAGGCGGTGTGCATCTCCGAACTTTCGGGCGTCGGCTGCGGCGGGCGCCAGCGTAGCGCGCCGACCGGCGGCGCCGCGTAGGCCAGTCCCTTGAACGAGGCGACCTCACCTTCGACGGCGCCGAGCATCTGTCCTTCACGCGTCAGCGCGAATGGAAATTGTCCGACCGGCTGCGCCACGGCCGAGCCGGCGCAACACAGGACAATGGAGGCAGCAAGAAGCGCGAGCACGGATCGCATCTTCGGTGCATCTCGATGCGCGGAACGGTCTCCTGCAGGTTACGTCCGCGGCCGTCGGCGGGGCAAGCCTCGCGGCTCACACTAACTGCGCTTTGCGAGAATCGCCGCCAGCGCGTGCCGCGCGACGATGCCGAGCTCGCCGAGCGTGGAGTGCCCGGCCTGCGCTGCCTCGATCAGGCGCTCGGCGATGAACCTGCGGCTGTCGTGATCGCCGCCATGCGGCAATTGCCGGCACGTCTCCTCCAGGACGACGTCCATGTTCGCTTTGGTCCGCTCACTCAACTCTGTCATGACGCCCGGTCGGTACGCGTGGCTTGTAACCGCAAGCATACACAGGCGGATCGGGCATGATTAGCCCGGGCAATCACGGCCATTGTGCATCGCGGTGCGTGTAGTGCCGCAACGTTCACGCGGCCACGATGACGCCGCAAACGCCTACCCAAGATTGCACTTGCTCTGATGACAAGCCGTGCATGTGGCGATAGCCTGCCGGCAAAACAAAACATACGGGAGGATGCCATGCCTGACGCGATGGTTGCTACACGTGCCTCCGAGGAGCGCGGAACCGCTCAGCAGGTCGACGTCGCCGTGGTCGGCGCCGGATTTGCCGGCCTCTATCTCCTCCATCGCCTGCGCAAGGCCGGCTTTAGGGCGGTCGGCCTCGAAGAGGCCGGCGATGTCGGCGGCACCTGGTATTGGAACCGCTATCCGGGCGCGCGCTGCGACATCCAGACCATCGACTACAGCTACACGTTCGATCCGGAGCTCGAGACGGCCTGGACCTGGTCGGAGAAATACGCGACCCAGCCCGAAATCCTGCGCTATCTCGGCTTCGTCGCCGACCGCTACGACCTCAGGGGCGACATCCGCTTCGGGACCAAGGTCACCGAAGCCAAATGGGACGAGAAGGCCGAGCGCTGGCAGTTGACCACCGACAATGGCCGACCGGTCTCCTGCCGCCATTACATCATGGCCACCGGCTGCCTCTCGGCGCCCAAACCGCCGGAGATCGACGGCGTCAAGGATTTCAAAGGCGAGGTCTATTTCACCGGACGCTGGCCGCATGGCGGCGTCAATCTCGCCGGAAAACGCGTCGCCGTGATCGGCACCGGCTCGTCCGCGATCCAGTCGATCCCGCTGATCGCCGAGCAGGCCGCGCATCTGACCGTATTCCAGCGCACGCCGAACTTCGCACTGCCGGCGCATAACGGGCCGGCGCCATCCGACCGCATGAGCCTGCTGCAGGCCGATCGCCCGGCCTATCGCGAGCAGGCGCGCCAGTCGATGGCCGGCGTGCCCTATCCGCAGCAGATGGCGGTGAGCTGGCAATTGAGCGATGCCGAGCGCCGCGCGCGCTTCGAGGAAGCCTGGGGCAAGGGCGATCTCGTCTATATCCTGACGCAGCTCTGGGCCGATCAGGCCGTCGATGTCGACGGCAACAAGCTGATCTGCGATCTCATCCGCGAGAAGATCTCGGCGGCCGTGAAGGATCCCGAAACCGCTGCGGCGCTGATGCCGCACGACCACCCGTTCGGCGCAAAACGTCCCTGCCTCGACACCAACTACTACGCCACCTACAACCGGCCGAACGTCACGCTGGTCAATCTGCGCCAGGAGCCGATCAAGGCGATCACGGCCAGCGGCATCTCCACGAACAGCCGCAGCGTCGACGTCGACGTCATCGTGTTCGCGACCGGGTTCGACGCCATGACCGGCGCGATCCGCGCCGTGCATCCGATCACCGGGCGCGGCGGCAAGTCGCTGACCGATGTCTGGGCCCAGGGGCCGCAGACCTATCTCGGGCTGACGGTCGAAGGCTTTCCGAACTTCTTCATGATCACCGGGCCCGGCAGCCCGTCGGTACTGTCGAACATGGCGGTGTCGATCGAGCAGCATGTCGATTGGGTGGTCGACCGGCTGGCCGCATTGCGCGATGCCGGCTTCACGACGATCGAGCCGACCGAGACGGCGCAGGCCGGCTGGGGCCGGCACATGGCGGACTGTTCGATGGTGACGCTGCATCGGCTCGCCAACACCTGGTACACGGGCGCCAACGTCCCCGGCAAGGTGCAGGGCCTGATGCCCTATACCGGTGGCGTCGGCCCCTATCGCAGCATCTGCGACGAGGTGGTCAGCCGCGGCATGCTTGGTTTCAAGCTCACCGGCCCCGGCGGCGCAGAGCAATGCAATGACGGCGAGGTGGTGCGGCTGCAGCCGGATGTGCGGCTGGTGCTGAACCTGCTCGCATCGCTGAACCTGCCGCAGATCGAGTCGATGGGCGCGCTCGGCGCGCGCGAGTTCGTGAACGAGTTCAACAAGGGCCGCCCCGCCGGGCGGCCGATCGGCGATATCGTCGACGGCACACTGCCCGTCACCGATGGCGCGCTGCCGTACCGCGTCTACAAGCCGGCAACGCCGGGACCGCATCCGGTCGTGATCTATTTCCACGGCGGCGGCTGGGTGCTCGGCGACGAGCAGTCGGACGAGCCGTTCTGCCGCGACATGGTGCGGCGGACCGGTATGATGTTCGTCAGCGTGGGCTATCGCCACGCCCCCGAGCATCGCTTCCCGACGGCGGCCGAAGACGGCTATGCGGCCACGCGCTGGATCGCCGAGCACGCCACTGAGCTCGGCGGCAAGCCGGGCCCGGTGCTGGTTGCGGGCTGGAGCGCCGGCGGCAACATCGCCGCCGTCACCTGCCAGCTCGCACGCGACCGTGGCGGGCCGGAGATCGCCGGTCAGCTCCTGATCTGCCCGGTCACCGACTGCAGCTTCGATCGTCCCTCCTACAACGACAATGCGACGGGCTATTTCCTGACGCGCTCGCTGATGTACTGGTTCTGGGACCTCTACTGCTCGCCAGCCGACCGCACCGATCCGCGCGTCTCGCCGCTGCGCGGCAAGGTCGATAGGTTGCCGCCGGCGTTCGTGACGACCTGCGAGTTCGATCCGCTGCGCGACGAAGGGGTCGCTTATGCCGAAGCGATGTCGGCCGCAGGCGTCCCGGTCGAGCAGCTCAGGGCGCACGGCCATTTCCACTCGTCCTTCACCATGGTCGATGTGGTGATCACCGGGGTGCCGGGCCGGGTGCAGATGGCGGAAGCCTTGCGGCGCTTCGCCGGGCTGCCGCCGGAGGTCAGCCGCGGCGACGAGTACGGCCACGGTCTAGCCAGCCCGGGGCACAAGATCGCGGCGGCGAGCTGATCGCGACAAGGCGGCCGGGAACCTTTTCCCGGCTGCTGCGTTTTCGGCGTTGTGGCATTGAGATGCAGCGACAGGTGTGGGCCCCGGCACGCAAATCCGCGTGCTGGGGTGTTTTTGTGCGTGAGGCAGAGCGATGGGAGACGTGGTTGCGGAGTCAAAGGTCGATTTCGGTGCGCTTGCGGCCCTGCATAAATGGCCGTCGCTGGCAAACGAGCGCCGGCCGGACCGGGAGCCTTACCAGATCAGTCAAGGCACCCTCGACGAGTGCATCTCGGCTTTCATGAAGAAGCCGGCCGCGACCCGGCATCTCTATGAGATCCGCACCGTGGCACAACCGCCCCTCGTGACAGGCATCCTCTCGCCCGAACACGTCATCGAGCTTTCGCGCTGGAGAGAATTTCTCTGACGATTCCCAGAAGCTGGTTGAGCTCAGGAACTTTCTTCCGGATTTTCCCGTTAGTGATTATCGGAAGTAAAGGCGTGAGTGCCCCCAGATGCTCCAAGCCGCCCTGCCGCCCCCGGTCGTGCCCTACGGCGCAGACCAAACCCTGTTCGTGGTGATCGATCGCCTCAATGAGGCAACGGTGATTCGCATCGAACGGAGCGATCTCGAAGCCACGATCGGCGAGCTCGTCGCGGGCTGCTTCAACGACCCCATCAAGGTGATTTCGTTCAACACGCTCGAACACTGGATGAAGGACATCTCGACCGATGTTGCCGGCGAGATCCGGGCGCGCTGCGATATCGACGGCGTGACGATGCCCGACTATCTCAGCGACTTCGTCGAGAGCCACTCATACTGAGCGTTGCGCCATCCGGTCGGAAGGAGCGCTAAGCCGTTTTACGCATCAACAAAAAGCGCCGCTTCCGCGGCGCTTTCGTGTGATCCAGTCACCTCAGTGGTGCCAGAACAATGCCAGCAGCAGAACGATCGGCAGCGGCACGCCAAGCAACCAAAGCAAAGCACCTCGTCCAAAACCCATGATGTCCTCCTCTTCAATCACTGTCATGACGCAGGAAAAAGGAAGAAGTTCCGCGCCTCGCAGCGAAGGCGAATGCGCTCAGAGCATGGATGCAGGAGTTAAGCGCGGCGGTGCTTGCCGGCGATGACCTCGATCTCGCGGCGGCGCTCGCCCGCGAAGGTCAGGAGCCTTTCGATCGTCAGCGTATCCGTGATCCGTTTGGCGAGCCTCTCGGCGCGCGCAGCCTGATCTTCGAGATACTGGATCGTATTCAAGCGCCGCCTCCCCAGAAGACCCCGAACCTGGAGCCCCGAATTGTTGGACACCCATGGTGCGACAGAGCGGCTAACAGCCGGTTAAGTGCGGGAATCGATCTCGACGGACCGGGGCCTCATTGCACGACGTCGAGCCGGACATTGGTGATGCCCCTGTCGACCATGCCGAGCGCCTCGGCCGCGGAAGGCGAGACGTCGACCACGCGTCCGCGGATGTAGGGACCGCGGTCGTTGACCCTGACGGTCACGAAGCGGCCGGAGGAAACGTCGGTGACGCGCAGCTTCGTGCCGAATGGCAGGGTCGGATGGGCCGCGGTCAATTCGTTCTTGTCGAACTTCTCGCCGCTCGCAGTCTCCGTATCCGAATAGAAGCTGGCAACGCCGTGCGAGGCTGCTTGCTTTGCATCGCCATCGGGAATGCGCACCCGGCTGATCGGCCTTGGATGCAGCGCCGCCACCCGGTGCGGCCGCTCGACCGCGGCCTGCCGGCCGGTGGCCGCGAGATCGGCCTTCTGGCGGCCAACCGGCGATTGCGCACAGGCGGCGAGCGAGGCGGCACCGACGACGGCCAGCAGCAGCCGGCTCGAGGTTGCCAGTGAAATCCGGGCAGTTTCGGCACGTGCAATGCAAGACATGATGCGCCCTCCGAACGATGCCGAGTTTCGGTGGGCAATGAGGGCAGAACCTTGTCGGAACAAAAGCGGGCCTGGGGCCGCCGCCGTTTCGCGTCAACTGTGTCGATTCCACCACAGTGACGCGTCCTGAATCGGGACAAGCTGCCCCCGGGTAGCCAGCTCCTCAGGCCGGAGGCGGGATCGCGCGCAGGACGTCCCTGAATATGCCGAACTGGAGTTGAAACGCTTTCGGGCTGTAGTCCTGATAGTGACCCGCAGTCACTGCGACGACGAGATCGAGCTCCGGGACGATGCGGATCGACTGCCCGCCGCGCCCCAGCGCGCCGAGCCAGGCGACCTTCCGGTCATTGAGGCGCGTTTGGCCGCGCCACCACAGATATCCGTAGGATTGATCGTCCGTCGCCTTGATCTTCTCTGCCGTCGAAGCCTCGATCCACGCCTTGGAGACGATCTGGCGGTCGTTCCATCGGCCGCCCGCAAGCACGAGTTGGCCGATTTTCGCCATGTCGCGCGGCCGTAGACGCAATCCTCCTCCAGCATCGGTATCCCCCCTGTACCGACCCCATGCCGTGCCGGTGATACCCAGAGGCTCGAACAAATTCTCGCGCGCAAATTCGTCGAGGGGACGGCCGGTCGCCTTGCGGATGATGGCCGACACCAGCGTGAGCGCGCCGGTGTTGTAGAAGAACTCTTGCCCCGCGGCGGCTGTCACCGGAAGACCAAGAACGTAGCGACACGGATCCCATGCCATGTGCATGCGCGCCTCGTCATTGTCGTAGTCTCCTGTTGCGGGCGTCGCCTCGACCCACTTCAGACCCATCGACATGGTGAGCACGTGCGCCAGCCGGATGCGGTCCTTTTCAGGAGAACGCAAGTCGGACAGCTCGGGGAAGAAGCTGAAGATCGGCTCGTCGACGCTGCGTATCAGCCCGCGATCGGTCGCGATCCCAACCGCGAGGGAGGCGACGCTCTTCGACACCGATTTCATGTCATGCAGTGTAGCGGCATCAAAGGTGACCGTTTCCACCCGACGGCCGTAGATGTGGCCGGGTATCTCGTCAGAGCCCTTGAAGTATCGCTCGAACGCCAGCTTGCCGTTGCGGGCGACCAGCACTGCATGAATATTGGCATCGCTCGATGCGAGCCGATCCCCCATCCTGCATAGCGCGTCGCGGTCGACGAGCCCATCGTCATTGACGGAGCCGGCAGGCCAGCCATCTTCCCGCTCGAGCGGAACACCGCAGCCGCCAGATGGCTCCGCATACACTGGCGGAGCGGAGAGCGGCGCCAGCGCGGCTGCCCCGAGAAATGAAATGAACCGCCGGCGTCTCATCCAGGCTTCTCGTCACACCCTTTGCGAGGCGGGGCAAATGTCGACGCGAGTCTCGCCGGACTCTGCCCCCTCTTTGAGAATACGCGCAAACTCACGCCAATAAAGCCTTCGCCAGGTCGTCTTCAAGCTGGCGAGAAAATCGAGCTCTCGTTGTGTCAGCATGCACATCGCGCTTCAGGCCACAAGGCCCCCCATCGGCTTGATGTCTGCGCTGCCGGGGAAGACCACATCGGCCAGCACCTTCTCCTCGACGCGCAAGTGATCCCGGAGCAGGCCCTTCAGCACGGCGCGCAGATCGGTGGTCGGCTTGAGGTCGCGATCCTCGAACAGCTGCGCCGGCTTCAGCCCCGGCCAGTCCGCGATCACGCGGCCGCCGGCGAGGCCGCCGCCGATCAGGAAGGCGACCGTGCCGGTGCCGTGATCGGTGCCTTGCGTGCCGTTGATGCGCGCGGTGCGCCCGAACTCGGTGACGACGGCGACCACGGTCTCGCCCCACGCCTCGCCCAGGTTGCTCTCGATCGCGGCGAAGGCGCCGTCGAGCGCGCCGAGCAGATTGTAGAGCTGGCCCGAGGCCGCACCTTCGGCGATATGCGTATCCCAACCGACGAAGCCCATGGCGCCGACGCGCGGACCGTCGGGCTTGGCAAGATAGCGCGCGGCGGTGCCGGCGGCGTCGGCGAAGTAGGCGCGTACGCGCGCGATGCCCGGCGGCGCCAGTGTCGGATCGTCCGACATGGCATCGCCCGCGCCAGGTGCCCCGCTGAGCGAAGCGAGCTTCATGCGCGCCTGCAGCACGGTCGCGAGCTTCGGGTCGGTGTGCTGGTAGAGATCGAGCAGGCGGCTCTGTGTATCCTCGCTCGCCGGCAGCAATTTTTGCGGCACCCAGGTCATGACCGGCGCCGAGCCGCGCACCACCAGCGGTGTCACCGAGCCGATCCCGAGCGCGCGGCTGCCGCGCGGATCGACGCGGCCGCCGGATTCCAGCGCGAGCAGCGCGCGGTTGAGCCATCCCGAACTGGTCATACCGGGCTTGACGAGCCCGCTCTCCAGCACGTCCTGGCCATCGAAATGCGAGCGCTCGCGATAGGGCGTCGCAATTGCGTGGACGATCGCGGCCTTGCCGCCTTTGTAGAGGCGGTGCAGATTCGGCATCGCCGGATTGAGCGCGAAGAAGGCATCGAGCGGCAGCGCCGGCGGCTTGCCGTCCAGCACCAGTGCGCGATCGCCGCGCAAGGAGATCCAGTCGGGATCGCCGACCGGCGCGACGGCGCCGAGGCCGTCGAGCGCGCCGCGAAGAACGATGACGAGCAGGCGCGGATCGCGGCCTTCGGCGCGCGCGATCCTTGGCATCTGGCTCCATGCGAACAGCGCACCGGAGCCGACCAGAAGCTCGCGCCGCGTGGGCAAATGATTGACGAAGCCCATGCTCACCTCCTCTGAAAATCCGACGACATGAACAGCAGCGCCAGCGCCTGCTGCCGGCTCTCGGCGCGGCCGACCGCCTGCTTCACCTCGGGCGCGATCTGCGATGCGAAGACGTCCTCGATGATGGCTTGCGGATCGGCCATGCCGGTGATGCGTTCGGCAAAATTGTTGGCGACGTCGAGCCGCCGGCCGACGCCGTCGATCCAGCTCGCCTCGTCGTCCGGATAACCCTTGGGCGCGGGCGGCCGCCACAGCGCCTCGCCCAGCAGTTCCTGGCCTCCGGTGAAGCGGACGGGATCGACCACCGTGATGCCGGTTGCGCGCACCATGCCGACGACCCATTCGCCTGGACGCTTGAGCTTTGACGGCGGACCGCGCCACGCCTCGTCCGACGACACCATCAGGGTCGCGACCTGCTTGAGATCTCCGTCGGTGTCGCGAAACGCTTTCGCCATCTGCTCGACCAGGGCCGGCGGCGGCTCGTCGGCGACGAAATGGCGCGCGAGCTTGGTCGCGACATGGGTCGCGGTTGCCGGATGCGCGGCGAGATCGCGCAGCACGGCGCGCCCCTGCTCGACGTCGTCCTGCTCATAGCGCTTGCCGAGCACGGTCTGTCCGCCGGGTTCGTGCAGCCGCGGATTGAAGGTGAAGTCGCCGCCATGCTGGGGATCGGCCCCCGGCGGCACCAGCGTCCAGCCGGTCAGCACGTTGGCGAAGCTGATGACGTCGTCCTGGGTATAGCCGGTGCGCACGCCGAGCGTATGCAGCTCCATGATCTCGCGGGCAAAGTTCTCGTTGAGGCCGCTGCTGCGGTTGATGCCCGCGGTCGAGTTCGCCCCCATCGAACCGAGATTGTCGAGATAGAACAGCATCGCCGGATGGCCTTCGACAGCCAGCAGGAGATCGACGAACCGGCCAAGCGCATTGGCGCGAACCGCCTCGCGCTCATAGGCGCCGGACATGCTCTGGATCCGGTTGGCCGAGACGCAGAAATGATTGGACCAGAACCAGACCAGCCGCTCGGCAAAGCCGATATCGGCAGAGAGCGCCGCCTCCGTGCGCAGCTTGGCCTCCTGCAGATACATCGGACGTCCGGGATCGGGAACGGCGTCGGCCGCCTGCTTCGCCGCCATCTCGGCGGCGTCCTTGTCCTCGTTATAACCCTGCGCTTGCCCGTCGGGCTGCGCCTGAGCTTGGTCGCTCGAAGCAACGGTCGCTACGGCCATCTGCTGCTTCTTCGCCTGTTGCTGCGCCTGCTTGGCCCGCGCCGCCCGCCGCGCATTGGCATCGGCCACGGTGCGATAGGCTTTCGCACTGGAGGGCAGACCGTTCGCCGCGGTGAGCGCGAGCGGGCGGTCGAGTTCGGCGATCAGCGCGCCGCGCGGGTCGCTCCCGAGGGCGGCAATCGATCCCGGCCGCGGCCCCATCCCGAAGCGATGGAGCGCCAGCACGGCTTCGGCCTTTGCGGAATTGCTCATGGCGAATGCCCACTTCTTCGAGCCCGCCCAACGCTGTCGCTCGAGGCTACGAATTGTAATGCTACGCACCGTAGCATTCGCAGGACTGGCAGACAAGCGGAGATTGAAACACCTCCATCAAGACATCGGGAGCGGCGCTGCCGCTAGAAATTCGGCCCGAGCGCGATCTTGGTGATGGTGTCGTGCCTGACCCCGATGCGCCATTCCGCCGAGCCGTTGGCGAACTGGGCGATGTAGATGTCGCTGTCGAGCGCGGTGACGCCGCGGAAGGAGACCGCACGCAGCGCACCGAGCCGCGCCAGGATCGCCTGGTCGAACGGCAGCTGCTGACGCGTGATATCAGCCACTTCCGCGGTCATGTGCTCGTAGTCCGGCTGTCCTCTGCCGACACCCTCGATATAGCGCCGCAGCATCGTCTCGCCGTTGGGGATCGGAACGGCGCGGCGCGCGGCGCGCCCCGGACGCGCGCCGAGGTTTGAAGCCTCGACATTGTGGAAGCGCGTCTGCCGGCCCGGCACCAGGATCTCCAGACACCGTCCCGACTTGTCGGCAATCATCCAGGGATTGTTCACGGTGGTCGTGGCGGCCCAGGTCATGTTGGGCCTGACGATCTGCGTCTTGCGATTGCCGTCCGTATCGAGATTGAACAGCTGGATGTCGTCGCCCATCTCGTTATAGACCATGATCCTGATCGGCGAGGTGCCGGCGCGGCCGCGCACGCCCGCCTCCTCCGCGCAAGGCACGATGCCGCCGAGCTCGTCATTGCCGTCGGCCCGGAACAGCACGTCGCCGGCCTTGCCGTCGGGCTCGAGCAGCAGGCGGAATTCGGCCGTGCCGTTCTCGAACTTTGCGCCATAGATGTCGTAGCCGCCAGGCCCGACGCCGCGGAAGAACAGCGACTCCACCGCGCCGAGAGCGACGAACGTCGCGTGCAATTCGTCGACCTGACGGTGGATCTTGGCAGCGAACGGTGCACTCATCCGATCGTAATTCGGCGTGCCATGGCGCAGGTCTTCGATTCCACGCAGGATCATCTCCTTGCCGCCGGCGACGGGAACCTGCTCGCGGAAGCGATCCGGCACCTCCGCGACACGGCGCGCGAAGTCGGCCTCGATCGCCTGCGCCGCTGCCGCGTCGATCCGCGATGCGAGACGGGCGCCGAAGACCGCGTTCTGGACCAGCACGCGCGAAACCTTGGCCTGGTCATCACGCAGGAAGATCAGGAGATTGTCGCCACGGATCGAGAAGACGTCGGCACCTTCGGCGAGGAGCGCCGCACGGCCCTGCACGGTTTCCTGCACCTGGAGCCGATCCCCGTCGCGGCGCACCGTGAGCACGCGGTTCGGCGCGACCCTGTACCAACCGACATACTGATCGAGCGGCGCCGGACCTGCGGCCGCCGTCGGCATCTCGGCGACACGAACTGCGCGAATGTCGCGGCCGTTCATGCGCAGTGTCAGCTCGGAGGAGCGGCGCTCCGCATCAGCTGAGAACGTGATCTCGCCGGACGAGGCTGCGTAGGACGCCGTGCCGTCATTGCCGACCGTCAGGCGCAGCCTGCGCTGGCCGGTGAGTTGACCATAGATCTCGTCGCCCTCGCGGAAGATGGCGAACACCGAGGCCGGACCCATGGCGTAGAAATTGACGAACGGGCGGTAATGCTGGGCAGGCACCTCGCCGGCATCCGCGGCCAGGGGCGCCGCATCCGGCGTGCGATAGGCGATCATGCCGGCGGACACGATCACCACCGGGACGATCGCAGCCGCGATCCACACCCGCTTGCGCCAGCTGACCGCCACGGGCATCGCCGCAGCCGCGATAATGCGCTCGACACGGGCGCGCACGGTCGAGGCCCGCGCCATCGCAAGCTCGACCGGCCGCGGTTTCACGGTGCTGGCAAAATCGAGCAGGATTTCCGCATAGGACAGCCGGTCGTCGATCACCTCGATCGCCTCGGCATCGCTGATGATCTCGGCGAGCTCGGCAAGGCGCGCGAGCTGCCACCACGAGAACGGGCTGAACCAGAACACCGCGCGGTTGAGGGACGCGAGCAGGAGGACGTAGAAATCGCGATTGGCGACATGCGCGCCTTCATGGGCGAGCACCGCGAGGCGCTTCTTCGCGTCCCAGCCGGCGAATTGCGGCGGCACCAGAATGGTCGAGCCGAAGGTGACGGGGCCGCCGACATCGCGGCTGACGCGCACGTCGGCGTCGATCATCTGCAGGCCCTTGATCGGCTTTGCCGCGCGCGTCAGACGCCAGGTCAGACAGAGCCCGGTCGCGAGCCGCAGCAGCAACAGGCCGGCGACGCCGGCATAGATGATGGTGGCAACGAGCCACCAATTGATCGAGAGCCCGCCTTTGGCTTGCGGCGCGATAGCAATGCCGGGCGCGACTGGCAGAGCGGGCTGCGGCGTCTCCAGCATCGAGATGTCGGCGGGGAGGAAATCATCCGGCACGGCGACCGGCAAAGGCAGTCGGGTGATCGTGAGCGTCGGCCAGTGCATCACGAAGGGCATCGCCAGCGACGCCAGCAGCACGACGACCCAGGCCGTCATGTGAACGTGCGGATTGCGCACGCGAAACAGGTTGAGACCGAACCAGACGACGCCTCCCAGCACAAGGGAGCGCAGTGCCGCCTCCGCCAGAGTTGCGATCATTCCTTCTTCACTCCCCTCGCCTTCTTCGCCTTGGCCACCTGGTCGGCCAGCGTGCGCAATTGCTGCTGGTCGAGCATCTTGTTGTCCACCATGCCGACGAGGACCTCTTCCATCGAGCCGTTGCAGAACCAGTCGACGATGCGCTGCACCGCCTTGGCCGCAACCCGCGAGCGCTCTTCGGCCGCGTGGTAGACATAGGTGCGTCCGTCCACGGTGTGATTAGCATAGCCCTTTTCTTCGAGCCGGCGCAGCACCGTGCGCACCGTCGATTCCTTCAGACGCCGGGACAACCGCTCGCGCACGATTTCGGCCGTGACAGGACCATGGGCCCAAACCAATTGCATGACCTCGTGCTCGAGGTCGCCCAGCTCGGGCAAACGATCGTCCATGGCGGCTTACCTTGCGGATTGAGTTTTCTTGTAACGCTACAGACTGTCGCATATGCGGCCGCGCGAGGCAACGGCGATTCCACCTGTGATGGTGGCGCCGGGCTGACCTGGAGCATGAATGGGATCAGGTAGCGAACGCCGCCGCGAGGAAGGTTTGCTCCCTCCCCCGCTTGCGGGGGAGGGCTGGGGAGAGGGTTATCTCCGCAATCAAGATCCCCAAGAGGAGAAAGCCCTCACCCGGCGCTCGGAATGCTGCGCGTCGCCCGGAGACGCCGACCTCTCCCGCAGGCGGGAGAGGTGCACCGAGCCCTCGGCCGCCTGATTCGATCTCAGCCCCGTTCTGCTTTGACAGCGATTAGCAGCACTCGGGAATCGGCTTTCTCAGTAATGCGGCTCGTACATCTGCGACTGCACCAGAGCCTTGACGTCGTTGGGCGCGGGGCCGTCGGCGAGCCCGCGTTGATAGGCGACGTCCGCGACGGCCGCGGCGATGCGGACCGAGACCTCGCGGATGCGCGGCAGGGCCGGATAGAGACTACCCTGCGCGAGGTCCTCCTTGCCGACGCAATCGGCGAGCGTATGGGCCGCCGCCATGAACATCTCGTCGGTCACCAGCTTCGAGCCGCTGGCGATGACGCCGAGGCCGACGCCGGGGAAGATGTAGGAGTTGTTGCCTTGGCGCGGCACGAAGCTGCGGCCGTTGAGCGTCACCGGGTCATACGGGCTGCCGCAGGCGAACAGTGCGCGCCCCTCGGTGTAGCGATAGGCGTCCTCCGCCGAGCATTCGGCCTTCGAGGTCGGGTTGGAGAGCGCGAACACGATCGGCTGTTCGTTGAGCTCGGCCATCGCCTTGAGCACCTCGGGCGTGAAGGCGCCGCCGACTGCGGCAACCCCGATGATCGCCGTCGGCTTCAGCGTCTTGATCGCGGTGAGGAAGTCGCTGATCGGCGCCTGACCGGTGTGCGCATAGCGCAGCTTGTGACCGGAGAGGCCCTCGCGGCCACCGACGACGAGGCCGCGGGAATCCACCAGCCAGTTGCGCCGCAGTGCTTCGGCTTCCGAGGCGCCCTCCGCCATCATCGCGGACACCACGAGATCGGCGATGCCGGTTGCCGCCTCCCCTGCGCCGAGGAACAGGATGCGCTGATCCCTCAGCTTGCCGCCATTGACGCGGAGCGCCGAGAACAGGCCGGCGAGCGCGACCGCCGCAGTGCCCTGAATGTCGTCGTTGAAGACGCAGGCGTCATCCCGGTATTTGTGCAGCAGCTTGAACGCCGAGTGATTGGCGAAATCCTCGAACTGGATCAGCACGCCCGGAAAGGTCTTTCGCGCAGCTTGCATGAATTCGTCGACGAAGCTGTCATAGGCTTCGCCAGTCAGCCGCCGCTCGCGCAGGCCGAGATAATAGGGATCGTTCAACAGCTCTTCGTTGTTGGTGCCGACATCGAGCACGATCGGAAGGCACGCTTCCGGATGAACGCCAGCGCAGGCCGAATAGAGCGAGAGCTTGCCGACCGGGATGCCCATGCCGTTGGCACCGAGGTCGCCAAGTCCCAAAATGCGCTCGCCGTCGGTGACGACGATCAGCTTGGCCGCATACGGCCAGTTCTTCAGAAGCTCGGCGATCTGGCCGCGGTCGCGCGAGGAGATGAACATGCCGCGCGGCCGCTGGAAGATCAGGCCGTATTTCTGGCAGGCGAGCCCGACCGTCGGGGTGTAGATGATCGGCTGGATCTCGTCGATGTTGTCGACGACGACGCGGAAGAACAGCGCCTCGTTGCGATCATGCAGCGCGTTCAGCGCGACGTATTTTTCAAGATCGGTCGGCAGCGTGCGCAAATTGGTGAGGACGCGCTGAGCCTGCGTCTCCATCGTCAACACGCAAGGCGGCAACAGGCCGCGCAGGCCGAGGGCCGCGCGCTCGGCTTCCGTGAAGGCGGTCCCCTTGTTGAGCAGCGGATCGCGCAGCAGTGTCATGCCTTGCGGCGAATCGGACGACGTCGATTGGGCAACGACCCGGGCAGGTCTATTCACGAATTCCCCCAAAGAACTTCACATTGAACCGCGGACATTGTCGGCCAGCGCTCCATTGAGATCAAGGACGTAGCGACGGAGGCATCGATTGTGATCTCGCACCGCAGCGAGACTTTCGCGAACGACAGGCAATCGCACGCGAGAAAAGGTTAACGCCGCGGCTATTCGGGCTTGATATCGGCAGCCTTCACGATCGGCCACCATTTCTCGGTCTCGGCCTTCTGGAACGCCGCAAGCGCTGCGGGCGTCTGCTGCGCTGGCAGCGGAATCTCCTGTCCCAGCTCGGCAAAGCGCTGCTTGACGGCAGGCTCCGCAAGCACGGCGACGATCGCGGCGTTGAGCCTGGTGACGATGTCCTTTGGCGTGTTCTTCGGTGCCCAGATGCCGTGCCAGTAGGAAATATAGAGACCGGGCAAACCCGCTTCGTCGACCGTCGGCACATCGGGCGCAGACGCGAGCCGCGTCGGCGAGGTCACGGCGAAGGCCTTGATCGCACCGCTCTTGACGTGCGGCAGCGAGTTCGAGGCCTGATCGAACATGATGTCGATCTGCCCGGCGACGAGATCGATCATGGCGGGCCTGCGCCGCGATAGGGCACGAACTGGAAGTCGGTGCCGGTCTTGCCCTTGAAGAAGACGCCGGCGACATGCGCGCCCGTGCCGGCCCCGGCCGTCCCGGCGGTGGCCTTACCGGGGTTGGCCTTCAGCCAGGCGATCATCTCTTTCAGGTTGGTCGCCTCGAGTGACTTCCGGCCGACGATGAGCTGCGTCCCCATCGCGATCATCGCGACCGGCTCGAAATCGGTGACCACGTCATAGGGCAGCTTGAAGATCGCGCCGTTCAAGACATGGGTGCCCCAATGGCCGATGGTAATGGTGGTGCCGTCCGGCGCCGCACGCGCCACGCGCGCACCGGCGATGCTGCCGGAAGCGCCCGCCACGTTCTCGACCACGACCGTGGTGTGCAGCTCGGCGGCGATCCGCTCCGACAGGATCCGTGCCAGCGTATCGGTCGGACCGCCCGCCGCGAACGGTACGATGAGGGTAATCGGTCGCGAGGGAGACGGCTGAGCATGGCCCGGTGCGATCCACGCCCCACATCCGACCAAGGCGCACAAGACGATCACATGACCGCGCAAGGCGGCCCACAGCCCTCGTAGCATTCCACCCACCCATTGTCGTCGCCCGCATGTCCGCAGCGGGCTGGAGGCCGAGTGAACGCTGCCGGGTGGGCGGAGGCAAGCCGGAAGTTACGGCCGACGAGCTATCCGGCCGCCCGCCGCGGCGTCAGATTGGCCGCGCCATCTGCCGGCGGCACGATGTGCATCAGGATGGTCTGGTTGGCGGATGCGACGTCGATGCCGTTCTGCTGGAAGCGCAGCTTCATGCGGCGGTTGAATTCGCGCTGAACCGGCCAGCGCCCGGCCTCGGTGCAGCGGATCTGGCCGACGATCGACACCATCGCGCCATCGACCTTGTCGATGCCCCACAGATCGAGGTCGCCGCGGATCAGCGGACGGAATTCCGGTTCGCGGCGCATCTCGTCGACGATGTCCTTGAGGATCTGGCCGGCGCGGTCGGTGTCTTCCTTGTAGGCGACGTTGACGCTGACCGAGGCGTTGCCGGCGCCGCGGCTGGCATTGGTGATGGTCGTGACCGCGCTGAACGGCACGATGTGAACGGCGCCGTCGCCCGCGCGCAGGCGAATCGTTCGAATGGAAACATTCTCGACCACGCCTGACAGCCCAGACACGCTGACATTGTCGCCGACCTGGACCGTGTTCTCCAGCAGCAGGAACAGCCCGGTAATGAGGTCCTGCACCAGCTTTTGCGAACCGAAGCCGATCGCGATGCCGACGATGCCGGCGCCCGCGAGCAGCGGCGCGACGTTGACGCCGATCTCGCTCAGCGCGGTGAGGCCGACGACGGTGGCGATCAGGCAGAGCAGCGCCGTGCGCAGCATCGGCTGGAAGGTGCGAAGACGCGCGGCGCGGGCGTAGTGCCCGTCCCGCGACAGCGTGTTGATCTGGCGGTCCAGCAGCGCGTTGCTGGCTTCCCAGATCGCCGCTGCCATGAACACGGCGAGGCCGATGGTCACCACCGCCGAGATCAGCCGGCTGCCGATCTGGCCGCCATAGAACCAGACGATGGCATCCACACCCCAGACCTCGAGCACGGCCACGAGGCCAATGAAGACGATCACGCTGGAGACGATCCTGCGCAGCAGCGGCAGATAGCGGTTGGCGCGGATCTCGAGGCCCGGAAAGCGCTGCAGGATCTCCGGCTGGATGCGGAAGCCGCGGTCGATCAGGCTCAGCGTCAGCATGATGGCGAGGCGCGTGATCACGGCGACCACGACAGTGCCGACGAAATATTGCAGCAGCAGCGAGTAGCCGTTGCGGATGTTGAGCGCCCACACCGCCCACAGCGCAAGATCCAGTGCGATGGCGAGATAATGCCAGCCGCCGGCGATACGGTTGCGCAGGCGGGCCGCGATGCCCGGCCGGTCGGCCGGCGCGCGGATGGCCTCGGCGACCTGCCGGCGGCATTGCAGGATGATGACGACGACGAAGAGGTGAACGACCAGCATCACCATGCGGAGCAGCGCAGCGTAACCGGCACGATGCAGGCCCAGCAGCAGCGCTACATTGGCGAAGGCGATGCCGGAGACGCCGACGCCGACGATGCGGCGCGCCCAGATCTCGATATAGGCCGCGGTCTCGGCCCGAACCGGAAACAGGCCGAACGGCCCCGCCAGCGCCCGGACCAGGCAGATGAGCCCGCGCGAGAACGCATAGGCGTTGGCAACCGCGAGGATCACAAGGCGAACCGTCGTGGGCTCACCGATCACGGTGCCGAGCAGCGCCGTGGCAACGCCGACAAAGAGGACCACGGGAAGCAGTTCAAGGACGAAGCGCCCCAGCACGAAAGGCAGCCGCAGCATGACCTGCCACACCCGCGCCAGGCTGTGACGGCGCTTGTGCAGTTCCGGTTCGGCGATGACATCCGTCACCGACGATGGCGGATCGGCGATGGGCAGCGCCTGCGCCGGCAGGCGCGCGGTCTGGGGCACACGTCCTTCCAGGAACGCAACCGGACGCCGGATCAGGCGGAAGATCACCCATTCGGCCGAGAGTGCGCAACCGAGCACCAGCGCGAGCTTCCAGGCGATCTCGATCAGGAGATTGTAGGCTGCCGGGTCGTTCGCGGTCCGCACGATCCAGTAGTAGAAGGCCGGGAAATGCGTGAGCGTCCGCGCCACGCTGGCGATCTCGCTCGAGATCTCGCCGATCTCCTCCGACACCGTGAGCAGCAGCTGCGCCCCGAGGCCGTCGGCCGAGAGCGGGATCGGCGACTTCTGCTCGGACGGGGGCGGCGCAGGCTGCTGCTGACCGGACGCATTGGCAATTACGCGCAGCGTATCGATCATCTGCGCGCGCTTCTTGTCGTCCTGGAGCGTCTCCAACGCGCCCCTGGCTTCGTCGGGCGACAATGCAGCAGCATGATTCGTCGCCGGCCGAGGCGTTTCGGCGCGGACACAGGAGAAAGAGGAGACCGCGAGGAAGAGAGCGGCGAGGAACGCCGGGGCAAGCTTATGCGACACGAGGATTCCCTGGAAAAAATGAATGAGCCGGCGGCGTCGGGACCGTCACCGCCGAAGCACATGCGTCATGTCGGATGGCAGTTATTCGCCCCGGCGCTGTGTCGGAAGTTGGCCTTCGAGGCGACATTCTCTTGGCATTTGCCGCAATGCGAAGATGGGGGAACCCGCGAGATCGGCGGAGCCCCGTTGCCTGCAATTTTGCTGCAGCCGTCCTTCGAGACGCCCGCCTTAGGCGGGCTCCTCGGGATGAGGGCGGAGTGCGTGGCAGCAGTTTCAAGCAGCGCCGAGCCGATGAGCCTGCTCCTGAGGAGACCGCGAAGCGGTCGTCTCGAAGGACGAGGCGCACGCTCAGGCCGTCGCCACGAGCGACATGTGATCACGCCCGTCATTCCGGGAACGGCCCGGAATGACGGCGAGGAGGAGGGAGAGGAGAAAAGCAGGATGTCGAAAATGCCTGTCGCGGCCGGCCTCGTCACGGCCATCCGGACACAATCGATGTGATGCAAAACACAGCGCCGGGAAGGTAGGGGCTATGCCTCACTGATGCAGCCCGCTAAACCTTGACCCGGCGTGCCGTTCGCGGTTTCCGCCGCTATGCGATAGTCCGAACGAGCTCCATCGCACTTAACGCGGCTGGATTTGCGGAGGTGGAGTCATAGACCTCCCCTTGCTCATGAGGTGGACGTTGCGCGTCGCTTGTTGCGACCATCGGCATGCTCCTCCTGTGCCACAACACTGTCAAGCGGGATCAATGATGTGAAGGATCACATTTGAATGTGCCGGTTCCCATGGATAGGCATGGTGACATCATGTCCCTGTTTTGCCCGCCGCGTCAACTCGATTTCGCAAAATCAGCATTCATATGACTCCCGCCGGCAAGCCATTGATTCCGCTGCGCCCGGCTACTGTGCATGGGGTCGTTTTCGTAGTTTTTGTCTGCGGCCTAGAGAAACATGTCGGCCAGGTCCACCGTCGAGGCCATCCCGACCCGGTCGAAGTTGCGCGCCAGCCAGCTTCGCGCCGACGAACGGCCCTCGTCGCGCAGGCGACACAACAGGCTCCATTCGGGATGGAATTGCGTGGCCGTGCCGAGCTGCGACATCAGCTGGTCGTTGCCGATCCAGTGCATGTACATGCGGCTGTGCTTGCCGCTGTCGAGCTCGCCATCATCGATCAGCCGTGTGGCGAAGGCGATCGCGCGCATCTCGCGCATCAGGGACGAATTGAAGCTGATCTCGTTGATGCGATGGAGGACGTCGGCCGCGCTCGTCGGCAGCTCGTCCCGCCGGATCGCCGTGACCTGCACGATGACGACGTCGTGGCTGCCCTTGCGGTAGATCAGCGGATAGATCGCGGGATTGCCGAGATAGCCGCCGTCCCAATAATGCTCGCCGTCGATCTCGACGGCCTGGAAATAGGGCGGCAGGCAGGCCGAGGCCAGTACGGTCTCCGCGGTGAGATGCGGGCTCTGAAATACCTTGATCTTGCCGGTGCGGACGTTGGTCGCGTTGAGGAACAGTTGCGGCGCCTCGGGCGAGGAATTGAGCCGGTCGAAATCGACGACGCGCTGCAAGAGTGACCGGAGCGGATTGAAATGAAAGGGATTGAGCAGACCCGGCGGCAGCGTGTGCGTCAACGTGTGGATGACGGCGTGGACCGGATGATATTCCGGCGGCAGCTTCAGGGCCTGGATCCACTGGTTCAGCGGCGACATCAAATCGTACGCCATGTCCATGCGAGACACTTCGTACCAGAATGCGTGCAGGCTCTCCCGCGCGGCCTCCGCACCCCCGTGCGCCATGCCGGAAGCCATCGCCACCGCATTCATGGCGCCGGCACTGGTCGCGCTGACCGCCTCGATCGCGAGCCTGCCGTCTTCGAGCACCTGGTCGAGCACGCCCCAGACGAAGGCGCCGTGCGCGCCGCCGCCCTGGAGCGCGAAATTGACGGTCTTGCGGTCGGCGGTCGGATTGGCTGTCACTTTGCTTTCTTCTTGCCTCCCGTCCCCTCTTTCTCCAGCGCCTTGCGGACTTGCTCGAACTCCACCACCGAGGCCTTGTCGGCGCGGGGGAAACGCAGGTCGAGTTTTTCGAGCGCGGCATTGATCACCGAGCCGATCACGACGCGCGCGAACCATTTGTGGTCCGCGGGCACGACGTACCAGGGCGCGTGGGACGTCGCCGTGTGGCGGACGATGTCCTGATAGACCGCTTGGTAGCGCGGCCACAGCGCGCGCTCCTTGATGTCGTCCATGGAGAACTTCCACTGCTTGGCCGGGTCCTCCAGCCGGTCGAGGAAGCGCTCGCGCTGCTCGTCCTTGGACACGTTGAGGAAGAACTTCAGCACCACGGTGCCGTTGCGGCAAAGGTAGCGCTCGAACGCCGAGATGTCCTCGAACCGCTCCTTCCAGATGTTCTTGGTGAGGAGCTTTTGCGGCAGCTTCTCCTTGGCGAGGATCTCCGGGTGCACACGCGTGACGAGGCACTCCTCGTAATGGGATCGGTTGAAGATGCCGATATGGCCGCGTTCGGGCAGCGCGATCGCGTGGCGCCAGAGGAAATCGTGGTCGAGCTCCTTGCTGCTCGGCGCCTTGAAGGCATGGACCTCGCATCCCTGCGGATTGATGCCCTCGAAGATCGCCTTGATGGCGCTGTCCTTGCCGCCGGCGTCCATGGCCTGGAACACGATCAGGAGCGACCAGCGGTCCTGGGCATAGAGCTTCTCCTGAAACCCGATCAGCCGCTTCTTGTTGGCGTCGAGAATCGCCAGCGCCTTCTCCTTGTCGAGATCGCCCTTCTCGTCGGTCTTGTGCGCCTTGAGATGAAACTTGCCCGAGCCGTCATAGCGGAACGGCGTGATGTAGCGGTCAAGTTCCTGGGCGAGCGATTTGGACGGCTTCTTGCTCATGAGCGCGGGGCACCTTGCGTTGCGGCTTCAGTCGGTCGAGCAAGCTACCAAGGATACCCTTGGGAAGGAATATGATGAAAAGGACCAGCAGCACGCCATAGACGAGATTGTCCCAGCCGACCGCCTTGGTGCCGAAGCCGATGCGAAGGGTCTCGGCCAGCAGGATCGTGATCACGGCGCCAAAGGTCGGGCCGAGCGAGACGAACAGGCCGCCGACGATAGCCGCGAACACCATCTGCAGCGACACCGCAATGCCGCTGACCGTGTCGGGCGTGATGAACATCTGATACTGGCAGTAGATCGCGCCCGCGAGCGCCGTCATCACCGCGCTGAGCAGCGTGATCTTCAGCTTCTCCGCGGTGACGTCGACGCCGGCGGCGGCGGCTGCGTCCTCGTCCTCCGAAATCGCCTCCAGCGCGTAGCGGCTCATGCTGCGGTCGACCCAGTGCCAGACCACGATGCCGAACAGCCAGACGCCGAGCGCGATCAGATACCAGGTGATCTTGTCGTCGAACTGCAGTGCCAGCAGCTTGTTGCCCGAGGTTCGATTCGGCGTGTAACCCAGCGAGCCGCCGGTGTAATCGCGCGTCGCCGTGATGACCTGAAGCACGATGCCTGACAGCGCCAGCGTGACCAGCACGAAATAGTGTCCGGTGATGCGGAAACGGAAGCAGGGATAGCCGACGATCAGCGCCAGCACGCCGGCCGCGACCATGCTGACGGGAATGCCGATCCAGGGCGACACGCCGAGGTGGTTCCAGAGCAGCGCGGTGACATAGGCGCCGATCCCCATGAAGCCGCCATGCCCGAGCGAGACGAGGCCGAACCGCCCCATCATCGACCACGAGGTGTAGGCGAACGACCAGATCAGGATCAGCACCAGGATGTGCAGATGATAGGGATCGCGATAGACGAAGGGCAGCGCGACCAGCGCCGCCAGCCCGATCCCCCATGCTGCAAGCCGCCCCTGCCCCATCATCGGCGCCTCGCGAGCAGGCCCGCGGGCCGGATGAACATCATGACGATGAAGAAGGCGAAGGCGAGCACATAGCCCCATTCCAGATCGGAGAACAGGCCGCCGAGCGAGATGATCTCGGCAAACACGAAGGCTGCGATGAAGCCGCCGATGAAATTGCCGAGCCCGCCGAGCACGCAGATCAGGAAGGTGATCGGCCCGAAGGAGAGGCCGACGAAGGGATGCACGTCGTATTGCAGCACCAGGAGGCAGGCGGCGAGCCCGGCCAACCCGCCGCCGATTGCGGAGGTGATGAGATAGATCCTCTTCGTATCGACGCCCATCAGCGCCATGATCTGCCGGTCCTGCGAGATGGCGCGGATCGCAGTGCCGGTGAAGGTGCGGGTCATGAACAGATAGACCGCGACCATGCCGACCAGCGCCGCCAGAAATGACAGGAGTCGCGCGTAACTGAAGTTCATGTCGCCGAGGGCGAGCACCGGCAGGCGGATGCCGAGATTGCGGAAGTCGATGCCGAAGGCGACGGTGGCAAAGCTCTGCAGCACGAACAGCACCCCGCCGGTGGCGAGCAGCTGGTTGATCGGCGGCGCGGTCAGCAGCGGCGCGATCACGAGGTAATGCAGCGCCGCGCCGAGGATCGCGACCAGCACGATGGTGAGAGGCGCGGCGACGAAATAGCTGACGCCATAAACCTGCACCATGAAATACATGGCGTACATGCCGATCATCACCAGCTCGGCATAGCAGATCCAGGTCACGTCGATGACGCCGAAGATCAGGTTCAGCCCGAGCGCGAGCAGCGCCAGCACGCCGCCGAGCAGGATGCCGTTGATCACGGCCTCCAGCAGATAGATGTCGAAGATGTCCAAGAATGCCTGCATGCCCATCACACCCCGAGATAAGCTTCCTTGACCGTGTCGCTCGCCAGCATCTCGGCCGAGGTGCCCGACGCCCTGATCGTGCCCGCCTCGATCAGATAGGCGCGATCGACCACCTTCAGCACCTGCTGCACGTTCTGCTCGACGATCAGCACGGTCAGCCCGCTGGCGCGGATCCGCTTCACCAGCTCGAACACCTGCTGCACCACGACCGGCGCCAGCCCCGCCGACGGCTCGTCGAGCAGCAGCAGTTTTGGATTGGACATCAGCGCACGGCCGATCGCGCACATCTGCTGCTCGCCGCCAGACATGGTGCCGGCCATCTGGTGGCGCCGTTCCTTCAGGCGCGGAAACAGGTCGAACACCACTTCGAGCCGCTCGGCATAGTGACCGCGCGCCTCCTTCATAAAGGCGCCCATCTTGAGATTGTCGTCGACCGAGAGCTGCGGAAACAGCCGCCGGTTCTCCGGCACATGCGCGATCCCGAGGCTGACGATCTTGTGCGGCGGCGTTGCCACGACGTCGGCGCCCTCCATCCGGATCGAGCCGCGCGAGGGCCGGATCAGTCCGGAGATGACGCGCATCAGGGTGGTCTTGCCGGCGCCATTGGGGCCGATGACGCCGACGGCCTCGCCGGCCTTCACGTCGAGATTGACGTCGAACAGCGCCTGGAACGTGCCATAGCCGGCATTGACGGCGCGGAGCTCCAGCATGCCTAGCCTCCCGCGCGGCGGCGCGCTTCGGCGGCCGCGGCCTGCGTGGTCTCGGCATCGGTGCCGAGATAGACCTCGATCACGCGCGGATCGCCCGCGACCGCACTCGGCAAGCCTTCCGAGATCTTCTCGCCGTGATCGAGCACCATGACGCGATCGACGACGCGCATCAGCACGCCCATGATGTGCTCGACCCAGATGATGGTGATGCCGAGCTCGTCGCGGATGTTGCGCAGCATGTCGGCGGCCTGATCCATCTCCGTTTCGTCGAGACCGCCGAGGCTCTCGTCGGCGAGCAGCAGCTTTGGCGCGGTGGCGAGTGCCTTGGCCAGCTCGAGCTTCTTCAGGCCGGCCGCGCCCAGACCATCGACGCTGGCATGGCGATCGGTCGGCAGGCCGACCATCGCCAGCGAACGCTCGGCCGCCTCCTCCGCCCTGGCACGGCTATGGCGGCCCTGGCCGTAAAAGCCGGCGAGCGCGACGTTCTCGAAAATGGTCAGGCGACGGAACGGTCGTGGAATCTGGAAGGTGCGACCGACGCCGCTGTTGATGATCCGGTGCGGCGCGAGGCCCGCGATCTCGGAGCCGCCGAACACGATCGAGCCCGATGTCGGCGCCAGCGTGCCGGAGAGCATGTTGAAGATCGTGCTCTTGCCCGAGCCGTTGGGGCCGATCAGGCCGAGGATCTCGCCCTGATCGACCCGAAACGACACGTTGTTGACGGCGGTGAAGCCGCCGAACCGCTTCACCAGCCCGCTGACCTCCAGCACCAGGGCTCTCCGCCGCTACTGGTTGCTGTAGGTGGTGCCTTTCGGCAGCGGCAGCACGGCTTCGCGCTGCGCCTGGCTCTTCGGCCACACCACGGAGGATTTGTCGTCGATATACTGGATCACGACGGGGAACGAGCGCTCGTTCTGCCCGGCCATGGGGCTGCCTTCGCCGTAGAACTTCACGCCGAAGCCGAGCATGGTGCCGCCTTCGGGGATGTCGGTGTCGAGCGCGGCCTTGCGCAGCGCCTCGGGATCGACACCGCCGTATTTCTTGATCGCGCGCGGCAGCACGTCGGCCATGAACACGTAGGTATTGGACGCACCGATGCCGACATGGGCTGAGCGAATGGCAACGCCGGGCCTGATCTTGTCGAACTCCTCGCCGACCATCTTGATCACGGGCGGGAGCTTCGGATCCATGGTCTTCTGGTTGGCGAGCCAGATCGAGATCGGGTCAGTGTTGAAGATATAGGTGGCGTCGGCCCCCATGCCTTCCTTCAGCTTCTCATAGACGCCGTAGCCCGCGCCATGCCCCATCAGCGCGCCGAACTTCAGGCCCTGCTCGCGGGCCTGGCGGAGCAGCAGCGTGATGTCGGGGTTGTAGCCGGTGTGGAAGATCACATCGGGCTTGGCGCGCTTCAGCTTGGTCACCAGCGCCGACAGATCGGGCGCGGTCGCCGAATAGCCCTCCTTCATCACGACGTTGAAGCCGGCCTTCTTAGCGCCTGCTTCGTTGCCCTTCGAGACGTCGACGCCATAGGCGCCGTCTTCGTGGATGATGGCGACGCGCAGGTCCTTTGGCTCCTTGTCGAACTTCGCCTTGGCGTTTTGCGCGATGAAATCCATCGTCATCATGCCGAACTGGTCGCCGCTGGCCTGCGGACGGAACACGTATTTGTAGCCCTTCTCGTTGAACACGGCGGACGAGATGCAGGTCGTCATCCACATGAACTTCTTGAGCTGCTCGACGCGGGCCGCCACCGGCACGCACTGCGCCGAGGAGAAGAAGCCGAGCACCATGTCGACCTTCTCCTGCTCGAGCAGGCGGACGGATTCGTTGATGGCGATGTCCGGCTTGCTCTGCGCGTCGGCATAGACCGCCTCGATCTTGTAGCCTTCGACGCCGGTCCTGGCGAAATGGTCGAGGATGATCTTTGCGCCGATATAGCCGAGCTCGGAACCGCCGCCGGCCAGAGGTCCGGTCAAATCAAAAACGACGCCGATCTTGATCTTCTTGTCCTGGGGTTTGTCCTGGGCCTGGGCGGACGCCGCCAGGCTCGTCGCAGCAATCGCGACCACCAGCCCACGTACCAATCGGGCAGCCATGCGCAGGCGCATCAAAACCTCCCTGGACGATTGTGCATTGCATTCGTCTTGCTTTTGGTTGCCCCCATCACATGGGCAGAGCGCAGGGATGTCAAGCCTTGCGCATCAGCGCGAAGCGAACTGCTGCTCGATAAAGGCCGTGACAAATCGCGGCATGGTCGGCGTGAGATCACCCATCCCGCGCACGAGATGAATGGCCGACAATTCAGGCTCGTGCTCACGGGCGAGATTGGCTTCGATCCGGGCGCGGGCCTCATCGCCGGGCATGTCGAGGTTGAGCACCTGCATCATCGCAATCGTGGGGCCGCTGACGACGCAGTGCCAGTCCGGCTCGGCCCGATAGTCCGCCGCCGTCAGGCCCGTCTCCTCCTGAATTTCGCGGACGACGCTGCCAGGAATGTCCAGCGTCCCGTCCCTGACATCGTCGAGATCGGGCGTGCCCGACGGGAAATAGATGCGGCCTGCGTTGGCGGTGTGCTGCGCCATCTCGCCCATCACGAAGGCACCGTCGGACGTGCGCAGCGCGCCCATGCCAAAACCGTTGAACACGGGAGCGCCGGGAAAGCCCCAGTCGCGCCAGGCGAGGAAGCTTGCGAAATCGGTCTCGAAATAGGTCGAGGCGAAATGGCCGCCCGTGAACACGGGATCGCACCCGAGCAGGACGCGGCCGTTCCAGATCTTCGGCCGCTCGCGCTGCTTCTCGGCAAAATGTATCGCGATCTCGGCGCGACGCTCCTCGGCGAACGGCCAGACGATCGGCCGCACGGCAAGAGCAAGCGTCGTGACGCGATGAATGACCAGTGACGTCATGAGGGGGCGTCTATCACGCCTTCGCGTCAGCTATTTGGCGTTCCCCGTGGTTTTCTTGGCCTGCTCGACATACCTGTTGGTGAAGGTCTTGCTGACGTCGATCTTGGCATTGGCCACCTCGGGCGAGCCGACGCTGAACACGGCGAGCACGGCGTCCGCGCCCTTCGGGTCCATCTTGCCGGTTTCGGAGAACATCGGGATCGTGTTCTTCAGCGCGGCGAGATAGAGATCCTTGTTCTTGCCGACCGTCTCTTCCGGCATCTTCGCCATGATCTCCTCAGGGCTGTGCGAATGGATCCAGGCGAGCGTGGCGAGGATCGCGTTGGTGAGCGCCTGCGTCTCCTTCTCGTGCTTGGCAACCCAGGCCGCGGTCGAGTACAGCGCGCCGCCCGGATATTCGCCGCCGAAGGTCTCGAGCGTGTCCTTCTGCGTGCGGGTGTCGGAGAGGATGCGCAGATCCTTGTGGCTGCCCTGGAGCACGGTGACGGAGGGGTCGAGCATCACGGCCGCGTCGATCTGGCCCTGCTCCATCGCGGCGACCGCGGTGGCGCCGAGGCCGACGCCGATCACGGCGGCGCTGGTGGGATCGACCCCGCTCTTCTTCAGCATGTACTTCAGGAAAAAGTCGGTGGAGGAGCCGGGCGCGCTGACGCCGACCTTCTTGCCGGCGAGATCCTTGACCGACTTGATGTCGTTGGTGCGCGAGGGCGCGACCACGAGCACGAGGCCGGGATAGCGGTCATAGACCACGAATGCCTGAAGCTCCTGCTTCTTGGCGGCCAGATTGACGCAATGGTCGAAATAGCCGGACACGACATCGGCGCTGCCCCCGAGCACGGCCTTGAGCGCGTCCGAGCCGCCCTTGAGGTCGACCAGCTCGACATTGAGGCCGGCCTTGTCGTATTCGCCGAGCTGCTTGGCCAGCACCGTGGGCAAATAGCACAGGCAGGAGCCCCCGCCGACCGCGATGGTCACCTTGCTTTGCGCCGCGGCAAATCCGGTGGTGAGCGTCAGCGCCAGCAGCGCGCCGGCGAGCCTGGCAATCGTGTTCTTCATTGGTTTCCTCCGTTCGGCCGGCGGCACCATAGAGCAGCGGGTCGGGCTTGAGAAGCGTGGCCTAAGGCACTGGCCACCGGCCTTTTGGCGCAATAGCATGCGGGTACAACAACAATTCTTGATGGGGAGGATCATCCATGAATCGCCTTGCAATCGGGCTGTCGATCGCCGCCGCCTTTGCCGCCGGATGCGGCGCGAACCAGCTGCTCCGGCCGGCGCTCGCCGCCGAGAACATCAATGCGCAGATCATCCACACCGGCGAGATGGACGGCGATGCGCTCGGGGCCGCCAACAATGTCGGCTACCGCTCAAAAATGTTCGCGAGCGCCGACGGCGCCACGATCTCGATCCAGGTCGGCAATGTGCCCAAGCACATGCATCCCAACACCAACGAGATCCAGTACATTCTCGACGGCACCGGCACGATCTGGCTCGGCGACAAGGAAGTGGCGGTGAAGCCGGGCGACCTCGTCATCATTCCGAAGGGCACGCCGCATGGCGGCACCAAGCCGATCAGCGGACAGGTCAAGGCGATCGCGATCAAGACGCCGCCGCAGGCGCCCGACGACACCAAGCTGCTGGATTGATGATGGTGAGCTCCCTCTCCCGCTTGCGGGAGAGGGCTGGGGAGAGGGTGCCTCCGCGCTGGGACAATCCCCCAGAGGAGAAAACCCTCACCCGGCGCTACGCCATAGCCGAGGCTTCGCCTCGGCGTCTCTCAGAAGAACGGCCGTCGAAGGCGGCCTATACCTCTCCCGCAAGCGGGAGAGGTTAACTGCCGCCGCGGCTCGCACCAATTCCTGCAATATGCTTTGCAACTATCCCCGCCCATCCGCCGCGCTCGGCCGCCACACCAACAGGCGCCGTTCCACCAGCGTGACGCCATAGTCGATCAGGATGACGAAGGCCGACAGCACGAACATGCCGGCGAACACGCCGGCGACATCGAACACACCCTCGGCCTGCTGAATGAGATAGCCGAGCCCCGCCGCCGATCCCAGATATTCGCCGACGACCGCACCGACCACGGCAAAGCCGACCGAGGTGTGCAGCGAGGAGAACATCCAGGACAGCGCCGAGGGCCAATAGACGTGCCGCATCAGCTGCCGCTCGCTCATGCCGAGCATGCGGCCATTGTCGAGCACGGTGCGGCTGACCTCCTTGACGCCCTGATAGACGTTGAAGAACACGATGAAGAACACCAAGGTCACGCCGAGCGCGACCTTGGACCAGATGCCAAGCCCCAGCCACAGCGCGAAGATCGGCGCCAGCACGACGCGGGGCAGCGCGTTGACCATCTTGACGTAGGGATCGAACACCGCGGCGACCAGTGGCTGGCGCGCGAACCAGAAGCCGATCAGCACACCACCGGCCGATCCGATCACGAAGGCCAGGATCGATTCCGCCAGCGTGATGCCCAGATGCTTCCAGATCACGCCGGAGGCGAACCACTTCACGATCTGGCTGAACACGTCGAGGGGGTTGGAGAAGAAGAACGGCGGCAGCAGGATCTTGCCGAACACGGGAACGGTCGACAGCACCTGCCACAGCACGATGCAGACGACCGCGACCAGGACTTGCAGCGCAAACAGCGTCGGGCGCGACATCAGACCGCCCCCGCCGCTTGGGTGGATTGCGCGTAGCCCTTCATCACCTCGTCCTTGAGCACGCTCCAGATCTCGCGGTGGAGCGCATGGAACTCCTTGTCCAGCCGCACCTCGAAGATGTCCCGCGGGCGCGGCAGGCTCACCCCCCAGTCGCCGATGATGCGCGAGGACGGCCCCGCCGACATGATCACGACGCGGTCGGCGAGCGCGATCGCCTCTTCGAGATCATGGGTGACGAACAGCACGGCCTTGCGGTCGGCGTTCCAGAGGTCGAGCAGCAGATTGCCCATCACCTGGCGGGTCTGCGCATCGAGCGGCCCGAATGGCTCGTCCATCAAGAGGATTTTTGGATCGCGGATCAGCACCTGCGCCAGCGCCACGCGCTTGCGCTGGCCGCCGGAGAGCATGTGCGGATACCGGCCCGCGAACGCGCCAAGGCCCACCGACGTCAGCCATTTCTGCGCCCGCGGCAGCGCCTCGGCGCGCGGCGTGCCCTTGATCTCGAGCCCGATCGCGACATTGTCGAGCGCGGTCTTCCACGGGAACAGCGCGTCGGCCTGGAACAGGTAGCCGGCATCCCGGTTCAGCCCCGCGAGCGGCCGGTCGAATATCCTGATATTGCCGGCAGCAGGCTTGAGCAGCCCGGCCGCGACGTTGAGCAGCGTGGATTTCCCGCAGCCGGTCGGGCCGACAATGGCCACGAACTCACCCTGCGCGACCGCAAGATGCGCCTTCTCCACCGCCGTATAGACCCGCCCGTCCCCGAGCCGGAACGCAACCTTGGCATCTTCCAGCGCCACTGCCGTGGGCGTTGACATGTGTACCCTCCGAACTTGGCCCGATGCCTTAGCCGCTCGCGCGCTCAAGTTCAATCAAGGCGCCAAGCGTGCTAGGCATGCCTTGTCCCTCCAGGAGAGGGCAAGGAAGAACGAGCTGCGTCGAATGCCTTCCAAGCCGGCCATCAGCTACGTCCACGTCACCAAGAGCTTCGGCCCGCTCAAGGCCGTGGACAACGTGTCGCTCGACATCGCCGAGGGCGAATTTCTGGCGATCGTCGGCGGCTCGGGCTCCGGCAAGACCACGCTGCTGCGGCTCGCCAACCGGCTGATCGAGGCCGATGGCGGCACCATCACGGTCGAGGGCGAGAATGTGCAGAGCGTCGATCCGGTCGCGCTGCGGCGGCGGATCGGCTACGTGTTCCAGAGCGGCGGATTGTTTCCGCACTTGAGCGTCGCCGACAATATCGGGATCACGCCGAAACTGCTGGGCGAGCCGGCGGCCGATATCGCAGCGCGCGTCGACGAGCTGCTGGATCTCGTGCAGCTCGACCGTGAGGCGCATCGCAGCCGTCTGCCGGAGGCGCTGTCCGGCGGCCAGCGCCAGCGCGTCGGCGTGGCGCGGGCACTGGCGGCGAAGCCGCGCATCGTGCTGATGGACGAGCCGTTTGGCGCACTCGATCCCCTCACCCGCGATGCCCTCGGCGAGGATTATCGTTCGCTGCATCGCAAGCTCGGCCTGACCACCGTGATGATCACGCATGACATGACGGAGGCGATCCTGCTCGCCGACCGCATCGCGGTGATGCGCGGCGGACAGCTGCTCGCGCAGGGCACCCCCGCCGCGCTCTCGAAGAGCAGCGACGCTTACGTGCTGGAGCTGCTACGCACGCCGCGGCGCCAGGTCGAGCGGCTGAACGCGCTGCTGCCACAAAGCGGTGCGGCATGAGCCTGTTTTCCGATCCACGCTGGGGCGAGGCGCTGGCGCATCTGCCCGATTATCTCGGCAATCATGTGCGGGTGAGCCTCGCTGCGCTCGCGCTCGGTCTCGCCGTCAGCCTGCCGCTGGCGATCCTGACGCGCAACCGCCCGGCGCCGCGAGCCATCCTGCTCGCAATCGCCAGCATCGTGCAGACGGTGCCGGGCCTGGCGCTGCTCGCGCTGTTCTATCCGCTGCTGCTGCTGGCCGCCTCGGTGACGCTGGCCTGGTTCGGCGTGTCCTTCTCGGCATTCGGCTTCCTGCCGGCGATGCTGGCGCTGGCGCTCTATTCGATGCTGCCGGTGCTGCGCAACGGCATCACCGGGCTCAACGGCATCGATCCCGCGCTGATCGAGGCCGCCAAGGGTGTCGGCATGACCGCGCGGCAGTCGCTGGTGATGGTCGAGCTGCCGCTGGCGCTGCCGGTGATGATGGCGGGCATCCGCACCGCCGCGGTGTGGGTGATCGGCACCGCGACGCTGTCGACGCCGATCGGCCAGACCAGCCTCGGCAATTACATCTTCGCCGGGCTTCAAACCCAGAACTGGGTGTTTGTGCTGTTCGGCTGCTTTGCCTCGGCCCTGCTCGCGCTCGCCGTCGACCAGCTGCTCGGCCTGATCGAGAGCGGTCTGCGCCGCCGCGGCCGCGCCCAAACCGCGCTCGGCGCGGCCGGAATCGCGGCGCTGGTCGCCGCAACGCTGGTGCCGACGATGGGGCGCTCGTCGCAGGGCTACGTCGTCGGCGCCAAGACATTCGCCGAGCAATATGTGCTGTCGGCCCTGCTCAGGGACCGCCTCCAGGCCGCCGGTCTGTCCGCGACGGCGCGCTCGGGCCTCGGCTCCAGCGTGATCTTTGGGGCGTTGAAGGCCGGCGACGTCGATCTCTATATCGATTATTCCGGCACGCTCTGGGCCAACCAGCTGCATCGCACCGACATCAAGCCGCGCGCAGAGCTGTTGACGGATTTGAAGACAAGCCTGGCAAAGGACAACATTACCCTGCTCGGCGAGCTCGGCTTCGAGAATGCCTATGCGCTGGTGCTCCCGAAGAAGCGCGCCGAGGCGCTTCATATCCGCACCATTGCCGATCTCGCCGCGCACGCATCGACGATGTCGATTGCCGGCGACTACGAGTTCTTCTCGCGCCCGGAATGGGCGGCGCTGCAAAAGGCCTATGGCCTCTCATTCCGCGCCCAGCGCCAGATGCAGCCCGACTTCATGTATGCAGCGGTTGCGAGCGGCGAAGTCGACGTCATCGCCGGCTACACCAGCGACGGGTTGATCGCGAAGTACGATCTCGTCGCGCTCGACGACCCCAGGCACGCGATACCGCCCTACGACGCTATCCTGCTGCTGGCGCCGAAACGCGCCGGGGACGAACGGCTCCAGGCCGCACTCAAGCCCCTGCTCGGCAAGATCGACATCGCCACCATGCGCGAAGCGAATCTACGCGCCAGCGGCAACGACGCGAATTCCTCGCCGGACGCAGTGGCGAAATGGCTATGGGAGAAGGTAGGCGGGCGGTAGGCCCGGATTTCGTAGGGTGGGCAAAGGCGCGAAAGCGCCGTGCCCACCGTCTCTCAACACGCGCGACGGGATGGTGGGCACGCTTCGCTTTGCCCACCCTACGATCTGACGCCGCTTGGTGAGCACCTCAGGGCGACTGTCAAAGAGTATCGCTTGCGGCCAAAGCAAGGCAGCTACAGCCCCCTGATCATCCCGGCATTGATCAGCAGGCGGTTCAGCCGCCGCGCTTCGGCGCCGTCCTTGCAGCTGTAGAACATGCCCTTGCAGCGGAGCATGATCTCCTTCTGCTCGGCAAAGGACGGATCGAGCGGGATGCCGGCGGCCTCCTGGATCACCAGCGGCAAATAGGGGCCGTCGATCGTGTCCATCACGGCCTCGCTTCTGACCGGCTCGAAATTGACCGCATCGATCGCGTAATAGGTCGCGTAGAGGCGCGGATCGTAGGCGTCCAGCTTCTTGCCGAGAGCGCCTTCGTTGAGCCCGGGCTCGAGGATCTGCGGCGCGAACTCCGGCTGGTGATCGCCATAGCGCACGATCAGGAAGGGCTCGCCCGGAAAATTCTTCTTCAGGCCCGCGACGAACGCCTTGTATTGCTCGGCGCTCATCGCCTGCCGGCGCAGATATTCGTCGATGGACGGCACATTGCCGGGCGCGCGCCAGTTCGGCAGCAGGTCGGGACGGAAGCGCGTCTCCCAGGGGAAATGATTGGCGCCGAGATAGATGAAGGTGAACAGCGGCTTGTTGGGCGGCTGCTGCCCCATCAGCTGGAGCGCCTTGTCGTAGAAGAAGCCGTCGGGCTCGACGTCCTTGGCGCCGAGATCCTTGGCGTCGAGGAAGCGCTCGATGCCGGTCGTCATCTGGAAGCTGCGCGCGGCCATGAAGCCGCCATGGGCGGGATAGAGCGACATCGTGTCGTAGCCGCAACGGCGCAGCGCCAGCGGCAGCCCGCGCTCGACGCGGTTCGAGGCAATGCGCGTCACGAAATAGGCGAAGCGGCCGAACGAGCGCGAGGAAAGGCCTGCGAGCACGTTGTATTCGGTGAACCAGCTCGGCCCGCCGTTGCTCTCGGCCAGAAACGCGCGCTGCTTGCCGTCCCAGGATTTGAAGTGGCTGCCATAGCCCTGCGGCACCTTGATGCCCTGGGCGGCGCGGATGTCGAAGCTCGATTCATCATGGATCATGATGATGTTCGGCCGGCGTCCGGCAGGATGGCAGGAATCGACCAGCGGCATGTTGAGCCGCTCGTTGGTCGCGGCCGCCGATTCCATGAAGCCGTATTGCACGAAGTCGGAGACCGAGCCGACGCCGGAGCGGAAGAATTTCGACAAATAGCCGTCGTCGTAATAGCCGCGCCAGGCCTCGTCCGGATGATAGAGCGAATAGCCGACCAGCGCGGCAAGACAGGCCAGCTTGCAGGCGAGCGCCGGCAGGCGGCGGATGCGGAACGGATCGAGCCACCACAGCGCATACATCAGCGGCAGCGTGACGAAGCCGGCCAGGATCACCGACCAGCGCAGATTCGGGAAGATCGTGAACAGGAACGCGACGGTGTCGCGGTCGATCATCATCAGGTCGATGAAGTTGACCGTCATCTGCACGACGTCGTGCTTGAGCCGCGACAGCAGCACCAGCACCACGACCATGGTCAGCGACAGCGCGCCGGACAGCGCCGGCCGGCGCAGCAGCGTGATCCAGAAAAAATTGAGGATGCCCCAGGCCAGCGCGAAGGAGAGGCGCGAGCCGAAATCGGTCTCGGTCTCGTACATCAGCGCGAGCGCGGCAAGATGGGGCGCGGCAACCGCGAGCAGCCGCCAGATGCCGAGCGCGGCGACGCTCGCCAGCACGGCGGTGGCGGCAGAAGGACCTGGATTGGGCGCGGACGCCATCGACGACACGCAACAGCTGGTCCGGCGCAATGATACCTAGCCGTCTGGCCGGCCCAAGGCGGGAATAAGGGCGGCTAGGGCGTCCGGCGCAGCCGGAAAGCCTGCACCGTGTCATAAAACTGTAACTGAACGGTCAAGGACAGGCAACGCGCGCCGTGATCCGACCTTCGCTTAATGTTTCGCGGGCGGCGATGGGCCGCAGGCCGGACAGGCTGGCCGGCCAACCTCCGGTTTTGGGCCGCCACCTGCTCTTCCGGTGCAAGCTGCAGCGCATCGGCACACGTCGGAGGTCGCCCCGGGCATCGTCAGGCTTCGACCGCGGGCCGGAGGCCGCGCGGCTTGCGGCCGGGGCGAGCTGAAACGTCGGTCACCCCTGTGGCAGCAGCCCGAGCCGCTTGGCGATGATCCGGTCGATCGTCCGTTTCGGCAGCACGGCGCCGATCAGATGGCGGAGCGGGTCGGGCGTGATCTGATAGCGCACCTTGGGGCTTGCCGCGGTCAGCGCCTCGAACACGATCTCGGCGATCCGCTCGGCCGGCAGGCCCTTCGCGCCGAGGTCCATCATGAAGGCCATGACCTTGTTCAGCGCCGGCAGATAGGGCGAGTTCTGGTAGACGGACAGATCGATCTGTTCGGCCTTGCTCCAGATCGGCGTCTTCACCGCGCCGGGGGCGACGATGATGACGTCGATGCCGAACAGCATCAATTCGCGGCGCAGGCTTTCCGACAGTCCCTCGACGGCGTGCTTGGAGGTGCAGTAGGGCGCCGAGAGCGGATTGCCGTTCTTGCCCGCGACCGAGCTGATCATCACGATCCGCCCCTTCGGCCCCTTCAGCGACGGGTCCGCCCCGAGCAGCGGCCCGAACGCCTGCGTCGCGATCACAGGGCCGATGACGTTGATGTCCATCTGGCGGCGGAAATCATCGGCCGACAATTCGAGCACGGGGCCTGCGACCGCGATGCCGGCATTGTTGACGAGGCCGGCCAGCGTTTCGCCGCCCAGCGCCTCGCGGAGTGTTCGCGCGGCAGCAAGGACCGCAGCCTCGTCGGTGACGTCGAACAGCAGCGGCGTGAAATTGGCGCCGAGCTCGGCCTTGAGCCTGTCGGCATCGGCCTGCTTGCGGACGCTGCCGAACACGCGAAAGCCGCGCTCAATCAGGAATTTTGCTGTGGCCCAGCCGATGCCGGTGGACGCACCGGTGACGACGACAGATCGCATGGTCTTCTCCCCTGAAGTTCACGCGATCATGCCTTGGATTTTGACCGGTGTCCCGGACAAGCGCAGCGAAGCGGAGCGCCGAGCCGGGACCCAGGAGCCGCATTGGACCCCGGATCAGCAGCGCAACACCAAAGTGCTGCGCTGCGTCCCGGGAAACGCGACTTAGTTCTTCGACTTGTCGACCAGCGCGCCCTTCTTGATCCAGGGCATCATGTCGCGCAGCTTGGCGCCGACTTCCTCGATCGGGTGCTGGGCGAGCTTGGCGCGGGTCGCCTTGAACGAGGTCTGGTTGACCTTGTTCTCGAGCATCCAGTCGCGGGCGAACTTGCCGCCCTGGATGTCGGCGAGAACGCGCTTCATCTCGGCCTTGGTCTCGGCGGTGACGATGCGCGGGCCGGTGACGTATTCGCCGTACTCGGCGGTGTTGGAGATCGAGTAGTTCATGTTGGCGATGCCGCCTTCATAGATCAGGTCGACGATCAGCTTCACTTCGTGCAGGCACTCGAAATAGGCCATCTCCGGCGCGTAGCCGGCCTCGACCAGGGTCTCGTAGCCGCCCTTGATCAGCTCGACCAGGCCGCCGCAGAGCACCACCTGCTCGCCGAACAGGTCGGTCTCGCACTCTTCCTTGAAGGTGGTCTCGATGATGCCGGCGCGGCCGCCGCCGACGGCGGAAGCATAGGACAGGCCGAGGTCATGGGCGTTGCCCGAGACGTCCTTGGCGATCGCGATCAGGCAGGGCACGCCGCCGCCGCGCTGATATTCCGAGCGCACGGTGTGGCCGGGGCCCTTCGGCGCGATCATGAGCACGTCGAGGTCGGCGCGCGGGTCGAGCAGGTTGAAGTGGACGTTGAGGCCGTGCGCGAACACCAGGGCGGCGCCCTTCTTCATGTTGTCGTGCAGGTGCTCGCGGTAGATGTCGCCCTGGAGCTCGTCCGGGGTCAGCATCATGACGAGGTCGGCCCATTTGGCGGCTTCGGCGACTTCCATCACCTTGAAGCCGGCGGCTTCCGCCTTCTTGACCGAGCCCGAGTCCTTGCGCAGCGCAATGGCGACGTCCTTGACGCCGGAATCCTTCAGGTTGAGCGCATGGGCGTGGCCCTGGCTGCCATAGCCCACGATGGCGACCTTCTTGCCCTTGATCAGATTCAGGTCGGCGTCGCGATCGTAATAAACACGCATGGGTCGTTTCCTCGTTCAGGGCCGAAATCGGCCAATGGTCAGTGTCCGAAGGGTGAAATTTGCGGATTTCGGGGGCTGTCTAGAGCATTTTCAGCCCATAGGGAAACCCGTTTCTGCATGGAAATCCGCGACATCATGCATCCATGAAAACGGGGTAGAGGGAGGCCAGCAGCAGGAGCGCCATCAGGATATTGAAGGCGCGAACCAGCCGCTCCGAGGTCAGGACCGGCCGCAATGCGGAGCCGAACAGGGCCCAGACCACGGTCGAGACCGTGCCGACCAGCAGGCTGATAACGGTCTGGATCGCGATGTTGAGCGGAAACCGGGCAATCGCCGCATAGGCGGTGATGGTGCCGATCACGATCACCCAGCCCTTGGCGTTGATCCATTGGAACATCGCCGCGCCCCAGAAGGTCATCGGGCCGCGGCCGTCCTCCTCGCCCGGCCTGGTCGGGCCGGACATGGCGATCGCAGCGGCAAGATAGATCAGGTAGGCGGCACCGGCATATTTCAAAATGGTCTGGAGGATCGGGTAGGCCAAGAACACGGTGCCGAGCCCGAGGCCGACGGTGGCAACCATGAAGGCGAAGCCGAGGACGATTCCGACGATGTGCGGGATGGTTCGACGGAAGCCGTAGGTCAGGCCCGAGGACAGCAGCATGATATTGTTCGGCCCGGGCGTGAAGTACATCACGGCCATGAAGGCAAGGAAGGCATAGAACAGCGAGTAGGTCATGTTCACCTCACGCCGTCTTCGGCAGGACTTGCGGCCGCCTCGCCAGCACCATCACCGCGATACCACCGATCACGGTCAGCATGCCCGCAAGCCGCAGGGGTCCGAACCGCTCGCCGAACACGATGCTGGAGGCGGCCGAGCCGACGAACGGGACCAGCAGCGCGAACGGCACCACTTGCGCAGCGGGATAGTCGCGCAGCAGCCGTCCCCAGAGCCAGTAGGCGATGCTGGTCGAGATGGCGCCGATCACCAGCAGGCAGATCAAGCCGGTCAGTGACATGTGGATCAGCGACTCGAAGGTCGGCATTGGCCCGTTGACGACCAGCGCAAGCGCGAACAGCGGCACCGCAGCGATGAGACAGAGCCAGGCAAACAAATCGAACATCGGCGCGCCGCGGGCGCCGCGCAGCAGGAGATTGCCGACGGCAAAGCAGATCGGAGCGATCATCAGCACTGCAAATGCAGCGACACTGAAATCATAACCGACCGTACCGCAGATCATCAGAAGGCCGGTCGCAGCGATACCAACGCCGAGCGTCTGGACCGGCGTCGGCCGTTCGCCGAAGGCGATCGCGGCAAATCCGATGGTGAACAGGGCCTGGCTCTGCACCACGACGCTGGTCAGCCCCACGGGCACGCCATGCGCAATGCCGTACGCCTGGCTCAGGAATTGACCGAGGAACAACGTGAAGCTGATCGCGATCAGAAGCGACCATGCGACTTTCGGCTTGGGGATGAACAGGCACGGCAGCGCGGCGATGGAAAAGCGCATCGCGGTCATCAGTTCCGGCGAAAACTCGTCGAGCGCGATCCGGCTTGCCACGAAGGCAAGCCCCCAGATGATCGCCACCAGGATGGCGATGAGGATATCGGCCGGCTTCATTGTTGTTCTCGGTTCTGCCCTGTCGTGCAGCCCTGTTGTTGTCGTCTAGCCTTGCTCGCCGGCTCTTGGTTTGCGCAGCAGATACGTGCCGTGCATCGGTGCGTGGTAATCGGCCGAGACCAGCGTGAAGCCGACGTCGGTCAGCATCCGCTCCATCACCCAGCCGAAGGTGGAATATTCGTCGCGCATATGCATCACCACGCCCTCGCGCGAAAAATCGTGGTTCTTGATGTGGTAGTCGGCCCATTGCTCCACGTCGCGCTCGATCGCGTCGGGCATGGAGGCGTAGACGATGTCGCGCAGATAAAAGCTCGCGCCCGGCTTGAGCGCGCGAAAAATCCGCGACATCGCGACCGCCTTCCAGAAATCCGGCAAATGGTGCAGCGTGAATTCGCTGACGATCAGATCGTAGGATTCCGGCCGATAGGCGAAGCTGAGCAGGCCGGCGGACTGGGTGCGCACGGGCGCCTTGCGATCGCGCGCGTAGATCTCCGCAAGCGCCAGCATCGCCGGCGAGATGTCGATGGCGTCGACCTCGGCGCCCAGCAGCGCGGCTTCGGTCGCCAGCACGCCGTTGCCGCAGCCGATGTCGGCGATGCGCCAGCCGCGCTGGACTCCCAGCATTTTCAGCGCGGCGCGCGCCCGCAGATCGGCATCGTCGTGGGCGTCGTAGATCGAGGCCACCGCGGGCTCGATCCCCATCCGGTTCCGCTCGTTATAGTACCAGTCGCGCGCCAGCATGGTTCACATCCCTTCAGGCCCGCGGCCGATCGCGGCAACGCCGGTGCGCGACACCTCGACGAGGCCGAGCGGGCGCATCAGGTCGATGTATTGATTGATCTTGTCCGTATTGCCTGTGATCTCGAACACAAAGCTCTCGGTCGTTGCGTCGATCACGCGGGCGCGGAACGCATCCGCGAGCCTGAGCGCCTCGACCCGGTGCTCGCCCTGCCCCCGCACCTTCACCATCGCGAGCTCCCGTTCGATCGAGCGCCGGGTCTGGGTCATGTCGACGACCTGGTAGACCGGGATCATGCGGTCGAGCTGGTTCTTGATCTGCGCGATCACCATCGGCGTCCCCGTGGTGACGATGGTGATGCGCGACAGATGTTTCTGGGCCTCGGTTTCGGAGACCGTAAGGCTTTCGATGTTGTAGCCGCGGCCCGAAAACAGGCCGATGACGCGCGCGAGCACGCCCGGCTCGTTCTGCACGAGCACGGCAAGCGTGTGCGTCTCGTTCGGATCATGGCGCTCTTCGATGAAGTAGGCGGATGCGGGCTGGTTCATTGTCGTCCCCTCAAATGTCTCGCGTCACACCAGCGCCTTGCCGCCGGCGAAAGCCTTGGCGGTGGCCTCGTCGTTGGCCTGCTCCGGCAACAGCATCTCGTTGTGCGCCTTGCCGGACGGAATCATCGGGAAGCAGTTTTCCAGCGACGCGACGCGGCAGTCGAACAGCACCGGGCGCTTGACCGAGATCATCTCCTGAATGGCACCGTCGAGATCGCCGGGCTTGTGCACCTGGAAGCCGACGCCGCCGTAAGCTTCCGCGAGCTTGACGAAGTCCGGCATCGCCTCCGAGTAGGAATGCGACAGCCGGTTGCCATGGAGCAGCTGCTGCCACTGCCGCACCATGCCCATATACTGGTTGTTCAGGATGAAGATCTTGATCGGCAGCTCGTACTGAACCGCCGTCGACATCTCCTGCATCGTCATCTGCACCGACGCATCGCCCGCGATGTCGATGACCAGGCTGTCGGGATGGGCAACCTGCACGCCGACCGCGGCCGGCAGGCCGTAGCCCATGGTGCCGAGACCGCCCGACGTCATCCAGCGATGCGGCTCCTCGAAGCCGAAGAACTGCGCCGCCCACATCTGGTGCTGGCCCACTTCCGTCGTGATGTAGGTATCCTTGCCGCGCGTCGCCTCGAACAGGCTCTGGATCGCGTGCTGCGGCAGGATGATGTCGTTGCTCTTCTTGTAATACAGCGAGTTGCGGGCGCGCCACTGCGCGATCTGCTGCCACCACGCCTTGATGTCGGGCTTCTTCGCCTCCGCCTTGAACACCTGGAGGATGTCGCCGAGGATGTTGCCGCAATCGCCGATGATCGGCACGTCGACGCGGATGTTCTTGTTGATCGAGGACGGGTCGATGTCGATGTGGATCTTCTTCGAGCCCGGCGAGAACGCGTCGACGCGGCCGGTGATGCGGTCGTCGAAACGCGCGCCGACGCACAGCATGACGTCGCAATCATGCATCGTCATGTTGGCTTCGTAGGTGCCGTGCATGCCGAGCATGCCGAGCCAGTTCTTGCCCGACGCCGGATAGGCACCGAGGCCCATCAGCGTCGAGGTGATCGGAAAGCCGGTGACCTCGACCAGCTCGCGCAGCAGCCTGGTCGCCTCGGGGCCGGAATTGATGACGCCGCCGCCGCTGTAGATCACGGGGCGCTTGGCATTGGCGAGCAGCGCCACGGCCTTGCGGATCTGGGTCGCATCGCCCTTGACGCGCGGCGCGTAGGAGCGGTGCACGTCGGACTTGCGCGGCGGATGATAGGTGCCGGTCGCGAACTGCACGTCCTTGGGAACGTCGACCAAGACGGGGCCGGGACGGCCCGTGGTCGCAACGTAGAACGCCTCGTGCAGCACTTTTGCGAGATCGTTGACGTCGCGCACCAGCCAATTGTGCTTGGTGCAGGGACGCGTGATGCCGACGGTGTCGCATTCCTGGAACGCGTCGTTGCCGATCAGATGCGTCGGCACCTGGCCGGAGATGCAGACCAGCGGGATCGAGTCCATCAGCGCGTCGGTCAGCGGCGTCACCATGTTGGTGGCGCCGGGGCCTGACGTCACCAGCGCAACGCCCGGCTTGCCGGTCGAGCGCGCATAACCTTCGGCCGCATGGCCCGCGCCCTGCTCGTGACGGACCAGGATGTGCTGGACCTCGCTCTGCTGGAAGATCTCGTCGTAGATCGGAAGCACCGCGCCGCCGGGATAGCCGAAAATGTCGGTCACGCCGTGATCGATGAGCGCGCGGACGATCATCGCGGCGCCGGTCATCTGGTTCGGATCGTGGCTCTTGTCGCTCATTGGCTTGCTCCGGATGCGCTGTTGTCAGCGGCTTCGTTCGTGTCGGGTTCGGGAAATAAAAAAGGCCCCGAAGAGGGCCCATGCACACCGCCTGTCATGTGGATGGCAGCTAGCCACCCCCGGCGGTGTGCCTGGGTACGACGGCGATAAGGAGTTTGGTAATAATGTTACGCATGGCAGGTGCCCGGCTTCCCAAAGGTTGCGCGAAACATAGCGGCCAAAGCCCGGATGTCAAGGCGATGCGGCCGTTCCCGCGCGATTTTGCCAGTGTAGCGGTGTTCCCCGGGTTCGGCGAGAGGTAAATTTGGGAACCCGGACAGAAAAGCGCCTCAGGCGAGGTCGCGGGCCGCGTTCGCAATGGCGGCGAGCCATCCCCTCGCCTCCCCCGGCTTCACCCATTCGAACTCCGGCAATTGGTGCCGGAACCAGGTGAATTGCCGCTTGGCATAGTGGCGGGTGTCGGCGCGGCCGATTCCTGCGGCGTCCTCCAGGCTGAGCTCACCGCGCAGATGCCGGATCAGGGCCGGCACGCCATGGGCCTTCATCGCCGGCAGCAGCGGATCGAGGTGTCTGGCCGCGAGCCGCTCGACCTCGCTCAATGCACCGGTGCCCAGCATGGCATCGAAGCGGGCATCGATGCGGGCGTAAAGCTCGTCCCGCTCGGGCGCGAGAAATACCGCGCGAAAACTGTCCTTCGGTAGCAGCGGCGGCTGGCCCTCCTGGTGCCAGTCGAGCAGCGAACGGCCGGTCGCCTCGACCACTTCGAGTGCGCGCGCAATGCGCGTGCGGTCACGCAGGTTCAATCGCCCGGCCGCGCTGGGATCACGACGCGCCAGTTCCGCATGCAGCGCCTCCGCGCCGTTCCGTTCCAGCCGCGCGCGCACGTCCTCGCGCACCTCGGCGGGAATCGGCGGCACCACGGAGAGCCCGGCCGTCAGCGCCTTGAAATAAAGCCCGGTGCCGCCGATGAAGATCGGCAGGCGACCTTCCGCTTTCGCCTCGTCGAGCGCCTTGGCGGCATCACTCACCCAGGCACCGGCCGAGAAATTCACGGCTGCATCGACATGACCGTACAGGCGATGCGGCGCGCGCGCTTCCTCGATTTGTGTGGGACGCGCCGTGATGATGCGGAGGTCGCGATAGACCTGCATGGAATCGGCATTGATGACGACCCCGTCCGTGCTGAGGGCAAGCTCCAGCGCCAGCGCCGACTTGCCGCTGGCGGTCGGGCCTGCGATAAGCACGGCCTTGCCGACATGGCTTCTGCTGACTTGCCCCTCGCTCACGAAAACCTCAAATGTCCCTCGTCGCCACGCTGATCTGCAACCCCGACAATCCCGCTCTCGACTCGACCATCGTCGATGGCGCCCGCGCCGTGCTGCCCCAGGCAGCTCCCGCGCACTGGCTGTTCGACGGGGTCGCGGTCGACATCCCCTTCGGCGCCGACAGTAACCTCGAAGGCGACCGTCACGCCATCGAGGAGCGGCTCCGCGAGCTTCGCGGCGACCTGCCCGTCGACATCGTCGTGCAGCCAGTCGGCGCCCGGCGCAAGAGACTTTTTCTCGCCGACATGGATTCCACCATGATCGGCCAGGAATGCATCGACGAGCTCGCCGATCTCGTCGGGATGAAGGCCCACGTGGCCGCCATCACCGAACGCGCGATGCGCGGCGAGATCGAGTTCGAGCCGGCGCTGCGCGAGCGCGTCGCGCTGCTGAAGGACCTGCCCGCCGGCGTGGTCGACGAGGTGCTGGCCAAGCGCATCACGCTGACCCCGGGCGGCCGCGAACTGGTCGCGACCATGCGCGCCCACGGCGCCTATACCTGTCTCGTCTCCGGCGGCTTCACGCTGTTCACGACCGCGGTCGCCGCCAAGATCGGCTTCCAGGAGAACCGCGCCAACGAGCTCGTCGTGCGCGACGGCAAGTTCACCGGCGAGGTGAAGGAGCCGATTCTGGGCCGCGCGGCGAAGCTCGCGACGCTCGTGGATCTGATGGAGTCGTTCGATCTCGACGACATCGACTCGGTCGTGGTCGGCGACGGCGCCAACGATCTCGCCATGATCCAGGCGGCGGGACTGGGCGTCGCCTATCATGCCAAGCCGGCCGTGGCGGCCGCGGCAGCGGCGCGGATCGACCACGGCGACCTCACCGCGCTGCTGTATGCGCAGGGGTATCGGCGGGACGAGTTCGTGGAGGGGTAGCCTCTCTCGTCGTCAGCTCTCGCTGTTCGCTCAGAAGCCGTCGGGTGGGCAAAGGCGCGCTGGCGCCGTGCCCACCACTCTCGCAGCGATAGTGGAAAGTCGGTGGGCACGGCGCTATGCGCCTTTGCCCACCCTTCGAGACTGCCCTAGCAACTACTGCACGCTCAGCGCCACGAACCGCAGTTCGCCGTCGGCGTTGGAGACCAGCAGCAGCACCGACTTCTTGCCGTCCTTCTTGAGCTGGTCGACGCGCTTCTGGATGTCGGCGCCGCTGGTGACGGCCTCCTGCGCGACCTCGACGATGACGTCGCCGGCGGAGAGGCGCTTCTCGGCGGCGTCGGAATTGGCGTCGACATTGGTGACGACCACGCCCTTGACGCTCTCCTTGATCTTGTAGCGCGTGCGCAGATCCTTGTTCAGCACCGCAAGATCAAGGCCGAGCGCCTTCTGCGTCACGGTCTTTTCGGGCGCGGGCTCGTCGGTCTTCACCGCGGCCTGCACCTTGTCGGGATCCTGGAGGCGGCCGAGCGTGACCTTCTTGGTTTCCTCCTTGCCCTTGCGGATGATGACGACGTCGACCTCCTTGCCGACCGCGGTGTCGGCGACGACGCGGGACAGGTCCTTCGGATCCTTGACGTCCTTGCCATCGAACTTGACGACGACGTCGCCCGGCTCGATGCCGGCCGGCTTGGCCGGGCCCTTGTCGTCGACGCCGGCAACCAGCGCGCCGCGCGCCGGCTTGATGTTGAGGCTCTCGGCGATCTCGTCGGTGACGCTCTGGATGCGCACCCCTAACCAGCCGCGGCGCAGCTCGCCGAACTGACGGAGCTGGTCGACGACACCTGCGACCGTCTTCGAGGGCACGGCGAAGCCGATGCCGATCGAGCCGCCCGAGGGCGAGATGATCAGCGTGTTGACGCCGATGACGTCGCCGTCGAGGTTGAACAGCGGACCGCCGGAATTGCCGCGGTTGATGGAGGCGTCGGTCTGGATGTAGCTGTCATAGGGACCCGAGGAGATGTCGCGGTTCTTGGCCGAGACGATGCCGGCCGTCACCGTGCCGCCCAGGCTGAACGGGTTGCCGATCGCGACCACCCAGTCGCCGAGACGCAACTTGTCGCTATCGCCGAACTTCACCGCGACCAGCGGCTTGGTCGGCTTGAACTTCAGCACCGCAAGGTCGGTCTTCTTGTCGACGCCGACCAGCTCGGCCTTGATCTTGGTACCGTCGTTGAGGATGACGTTGATCTCGTCGGCGTCCGCGATGACGTGGTTGTTGGTGACGACGACGCCTGACGTGTCGATGATGAAGCCGCTTCCGAGCGAGTTGGTCTTGCGCGGCGGCTGGCCGCCGTCGCCGCGCTCGCCACCCTTGCTGCCGCCCGGACCTTTGCGGTTCTTGAAGAAGTCGTCGAAGAACTCCTCGAAGGGCGAGCCGGGCGGCAATTGCGGCATGGCGTTGCTGCCGCCGCCCTTGGCCTCGACGGTCTGCGAGGTCGAGATGTTGACGACCGCGTCGATCACCTTCTCGGCGACGTCGGCGATGCCCTCCGGTCCGCGCGCATAGACCGGCGTACCGAACGCGCTGAAACCAGCGACGGCGAGCGCGGCCAGCCCAATTCGCACACCAAGTCGCGAGCGGGACGGGGCAATGGTGGCAGCGGTCATTGTGATCTCCAGAGAGAGGGATTCGGCGCCAGACTGCGCTTGACGGGAGGACGGCGCAAGCGCGGAGCTTAACGGGCCTCAGAACCCCGATAATACGGCGAAAACCGGTCTGTCGCCTTCACTTTGGCGTTGGCGCGACGCCTAAATTGGGCGCCGCATAACCCAGATCAGGACCAGGCCGACGACGGCCGAACCGATCCCGACTGCCCGCAGGATGTTGTCCGGCGTGGCGATGGCGCTCTTCATGGCCTTGCGCATCCAGTTAGGACTTGCCGCAAACATCAAGCCTTCCAGCACGAACAGGATGCCCAAGCCGATGAGGAAGTCGGCGAACGCAATGGACCTCATCGGATTGGAACCTCCCGTGATGCTATTCTTGTCTGGACGAAGGGCGGCGAGATCCGCCGCCCTTTGTCTAGCTTACGGCTTCGCCGGCGTCTCGGTCGCCATCTTGCCGGACGGGTTACTGAAGTACCGGAAGAAATCCGAGTCCGGCCGCAGCAGGAAGCGGGTGTCGTTCGACTTCAGCCCGTTCTCGTAGGCCGTCATCGACCGGTAGAAGGCGAAGAAGTCGGCATCCTTGCTGTAGGCTTCGGCGAACAGGCGGTTGCGCTCGGCATCGCCGGCACCCCGGGTCTGCTCGGCCTGCGAATTCGCTTCCGCGACGATGACGGTCGCCTCACGATCGGCCTTGGACTTGATCTCCTGGGCCTTCTGGCCGCCCTGTGCGCGGAACTCGGCCGCCTCGCGCTCGCGCTCCGTCTTCATACGTTGATAGACCGCCTGGCTGTTCTGCTCCGGCAGGTCGGCGCGGCGGATCCTGACGTCGACGACCTGGATGCCGTAACCGTCGGCCTCGCGATCGAGCTGGTCGCGGATGCGCTGCATCAGCTTCTCGCGATCGTCGCGCACCACGTTGATGAAGGTGACCTCGCCCAGCACGCGGCGCAGCGCCGCGTTCAGGAGCGTGGTGAGCTGGATGTTGGCAGCCTGGATCGAGCCGACGCTCTGATAGAAGCGCAGCGCGTCCTTGATGCGGTAGCGCGCGAAGGCGTCGACCACGAGCCGCTTCTGATCGGAGGCGATCGCTTCCTGCGACGGGTTCTCCAGGTCGAGAATCCGCTTGTCGATGTTGATCACCGAATTCCACGGCGCCTTGAAGTGCAGGCCGGGTGCGGTGACGACGTCGACGGGCCGGCCGAACTGCAGCACGATGGTCTGCTCGGTCTGCTGCACCGTGAACAGCGACATGTAGCCGACGATCACGACGAGCAGGAGGGCGAGCAGGGTAACGATACCTGTGACCGGGGACCTCATCGGCTGCCTCCGCTCGACTGCGGACCGGTGGTAGGCGGCCGCTTGGTCGTCAGTTCGCCGAGCGGCAGATAGGGCACGATGCCCTGGCCCGAGGGCCCGCCGTCATAGACGAGCTTGTCCGCGCCGCCGAGCACGCGCTCCATCGTCTCCAGATAGATCCGTTCACGCGTCACGTCGGGCGCCTTCTTGTATTCCTCGTACACCTTCAGGAAGCGCGCGCTCTGGCCCTTGGCCTCGGCAACCGCCTGCTCCTTGTAACCTTCGGCGGCTTGCATGATCTGCGCCGAGCGTCCGCGCGCCTGCGGCACCACCTGGTTGGCGTAGGTCTGTGCCTCGTTCTGCAACTGCTCGAGATTGGCGCGCGCCGCCTGGACGTCGCGGAAGGCGTCGATCACCTGCGCCGGCGGATCGACCTTCTGCATCTGCACCTGGCTGACCTGAATGCCGGCGCCGTAGCTGTCCAGGGTCTTCTGGATCAGCTCCTGCACGCCCTGCTCGGTGACGTTGCGCGCGCCGGTGAGGATCGGCTGGATCTGCGAGCGGCCGATCACCTCGCGCATCGCGCTCTCGGAGACCGCCTTCACAGTGCCTTCGGGATTTTGGATGTTGAAGAGGAAGTCGCCGACGCCATCCGGCTTGATGCGCCAGAGCACGGTGAAGTCGACGTCGACGATGTTCTCGTCGCCGGTCAGCATCAGGCTCTCTTCCGGCACGTCACGAATGGAGCGGCCGCGCCGCGCCGGATCGTCGATCAGCGTCATGCCGATGGAGATGGTGTTGACGCGCAGCGCCTTGGGCAGCAGCACTGTCTCGATCGGATAGGGCAGATGATAGTTCAGGCCCGGTTGCACGGTGCGAACATGCTTGCCGAAGCGCAGCACGACGCCGAGCTCTTCGGACTGCACGCGGAAGAAGCCCGACAGCAGCCAGAACGCGACAATCAGCAGCACGATCAGCGTGATGCCGATGCCGGAGAAATAGCCTCCCGGCATGATCTGCTGGAGGCGGTCCTGGCCGCGCCGCAGAAGGTCTTCCAGATCCGGCGGCCTCGGCCCGACCGGTTGCGGGCCTGAGCCCCATGGTCCCTTCGGACCCGAGCCCCATGGGCCACCGCCCTGATTCTTCCACGGCATTCGACGCTCTCCTCGGCAGGGTGGAATTGCCCCCGCCCGCTTTGTCCGGTCCGGCTTTATAGGGGACAGGCAAGTCCCTTACAACGCAGCCTTCGCCGTCTTTCGAGCTATGCTCGGGCACGAAAAAGTCAATGTAAACATTGACGAAAGCGGTTAATGGCCGCGCCGCCGACGATATGTCACATAGGAGAAGTCGGCGCTGTCGTCGGGGCCGGCAGCATGGCGGATACGTTCAACCTCGTCCCATTCCGCCTTGTCGATGTCGAAACGCGTGTCGCCTTCGGGGCGCGCGTGCACTTCGGTGACTTCGAGGCGATCGGCGCGATCGAGCCATTGCCGATAGATCTCGGCGCCGCCGATCACCGCGATCTCGGTGACCGAACGCCGCAGGGCGTCGCCAAGTGCAACCGCGCCGGCATCAGCGGCCGATGTCGTGACAATGGCGCCGTTGGCGCGATAGGCCGCATCGCGCGTGATCACGATGTTGGTGCGGTCCCGCAGCGGCCGGGGCAGGGATTCGAAGGTCTTGCGGCCCATGACCACGGGCTTGCCGATCGTGAGCGCCTTGAAGCGCGCCATGTCGGATTTCATGCGCCACGGCATGGCGTTGCCGGCGCCGATGACGCCGTTCTCCGCGATGGCGACGACGAAGACGATCTCCATCAGGGCGCACTCCCGGCAAGCCGCGTCAGCGCTGGCCCGGTGACACGGCACAGCGTCCAGTCGTCCATCATGACGGCGCCGAGAGATTTGTAGAACGCGATCGACGGCGCGTTCCAGTCGAGCACCGCCCATTGCAGGCGGGACCAGCCGTTGTCGACGCATTCCTTGGCGAGATAGACCAGCAGGGCCTTGCCGAGGCCCCTGCCCCGGTGCGACGGCCGCACGTAGAGATCTTCGAGATAGATGCCATGGCGGCCGCTGAAGGTGGAGAAATTCGTAAACCACACCGCGAAGCCGACCGGCTCGCCGTTCCACTCTGCGATCGCGCAATAGAGCTGTGGCCTCTCGCCGAACAGCGCATCAGCGATGTCGGCCTCGGTCGCCTCGACCTCGTGCGAGAGCTTTTCGTATTCGGCGAGCTCGCGGATGAAAGCGAGAACGAGCCCGGCTTCGCCCGGGCGCACACGACGGATGTTGAGCGACATCGGCGCTAAACCGCGACTTCCGCCTTGATGTGCGGATGCGGATCGTAGCCGACGAGCTCGAAATCCTCAAAGCGGAAGGAGAAGATGTCCTTCACGTCGGGATTGATCCGCATCACCGGCAGCGCGCGCGGCGCGCGCGTGAGCTGAAGCCGGGCCTGCTCCAGATGGTTGGAGTAGAGATGGGTATCGCCGAACGAATGCACGAAGTCGCCGGGCTTCAGGCCGGTGACCTGCGCCACCATCATCGTCAGCAGCGCATAGGAGGCGATATTGAAGGGCACGCCGAGGAAGACGTCGGCCGAACGCTGATAGAGCTGGCAGGACAGCTTGCCGCCTGCGACGTAGAACTGGAACAGGCAATGGCATGGCGGCAGCGCCATCTTGTCGACTTCGGCTGGATTCCACGCCGAGACGATCAGGCGGCGCGAGTCCGGATTGCGCTTGATCATATCGACCACGTTCGCAATCTGGTCGATGCTGCGGCCGTCGGGCGCCGGCCAGGAGCGCCATTGATGGCCATAGACCGGGCCGAGATCGCCATTGGCGTCCGCCCATTCGTCCCAGATGGTGACGCCGTTGTCCCTGAGATATTTGATGTTGGTGTCGCCCTTCAGGAACCACAGCAGCTCGTGGATGATCGCCTTCAGCGGCAGCCGCTTGGTGGTCAGCATCGGGAAGCCGGCCGACAGATTGAAGCGCATCTGGTGGCCGAACACCGAGAGCGTACCGGTGCCGGTTCGGTCGGTCTTCTCGGCGCCGTCTGAAAGAATCCGCTCGAGCAGGTCCTGATACTGGTGCATGTGCGACTGAGCCTTTGGGGAGGCGGCGAACTTAGCGACCGCCCCCGCGCTGCAACAGCGGCGATTCGCTGTCCGCTCCGATTATACCCGGAAAAGTGAGTGGTCCCGGCGCAAACGACAAGGGGCGGAACTTACGTCCCGCCCCCTGCCCTATCGGCTTGATCGCATTGCCTAAGTTGCCGGCTTGAGCACCGGGGTCCATTTTGCGATTTCGTTCTTCACGAGGGTGGCCAGCGCCTCCGGCGTCCGCTCCGCGGGACCCGGGATGACGCTGCCGAGCTCGAGCAGGCGTTTCTTCACGGTCTCGTCGTCGAGCGCCTTGCTGGCCGCAGCATTCAGGCTGGCCAGGATCGCCGGCGAAGTTCCCTTGGGCGCGAACATCGCATTCCAGGCCTGGGCCTGGAATTTCGGCAGGCCCGCTTCCGCCGTCGTCGGCACGTTCGGCAGCGACGGATTGCGCTCCGGCGTTGCGATCGCATAGGCCTTGATGGTGCCGGCATTGATCTGCGGCACGGCGTTGACGATCTGGTCGCACATGTAGTCGACCTGCCCCGCCACCAGCGCGTTCATCGCGGGTCCCGTGCCGTTGAAGGGCACGCCGACCGGCTTGATGTCGAGGATCGAGTGCAGCAGCTCGCAGGAGACGTGCGAGACCGAGCCGACGCTGGCATGGGCAGCGTTCACCTTCTCGGCGTTGGCCTTCACATAGGCCACGAACTCCTTCAAATCCTTCGGCGGAAAGTCCTTGCGCGCGAGGATCAGGATCGGGGTACCCGCGAGCAGCGCGATCGGCTCGAAGTCCTTCTCGGGATGGTAGGCGAGCTTGGGATAGAGCGGCACCGAGGCGGCATGCGTGCCCATATGCCCGGTGATCAGCGTATAGCCGTCATTGGCCGCGCGCGCGGCGCGGGTGGTCGCGGTGGTGCCGCCGGCGCCGACCACGTTCTCGATGATGATGCTCTGGCCCAGCGTCTGCGCCATGTGCCCGGTGACGATGCGCGCGATGACGTCGGTCGGACCGCCGGCCGCAAACGGCACGATCATGGTGATGCCGCGCGTCGGATAAGTCTGCGCTTCAGCCGGCGCAACAAAAGCGCACAGCGACGCGAGCGCTGCGGCACATGCGCCTGTGAGCGCGCGAATGAAGGTCATGTCGATCCCCGTATCGGTCCTTGGACCAAACAAAAATGCCGGCCAAAAGGCCGGCATTTTCATTTCACGAAGCCGTCACACAAGTCGATTCGACTTCCGAATGCGGCGCGCCGACGCAGGCACGCAGCGCCCGCGCCCTCAGTTCTCGGATTCGGTGAACACCTGGTCGCGCTTCGAGCGCAACGCGGGCAGCACCGTGAGCAGCAGCAGGCTCGCTGCGATCGCGAGCAGCACCGCCGACAGCGGACGCGTCAGGAACACGCTCCAGTCGCCGCGCGAGATCAGCAGCGCGCGGCGCAGGTTCTCTTCCATCAGCGGTCCGAGCACCATGCCGAGCAGCAGCGGCGCCGGCTCGAAATCGTGCTTGATCAGCCAGTAGCCGACGAGACCGAACACGCCGGCGAGGATGACGTCGACCGGCGCGTTGTTCACCGAGTAGATGCCGATCGCGCAGAAGATCACGATCGACGGGAACATCAGCCGGTACGGCACGCGGAGCAGCCGGACCCAGATTCCGACCAGCGGCAGGTTGATGATGATCAGCATCAGATTGCCGATCCACATCGAGGCGATCATGCCCCAGACGAGGTCGGGCTGCTTCTGCATCACCTGCGGACCCGGCACGATGCCGTGGATGGTCATCGCGCCCACCATCAGCGCCATCACCGCGTTCGGCGGAATGCCGAGCGTGAGCAGCGGGATGAAGGAGGTCTGTGCTGCGGCATTGTTGGCGCTTTCCGGCGCCGCCACGCCCTCGATCGCGCCGCGGCCGAACCGCTTCGGATCCTTGGCAAGCTTCTTCTCGAGCGTATAGGCCGCGAACGAGGCGATGACCGCACCACCGCCGGGCAGGATGCCGAGGATGGAGCCGAGCACGGTGCCGCGCAAGATCGCCGGCGTGGAGTCCTTTAGGTCCTTCCTGGTCGGCATCAGGCCGGTGATCTTCTGCTGCACGAGATCGCGGTTCATCTCGGCGCCATGGTCGAGATTGCGGATGATCTCGGCAAAGCCGAACACACCCATCGCCACCGTCGCAAAGCCGAGGCCGTCGGCGAGCTCCGGAATGTTGAAGGCCATGCGCGAGGCGCCGGTCTCGATGTCCGAGCCGACCATCGACAGCAAGAGGCCGAACACGATCATCGCGATCGCCTTCAGCACCGAGCCCTTGGCCAGCACCACGGCGAAGATCAGGCCGAGCACCATCAGCGAGAAATATTCGGCCGGGCCGAACGCCAGCGCGAGTTTTGTGAGTGGCGCACCGAGCACGGCGATCAAAACGGTCGCGACGCAGCCGGCGAAGAACGAGCCGATCGCCGCGATCGCCAGCGCCGGGCCGGCGCGGCCCTGCTTGGCCATCTGGTGACCGTCGATGGCGGTGACGACCGATGTCGCCTCACCTGGAATATTGACCAGGATCGACGTGGTCGAGCCACCATACTGGGCGCCGTAATAGATGCCGGCGAGCATGATCAGCGCACCGACCGGCGGCAGTCCGAAGGTGATCGGCAGCAGCATCGCGACGGTGGCGATGGTGCCGATGCCCGGCAGAACACCGACCAGCGTGCCGACGAGGGCACCGATCAGGCACATCAGGAGGTTGATCGGAGAGAGCGCGACGGCAAAGCCGTGAGCGAGGTTGGCAAAAATATCCATCACGCCCTCACTGGATCAGGAAACGCGGAAACATCGGCATCGGTAGCCCGAGCACGTAGGGAAAGAGGATTGCGCAGCCAAGCGTCAGGCAGGCGCCGACGATGGCGGCCTCCAGCCAGCGCGTCTCATGCGACCCCGTCGCCGCGATCATGAAGCTCGCAAAGGCCGTGACCACGAGGCCGAGCGGCCGGATCGCCAGCGCGAAGAACAGGATCGCCGCCATCACGAACATCGGCCCGCGCCATGAGTAATGGGCCATCGCCGGCCCATCGGTCAAAAGACCGGTCAGGGCGATGCCGGCGGACAAGGCCACCAGCAGTCCGCCGAACATCCGCGGCGCAGTACCGGCGCCGAAGGAGAAGCCGCGCATGCCCTGCAGATCGCTCGAGGCCCACAGCGCAAACAAGGCCAGCGCCATCAGGATGACCCCGCCGACATAGTCCTGCGCCGACCGGATGGTCATGAACAGCGTGACGATCGCCACCGCAAAGATCGGATAGGAATAAATCAGCGCGAGCAGCACCTCGGACGACGCCTTCTTGGTGTCACCGCTGGCCGCTCCGATCAACGTACCGGGCGCACCGGCGAGCAACGCGGTGGCGTGGCTGATCACGACCGTGGCCGGGCCGCGCCCCGCGCCCCAACCGAAAATCGTCCCTATCGACCAGATGAATTCGAAAATCTGCGGCGCAATCGCCAGCAGACAGAAGCCGAGCGCCACCGATGTGTTTCGGGTGGCTGTCGCCGAGTGGCCCATCGTATCGGCCATGCATGTCTCCTCCGCGACCCGTAAGTCACGAGCACTGTTGTTCTAAATCGGCTGGAAATGGATCCCCCGCCCGACCACTGCCTAGCGATTTTCATTACACAATGCCAGCGAAACCCAACAGTCCCCCGGCGAGCAGGAGCCAGAGTGGATTGATGCGCGAGACGGACGCGATCACCGCAACCATTGCGGTCAGAAGCACTGCAGCAATCGTGCGATCGGTCGACTGGGCCAGGATCAGGGCGCTCGCCGCCATCAAGCCGATCGAAAGCGGAACCAGTGCAGCCTGAATCAAACCGGGCCAGCGCGATTGGCTGGGCCGGTTCAGGAGCCGGCTGACATAATAGGCAAGCAGCGCCGTCGGCAGGCACATCGCCAGCGTCGCCGCCAGCGCGCCGGGAATGCCGGCGACGGCATAGCCGATTAACGTCACGATAAGCACGTTCGGACCTGGCGAGAGCTGCGCGATCGCATAGGCGTCGGTGAACTGCTTGTCGGTCATCCAGTGATGCACCTCGACTGCGATGCGGTGCATCTCGGGCACCGCCGCCGCGGCGCCGCCGACGGCGAGCAGCGACATCAGTCCAAAGGTGGAGATCAGCGCCCAGATCGGATTCTCAGGCTTCATGCTGCTACTTTCCGCCGCAGGAAAAAAGAGGCGCCGACACTGACGGGGATCGCGACCAGCAGCACCGCCGGAAGCGGCAGGCGGAGCACGCCGATGGCGAGGAACACGCCGGCCATCAGGATCAGTGCGAGGGGATCCGTCCGCTTCAGCAGCGGCGTCATCATGCGGAACACTACCGCGATCAAGAGACCGACCGCCGCGCAGGAGATGCCGGCGAGGCTGCGGCGCAGCACGTCGACGTCGCCGTAACGGGCGTAGATGATCGCAAGCACCGTCATGATCAGCGTCGGCGGCAGCAACAGGCCGGCAAAGGCGGCAAGCCCGCCCGCGATGCCGCGCAGCCTTGATCCGAACACCATGGACAGATTGACGATGTTAGGTCCGGGCAGGAAATGACAGAGCGCAAAGGTCTCGTTGAACTCGTCCGCATTCATCCAGCGGGGCCGCTCGACGATCGCCCGCCGGGCAAACACCAAAACCCCGCCGAAGCCGGCCAGCGACATCCGGGCAAAGGCAAGAAACAGCGCGACGAGCCCGGGCGCGGGGGCATGGGTGGCGGGGATATCCGCCTCTCGATCCGGCTCTTGGGCGGCCGGTGCTGAATCCGTGGACATGTCAGGAGCTTAGAACGCGAGGCTCCACGCGGCCAAGATCATAGGGAAGGCCATCCGGAACCTATCCAAAGGGAACCGTGGGATCGCCGCGCGAAACACCTGTCATTCGAAACCTTTGCGCCCTATATTGGCGTTGCCGGTTCGCCGGCTATGGAAATAAACGGTCGTCGCAATAAACCATTCGGACCCGGGGGCGGTACCCGGCGCCTCCACCAAAGCCCACCAACGGGTCATCCCGAAGCGGGCTTTGGCGGGGGCGAAATAGGATCGACGAGGGCGTAAAGGGCGAACTTTTTCCCGGTATTGTTCCGCCGTTATCGGGCTATGCAATAGTTGCCAACGACAACTTTGCTCCGGTTGCTCAGGCTGCGTAACGCAGTTTGAAAGACCATTCTGAAGTCCTAACGGGTTAAGCTCCGTTAGGCGGGGTTCGGAGGCACCTGGCAACAGAAGCCTCCACTTTACTCTTGATTTCTTCCCCGGCGGGGACTCCTGCTGACCCGTCAGGCGCGGTACTATTGCGGCTTGGCGAGTCGGGTCGGCACGGTCCGGCTTCGGGGATGCAACAGGACCACCATGGCGACCGATCATATCCGATACGATGTGCTGGCCCGCGACGCGCTGCGCGGCGTGCTGCGGAAGGTGCTGACCGATGCCGCGGCCCAAGGCCTGCCGGGCGAGCACCATTTCTTCATCACCTTCGTGTCGAAGGCCGAGGGCGTGAAGCTGTCGTCGCGGCTGCTCGCGCAATATCCGGAAGAGATGACGATCATCCTGCAGCATCAGTTCTGGGATCTGACCGTGCTCGAAGACCGCTTCGAGGTCGGCCTGTCCTTCGGCGGCATTCCGGAGCGGCTGATCGTGCCGTTCAGCGCCATCAAGAGCTTCCTCGATCCGTCCGTGAAGTTCGGCCTGCAGTTCGACACGTCCGACGTCGCCGAGGTCGCGCCCGAGACGCTGCCGGCGGCTCCCGCGCCGTCGGCCGTCGCCGTGCAGACGCCTGCTCCCGAAACGGCGGAAAGCACGGAGGAGCCGGCGGCCCCGAACCAGGGCGGCGCCGAAGTGGTGCGGCTTGATCGTTTCCGCAAGAAATGATCTAGGTTAGACCCGAACCCGTCGCACGCGGCCGAACTCCCTATATAGAGAAGCACATGAAAGCGCTGCGCGGTGTTTCGCGCGGCAGAATGGATGTGCTCATGGCCAAAGCCGCCCGCGCGAAGACCGCCCGCCCCGCCACCCGCATCGAGACCGACAGTTTCGGTCCCATCGAGGTCCCTGCCGACCGCTATTGGGGCGCGCAGACCGAACGCTCGCGCCAGAACTTTCGCATCGGCACCGACCGCATGCCGATCTCGCTGGTGCACGCGCTCGGCATCGTCAAGCTCGCCGCGGCACAGTCCAACCTCGAGCTCGGCCTGCTCGACCGGCGCCGCGCCAATGCGATCATCAGCGCCGCGCGCGAGGTGATCGAGGGCAAGCTCGATGACCATTTCCCGCTCGTCGTGTGGCAGACCGGCTCGGGCACGCAGAGCAACATGAACCTCAACGAGGTGATCGCCAACCGCGCCAACGAGCTGCTCGGCGGCGAGCTCGGCGCCAAGAAGCCGGTGCATCCCAACGATCACGTCAACATGAGCCAGTCGTCGAACGATTCGTTTCCGACCGCGATGCACATCGCCGCCGCAAGCCGCATCAATGCCGATCTCGTCCCGGCCCTCGGCGAGCTGCTCCGCGCGCTGCGCAAGAAGGAGAAGGCGTTCGCGAAGATCGTGAAGATCGGCCGAACTCATACGCAGGATGCAACGCCCCTGACGCTCGGGCAGGAGTTTTCCGGCTATGCGGCGCAGGTGGAAAGCGGCATCGCCCGGCTCAAGGTCGCGGTGAAAGACCTCTATCCCCTGGCGCAGGGCGGCACCGCGGTCGGCACCGGCCTCAACTCGAAGCCGCGCTTTGCAAAGCTGTTCGCAAGGCACGTTGCCGCGATCACGAAGCTGCCCTTCACCAGCGCCGCCAACAAGTTCGAGGCGCTGGCCTCGAACGACGCCTATGTGCTGGTGCATGGCGCCATCAATTCGGTCGCGACAGGCCTGTTCAAGATCGCCAACGACATCCGCCTCCTGGGATCAGGCCCGCGCTCGGGGCTAGGCGAGCTGATCCTGCCGGAGAACGAGCCGGGCTCCTCGATCATGCCGGGCAAGGTCAATCCGACCCAGTGCGAGGCGATGACCATGGTCTGCTGCCAGGTGTTCGGCAATCACACCGCGATCACGGTGGCCGGCAGCCAGGGCCATTTCGAGCTCAACGTCTACAAGCCCGTGCTCGCCTACAACATGCTGCACTCGATCCGCCTGATGGCGGATGCCGCGCGATCCTTCACCGAGCATTGCGTGAGCGGTATCCGTGCCGACGAAAAGCGCATCAGTGAGCTGATGCAGCGCTCGCTGATGCTGGTGACGGCGCTGGCCCCGAAGATCGGCTACGACAACGCCGCCAAGGTGGCCAAGACGGCCCATGCCAACGGCACCACGCTGAAGGAGGAGGCGCTGCGGCTCGGCTTCGTCTCGGCCGACGAGTTCGATCGCCTGGTCCGCCCCGAGAAAATGACCAGCCCGGGATAGAACTCCGAATTCCGATAGCCATCCGTAATGATACGGACGCTCGCCGCCCTAGAAATGTGCGGCTTTGGGGGCGGGATTTGATTACCGTCAATGTTCCGGCCGGACGGCGTGCTACGCAGCCTTTCCGCCCCTCGACGGGGGCGAAATTCATCGTTTGATGGCCCGAGCGGCCGATTGACGAGGACAAGCGAATGGCGATCAAGTCTTGTGGGGCGCAGTGCGGCACCCTGTTTCTGAGTGTTTCATCCTGCCTGGAAAGGATCGGATGATGGAGACGCGGCATGGGGAACGTCATCAACCTGAATCGTTTCAGGAAGCGCGCCGAACGGGAAGCCTCGGCGAAACAGGCGGACGTCAACCGGACGAAGTTCGGCCGCACGAAGGCGGACCGGTCGGCGGAGGAGACGCGCGCGGACAAGGCGAAGGCGCACCTGGATCAGCATCAGATCGATCGCGAGGAGCAGCCATGAAGTCGCCCGTCGTGAAACGGTCGATCGTCGTCGCCGGGCACAAGACCAGCGTCAGCCTGGAAGAGGCGTTCTGGAACGGCATGAAGGAGATTTCCGGCCTGCGCAACATGACGTTGTCCGAGCTGGTCGGCGAGATCGACAACAACCGCCAGCAGGGCAACCTGTCGTCGGCGATCCGTCTGTTCGTCCTGGACTACTTCAAGAGCCGGGCGATGGCTCCCCAGCCGGACAAGGTCGCGGCCCAGTAGCCGCCCAGCCCTCGGGGGCGCCTTCGACGGCGCTCCGCCACCCGCACTTTAAAATCACTCTAAGGTGCGGTTTCAGGGAGCGCGCGCGCTTGACCTCAATGCCTTGCGTTGAAAATACAGGGCATGACCGACACCAATGACACGCGCCCGCACATGCCGCTGGGTCTGGCCCAGCGCGGCTATACCGGCGTCATCCAGCATCTTTCCGCTCGCGAGGCGGGCTCGGCGCTCTCCGACATCGAGCTCGAGAGCCGCCTGATCGAGCTCGGCTTCGTCGAGGGGGCCCGGGTCGAGGTCCTGCACGAGGGGCTGGTCGGGCGCGACCCGATCGCCGTGCGGGTCGACAGCATCACGATTGCGGTCCGCCGCCGCGAAGCCATGGCCATCATCGTCGCCTAGATAGCGACCGGACCTCTGACCCCGGACCAGTGATTCCATGGAATTACCCCTGCTGCATCTCGCCCTGGTGGGCACGCCGAACAGCGGCAAGACCTCGCTGTTCAATGCCCTGACCGGCAGCCGGCAAAAGGTCGCGAACTATCCCGGCGTCACCGTCGAGCGCAAGGAGGGCTTCTTCGTCACGCCCCTGGGGCGTCAGGTCTCGGTGGTCGACCTGCCCGGCACCTATTCGCTGCGCGGCCGCAGCCCCGACGAGGAGATCACCCGCGACTTCGTGCTCGGCAAGGCCTCCGGCGAGACCGTGCCCGATCTCGTGCTGTGCGTCGCCGATTCCACCAATTTGCGGCTGACCATCCGCCTGCTGCTCGAGCTCAAGCGCACCGGACGGCCGATGCTGCTCGTGCTCAACATGTTCGACATCGCAGCCCGCCGCGGCATCACGGTCGACGTCGAGCGGCTCGCCAAGGAGCTCGGCCTGCCCGTGGTCACCTCGATCGCGGTGCGCAAGGGCGGCACCGCCGACCTCTTGAAGTTGACCGACGAGATCTCGGTAAGGCTCGCCGCCGAGGCGGCGGCGAACAGCTGGCGCGCGCTCAGCGTATCCGAATTGCGCGCAACCCAGCGCGAGGCCGACCGCATCATCGCCGACTGCGTCAGCCTGCCTGCTAGACCCGACACCTGGACCGCGCGGATCGACGCGGTCGTGCTGCATCCGGTCGGCGGCCTCATCGTGCTGGCGCTGATCCTGTTCGTGATGTTCCAGGCGGTGTTCGCCTGGGCGCAACCGCTGATGGAGCTGCTCAATTCGGGCTTCGATGCGCTCGGCGAGCTCGTTCACGCCACCCTGCCCGCCGGCCTGTTGCAGAGCTTCCTCCAGAACGGCGTGATCTCTGGCGTCGGCAGCGTCATCGTGTTCCTGCCACAGATCATCATCATCTTCCTGTTCATCCTGCTGCTGGAAGATTTCGGCTACATGGCGCGCGCCGCGTTCCTGATGGACCGCATCATGGGCGGCGCCGGCCTGCACGGCCGCGCCTTCATTCCGCTGCTGTCGAGCTTTGCCTGCGCCATTCCCGGCATCATGGCGACGCGCGTGATCGACAACAAGCGCGACCGGCTGACCACGATCCTGATCGCGCCGCTGATGACCTGCTCGGCGCGCATTCCGGTCTACACGCTGATCATCTCCGCCTTCATTCCGGCGAAGGACGTCTGGGGCTTCATCAACCTGCAGGGCCTCGTGATGTTCGGCCTCTACGCCGCCGGCATCATCAGCGCGCTTGCCGTCTCGTTCCTGATCAAGTTCTTCATGCTGCGCGACTATGCGCCGGCGCCGTTCATGCTGGAGCTGCCGGACTACAAGATGCCGCAGCTGAAATCGATCGCGATCGGCATCTACACCCGCGCCAAGATGTTCCTGGTGCGGGCCGGCACCACGATCTTCTCGATGATGGTGCTGATCTGGTTCCTGGCCTCGTTCCCGCAGCCGCCGGCGGGCGCCACCGAGCCCGCCATCGACTTCAGCCTCGCCGCCATCATCGGCAAGGCGCTCGAGCCGCTGCTCGCGCCGGTCGGCTTCAACTGGCAGATCGCGGTCGCGCTGATCCCGGGCATGGCGGCGCGCGAGGTCGCGGTCGCGGCGCTCGGCACCGTCTATGCGATCGAAGGCGGCAAGGAAGCGGCCGAGCAGATCGGACAGGTGCTCGCGACGAAATGGTCGCTCGCCACCGCGCTGTCGATGCTGGCCTGGTACATCTTCGCCCCGCAATGCGCCTCGACGCTGGCCGTGATCCGGCGCGAGACCGGAAGCTGGACCTGGATGGCCGTGACCTTCACCTACATGCTGGTGCTGGCCTATGCCGCGAGCCTCCTGACCTACAACGTCGCGGTGGCGCTGGGCGCCGGCTGAAGCCCTCAAAACTAAAATTGCGAAAACAACCCCATGCACAGTAGACCGGGGTTGTGAAATCAATGGCTTACGCGAGTGCAGGAATCATCCGGGCCAGGCGATCCCAGGAAACCGCGACCATTGATTTCGGTCAATGGTCCACCTCACCGGCCTGTCACGCTTTCTCGTCGTCCTGCAAAGGGAGAGAGCACATGACTGGACATGCCAAGCTGATCGGACTGTTCGTCACCGCCGCGCTGTTCACGGCAGCGCCCCTGTCGTTCCACACCTCGCCGGTGGATGCGCTCGCCGTGTCCGTTGACACCGCCGAGGCCCGCGTCGGACGCCCGCTCACGCCGGGAAGCGTTGCCGGCGTCAACCGCAGAGTCCATCGGCGGGCTTACTACGGTGCCGCAGCGGCGGGAGCTGCCGCCTATGGCGCCTATGGCTATCGCCGGGCTTGTGGATATCACCCCTATCCGCCCTGCTATTGAGGCGCCGGTTCGAGGGCGCACAAGCCGTTGAGCTAGATCAACACCGGGGCCCGCTCCGGCGGCAGCGTCGAGGTCTGACCGCGTAGGACGGACCATGAACGCGCTGCTCAGGGAAATCCGGCACAGCCCGCTGCTGTGGCTGCTGGTTGTCGTGCCTGTCGTGATCGCGCTCGAGCATGTCATGCCGGACGCGCATACGCTGCTGTTCGTGCTGGCCGTGATCGCCATCGTGCCGCTCGCGAGCCTGCTCAGCCACGCGACGGAGGCCGTGGCCGAGAAGACCGGCGATGCGGTCGGCGGGCTGTTGAACGCCACGCTTGGCAATCTCACGGAGCTCATCATCGCGGTCACGGCGTTGCAGGCCGGTCAATACATGCTGGTCAAAGCCTCGATTGCGGGTGCGATCGTGACCAACTCGCTATTCATGCTGGGCGCATCGCTGTTTCTGGGCGGATTGAGGCATCGCGTGCAGGAATACAACCGGGCAGGCGGCAGGCTCCATTCCGCGCTGCTGCTGATGGCCACGATCGCCCTGTTGTCACCCTCGGCCGTGGCCGACCTGGACTTTCCCGGACACGAGGCGACGGTGCAGCGCTTGAGCACCGCCTTGGCGGTCCTGCTGATTGCGGCCTACTGTCTCAGCCTGCTGTTCTCGCTGAAGACGCACAAGGAGCTGTTTGCAAGCAGCGACCATGGCGAGGCAGGCGGCTCGATACTGCCGATTGCGATCGCCGTTCCGACACTGGGAATCGTCACCGTGCTGGTGGCACTCGTGAGCGAGATCTTCGTGACATCGGTGCAGAAGGCCGCCGAAACGCTCGGCATGACCCCGGCATTCGTCGGGTTCATCGTCGTTGCCCTGGTCGGGGCTGCGGCCGAGATGGCCGTGGCGTTTTCCGCGGCACGCCGCAACCGGCTCGACTTGAGCGTGAGCATCGCGCTCGGAAGCGCCAGCCAGATCGCCTTGTTCGTCGCACCCGTTCTCGTGCTGCTGAGCTACGTCGTCGGGCCGCAGCCCATGGACCTTCAATTCTGGCCGGGAGCGGTGACCATGGTCATGATCGCCACCGTGGTGACGAGCTTCGTCACCAATGGCGGACGCTCGGCCTGGTTCGTCGGCGCCCTCCTGCTCTGCATCTACACGATCTTCGCGATGACGCTCTACATGGTCCCGCCCGGCTCGCACGGCCCGGTCTAAAGCATGATCCGGAAAAGTGCGCGGCGGTTTTCCGAAAGGACCATGCTTAAACAAAAGCCTAAAGGCCGCGAGCCGGTTGACCTGTCGGGCAAAACAGCGGCACGATGGCATCATCGGCCTCGACAACATCCAGATCGCGACCAGCTCCGGGCGACACCCTGCTTCCATGGATCGCTTCAGTACCGACAACCTGACCGCGGAGAGGCTGAACGAAAGTCACCTCGCCGACCTCGTCGCGCTCCATCTGGATCCTGAAGCGTCGCGTTATATCGGCGGCGTGCGTTCGGCGGAGGCAACGGAGAAATATCTCGCCGTCAACATGGCGCACTGGGATCAATACGGTTTCGGCCTGTGGACACTGCGCACGAAAGACGGCGCATTTGCCGGGCGGGCCGGCATCCGGCACATCCTGGTGGATGACGTGGACGAGATCGAGATCGCCTACGCGTTCACACCCAGTCTCTGGGGCCGGGGATTTGCCAGCGAGACCGCGACCGCGCTGACTGAGATCGGGCTGTCACAACTCGAGCTGCCGTCTCTCATCGGCATCGTCTATGTCGCAAACGGCGCATCGCGCCGCGTGCTGGAGAAATCGAATTACCGGCTCGAGCGGGGCACGAACCGTCACGGCGAGGACGTGGTGATCTACCGCGCAAGGCGATGACCGCCTGCGACCGGATCCACCTGCGGCGAGCACAGGAGCTTGTGTTCAGTTTTGAACCGACAGCACCGAGCTATCGGCACAGTCTATTGCGGCCCGTCCCTTGGACGCTCCGACCCGCAACTGGCTTCTTGCATCGATAACTCAAGCCGGGGCACCGATCGCCCGGTAACCTCTTTGCGGGAACTCGTTCCTGTCTGAAGAGTTCCTTGAAGGACCTGTTCGGTCCAACCCCGGCTGCCAGCCTCTGGGCGCTCGGGCAAAATCAGCTTCCGGAAAACATGCGCGAGGGGGTTCAATGACCGGTCCGTCGAGGGCTGTTCCAGACAGCGACCTTAAGGATTCGCCGAGAGTTTCGACCGGCAGCGACGGCCTGGATGACATCCTGGGCGGCGGCTTGGACGCCAATCGGATGTATCTTTACGAAGGACGGCCTGGCACCGGCAAGACCACGATCGCGCTGCAATTCCTTCTGAGAGGTGTGCGTGATGGCGAACGCGTGCTCTATATCTCCCTGTCCGAAACCAAGAGGGAGCTGAGTGTCGTCGCGCGTCGGCATGGCTGGTCGCTGGACGGGGTCGACATCTTCGAGCTGGTGCCACCGGAGACGACGCTCGACCCCGAGCGCGAGCTCACGGTCTTCCATCCCGCCGAAATGGAGCTGAGCGAAACCACCAATTTGATCTTCAGGGAGGTCGAACGAATTGATCCCACCCGCGTGGTGCTCGACAGCCTGTCCGAACTGCGCCTGCTTGCCCAGAACCCGCTGCGCTACAGGCGTCAGGTTCTGGCCCTGAAGCACTTCTTCACCAATCGCAACTGCACTGTCGTTCTCCTCGACGATCTCTCGTCCTCTCAGGACGACCTGCAATTGCATTCGATTGCGCACGGCGTGGTGATGCTCGAACAGATCGCCATCGACTACGGGGCCGAGCGGCGCCGTCTTCGCGTGATCAAGATGCGGGGCATCCGGTTTCGCGGCGGTTACCACGATTTTACAATTTCGGAAGGCGGGTTGCGGATCTTCCCCCGGCTCGTCGCGGCCGAACATCACAAGCCCTTCGCCGGTGAGCCCATCTCCAGCGGCAACGCCGAGCTCGATCAGCTCCTGGGAGGCGGACTCGAACGCGGCACCAACGCGCTTCTGCTCGGCTCTGCCGGTGCGGGCAAGTCGTCGGTCGCACTGACCTATGCCATCGCGGCGGCCGAACGTGGCGAGCACGCCGTATTCTTCGCCTTCGATGAAGGCCGTGGAACGGTCGAAGCACGTGCACGGACACTTGGCTTGCCTCTGGAGAAACATCTCGCCTCGGGGAAAATCCGGTTTCAACAGATCGATCCGGCCGAACTGTCGCCCGGTGAGTTCGCGGCGACGCTCCGCCGAAGCGTCGAGGCCGACAACGCCCGCCTTGTCGTCATCGACAGCCTGAACGGCTACCTGAACGCGATGCCGGATGAACGTTTTCTCATCCTGCAGATGCATGAACTCCTGAGCTACCTGGCACAGCAGGGCGTGCTCACCATCCTGATCCTCGCTCAGCATGGGCTTGTAGGTCCAATGGATACGCCGCTCGACATCAGCTATTTGAGCGATGCAGTGCTGATGCTGCGCTATTTCGAATTCGGTGGAACGGTGCGGCGCGCCTTGTCCGTCGTCAAGAAGCGTAGCGGCAATCACGAGCATACAATTCGCGAGTTCCGGCTCGGCAGCAGCGGGATCAGGCTCGGCCCGCCACTGCAGGAGTTCAGCGGCATCTTTTCCGGCAATCCGCATTATACCGGCAGGGCATTGCCGGAAGAGCCATTCGAATGAGCCTCGACCCGGATCACCGCGTTCTCGTATTCGCCCCGATCGGCCGCGACGGGCCGGCATCGACCGAACTCTTTCGCGGCGCGAGCCTGGAGGCGGTCAACTGCCGCGATCTGTCCGCGCTCGTCAGTGCGATGACCGAAGGCGTGGGCGCGGTCTTCCTGGCCGAGGAAGGATTGTTCGGGAGAGACACGGCGCCGCTGGCACAATGGATCGAGCGCCAACCCCCGTGGTCCGACCTCCCTTTTGTCGTTCTCACCAGCCATCGAGAACAGCCGGCGGTCGTCGCGTGGCGACGCAGTATCGTCGAGCTTCTCCGTAACGTTTCGCTGCTCGAACGGCCGGTTCAGCCGATCACCCTGACCAGCGCCATCCAGTCGGCGATCCGGGCACGCCGGCGCCAATATGAAATCCGGGCTTTGCTCGAGGCCCGCGAGCAGACCGCGCAGGAGCTCGAGAAGCTGGTGGTCGAGCGGACGCGCGAATTGGAGGAAGCCAACGAGCAACTGCGTCTCGAAATGAACGAGCGCGCTCGCGTCGAGGAGACGCTTCGCCAGGCTCAGAAGATCGAAGCCATCGGCCAGCTCACCGGCGGCGTAGCTCACGACTTCAACAACCTGCTGATGGTGATTTCCGGCGGCCTCGACATGCTCGACCGCCAGACGGACCCCAACCGCCGTCGCCGCTTGATGGACGGGATGATCCAGGCGGCGCAGCGCGGGGCCAGCCTGACCAAGCAGCTTCTGGCGTTTTCGCGCCGGCAGAAGCTGCGCCCCGAACCCGTCGACGTCGCCGCGCAGATCGGCGGCATGCGCGAGCTGCTCGATCGAAGCCTGAGAGGCGACGTCCATGTCGAGTTCGAATTTCCGGATTCGCTGTGGCCGGTGGAGGTCGATCCCGGCGAGCTCGAGCTGGTGATCCTCAACCTGGCCGTCAATGCCCGCGACGCCATGCCGAACGGCGGCACGATCCTCGTCCGCGGCGAAAACCTGCCCGAGCTGAACGACGCGGAGATCGCCGGCGACTATGTCCGGCTGTCCGTGATCGACACAGGTGTCGGCATGGCTCCGGAGATCCTGTCGCGGGTCTTCGAGCCCTTCTTCACGACCAAGGACGTCGGTAAGGGCTCGGGACTTGGGCTCGCGCAGGTCCATGGATTTGCGACGCAGTCTCGGGGCACGGTCCGCATTCAATCGGAGGCCGGCCGGGGCACCAGCATCGAACTGTACCTGCCGCGATCGTTCGATGTCCCTTCGAGCGAGCGGCACCTCATCGACCTCACCAGGGTGCGACCGAAGAAAAGCAACCAGGGCCGAATCCTGCTGGTCGAAGACGACGACGAGGTGGCCGCACTGGTCGCCGAGATGCTCGGCCAGCTCGGTTACGAAGTCACACGCGCCGCCAGCGCTGCTGCGGCTCTCGGCGCCTTGGCCGATGGTCGCTCCGTCGATGTGATCTTTTCGGACGTCATGATGCCGGGCGGCATGAATGGGGTTGAGCTCGCACACGAGATCAAACGGCGTCGCAACGACATACCGGTTTTGCTGACCAGCGGCTACGCCGAAGCCTCCGTCCATGAGGCGCAGGCGGCGGGCATCCAGATCCTGGCGAAGCCCTACCACATCGACGAGCTGTCTGCGGCGCTGAGCGCGGCGAGGTCAAATCTACGGCTCGATGCAGGATCAAAGCGCTCGGGTTCGTACTGACTTCGAACGAACGGGACGGCACCGAACCGCATCGCCGGCCGCCGTCACTTCCCGCGATGACGCAGTGCGTCGACGATGACCTTGAAGGCGGGCGAGTTCTGGCGCCGGCTCGGATAGTAGATGTGGTAGCCGTCGAACGTCGGAGACCAGTCGTCCAGCACCAACGCGAGGTCGCCCGAGGCGATGTGCGCCTTCACGATGTTCTCCGGCACATAGGCGATGCCGTATCCTCTCAGGGCCGCCTCGACCTGGGTGTAGGAGCTGTTGAACGTCAATTGCCCGTCGACCCGGACGCGAAGCTCCTGGCCGCGCTTGGCGAATTCCCAGGCGTAAAGCCCGCCCGCCCGTTCCAGTCGCAGGTTGATGCAACTGTGCCCTACGAGCTCGTGGGGATGCTTGGGCGCGCGGTGCTCGGCGAAGTAGCCGGGTGAAGCCACGGCCACCAGGCGCCAATCCGGCCCGATCCGCACCGCGACCATGTCCTTTTCGACGCTCTCGCCGAGACGGACGCCGGCATCGAAACCCTCCTCGACGATGTTGCGAAATCCGCTGTCGAGGCTGACTTCGAGCTTGATGTCCGGATAGTTCTTCAGGACCGGCTCCAGCTTCGGCCACACCACGCTCTCGAATGCATGGTTCGAGATCGTCATCCTGATCCGCCCGGACGGCTTGTCGCGGAACGCCATGAGGTCGGCGATGTCGGCCTCGATCTCCGCGATGCGCGGTGCCATCGATTGCCGCAGCCGCTCGCCGGCCTCTGTCAGACCGACGCTGCGGGTGGTCCGCGTCAAGAGCCGGATACCCATCTGCTCTTCGAGACGCTTGATGGTGTAGCTCAGTGTCGACTGGGCAATGCCGAGCTTGGCTGCCGCCTTGGTGAAGCTGAGCTCCTTGGCGATCGTGAGGAAGGAAAGAAGGTCGTTGAAATCCTGCCTGGCCATCGCTTTCCACCGCCGAGAGTTCCCATTTATGCCTCCCATCGATCAACGCAAGCGGATTAATCCATCTAATCGGATCGCGTGCCGGGCGTTATGTTCAATGGCGGGGGCGGCTGCGGCTCGCGTGCCGTCCGACCCCGACCACAGGCGCATGTATCATGTCCAGACATTGCTTCGCGCGCCGGACCGTTGTCGGCGGCCTCGTGGCCATCGCCGCGGTGCCCGGCTCCGTCGCCGGCCTTACCGTGACGAACGCCTCCGGGCGGAGGGGAGCTGCGAACATGCAGATGCGATGCGCCTTCGACCGCCACAGTTTTACGGCAACCCTTCTGGACAACCCGTCGGCGCGGGACCTCGTCGCTCTGTTGCCGCTCGACCTCGCCATCGAGGACTATTCGACCAACGAGAAGATCGCCTATCTGCCGCGCAAGCTGACGGAGCTCGACAACGTCCCGTTCGCTGACGAGGCGCCGGGCGATCTCTGCTACTTCGCGCCCTGGGGCAATCTCGCTTTCTTCCACGGCAGCTATCGCTACTCGAAGGGCTTGATCCGTCTCGGCCATCTCGACGGCGGCGCTCAGCCCCTGCTCACGCGCGGAAAATATCCGCTGCGGCTCGAGCTTCTCTCCTGACGATCAAACCCGAAAGGTTCAGCCATGCTGGCAACACTCATGTATGGTCCCGGCGACATCCGCTGCGAAGAGGTCGACGATCCCAAGATCCTCAAGCCCACCGACGCCATCATCAAGCTGTCGGCAACCTGCATCTGCGGGTCCGACCTCTGGCCCTATCGCGGCCTGCAGCCGATCGAGGGGCGTGCGCAGCACATGGGCCACGAATATTGCGGCGTGGTCGTGGAGGTCGGCAGCGAGGTGAAGACGGTGCGACCCGGGCAGTTCGTCGTCGGCTCGTTCTGCATCTCCGACAACACCTGCCCGCATTGCCGCTTCGGCTTCCATTCCTCCTGCGTCCAGCGCGAATTCATGTCGGGCGCGCAAGCCCCCTACGCGCGCGTTCCGCTGGCCGACGGCACCCTGGTCGCAACCGCTGAGCGTCCGTCGCCCGATCTCATCGCCGACCTGCTCGCGACCTCCGACGTGCTCGGCACCGGCTGGTATGCCGCCGATGCCGCCAACGTTCGCAAGGGATCGACCGCGATCGTAGTCGGCGACGGCGCCGTCGGCCTGATGGGCGTGCTGGCGGCCAAGGAGATGGGCGCCGAGCGGATCATCGCCATGAGCCGGCACAAGACGCGGCAGCAGCTCGCGGTCGAATTCGGCGCCACCGACATCGTGGCCGAGCGCGGCGAGGCGGGCATTGCCCGCATCAAGGACCTCACCGATGGCGTCGGCGCCGATTCCGTTCTGGAGTGCGTCGGCACGCAGGAATCGATGGCGCAGGCGATCGCCTGCTCGCGGCCCGGCGGATCGATCGGCTATGTCGGCGTGCCGCACGGCGTGACCTTCGACGGCCAGGCGATGTTCTTCGCGCAGCGGCGCATGCTCGGCGGACCGGCCCCCGTCCGGCGCTTCCTGCCGGACCTGATCGGCCGCGTCCTCGCCGGCAAGATCAAGCCGGGCAAGGTGTTCGACCTCAAGCTGCCGCTGTCCGATGTCGCCGAGGGATACCGCGCCATGGACGAACGGCGCGCGATCAAGACGTTGATCACCCTGTAAGATGGGGCAACGCCTCACGGCGAAGCGAGAGAGGTGATGACGGGTGGGAGGCAGCTTACCGGAAATACCCCAGCACGAGATCGATGTCCGAGCTTCCGGCCACCGTGCCGTTCAGCTCGGCGTCGATGACACGCCGGCAGGCGTCGATCGCGGCGTGGTCGCCGAGGTCGTTGGCGGCTTCCAGCACGAGCCAGGCCGCGTCCACCGACGCCTTGTCGGGCGCTCCACCGCCGAGATCGGCGGTGACCGCGCTGTCGAGGTTCTTCTTGCGAACCGCGGTGCCGAATTGAGGCAACATTGCAAATACTCCCCTTCGAATTCCGGGACGATGCTCAGTGCACCTGTTCAGTGGACCTGAAGCTCGGGCTGACGGCCGCCTGAGGCGGAATCAGCGGCGGTCTTGCGCGACTGGTAGAACTTCAGAACGCTGCGCGAGGTCTCGATCTTGAGCCGGCCGAAATCGCGCTCGTTGTCGTGGAGCTCGCGCGCCGTGATCAGATGATCCTTGGCGCCGAGGAACAGCAGCGACATGGTCGTGTCCCAGGAGAAATCGAGCGCCTTGCACAGCACCAGAATCATCTCGCGGTTGCGGTCCATCATCGCGCGCTCGATCACGTCGACCGGCAGCGCCGACAGCAGCGACAGGCCGATCTGCACCTCGTCGAAGCGATGCTGGCGCGCATAGTTCGAGATCGATTCCTGGTTGAGGTTGCCCTGGCGATATTGCGTCGTCACCACGCGCTTGGCGACGAAATAGCTGCGCGAGGACGGGCCGAACTTGGACTGAAGATCGCCGGTGACCTCGGTCACCGAGCTCTGGATCTGCGCCATCATCTCGGGCCGCTCGGTCTCGAGGCGGCGGCGGACGTCTTCCGACGCCTTCGAGATCAGCTGCTGGAAGATGTGGCGCGGCACGTCCTTGCGCAGGCCAAGCTGCTCGGCGAGGATCGAATCGCCCTCGGCGCGGCGGACCATGTGCAGCAGGCCCGAGCCGGAGAAGCGCGCGCCCTCGTTCCTGGCCACCGAGGTCACGACCTCCTGATCGCCGCGCTTGACCAGCACGTCGGTGACGGCCTCGCCGATCGATTTGCGCTGGGCGATCGCGAGCAGATGCGACTGGCCCTTGGTCATGGCGCTCTCCACCAGCATCTTCTCGTCGAGACGATTGGAGTCGCGCAGCACGGGACCGGCGACCTCGATCTCATCGTCGAGCGCCAGCTTTTCGATGACGTTGAGCGGAGCGTGATCGCACGCCGACATCAGCTCCGAGAGCTGCGCGCGCGCAGCGACCTCGATCTCGTCGGCGAGCCGGCCGATGACCTCGCCGAACATGCTGATCTCGTCGTCGCTGTAGCGGCCGGTGATCAGAATATCGGTCGCATGCCACAAGGCCTTCGCCCGGCTTTCGTCAGTGCCGCGCGCGATCGCGTCGTCCAGATCCTGTAGAAGCGTTTTCGCCCCGTTCATCTCGATAACCCCAGTTCTTGGCAGTTCTTTTGGCGAGCCGTCCCGCCGCTCGTGGCGGGACACCGGATTCCTCTGAGAACTGACGCTAGAGATCAAACGCGAGAATTCGGTAAAATCGGCAAATCAGTTTTGCCGGGCAAAATTCATTCAAATGCGAGCGAATGGGTTTACCAGAGGTTCACGGGAGAAGGTGCGCGACCTCTCCCGCAAGCGGGAGAGGTAAGCGAGCCCGCGGCTCAATTCGCGCAAACCAATCCGCCCCTACGGATTCTGCGGCGTCAGCACCAGCGGCGGCTTTGGCTTGGGCCTGGCGGGCGCAGGACCCGGGGCGGGCCTCACGTCGATCGGCGGAGGCAAGGGCGCGAGCTGTTGGCTGGCAAGCGGCGGGCTTGTCAGCGGAGGGCTTGGCGCTGCGGGCGCGGCTTGCGGAGCCTTCGGCAGCGGTGCGGCTTTCGGCTTTGGCGGCGCGCGGCGCGGATCGTGGCCCGGCAGCGGCACATTGGCCGGCGCCTGCTCGGGCGCTGCATCCGGAGACACCAGCGTCGGCAGCGCCGCGGTCGCCGGCGGAGGCTCGCCGCGCTCGATGGCGTCGAGCCGGCGCGTCTCGCGGTCGATCGTGCGCACCGCCAGCCACGACGACAGCGGCGCAAGATCGATGGTGCGGCTCAGCCTGTCGGGAGGGCCCGCCGCGAACAGCTGGATCTCCGGCGGGGCGCCGGAGAGGCCGGTCATGATCGGCGTCAGGCTGGCGCGGATGTCGGCCTGGTCGGCGGGGATGTCGTAGCCGCCGGAGACGATGGCGCGGGCGTTCTTCGCTTCCAGCGGCGTCGCGCCGACGCGCAAGCGTCCGTCGCGGATCGTGAACGGGATCTGCGCCGAGGCCACCGCGATCGGCGCGGCCGCGAGCGCGGGCTCGACCAGCTGGCGCAGGCGGTTGTCGTCGGCGACCTGCCCGCCGTCGCTGGCGCGGATCGCAATCTCGAAGGCGCGTGGATTGAGGCCGCCGATTTCCGCGGAGTCCAGCGTCACCGTGCCGTTGCCGGCGAGCGCGCCGGTGAGCGCCGCCACGCTGCGGCCCTGGCTGGTCAGCGCCATCTGCACCGAGGCGCGTCCCTTCGGCAGCGCGAGATCGCGATAGCGCAGCGCCGCCGCATCGACATTGCTGAGATCGATGCGCGCGTTGAGCGCAAGACCATTCGCGCCATTGCGTGCGTCGAAGCTCGCCGAGATCTCGCCGCCACTGAGGCCGCCCTTCAGCGCATCGAGCGCGAGCGACTGGCCGTCGCTTCGAATCGTGCCGCCGAACGGGCGCAGCTCGATGCCGCCGGGCAACATCCCGCGCAACGCCTGGAAGGCGATGCGGCCGCGCCAGCCGCCCAACACCCCCGCACTCAGCGGCTCGCCGGACTCATGCCCCGCCGCGCCGATCGCCATCGCGAGCGCCGGCGCCAGGTCGAGCGTATCGAGGCCGACTTCGCCGTCGACGCTTCTCTCCTGATCGAGCCTCACCGCCAGATGACCGCGCAAATGCGAGCCGGCCGCATTGCCGTCGAGATCGTCGAAGGTCAGGCGGCTGCCGGAGAGCCCGACGCGGGAGGACAGGCTGACGGCCTGCATCGATTTGTCGGCCGGGCTGGTCCCGAACAGCGGTGCCAGATTGGCGTTGCGCACGCGCAGGTTCACGCTGGCTTTCGGCTCCGACAATTCGACGCTGCCCTGCGCATCGGCTTCGAGCCCGCCGCCGCTGAGCTTTGCGTTCAATTGCAACGGCCGCCGCCAGCTACCTATCAGCTTGCCTTCGAATTGCGAAGCGCCCTCGCCTGCGGCCACCACGCGATCGAGCCCGAGCAAGGCCAGCAGCGCGCCGGCCTGCGGCGTCGACACCTTCGAATCCAGCGTGAAGTCGCTGTCGCGCAACTTGTCGATATCGATGCCATTGACGGCCGCCGCCGGCATCTGCGCCGCCAGCGTCGCGCTCGCCTTGAGCTGCGGCGCGTCGAGGTCGAGCACGGCGCGGGCGTTGCTGCGATCGGCATGCTCGGCATTCCTGTCGAGACTGAGATCGAGCCTGAGGCGGGTCGCGCCTGGTAATGCCGGGATGGCATCGAAGCGGGCGCGCACCGCGGGCGCAAACGGCTCGATCAGCGCGGTGAGCTCGCGCAGCGAATTGGCCGAGGATTTCAGCGCGAGCTTGCCGGTGGCTTTGGTGCGGTCGAAGCTGCCGCTCGCCTCCGTGGTCACGCCGCTGGCCTGGCCGAAGCGCAGCTGCTCCAGCGACAGCGATGCGGGGCCGAAAGCGAGCTTTGCCGCGAACGGCCGCAGCTCCTGGCCGGCGGAGATCGCGCGGCCGATATCGAGCGAGAGCTTTGCCTCTTCCGGCCATTCGGCTTGCGGCCCCGCAAGCGCGCGCACGAAGCTCGCGGCGGCATCGAGGTCGAGCCGGTCGGCCTTGAGCTCCGCGTCGATCCGCGAACCCTTGCTCGCGCCTGTTTGCACGAAGGCGATGCGGCCCTCGACCGCGCCGCCTTCGATGTCGGCCTTGAGCCTGTCGATGGCGAGATGGTTGGCGGCGATGGTCACGTCGCCGGCAAGACGCAGCGGCCGCGTGCTGCGGCGGTTGATCTCGCTGCGGCCCTGCAGCCAGGCCACCAACGTGTCGGGGTCCGAAGACTCGACGCTGAGACGGCCGCTGAAACTGTCGGCGCCCGGGGTTGCGCCGTTGAGCGAGAGCTGCGTCGTGCCGGGCGCGCGCAGCTCGAGCCTCTGGAAGGTCCAGGACCTTCCATCGGTTTGCAGCTCGGCCGTGATGTTCTGCAGCGGGCGGCCGCCGAGCATGATCTGGTCGGAGTTGAACTCGATCTGCGCCGGGATTGGTGCCTGCGGAATGGCAGCCAGCCCCGCGCGCAGCGCCGGCAGAATGCGGAGCGGCTCGGCATCGTCCTTGCCCGCGAGCCGGTCGGCATCGACCTGGCGCGCCGACAGCACCGCGCGCAGCAGCGGCGAGGCACCGAATCTGAGGTCGCCGACGCCGCCGAGCTTCAGCGCATTGTCTTCAGCGCCGAAGTTCGCGTCGATCTGCTCGAACTTCGCGCCGGCCGGGTCCGCCTTGAGCTTGGTCGTGAGCTTCCACGGCGTCGGACCCGCCTCGCCCGCCTTCTTGACCGCCGGCACGGCCAGCGTCAGCGCACCGTCGAATTTCGGCAGGCGGTTGTCGAAGGCGAGCACGCCTTCGAGATCGGCGAGGATGGCGCGCTCGCCGGGATCGATGTTGAGGTGAAGACGGGTGGCGCTGCCGTCGGCGCTCGGGCCGGAGGAGACGCGAAAGGGATAGCGCACCCCGGCGGCGGTGAATCTGCCGTCGCCGCGCACCGAGCCCGCGAGCGAGCGGACGTCGCCGGAGAAGGCGATGTCGTTCAGCTCCAGCGTCGAGCGGCTGGCGGCATCGTGAAGCGCAATGCGGCCGGTGAGATTCAGCCGCTCGATGGCGAGGGACGCCAGATTGAAGGTCCCGCTCGCGATGGAGGGCAAATCGACCCGCCCCCGGGCATCGAGGCCGAGATCGACCGCCATGCCACCCACCGAAAGCTCGGTGGCGCGCCATTCGCCGCGCATCAGGGAGCTGAGGCTGAACTCGACGTCGAGCTTGTCGGCGCGCAGGCGGCCGAGATCGTTGTTGCCGCCGAAGGTGACCTGGCGCAGCCGCAGCGTCGGCGCCGGCAGCAGCCGCGCGTCGAGCTCGCCCGCGACCCGCACCGGTACGCCGATGATCTTGCCAGCCTCCGCCTCGAACTGGGGCCTGAACTGGTTCCAGTCGACGTAGTAAGGCCCGATCAGCGCGGCCAGCAGCGCAATGATGAAGGCAATCGCCAATCCGAGCAGTGTCGTCTGCACGGGTCTCCCCTCGGCCAAACCGGCATCCGGACCAAACCCTGGCCTTAGTGGACTTCAGGCGTGCCGGAACAGCCCCTTATATAGGGGGAAGTGTGGCGAAGTCACAGCGACTGTTGCGCGCGGAGGTTAATGCCGGCGCGCCTCACCAGCTCGCCGGCAGCCGCTTGAGGCCACGCAGCACGAAGGTCGGCCGCCATTCCGGGTTTTCGACGTCGTCGATGCGCAGATCGGGCAGCCGCCGCAGCAGCGTGGCAATGGCGATCTCGGCCTCGATGCGCGCCAATTGGGCACCCAGGCAGAAATGGATGCCGCCGCCGAACGACAGCGGTTTCACATTTTGGCGGGTGACATCGAGCCGGTCCGGCCGGTCAGGATAGACCGCGGGATCGCGGTTGGCCGAGCCGAGCAGGCACAGCACGGTCTCGCCCTTGGGGATCCTCTTGCCGCCGAGATCCTCGATCTCCTCCAGCGCGACGCGCCCGGTCATCTGCACCGAGGAATCGTAGCGCAAAAATTCCTCGATCGCGCCTTCCATCAGCTCGGGGCGCGCCTTGAGCAGCGCAAGCTGGTCCGGATTGCGGTGGAGCGCCAAAAGGCCGTTGCCGATCAGGTTCACCGTGGTCTCGTGGCCGGCGCCGAACAACAGGATGATGTTGGCGGTCAGCTCCTCGTTTGTGAGCTTGTTGCCGTCCTCCTCGGCCTGCACCAGCTGGGTGGTGAGATCGTCCCCGGGATTTTTGCGGCGCAGCTCGAACAGCTGCTGGAAATACATCTGCGCCATCAGGTTGCCCTCGTTGCCCTTCTTGATCTCCTCGGCAGTGAGTGGCACGGGGTCGAGCAGCCGGCCGCCGTCACGCGAGCTCTTGTAGAAGACCTCGCGATGGTCCTCGGGGATGCCGAGCATCTCGCAGATGATGGTGACGGGCAGGCGGAAGGCGAAATCCTCGATCAGGTCCATGTGGCCGCGATCGATCACGGCATCGATGGCCTGGTCGACGATCGCCTGGATGCGCGGCCGCATGTCCTCGACCCGGCGCGCGGTGAAGGCCTTTACGACGAGGCCGCGCAGGCGAGTGTGATCCGGCGGATCGGCCTGCAGCATCCAATGGCTCATGCTGCGGAACACCGGCTCGTCCATGATCTTCTCGCCATAGCGGCGCGTCGTGCGCTCGACGAAATCCTTGCCGAAGCGCTTGTCGCGCATCACCAGGCTGACGTCGGCGTGGCGGCTGGTGACGAATTGGCCGAACGGCGTCACGTGGATCGGATCGATCGTGCGCAGCCGTTCATAGTGTGGATAGGGATCGCGGATGAAGTCCGGCGAGAGCGGGTTGAACAGCGGCGCGCCGCCGGCGCCTTGCACGTGCTCGTTCATGGTGACCTCAAATCGGTTGCCGATGACACGAATACGCCGATCGCAGCCCCACTGCCCGGCGCAACCATCCCTTGAATTTATCAACTCGATACATTGTTGTATCGAGTTGCATTCTGCCTTAACCTCCTCCGATGTCAAGGCTGAGAACCAGGCCGACCAGGGACGACACGCGCGACAAATTGTTCGAGGCGGCCGCGCGCGTGTTCGAGGAGGACGGCATCGGCGGCGCCAGCATCGAGGCGATCGCGGCGGCGGCGGGCTTCACCCGCGGCGCGTTCTATTCGAATTTCAAGAGCAAGGACGAATTGATCATCGCCATGCTCGAGGACCATGTCGAACAGTCGATCCGGCGCAACCTCGACATCCTCGCCCAGCACGACAATCTCGACGATTTCATCGCCGCGCTGAAGGCGATGGACCGCACGCGGCAGGATCCCCTCGCCCGCTCGCCGCTGCTGCACATGGAGATGATCCTGTTCGTCGCCCGCGCCGAGAAGCGCCGCCCCGAGCTCGCCAAACGCCTGCGCGCGCGGCGCAAGCTGGTGGCCGACATCGTCGAGGCGACGTTGAAGAGCAACGGACGGAACGACAATCTGAACCCGCCCTGGATGGCCTCCGTCGTACTGGCGCTCGAAGACGGCTTTCGCCTGCACCGGCTGATCGATCCCGAGACGACGCCCGCGGACAGCTTTCTGCGCGCGATCACGGATTTGCGGCGGAGGACGGGGCTGGCATCGGACGAGGGGGCATCTTCATAGAGCGCGGCGGGCCCGAGCAAGCGAGTCGCGAGATTTGTCGCAGGATCGGACAAGGCACGCCCGCTTTGGGAAAGAAGCTCGATCCGTCCTGCGCCACAAACGAGCGCCACCGTTCGAACCCGGGGGTTCGTCCTGCCTCAGTTCCCCAGCGGCGCTGCCACGCCGACGTCTGTTGTCGATGCCCTGAAGGCGGTTGCCGGGCTTCCGCCCAAGGCCCGCGCGAGCTTTTCCTGGGGCCAATGTGTTCGCGGCACCTACACCCCGTCGCATCAGGTCGAGGAGATCACCAGATCCCGCAGCTTCATCAAGCCGTCCCGGGTGCTGGCGCGGTTCTCGGCGGACGGCTGCACCCCAAACGCGGTGGACACTGACAGGTGCTCGCTGCGCGGCTTCAGCTTCCGGCTCGGCAGTGGGGATCAGCGCTCCGAGATCTTCACCCAGAGCGCCCCGGTTCATTTCGCCAGAACGCTCGACCAGATGCTAGCGTTCCTCCAGGCGCGCATGCCGGGGCCGGACTGCAAGCAGGACATGGCGCAGGTCGAGGCATTCTCCGCCGCCAATCCCGAAACGCTGCATCAGGCAAGCTACCTTGCCGTGCATCCGCCGCCCGCGAGCCTTGCGTGCACGACCTATTGGGGCGTGCACGCCTTTCCCGCAACGAACGCAAAGGGCGAGACACGGTTCATCAAATTCAAGGTCGCGCCGGTCGGCGAGGAAGGCACGCCGCCCGAGGACGCGGCCATAGCCGAGTCCACCGGCTTTCTGCGCGGCGAGCTCGAAGCCCGGATCGGGGCACGCGATGTCAGGTTCAGCGTGATGGCGCTGCTGGACCGGCCCGGCGATCCCGTCATGGACGTGACCACCCGTTGGCCCGACGAGGATGCGCGCGAAGCGGTACGCCTCGGAACGATCGTGATAACGGGCACAGAATCAAACGAGACGTGCGACGGGTCCGCGTTCAATCCGGCCAATCTTGCCGAAGGCATCGGCCACCCGCCGGACGAGATGTTTGCGGCGCGCAGCGCCGCCTATGCCATCTCTCAGGCAAGGCGCCGTTGAGCCGAACAGCGAGCGGACAGGCTCTTGGGAGCCGGATCACGTTTCGCTTTCCGGCGCGCCCTGCGCCTCGCGGCGCCACATTCCCGGGCTGATGCCGACCACCGAGGAAAATACCCGGGTGAAGTGGCTTTGATTGGCGAACCCGGCCGATATCGCAATCTCCGCCAGCGACAGGTCGCGCACCGTCATCAATTGCTTGGCCGTGTCCACGCGCTGGCGCAGCAGCCATTGGTGCGGCGGCAGGCCGGTGGAGAGGCGAAATGCCCGCGAAAAATGACTGACGGAGAGATCGAACTCGGCTGCGATCTTGTCCAGTGAAAGCTTTCCGCGGAGATCGGATTCAAGCCTTTCGCAAGCCCGCTTGACCTGCCATGGGGCAAGGCCGCCGCGCGCCGGCTCGGCGGCGCTCCGCAATCCGCCGTAGGTCGTCGCAACATGTGCGGTGAGCGCGAGCATCATGTGGTCGATGAAGAGCTGGTTGGCCTCATCAGGCTGGCGCAACGCCGCCAGGAACGACGCGCCGAGATGGCGGATCGTCGTATCGTCATGGCCGACGCCGGGCTGATAGGCGAGTTCGCCGATCCGTGGCGCGCCGCCTTGCCTCGCCATGTCGTCCAGCACCGAACGGGGCAGATAGAACAACAGGGAATGGAAAGGCTTGTCGATCACGTAGCGCGGATCGCGCTTCAGGTCGTACAGGTATGTCGCGCCGGCTTGGATATCGCTCTTGATCACGCAGCGGCCGCGCTCCCAGCACTCGCAATCGGCGAAATCGCGGAATTTCAGGCCAACGAGATAGGCGTCCTCCGAGGGCATCGAATCGGAAAGACGCGGCATGGGATGGTCATCCCGGGTCTCGGTGACGGCGAGCTCGGCGCTGCGCAGCGAACGCGTGACCAGCGTTGGCGGCGCATCTTTCAGATGCAGAAACCGTTCGACCTTCTGCGCGAAGGCAGCTGCCTGTGCCATGGGCGTGGAACTCATATGAGAGGAGATTTGGGAACGCGGCGCCGCCGCCAAATCACGCCCAATTATCCGACATCGCCAAGCGACGGTCCAGACCAGCGGCTCGGGGCGACAGCCGTGTGACGGCCCGCCGCATTTCTTGCCTCAGACCCCTTTTCACGAGCAATCTCAACGGGCTTGGGTGCCTCTCGCGCAATCTCCGTTCAATGCCTCGGCATGCGCATCACCGGCCCATCGTGCGTTTGTGAAAGCGCGCGCCGGCTTGGAGCAGGATCGGACAAAGCACAACCGCTTCAGGAAATACGCTGAGCCTTCGCCGCGCATAGAACACGCCCCGACCCGTACAAATACGGACACTGATCGAAAGCTTGAGCTGATCAGGAGGAGCCACGCGATGACCGGGAGCACTGCACTCATGCGCAATCCCTCGCACAAGGGCTTGCCACCCGCGCAGAGCCCACAGTCGGACGATCGCTCGAGTTCCGAGCGACGCGCCGATGCGGAGATGGCGCGCGTGCTCGGGACCGAACCACTTCGCATGGCATTGGAGTCCTCCGGTGCCGGGATCGCCCATTGGAAACATGATCCATTGCACGATGTCGTCGAGCCCATGAGCCACCACGTGATCATGGCCTACAACGGCATGATGCAACGCATGGAGCGGCGGACGGGAAAATCGATTGCGATCGGTACGTTTCGTCCCGGCGTATTGATCATCATTCCGGAGGGATCGAGCTCCCGATGGGACATTCCGAAGCCCGTCGATGTGGTTCAACTGTATCTTCCGGATGCAACGTTGAAGCGCGTTGCTCGCGAAGCCGAGATCACGGGAACGGACGACCTGCTGGAGCGGACGGCGCATCCTGACCCGATTACGTCCCGGCTACTCCTGAGCGCGGCAGATGCGCTCGGAGGCAATGAAGCCCTGGATACGCTGTTCCGGCATCAACTGACAGATCTTCTCGCCACGCGCCTGCTGGTTGCGCACACAGGTTCGCCCACCAAGCTGCAGCCGACCATGGGCGGGCTGTCGCCGAAGATCCTGCTCCGTGCGATCGAACGGTTGCGCTCGGACAGCGATGCGGACGTCTCGCTCGATGCCCTGGCTTCCGATGCCGGACTATCGCGCTTTCACTTCTGCCGCGCCTTCAAGGAGAGCACCGGCCTTTCCCCGCACTCCTGGCTGCGCCAACACCGGCTCGAGCAGGCCATGAGCATGCTGCGCGACAGCGACGAAGCGGTCGTCTCGATCGCCGCGGCGCTGGGCTATTCGTCGCAGACGGCGTTCGCAGCCGCCTTCAGGAAGCTGACCGGCGAGACGCCGAGCGACTGGCGCAGGCATAAGCGTTAACAGCAATCGCGATGCAACCACGGCAATCGCTCTGGCGCAGCGGCAAATTCGATCCGCTAGACCATCACCATGCCCAGACCAATCGACGGAGATCGAAGATGACCTGGAAAAACTTCATCAGCCGGCGGGTGATCGCGTCGCGCCGCCGAGGCCTCGCAACCGCAACCTTGTACGGACTCTCGCTGGCCGTTCGCTTCACGTCGGCAACGGGCGAAGAGGTGGAGATTCCGGCGCAAGCCATGCATCCGACCTACCCGCTGGTGTCCATCATGATCCGGGATGGCTCCGGTCTTCCCTACCAGGACTGGGGCCCGAGGACGACTCAGCCGGTCGTCTTTCGACAAAGTTGGCTACGCCAAAGTTGGTTGCACCAAGGCTGGCCATCGAGTTCGCCGCTGTCGCGCTGCGTAGCGCCTTAACACCGGCGATTCACTTCACCTCTTCGTGCCGTCACCGGACGCTGCTTTGAGCGGAGCAGCGACGGCTCGCGCACGGACTTTTGAAACGCAGAGATCAAGGAGTAGACCCATGCGACTAGTCATCATCGGCGCCGGCTTTGCCGGCATGTACGCCGCCCTTTCCGCCGCTCGCCTGCGTGAGATCCAAGGCGTCTCGCCAGACCAGCTCGAGATCGCGCTGGTTGCCCCCGAACCGACGCTCGTGGTTCGCCCGCGGCTCTATGAATCGAAGCCGGAGACCCTGACGGCGCCCCTGCTTGAGGTGCTCGAGGCCATCGACGTCAGCTATGTGCAAGGCAGCGCCGAGACGGTCGACACCAGATCCTGCATGGTGAAGATCGCCACGGCGAAGGGCACGAAGAAGACGCTCTCTTACGACCGCCTCGTCGTGACCACCGGCAGCCGGCTGTTCCGTCCGAACATTCCGGGTCTTGCCGAGCACGGCTTCAGCGTCGATTCACTGGACGATGCGATCGCGCTCGACAAGCACCTGCATGGTCTCGCCAAGCGACCGGCCACGAACGGGCGCGACACGGTCGTCGTCGCCGGCGGCGGCTTCACCGGCATCGAGGCGGCCACCGAAATGCCGGCGCGGCTTCGCGAAATCCTCGGCACGGGCGCAAGGACTCGCGTCATCATCGTCGAGCGCAACGATGCGATCGCGCCCGACATGGGCGCAGGCCCCCGCCCGGTCATCGAGCAAGCTCTGCGCAAGGTCGGCGTAGAGACACGGATCGGCGCCGGTGTCGCCTCGCTCGATCAATCCGGCGTCACGCTGTCGAGTGGTGAGCACATCGAAACCGAGACCGTGATCTGGGCGGCGGGCATTCGCGCGGCGCCGTTGACGACGCAAATTCCCGCCGAGCGCGACAGTTTCGGCCGGTTGCTTGTCGACCGCTGCCTGCAGGTGACAGGCGTTCAGGGCGTCTTCGCGGCCGGCGATGCGGCACGTGCAGCCTGCGACGACGAGGGCAATTACGCACTGATGTCGTGCCAGCACGCGACGCGGATGGGCGCCTTCGCCGGCAACAATGCCGCGGCCGAGCTGCTCGGCCTCGCGACCAGGCCTTACCACCAGAAAACCTACGTCACCTGTCTCGACCTCGGCGAAGCCGGCGCGCTGTTCACGCGCGGCTGGGAGCGCAATGTCGAGATGGTCGGCGACGTCGCCAAGAAGACGAAGCGGGAGATCAACACGGTCTGGATCTACCCGCCACGCGCCGAGCGCGCCGCGGCGCTCGCGTCAGCCGATCCGGAACGCGTGACTGATCTCTAAACGCCAACCCGATGACGGGCCGCGCTCCCTGCGGGCGCGGCCCCGCTGCAGCCCATGAGCAATCCACAGCATGAAACAATGCGAACAGAGGAGCCTTCAAAGATGAATCAGATGATCTCTCACGCTCAGAAGGAGACGAACATGAACCTGCACGACACCGCACATTTCGACAGAGCGCGGGCCGACGAGCTTGTTCCGTCGCGTTATGCGCTCCGTGTCGGCGAGATCGACGTGATGGTGATCAGCGATGGCGTGCTGACGCCGCCCGCGGAGTCGATGGCCACCAACGCCGATCCCGCTGCAAGAGGGGCGTGGCTGGACGACATGTTCCTGTCGCGGGACGCGTTCGATTGGGCGCTGAACGAGGTCGTGGTGCGCAGCGGCGACCAGACCATTCTCATCGACAGCGGGCTCGGTGTGGAGTACCCGGACTTTCCGCGCGCCGGGCAGCTGGGATCGCGACTCGATGCTGCCGGCATCGATCTTGGATCCGTGACCGACGTCGTGCTGACCCACATGCACTTCGACCATGTCGGCGGGCTGCTCGTCGACGGGGTGAAGCAGCGGCTGCGTCCGGACCTGCGCATCCACGTGGCCGCGGCCGAGGTCAAGTTCTGGGGCGCGCCCGATTTCTCCCGCACCGCCATGCCGCCGGCGCTTGCCGACCTGGCTCGGCGAGCATCCAGGCAATTCCTGGACGAATACCGCAACCAGCTGCGCATTTTCGAGCAGCAGCACGAGGTCGCGCCGGGCGTGGTCGTCAGTCGTACCGGCGGCCATACACCCGGGCATAGCGTGGTCCGCCTGGCGTCCGGCGGCGACCGGCTGATGTTCGCGGGCGATGCCATATTCCCGGTCTCGTTCGACCATCCCGAATGGCACAACGGCTTCGAGCACGATCCCGAGGAAGCGACCCGCGTCAGGATCCGGCTTATGCGCGAGCTGGCGGAGACGGGCGCGTGGCTGGTCGCCACACACATGCCGTTCCCGTCGGTCGGCCGGGTCGCGGCCACAGGCGACCTGTTTCGTTGGGTACCGACCTGGTGGGACTACTGACCGCTTGTTGGATCTGGTCGCCCCAGAGCGCCTCCATTCTCCGAACACCTCATCAGCATTGGCCGCACTGCCCACGGCAGACGCGCGGTCTCTTACAGACTGAAGAAAAGGAGCTTTCAAGATGAACCAGACGATCCGTAACACTAAGGAGACGAACATGAACCTGCACAACACCACACGCCCCGGCGGGCCGGGGCCCCGAGAGCTGGTTCCTTCGCGCTACGCGCTGAAGATCGGCGAGATCGACGTGATGGTAATCAGCGACGGCGTACTGACGCTGCCGGGCGCGATGCTGGCCCACAACGCCGACCCGGCCGTTCGCGCGGCGTGGCTGAAGGACATGTTCCTGCCGCCGGATGCGTTCGATTGGGCGCTGAACGTGGTCGTGGTGCGTAGCGGCGACCAGACCATCCTCGTCGACGCCGGACTGGGATCCGACCCGGACCTGCACTTGCCGCGGGCCGGCCAGTTGAGCAAGCGACTGGAAGCCGCCGGTATCGATCTTGAGTCCGTGACCGACGTGGTGCTGACGCACATGCACATGGACCACATTGGCGGGCTGCTCGTCGACGAGGTGAGGGACCGGCTGCGCCCGGACCTGCGTATCCACGTGGCAGCTGCCGAGGTCAAGTTCTGGGAGGCGCCCGATTTCTCCCACGTCTCGATGCCGCCGGGATTCCCCGACGCGCTTCGGGCGACCGCCAAGCGGTTCGCGAAGGAATACCACAACCAGCTGCGCACCTTCGAGGAGGAGCACGAGGTGGCGCCGGGAGTGGTGGTCACGCGCACCGGCGGCCACACCCCCGGGCACAGCGTGGTCCGCCTGGCATCCGGCGGCGATCGGCTGACATTCGCCGGCGACGCCGTGTTCACTGTTGGGTTCGACCACCCCGACTGGTACAACGGCTTCGAGCACGATCCCGAAGAGGCGGCCCGAGTCCGGGTCCGCCTTCTGCGGGAGCTGGCAGCGAACGGAGAGTTCCTCGTCGCCACTCACATGCCGTTCCCGTCCATCGGCCGGGTGGCGGTCGACGGCGACCACTTTCGCTGGGTGCCAGCCTTCTGGGACTACTGACCGCTCGTCGGGTTAGAGCCGAACCGGGGTGCGTACTCACGGTATGAGTGAGTTCGCACCCTATTTTCGAACCTGCCCCTAAGCCGACCGCCTCACAGCATCGCTGCCCGCCGCCCCAATATCCAGCCGCCCCAGCATCGCCCTCGCCTGCTCGGCGCAGTGCTCGATCAGCCAGCGTTCGAACGCGACGGGAGGAAGCGCGGGGGCATAGAGGAAGCCCTGCACGACGTCGCAGCCGAGTTCGGCCAGCGTTTTGCGCTGGCCTTCGGTCTCGACGCCTTCGGCGACGACGGTCATGCCGAGGCCTTGGCCGACGCGCACCACGGCGGTGGCGATTGCGAGCGCGCCGGCGTCACGCTCGATGTCGCGCATGAAACTGCGGTCGATCTTCAATTCGCGGATCGGCAGATGCGCAAGACGGCTGAGGCTGGAATAGCCGGTGCCGAAATCGTCCACCGAGAGCCCGACGCCGAGCTCGCGGATCGCGTTCATGGTCTCCAGCGCCGCGACGCTGTCGTGCATGAAGGCGCCTTCGGTGATCTCCAGCATCAAGGCGTCCGCCGGCAGATCGTATTCGGCGAGGATGTCCTTGAGCCGCGCGGCCAGCGTGACGTTGCGGAAATTGATCGGCGACAGGTTGACCGACACGCTAGGGATGTTGAGCCCGGCGCGGCGCCAGCTCGCCATCTGCCGGCAGGCCTCGCGCACCGACCACAGGCCGATCTGCTCGATCAGGCCGCACTCCTCCGCGAGTGGGATGAATTTCGCCGGCGAGACGTCGCCGAGCACGGCATCACGCCAGCGCGACAGCGCCTCGACGCCGTGGATGGCGCCGTCGCAGCTGCGGATCTGCGGCTGGTAGCTGAGGGTCAGCGCGCCTTCGGCGATGGCACGGCGGAGCGCCGCGATCAGCGCCAGCCGCTGCTCGGTGAGCCCGTTCATCTCGGCGCTGAAGATGCGGTGGGTCGAGCGTCCCGCCTGCTTGGCCATGTACATGGCGGCATCGGCCTGCTGCATCAGGGTGTCGATGTCGGTGGCGTGATCGGGATAGAGGCTGATGCCGATGCTGGCCGACATCGGCATCAGCTTCGATCCGAGCCTCAAGGGTGCGGCCAGCGCTTCGGTGATCCCGGCCGCGACACGCTCGGCGCCCTCGGCGTTGCGTTGCGGCAGCAGGATGACGAACTCGTCGCCGCCGAGCCGTCCCAGCATGTCCTCGGGGCCGATCTGCTCGCGCAGGCGCTGGGCGAGCTGGATCAGGAGCTCGTCGCCGGCGGCGTGACCGAGCGTGTCGTTGACGTCCTTGAAATGATCGACGTCGAGGAAGGCCAGCGCGACATGGCTTCCGGTCGGGCAGGCATCGATCGCCGTGGTGATCAGGTTCCGCAGCTGGGCGCGGTTCGGCAGGCCGGTGAGGATGTCGTGATAGGCGAGCCGCGCGATCTCGGCGCGCGCTTCCTTGCGTTCGATCGCGAAGGCGCCGAGATTGACGCAGGCCTCGACGATGCGCCGGTGCCAATTGCTGGGCGCGCGGGGTTCTTGATAGTAGAAGGCGAATGTCGCGATGACCCGGCCGTCCTTGGCCTTGACCGGGGTCGACCAGCAGGCGCGCAGCCCGATCGCGAGCGGCATGGCCTTGTAGGGCTGCCAGCGCGGATCGGTCTCCAGGTCGGTCGCCAGCACCGGCTCGCCGTAGAAGGCGGCGGTGCCGCAGGAGCCGACGTTGGGGCCGATGGCCACGCCGTCCAGCGCGCGGGAATAGTCCTCGGGCAGAGAGGGACCGCCGAGCGGATGGATCAGGCCCGCGGCATCGACATGGAGCAGCGAACAGACCACGTCGGGCGCGATCTCCTCGACGCGACGGCACAGCCTGTCGGCGATCTCGCCGATCGGCACCTCGTCGGCGAGCGCGCCCATGATGAGCTGCTGCAGAGAGCGCAGCTGCTTGGTTTCGGTGATGTCCTCGAGCAGCGCGAAGATGTGCCTGACCCGGCCCTTCGTGTCGCGGAAGGCATCGATCCGGGCGCAGACCCAGATCTCCTCGCCGTCCTTGTCGTAGGCCAGCACCTCGGCCTCGCCGCGGCGACCGCCATGCATCAGGCGCTTGATGAGCTTCGCGATGGCCTTGCGATCGGTGTGCCGGCCGCCAATCAGCTCGCCTGCGCGGCGGCCTTCGGCCTCCGCGTCGGTGTAGCCGAACAGCGTCGTGAAGGCGGAATTGACGTAGACGATGTTCTGCTCGGTGTCGCTGATGATCACCGCCCGGTTGGTCTGGTCGGAGACGGCGTGGAGAAGTCCAATCCTGACGCGCCGCTCGGCTTCGATGGTGACGTCGCGCGCAAACACGATGTAATGATTGGCGCCGCCGATGGCCACGGAAGACAGCGCGACAGCCGCCCTGATGCGGCTGCCGTCAGGACGCACGAGACTGATCTCGTCCCGGAGATCGGTCACCGGATCGGCCTGGAAGCCCTTGAGGGTGAGAATTTCTGCATCGCGACCGAGCACGTCGGTGCGCGCCAGCTTCCAGATGCGCTCCGCGGCGGCGTTGAAATGCGTGATGCGATGGGCGTCATCGACGATGACGACGCCATCGTCGGCGCGTTCGAGCGCGGCTCGCAGCACGTCCGGAATTTCAGTGCGACAATCGAAGGCGGACATCGTTTGACCCGGCGATAGCGGGAAAATGCGGCAATCGCTCAGACGCTAACGCTCCGATGGTGTCCAAGACGTTTTTGCCGCCCTATCGCCTCGGGACCAAGACGCGGCATGCTTAACGATCGGCGAAAACCACGACGGTATGTTGATGCGTGCGGAACCTAATCGGCGCCGGTTCCTGCCTGGAGCTTGTGCAGCCGCCCGGCGACGGCCCGCACCTTCCGCGGCGCGGCCTGCCAGATCGAGAGCGCCGACAAGGCGCTCACGATCATCGCGATGGCGAAGGCGAGCGTGTAGTCACCGGTGCGATCGTAGAGGAAGCCGGTCACCCACGGTCCGGCCGCACCGCCCGCCAGCGCCGCCAGCATGATCGTGCCGAAGATGCTGCCCTGGTGCTTGCCCTGGAAAATCTCGAACACCACGGCGCCCATGATCGAGGTGAGGCCGTAGCCGAGCGCGCCTTGCGTGAACACCATCACGTAGACCAGCCACAGCGACGGCTGGAACTTCAGCGCCATAAGCGCCGCAAAGCAGATCACAAAGCCCGCGCAACTGATCGCCCACACCCATTCCCGTCCGATCCGGTCGGAGACATGGCCGAGCAGGATCTGGCCGGGAATGCCGAGCAGGCTGACGATGCCGAGCGCCCACACCGCGACACCGGGACTGAAGCCGATGTCGAGCAGGAATTTGGTCTGGTGCACCTGCACCGCGTACCAGATGTACAGGCCGCAGAAATAGCCGAGTGCGATCCACCAGAATCGCGCGGTCGCCACCGCGCGTTTCAGCGTCCAGTCGGTCCCGACCCAGACGGGATCGACGATGTTGGAGATCGGCTGAGCCGCGCCCGCGGCCGGGGCGGCATCACCGTCCGGCTCGAGGCCGATGTCCTGCGGGCGCTTGTGCAGCAGCAGATTGACCGGCGCCAGCACGACCAGGATGAGCAGGCCCATCGCGGTGCAGGCGGTGCGCCAGCCGGTCTCTTCGATCATGTGCTGCACCCAGGGCAGCAGCGTCACCGAGCCGATGCCGACGCCGGCGAAAGCGATGCCGATGGCGAAGCCGCGCTTGCGGATGAACCAGTTCGGCAGGAACAGCGACTGGCCGGAATAGCCGAGACACACCGAGCCGGCGCCGACCATGACGCCGATGGTGACATAGAGATGCCAGGGCGCGCTGGTGAGCGGCGCAAGCAGCAACCCGCCTCCCATCAGCACGACGCCGAGCTCCATCACCGCGCGCGGGCCGGCGCGGTCCATCAGGCGGCCGATCAGCGGGCTGACCACGCCCGACACCACGAAGCCGAAGGAGAAGGCACCCGCGGTGACGCCGCGCTCCCAGCCGAATTCGGAGATGATGGGAGGAAAGAACAGTGAAAAGGCGGTGCGCGCGTTGACGCCAATGGCCATGGTGACGAAGGTCACGGCGACCACGACCCAGCCGTAGAAGAACGGAAGCCGCATATTTGTGTGTTTCATCCCTGGACGGTCCTACCGACCATCCGGGGGTGCCCGGGTCAAGCGAATTCCGCGCATGCCCGTCGGGCGAGATGCGACAGGGCGATCTCAGGCGGCGTCACGCCGTGAAGGTTTGACGGGTGCGTCGAACAGGATCCGCTCGATCGGCTGCGGGCGGCCGAACAGATAGCCTTGCGCGAAATTGACGCCGAGCGCCTTCAGCCGCTCGTACTCCTCGCGGGTCTCGACGCCCTCGGCGGTGACCGACATGTCCAGCCCGCGCGCCAGCGTCACGATCGAGGAAATGATGGCGGAGCTGCGCGGCTGCTGGGTGAGGTTGCGGATGAACGACTTGTCGATCTTGATCTTGTCGAACGGGAACGCCGTCAGATAGCTGAGCGAGGAATAGCCGGTGCCGAAATCGTCGAGCGCGAGCTCGACACCGAGCAGTTTCAGCCGCTGCATGAAGGCGTGGTTCTCGCCGCCGCGCTCCAGCAGCACGGATTCCGTGATCTCGATCTCCAGCCGCTGGGGCGGCAGGCCGGAATCGGCGAGCGCCGCGCAGATCACCTCGAACAGCTGGGCCTCCTTGAACTGGATCGGCGACAGGTTGACGGCGACCGCGAGGTGGGAGGGCCAGTCGGCCGCATCCGCACAGGCGCGCCGGAGCACGAACTCGCCGAGCGGCACGATCAGCCCGGTCTCCTCCGCAAGCGAGATGAACTGGTCCGGCGGGATCAGGCCGCGGGTCGGATGCCGCCAGCGCACCAGCGCCTCGAAGCCGCGCCGCGCGCCGCTGAGCGCGTCGACGAACGGCTGGTAATGCACCTCCAGCTGGCACCGCGCGATGGCATCGCGCAGATCCCCCTCCAGCGTGTTGCGCGCCTCCAGCTCGGCCGACATCGCCTCGTCATAGATGGTGAAGCAGTTGCGGCCTGCCGATTTCGAACGATAGAGCGCAAGGTCCGCCTTCTTCAGCAGCTGCTCCTGATCGCTGCCGTGATCCGGCGCGATGGCGATGCCGATGCTGGTGCCGATCTCGACGCGGTGACCGGGCAGCAGGAACGGTTCGGTCAAGAGCTTGGCGATCCGCGCCGCCAGCTCGGTCGAGCAGGCGCGCTGATCGGCGCCGGTTTCCTGGATGATGGCGAACTCGTCGCCGCCGAGCCGCGCCAGCACGTCGTTGGCGCGCACGGCGGATTTCAGCCGCTGCGCCACCTGGCGCAGCAGCGCATCGCCGGCACCGTGACCGAGGGAGTCGTTGACGTTCTTGAAGCGGTCGAGGTCGAGCATCAGGATCGAGAACGGCAGACCTCGCACACTCAGCTGGCTGTTCATCTCGTCGAGCCGCGTGAGGAAGAAGGCGCGGTTCGGCAGTCCGGTCAGGATGTCGGTCTGGGCGAGCTCGAGCACCCGCCGGTTCGCCAGCGACAGCCGCCGCGAATTGCGGCTTGCGAGCATGAGATAGGTCGACAGCGACAGCGTCAGCAGCATGCCGACGATCAGCACCGTGCCGGCGCGATCGTAAGTCGTCTCCAGCGGACCGCCGGCGGTTGGAACCGCCCGCACCTGCCAGTCGGTATCGCCGATCTTGAGGCTGCCTGCCCAGTGCAGCGCCCGCGCGACGTCCCGCATCGATTGCGGCGCCGTGGCCGCCGAGGAATAATCCGGCAGCATCTGCTCCAGGCTGACGATCTGCGCCGTGAAGGGCGGATAGACGTTCATGCTGACAGCGGGGCTTGCCCCGGTGGTGACGCGAATGGCCTGGATCAGCAGCGGCAGGTCGAAGACGCCGACCACGAAGCCGGCCAGATTGCGGCGCCGGTCCGCGACCGTCTCGCGCGACGTCCCCTTGGCGTAGACGGGAATGGCGACGAGAACGTCGGGCAGTCGGCCCCCCTCCTTCGGCTCGAACAGGCGCGTGCGAATGGCTGCGACCTTGTCGCTGTCGCGCGCGCGCTCCAGCACCGCGCGGCGCTCCGGAACGGTGGCATAATCCATGCCGTAGACCGACGAGGTCTTCGGCTGGGTCGAGTAGAACACGGGAAAGTACTCGTCGCTCTGCGGCGCCGTCGCAAAGCCCTCGCTCTGGAGCGACTTGATGCGATAGCCGGACACGCCGTCCGCGATCGCCGCGGTCTCGTATTCCGCGCGCTCCTTGCGGTTGACGCGCGGCAGCCAGGCAATGCGCAGCATGCCGGGATGGCGCTCGAACAGGCGGGCGCTGAAGGTCTCGAACTCGCTGCGGGTGACTTCGTCATTGGTCGATTCGAACAGCGTGCGCAGCGCGACGAGCCTGGAGATGTATTCGCCCATGCCATTCTGCATGACGATTGCTTCGGTTTCGGCCGCGTTCTCGAACTCGATCCTGTTGACGCGGTCTTCCCACCGCGCCACGGCGGCCGCGCCGACAACCGAGAACAGAAGACCGACGCCGACCGCGACGAGCGCAGGGCGATACAGCCCGAGCAGCGGCGCGGCACGCCACCATCCGGTCATACGCCTCCGATCCTGATCGTTCTGATCGCGATCACCCATCTTGAAGCCGCCGTCCCCCTGTCCGCGACGAACCGAACCTCTGGTTGAGGTGCCGGCGCCGCTATCGGAACAAGACTGCGGTTAAGAACTGCACAATTTCGGAACCCGAGCATTCCGCGACGCGCGAATTAGTTAATGAAGTGTCCGAATGATCCGGCATTGTGGAAACAACTTGCCGGTTTTGCCCGGAGTACTACGGGCTGCCGCCACGTCGCCGGTTAGCGAGCTATTCAGGCTCGCAGGAATATGCTGCATGAGGCTGCTTCCATTCATTCAGCAAGACCTTCCCGATGCATCGATTTCGATCGGCGACATCCCTCGTCCTGACCATCGCGCTCCTCGCCGCGACCATGCTTGCCGCGAGAGCCGACGAGGCCGGCGTCAGCGAGGATGCGATCCTGTTCGGCCAGGCCGCCGCGCTCGAAGGCCCCTCCTCCGCGCTCGGACAGCGCATGCGGCAAGGCATCGTCGCCGCATTCACCGAGATCAACGCCGAGGGCGGGGTCCACGGCCGCAAGCTCCAGCTCATCAGCCGCGACGACGGCTACGACCCCGACCGTTCGGTGGCGCAGACGCTGCACCTGATCGAGGACGACAAGGTGTTCGCGCTGATCGGCGCGGTCGGCACGCCGACCGCGATGGCGACAATTCCGATCACCAGCGCCAGGAACGTCCCCTTCATCGGTCCGTTCAGCGGCGCCGAATTCCTGCGCGACCTCGAGCTTGCCAACGTCGTCAACATCCGCCCGAGCTATGGTGCGGAGGCCGAGGCGTGGATCAAGCACCTCACCGAGGATCGCCACTTCACCCGCATCGGCATCTTCTACCAGGACGATTCCTTCGGCCGCGACGGTCTGACCGGCGTCAAGCGCGCGCTCGCCAAGCGCGGCCTCGAGCTTGCCGCCGAAGGCACCTTCGAACGCAACACCCGCGCGGTCACCGCGGCCTGGCGGGTGATCAAGCGCGCCGAACCCGAGGCGATCGTGATGGTCGGGACCTATGGTCCCTGCGCGGAGTTCATCAAGCTCGCGCACCGCAGCGGCTTCTATCCGACCTTCGTCAACGTCTCCTTCGTCGGCGCCAATGCGCTGGCCAGGGAGCTCGGTCCCGACGGTGAAGGCGTCATCGTCTCGCAGGTCGTGCCGTTTCCATGGGATCGCTCGCTCAAGCTCGTCGCCGACTACCAGGCGGCGCAGAAGGCGTTCGATCCGACGCTGACACCGGACTTCGTGTCGCTGGAAGGCTATCTCTCCGGCCGCCTCGCGGCCGCGGCGCTGGAAAAGGCCGGACCGAAACCGACGCGCGCAAACCTGCTCCGCGCCATCAACGATGTCGGCCACTTCGATATCAGCGGCAGCACCGTCACTGTCGGCCTGCGCACGATCGACACGCCGCCGAAGGTGTTTTTGACGGTGATCCAGAAGGACGGGACGTTCAAGGCGGTGGATCGGCTTTAGGGCCGCTCACGGCCGCCGCGTCCAGCGCGCAGCGTTGACCGCGCCCGGGGGAATTTCGCCCCTGACGATCGCTTCGACCTGCCGAACCGTTTCCAGCGACTGGTATTCGATCGCCTGCGGCGTCAGCCCGCCGACATGGGGCGTGGCGACGACGTTGGGGAGCCTGGCCAGCTCCGGCGTCGGCATCTGGTCGGGCGCGCGGCCGACATCCATCGCCGCGCCGGCGATGCGGTTCTCAAGCAACGCCTTGGCCAGCGCCGCCTCGTCGACCAGATTGCCGCGCGAGAGATTGATGAAGACGGCATGCTTCTGCATGCGCGCCAGCGCCGCCTCGCCGATCAGGTTTTCGGTCTGCTCGTTGGCGATGGCGAGGCAGACGACATAGTCGGATGCGGCGAGGAGCTCGTCGAGGCCGACCTGCCTGATGGCGCTGTCGCTGACGGTGGTGAAGGGATCGGCGACCAGCACCTCCATGCGCAGCACTTTTGCCACCTCGGCGAGATAGCGCCCGATGCTGCCGTAACCGATGATGCCGATTTTGCTGCCGGCGAGCTGGCGGCCCATCCGCGCCTCGACCTTGCGGCCGGCCTGGTAGTCCGCGGTCGTCCGCGACACGCCGCGGGAAAGATCGACCATGAAGCCGAGCGCGAGCTCGGCGACGGCCTGAACGAAGCCGGGGCCGGCGCGGGTCACGAGCACGCCGGCCTCTGAGGCCGCCTCGACATCGACGTTGCGGATGTCGACCGCGCAGCGGACGAAGGCGCGCAGACGCGGCAGCCTTGCAAAGATCTCGCCGCGTCCCTCCGTCATGCGATCGGCGACGATGATGTCGGCATCACCAGCGGCGCGCACGAGGCCGTCCGCGTCCAGCGTTTTATCGCTCTCATGCAGGATCACCTCGGCGGCCGCGCGCAAACCGCTTAGGCTGCGATCGCCATAGTAATTGCGCCGCATCTCCGGCGTGTGAGCGAGCAGAACCTTCACGACAAAACTCCTTCAGTAGCCGAATGCCCGCGGCAGCGCGGTCGACAGCCACGGCACGAAGGCGATGACGAGCAGGCAGAGGAACAACAGGCCGAGATAACCCATGATCGGCTTCACCGTCTGCTCGATCGGCACGTTGCCGATCAGGCAGGCGCCGTAGAGTCCGAGCCCGAGCGGCGGCGCGAACAGGCCGATGCCCATGGCGATGACCAGCACGACGCCGAAATGCAGGGGATCAACGCCGAGCTGCACCGCGACCGGCAACAGCAGCGGCCCGAAGATGATCAGCGCGGCGGCGCCCTCCAGCACCGAGCCCATCACGATCAGCACGGCGATCGCGAGCAGGATGAACAGCCAGACGCCTGAGGTCTTCGACAAACCGAGCATGAAATCGCCAACCGCATGCGGCACCTGCTGCAAGGTCAGCGTGAACGCAAGCGACTGCGCGGCAGCGACGATGAACAGCACGAGACCGGCGCGCGTCGCCGCCTGCACGAAACTGTGCGCGGCCGATTTGAAGCTGAGCTCGCGGAACACCACGCTGCCGACGACGAGCGCATAGGCTACCGCGAAGGCAGAGATCTCGGTCGCGGTGGCAAAGCCGCTCTTGAAGCCGAAGAAGATCATGAAGATCAGGCCGAACGAGGCGATCGCCCCGCTCCACAGCCCCGACACGGGCATCTGCGGCTCGACGTCCTCGACCCTGTCCGGCCGCTTGCCGAAGATGATGGAGACCGCAATCAGCACCAGCGCCATCAGCGCCGACGGCAAGAGCCCCGCAACGAACAAGCCGCCGATCGACAGGTTCGCCACAAAGCCCAGGATGATCAGGTTGATGCAGGGCGGGATGGTCTCCGCCATCACCGCGGACGCCGCCAGCAGCGCCACCGCGCCGCCAGGGTTCTGCTTCGAGCGGCGCGCCGCCGGGATCAACACCGAGCCGACCGCGGCGACATCGGCCATCTTCGAGCCCGAGATGCCCGAGAACAGCACCATCGAAGCGACCATCACGACGTTCAGTCCGCCGCGCATGCGGCCGACCCCGCGCTGCAACAGCTCGATCAGGCGCACCGACATGCCGTTGGCTTCCATGAGATAGCCGACGAGGATGAAGAACGGGATCGCAAGCAGCACGAAATTGTCGATGCCGCGCGCCATCTGCTGGGCGAAGATGACGCCGGGCAGCGCGCCCTCGACCCAGATGAAGATGAGCGCGGCAAGCGCCAGCGCAAAGCCGATCGGCAATCCGCCGAACAGCGTCACGAAAAAGCCGATCAGCATCAAGGTGCCCGCCGACGGGACCGAGGACGGCGACAGATAATCCCAGGCGAGATAGAGCCCGGTGACGACGATGATCGCAACGAGCCCCCTGACGATATCGGGAAGCGGCCTCGCGCAGAGATGGTCGATCGCGAACACCGTCATGAACAGCGCGCCGACGCCCATCGGATAGAACGTCAGCTCCAGCGGCAGGCCAGAACCGGTGGTCTGGCCTGCAGTCAATGAGCCCAGCTTGATGGCGTTATAGGCGACGTAACCCGAGATCAGCACCACCAGCAGCGCGCCGGCGGCATCGACCAGCGTCCGCAGCCGTGCCGGCAACAGGTCGCGGAAGAACGACACGCCGACATTCTCGCCGCGCGCGAGCGCGCTCGCGGCACCGAAGAAGGCCGAGCCGACCATCAATCCGCGCGCGACGTCGTCGGACCATTCGACCGGCGCGTTGAAGAAGAAGCGCAACAGCACGGACGCACAGACCACGACGAGATCGGCGGCGAGCAGGACGGCCGCGATCGCATCGCTGAGGCGAAGCAGCAGGGTGATGCTCCCGTGGCGGCCGCCCGGGAGCGGCACGGCGGCTGTGATCGTCATCTCAGGCTTGCGTTGCGCGGATGATGTCGATGACGGCCTTGGATTCCGGCCGCGCCTTGATGAAGTTCTCGGTCTGCGGCGCGACGCGCTTCCTGAACGCCTCGCGGTCGCATTCGGCAACCGTCACGCCCTTCTCGGTCAACGCCGCCAGCGCCTCCTTCTCGACCGCAAGCCCATGGGCACGCGTGTCGGCCGCGGCCTTCTTCGCGGCATCGAGGAAACCCTCGCGCAGCTTCGGGTCCATGCGGTTGTAGGTCATGTCGCTGAAGTAGATCGCAAGCGGCGAGAAATTGTGCTGCGTCAGCGCGTAGAATTTCGCCGTTTCGAAGAACTTGCTGGCAAGGATCGTCGGCGGATCGTGCTCCAGGCCATCGAGCACGCCGGCCTGCAACGCCGTGTAGATCTCGCCGAACGCCAGCGGCGTCGCGGCGGCGCCCATCAGGCGCAGGCATTCGGTGATGACGGGATTCGGCAGGGTGCGGATCTTGAGGCCGGCGAGATCTTCCGGTGTCTTCACCGGCTTCTTGGCAAAGACGCTGCGCGAGCCGAAATTATAGGCCCAGGCGATGATGCGGATGTTGCCGCCCTTGAGCAGGGCGTCCTCGATCGGCTTGGCGGCGCCGGCATCGAACGCCTTGGTCTGCTGCGGGAAGCTGGAGAACAGAAAGCCGAGATCGTAGGTGCCGACCAGCGGCACCAGATTGGCCGAGATCGAGGAGCCCGACACCATGAGATCGATGACGCCGAGCTTCACCGAGTTGATGACGTCGATCTCCTGGCCGAGCTGGTTGTCGGGGAAGAACGCGACCTCGATCTGCTCGCCGAGCCCGTTGCCCTTCAAATTCTTGACGAGGTTGTCGTAGTAGACGCGGCCGTTGGCGTATTTGGGATCGTTCGGCAGCGAGGAGGAGCATTTCAGCTTCAGCGTCGCGGCCTCGGCACGGCCGATGATGGCGGGGGAGAGCACGAGGCCGGCGGTGACCGCCGCCGATGACTTGATGAACGCGCGACGGTTCACGGGCACGATGGTCATGGTGCGGTCTCTCCCCGATTGTTCTTTTTCGCGACCGCGGTCGTTGCCGCAGCCCGTTGCAACGACTGTATGGCCAAAGCGACGGCGCGGGCAAGGGTTGCGGCCGGTGAGGAAGCGGACGCGGGGAGGAACAAGCATTCCGGCGAACACGCAGTGGAATGCCTGTGTTTGCCGATGTTTTCGACGAATGCCGCGCGATGGTCCGGCGAACGAAAGACCCGCCAGGCAAGATGGACGCGGATCGATCCAATTCAGGTATGGATCAATACCGAACGTAGATTGATCGGCCTGGTACGAAGCAGACGAATGAAAGCCGCGGGATCATGATCCCGCGGCTTTCAGGTTGGAGCGAATGCCGTGACGTCAGCGCGAATGCGCGACGCTGAGCTGGCCGCCCGCCGCCGCGACATCACGCGAGGGACGCAGCGCGTAGGCGCCGTCGCCGAGCAGGGCCTGCGCGACCAGCGCGATTGCCCAGAAGGCGGGGTATTCCCAGCCGCCCTTCGGATTGGTGAAGAAGAAACCGGCGGCGCCGTGCACCGTGAAGATCGCGCCGAGCAGGATCGGAATGCCGGCGAGCGCGGCATAGCGGGTCCAGAGGCCGAGGATCAGCGCGACGCCGCTCAGCACCTCGACGGTGATGATGAGGTAAGCGAGCTCGGGCGGAAAGCCGAGGCTGCCGAAGAATTTTGCGGTGCCGGCGGGCGTGAACACGAACAGCTTGAGGCCGGCATGGGCCAGGAACAGCGCGCCCAAGGTCACGCGCAGCACCAGTGCGGCGTACGGGGCGGTACGGGAATCGATCATGGGGTGTCTCCTTTGGCCGCAACATGATCTATTCTCATTCCAACGATAATCCGCTATTATCGAAATACACTTCACACCTACAGAGTGAGGTTATTTGCTCGACCGCCTGACCAGCCTGGAGGTCTTCGCCAAGGTCGCCGCGAGCGGCAGCCTGTCCGGCGCGGCCCGGGCCATGGGCCTGTCGCAGACCATGGTGACCAAGCATGTCGCCTCGCTCGAGGCGCGGCTCGGCACGAAACTGTTCCACCGCACCACGCGGCGGCTCTCCATCACCGAGGCCGGACGGAGCTATCTCGAATCCTCCGAGCGCATCCTCGCGGACATGGAGGCCGCCGATGCCGCGGTTGCGCGCGAGCGCATCGAGCCGCGCGGACTGCTGCGGGTCAACGTGCCCGTCGTGTTCGGCACCAGGCAGATCGCGCCGCTGATCGCGGAGTTCTGCGAACGCCATCCCGAGGTCACGGTCGAACTCGGCCTCAACGACCGCCTCGTCGACCTTGCCGAGGAAGGCTGGGACCTCGCGATCCGCATCGGCAGCTTGCGCGACTCCAGCATGGTGGCGCGAAAGCTCGCGCCGAACCGCCTCGTGGTCTGCGCCACACCTTCATATCTTGCCAGGCACGGCACGCCGCGCACCGTCGCCGATCTCGCCGGGCACAATTGCCTTGGGTACACGCTCTCGCAGCAGGCGAGCGCGGCGGAATGGCTGTTCGGCGCAGAGGGCGAAATCCGCGTCCAGGTCAGCGGCACCTTGCGTGCCAACAACGGCGATGCGCTACGCGCGGCGACGCTGGCCGGCCTTGGCCTCTCGCGACAACCCACCTTCATCATCGCCGACGATCTCCGCTCGGGCGCGCTCGTCGCGCTCCCGCTCGACCAGCCGGAAATCCAGACCTCGGCGGTGCACGCGGTCTACCTGCCCGACCGCCGGCCACCGGCCAAGGTACGCGCCTTCATCGACTTTCTCGCCGCGTGCTTTGCGCCTGACCCGCCCTGGGACCGCGGACTGCCGTGACGCCGCACGGCCTGCCGCGCCGGCCAGGCAGACATCCTGCCCGATTTGTCGCACGCCCAGCGTGAGCTAGCGCACAGACAGTGTCATGGCACCGACCTAGAAAAAGTGACATCATCGCGCGTATTGCCGATGGAGGTGACATCATGCGCCGTCCAGCCTTTCGCCATTTGCTTCTTGCATCAGGCCTTCTTGCGCTCACACAACTGATGACACCAACGGAGGCCGCCGCCGAAGCCCGGCTCGCGCTGGTGATCGGCCAGTCCGCTTATCGGACGGTGCCGGAACTGCCCAACGCCGCCAATGATGCCAAGGGCATGACGGAGCTGCTCGGCAATGCCGGCTTCACCGTCACCACGGTCGCCAATCTGGCGCAGAACGAGATGCGCGCGGCGATCTCGGATTTCGCCGGCAAGGTCAGCGCCAGCGGCGCCGACACGGTGGCACTGGTGTTCTATGCCGGCCATGGCCTGCAGATCGACGGCGAGAATTATCTGGTGCCGGTCGATCTCGATCCCAAGCGCGAGGCCGACATTCCACTCCAGGGCGTGCGGCTGAACGACATGCTCAACACGCTCGGCGCGCTGCCGACGCGGGCGCGCATCTTCATGCTCGATGCCTGCCGCAACAATCCGTTCCCGGCGCTCAGCGGCGCCGGCCACGGGCTTGCGATCGTCGACACCAAGGCCGGCGCGCCGGGCTCCTTCATCTCCTATTCAACCTCGCCCGGCGCCGAGGCCGAGGACGGCAGTGGCATCGACAGCCCCTACACCACGGCAGCGCTCACCGTTGCCAAGCAGCCCAATCTGCCGATCGAGGAAGTGTTCAAGCGCATCCGCGTCGCCGTCGCGCAGTCGACCGACGGACGGCAGATCCCCTGGGAAAGCTCCTCGCTGACGACCGACTTCAAGTTCTTCGGCGAGAGCAGCGGCAGCCAGCCGGCCATGCCGGGCGCGTCCTCGATGGCGCTCGCCAGCGGCACGCGCAGCGTCGAGGATTGGCGCAAGGACTTGCAGGGCAAGCCGGCCATGGTCGCCTATGAACTCGTCATCACCGACGACACGGTGCCGGCGTATCAGGCCTATATCGAGCTGTACGCACAGGACACCCGTACACCGCGCGTGCGCACCGTGCTGGAGCGGCGACGGCAGATGCTGGCCTGGGAGCGCGCCACCGCGATCAACACCCGCGCCTCGTTCGAGGCTTATCTTGCGAACTGGGACAACAGCGACCTCGCGGCAACCGCACGCAGGCTGTTGCTTCGCGTGCAGAACCGAAATTACGGCCTGCCTGTCGCCGCCGCTGCGAGCCCTGCCCCGGTCGCCGTCGCGATGGCCCCGACCTGCCCATGCTCGACCCCGTCGAGCCCGGCAACGCCCGTCAATCCGAGCGTCGCGCCCGTGATCAAGAAGCGCGTCGACGACACACCGCCCAAGCGCAAGGTGGTCGAGACGCCGCCCAGGCGCCGGTCGCCGCCGGACGAAGTGGTCTACGAGCGCGCCCCGCCCCCGGGGCCGCCGCCAGCTGCTGTCATGCAGGGCATCGGCGTCGGTATCGGGATCGGCATTGGAATGGGCGGCCGCGGCGGCGGCGACCATTATCGCGGCGACTACCGCAGATACTGAGACTGTCGAGCATAGACATTGATCCGGCTCGCGCCCGACGCGCGAGCCGGATCTACTGCGCCAGCGCCGGATAGTCGTGTTGGACGGCCTCCCGGATCCAGCCCGCCTGGATCGCGCGAAACAGGATCTGCGCCGTCTTGATATCATTTGCCTTCACGCAGAGGTCGACGATGCGGCGGACCGCATCGTCGCGCATCAGATCGTCTGCGATCTTCATCGCAATTTCCATCGCGACGCGGGCTGCACGTTCAAAGCGCTCACGTTCGCGCTTATCAGCCTGTGCGGCGCCTCCGACAGCCTCCGCGCCCGCTCTCGCAGCCTCGCAGATGTTACGAATGCGCTCCGCCGCGTCGATATCGCCGATCGGTCCCTGGATCGGCTCATCCCAGATGTCGGCCGGCTGCCGCCTTGCGAACCACTTCATTGCCCCCACCCGTGGCCTTTATTGGCTTGCACCGTTCAGGACGTGCGGCGCGGCCCGATCGCCTCGAACTGCGCTTTCTGCTCGTCGTTGAGCGTGGCGTAGAAATCATCGAGCGCCGCGCGCACCGACTTGATCCCGTCCAACATCGCATCGAGCCGTTTGCGGATTGTGGCCATGCGTGCCGGCGGTGTCATCATGTCATTGGGCTCGCAGCCCGCCTTGAGCAATGCGCTGACCTTGGCGCTGGTATCCTGGAGCACCTGGAGCGCCGCGCGCTGGGTGTCGCTCGGACGAAGCCTCTCATCGATCGCAGCACCGGGCCAATCGAACGCGGCGGTCACATTGCAAGACTGCACCGACGCTTCCCTCGCATTGTTCGATGCCGTCGCACGACGCTGATCCTCGGCCAGCGCATTGAAGCGCGCCTTCTGCTCGTCGTTCAGCGAGCCATAGAATTGATCGAGCGCGGGCTGGACCAGCTCGACAGCCTTCTGCATCGCCTCGATGCGCTGCTGCATCGTTGCGAGCCGGCCGGGCGCCGTCGCTGCGGCCTGCGTCGGACAGGATGTGCGGATCAGCGCTGCCGCGTCGACTGAGGCATTGCCGAGCGCATCGAGAGCGGCGCCCTGCGCATCTGTCGGCTGCACCGCGGATGCGATCTGATCGATCGGTAGTCCGGCGATGGCACGCCGGTCACTGCCGCAGAGCTGATCGAGCGGTGCGCTACGCGCCCGTCGTCGTCCCTGCGGTTGCTGCGGCAGATAGGCCGACAGGCGATCATAGCCATAGGGGCCGAAAATGCCTGCATAAATGTCGGGGTAACCGTAACCCCAGAAGCCGAGCCCGTCGCCCCAGATCGTGTAGTCGTAAAGGTCGTTATAGGCGAACGGCCAGAACAGCGGCCCGACCCAGCCATAGCCGCCGCCCGCATGCTGCCACCATCCGCTGCTTGCGCCGCTCCAGCCGGCCAATGCGGCCGCTGCCACGATCTGTGTACGCGCTGCCGGATTGCTGATCAGCCGGCCATTCCGGAATGCGCTGGTGTTCAGGGCATTGCGGAAGCTCGCGGGGCGGATCGCAGCATTGCGGATCTGGCCGAAGTTGGGCCCGCCGCGTCGGACCCCGGACGTGAACCGCATGCCGCGATGATGCCCGCCGGCATGCCCATGTCCACCGCCGTGGCCACGGAAATGTCCGCCGCCGTGATGGCCACCGCCGTGCCCGCCTCCATGGCCACCGCCATGTCCGCCCTTCGCCAGAGCCGCGCCCGCCAGCATGCAGGCAAGCGCCATCGCGGCAATTCCAATGACCGGTCGCACCATCGCATCCTCCCGCAGAGCCGCACCATTGAGGCATCGGAACTTGGCGGGAATTGGAACCGACAGGATTGCCGAAAGTTCCCGCCCCCGACCGGGGGACGGCATCGGCCCTGCGGCGGCTTGTGGTGCCGAAGGCCTACGCCTCCGGCACGATCTTGCCGGGGTTGAAGATGTTGAGCGGATCGAGCGCCTTTTTCAGCGCCCGCATCGCATCGAGCGCCTCGGGGCCGAGTTCCGCCTTGAGGTATTTCTGCTTGCCCTGCCCGATGCCGTGCTCGCCGGTGCAGGTGCCGTCCATGGCCTGCGCGCGCTCGACCAGGCGATGCATGAACTCTTCGCCGCGCGCCATCTCCGCCGCGTCGTTGGTGTCGCAGACCAGCGAGCAATGGAAATTGCCGTCGCCGACATGGCCGACGATCGGCGACAGCAGATTGAGGCGCTTGAGATCCTCTTCGGTTTCGCTGACGCAGTCGGCAAGCCGCGAGATCGGCACGCAGACGTCGGTTGCGACCACGCCGATGCTGTCGCCGGGCCGCAGGGCCTTCACCGACCAATAGGCGTCGTGCCGCGCCTGCCACAGCTTCGTGCGATCCTCGGGCTTCGTGGTCCAGGAGAAATCGCCGCCGCCGCAATCCTTCGCGATCTCGCCGAAGGCCTTGGACTGCTCGGCGACCTCGATCTCGCTGCCGTGGAATTCCATCAGGAGCAGCGGCGTCTCCGGCAGCGTCAACTTCGAATAGGCGTTGCAGGCTTTCACCTGCGCGGCGTTGAGCAGCTCGATGCGCGCCACGGGAATGCCGGTCTGGATCGCCAGGATCACGGCCTGACAGGCCCCGTGCACGCTCTCGAACGACACCGCACCGGCCGCGATCGTGTCGGGGATGCCGCGCAGACGGATGGTCAGCTCCGAGATGATGCCGAGCGTACCTTCGGCGCCGACGAACAGATGGGTCAGGTCGTAGCCGGCGGATGATTTCTTGGCGCGCGTGCCGGTGGTGATGATCTCGCCGTCGCCGCGCACCACCTTCAGCGCCAGCACGCTGTCGCGCATGGTGCCGTAGCGCACCGCATTGGTGCCGGAGGCACGGGTCGAGGCCATGCCGCCGAGCGAGGCATCCGCGCCGGGATCGATCGGGAAGAACAGGCCCTGGTCGCGCAGATGCTCGTTGAGCGCCTTGCGGGTCACGCCGGGCTGGATCACGCAGTCGAGGTCCTCGGCGTGCACCGCGAGCACCTTGTTCATGTCGCGCAGGTCGATCGAGATACCGCCGGCGGGCGCGTTGACCTGGCCCTCGAGCGAGGTGCCGGTGCCGAAGGGAATGACGGGGACGCGGTTCTTGGCGCAGATCCTCACCACGTCCTGGATGTCGGCGGTCTCCTGCGCCATTACCACGCCATCCGGCGGCTGGTTGGGGATCCAGGTGGTGGTATGGCCGTGCTGCTCGCGCACGGCCTGTGATGTGATGAGGCGGTTGCCGAAGCGTGCGGCAAGCTGCTCCAGTGCGCTCGCGAGGGCTTTCGGCTCCGGCCGCGGCGGATTATTGGTGATGGTCGTACCCACGGAATTCCTCCCGACAGAAGAACCGTGGCAAAGGACATAAAACCGGTCAAGTCAAGCGACCGGACGCATAGCTGGAAGGAAACATGCCGGAGACTGCCGCCTCAGCGCCCCAAGCACGGCCATTCCGCGCCTCGATCATGCAGATCGAGCCGCAATGGATCGATTATAACGGCCATCTCAACATGGCCTATTACAACGTGATGTTCGACCGCGCGATCGACCAGCTCTGGGCCGAGCTCGGCATCGGGCCGGCTTACATGAAGGAACGCCTCGGCTCGACCTTCACCGCCGAATGCCACGTGCGTTACTTGCGCGAAATCCACCTCGGCGATCCCGTGCAGATCTTGGTCTGGCTGCTGGAGGCCGACGACAAGCGGCTGCACACGTTCGAGGAGATGCGGCACGCAAGCGAAGGCTGGCTGTCGGCGACTTCCGAGAACATGTCGCTTCATATGGACATGAACTCGCGCAAGGTTGCGCCTTTTCCGCCGGATATAAGCGAGCGCATCGCTGCGGTCACAAAGGCCCACAGCGCGGTGGCGCGCCCCGAGGGCATCGGCCGCAACGTGGCGATGCCCTCGAAGCGGTAGCGCGTGATCCGGCGCACTAGATCCTGTTGCGACCGCGGGCCAGGCCGACCACGGCCGAGACCAGGAACAGAACGACCGCGATGAAGAAGATGATCTTGGCGATCTCGATCGAGGCGCCGGCGATGCCGCCGAAGCCCAGGATGCCGGCGATCAATGCGATAACCAGAAACGTCACAACCCAGCCAAGCATGGTAAAACCCTCGTCTTGATGTCTGTCTGCGTTTGGCGCGGCTGGCCGCGCCACCTGCCCAGACAATCTCGAGGCGGGAACGATGGTTCCGATCCGCGCAGGGTGGAAATTCGAAAGGCCCGCAGGAACAAATTGGCCTGCCGCGCACGTGGAAAACCTCATTCCGCCGCCCCATATAGACACCAATCCCTGTTAGAAGGCTCCCTTCCGCCACCCCCCGGTGCCATCGTGGGGCCTATGATTCGCATGACCGAGCCGAGCAAGATCACGTCCCAGAACGTCCCCGATCACCAGCCCGCAGCCGGCGGCATCGCCGCGCGTGCGCGCGCCTCGGTGGGCCCGAAATATCTGTCCGGGCTCAATCCGGAGCAGCGCGAGGCCGTGGAGACGCTGGACGGCCCGGTCCTGGTGCTGGCCGGCGCCGGCACCGGCAAGACGCGCGTGCTGACGACGCGGATCGCCCATATCCTGAGCCAGGGCCGCGCCCGCCCCGCCGAGATCCTGTCGGTGACCTTCACCAACAAGGCCGCGCGCGAGATGAAGCACCGGCTCGGCCAGATGCTCGGCCATGCCGTCGAGGGCATGCCGTGGCTCGGCACCTTCCACTCCATCGGCGGCCGCATCCTGCGCACCCATGCCGAGCTGGCGCAGCTCAAGTCCAACTTCACCGTGCTCGACACCGACGACCAGGTGCGGCTGCTGAAGCAGCTGCTGCAGGCCGAGAACATCGACGACAAGCGCTGGCCAGCACGCATGCTCGCCGGCCTGATCGACGGCTGGAAGAACCGCGGCCTGATGCCGTCGCAGGTGCCGTCAGGCGAAGCCGCCATGTTCGGCAACGGCAAGGGCGGCAAGCTCTATGCGAGCTATCAGGAGCGGCTGAAGATTTTGAACGCGGCGGATTTCGGCGATCTGCTTTTGGAAGATATCCGCATCTTCCGCGAGCATCCGGATATTCTGCGGCAGTACCAGCAGCGTTTCAAATTCATCCTGGTGGACGAGTATCAGGACACGAACGTCGCTCAATATCTGTGGCTGCGGCTGCTGTCGCAGGCGCCGTCGTCCCCGTCCTTCGCCTCTCCCCGCTTGCGGGGAGAGGCCGACGCGCAAAGCGCGGCGGGTGAGGGGGACTCTCCGAGCACCGCGCTCGTGGAGACTCCCCCTCACCCCGACCCTCTCCCCGCAAGCGGGGCGAGGGAGCAGACGCCCCCCACCAAGAACATCTGCTGCGTCGGCGACGACGACCAGTCGATCTATGGCTGGCGCGGTGCCGAGGTCGACAACATCCTGCGCTTCGACCACGATTTCCCCGGCGCCAAGGTCATCCGCCTCGAGCGCAACTATCGCTCGACCGGCCACATCCTCGCCGCCGCCTCGCACCTGATCGCGCACAATGAAGGCCGGCTCGGCAAGACGCTGCGCACCGAGGACCAGGACGGCGAGAAGGTCACGGTGACGGGCTCGTGGGATTCGGAAGAGGAAGCCCGCGGCATCGGCGAGGAGATCGAGCAGATCCAGCGCAAGGGCGAGAAGCTCAACGAGATCGCGATCCTGGTGCGCGCCTCCTATCAGATGCGCGAGTTCGAAGACCGCTTCGTCACGCTCGGCCTGCCCTACCGCGTCATCGGCGGCCCTCGCTTCTACGAGCGCGCCGAAATCCGCGATGCGCTGGCGTACTTGCGCGTCATCAACTCGCCGGCCGACGACCTCGCCTTCGAGCGTATCGTCAATGTGCCCAAACGAGGACTCGGCGACGCCACCGTGCAGATGCTGCACGACCACGCCCGCAAGCGCCGCATTCCCTTGTTCGAAGCGGCGCGCGCCGTAGTCGAGACCGACGAGCTGAAGCCGAAGGCGCGCGGCTCGCTTCGCGAAGTCGTCGCCCAGTTCGACCGCTGGCGCGCCCAGCGCGAGGTCACCGCGCACACCGACCTCGCCCAGATCGTGCTCGACGAGAGCGGCTATACCGAGATGTGGCAGAAGGACCGTTCGGCGGACGCCGCAGGCCGGCTGGAGAATTTGAAAGAGCTGGTGCGCTCGATGGAGGAGTTCGAGAACCTGCAAGGATTCCTCGAGCACATCTCGCTGGTGATGGACCGCGACAGCGGCGCCGATGAGGACGCGGTGTCGCTGATGACGCTGCATTCGGCCAAGGGGCTCGAATTCGACAACGTGTTCCTGCCCGGCTGGGAGGAAGGCCTGTTCCCGAGCCAGCGCACGCTGGACGAACAGGGCCGCGCCGGCCTCGAGGAAGAACGCCGGCTCGGCCATGTCGGCCTGACCCGCGCAAGGCGCCGCGCGAAAATCTATTTCGCGACCAACCGGCGGATCCATGGCACCTGGTCGACCACGATCCCGTCGCGCTTCCTCGACGAACTGCCGGCGGCCAATGTCGAGATCACCGAATCCAAGGGCGGCTCGGCCTGGGGCGGCACCGGCGGCTACGGCGCCTCACGCTTCGACGACATGGAGGCGTTCGGCTCGACCTATTCGACGCCGGGCTGGCAGCGCGCCCAGGCCAACCGAGAAGGCAACCGCAACCGGGGCGGCGGCCGCAATGGCGGCGGAAGCGGTGGCGTTAGAAGCGGCGGCTTCGAGGAAGAGGCAGCAACGTTCTCCTCGTCCTCGTCATCAGGCCCCGACTTCGGCAGCTTCTCCTCGCGCCGCCGCGGTCCGATGACCATCGAGGGCGAGTTGGTTGCCAAATCCACCGGCACGATCTCGGACTTCTCGCTCTCCGACCGCGTCTTCCACCAGAAATTCGGCTACGGCCACGTCACCAAGATCGACGGAAACAAGCTCACGATCCACTTCGACAAGGCCGGCGAGAAGAAGGTCGTGGACAGCTTCGTGCAGCGGGCGTGAGCAAAGCCGCTCCGCTCACCAAACACTAGTTACCCCGGATTAGTTTGTGGTCAGGTGATTCTCTTGGAGGACATCATGCTGACCGCGAGCCGCGACATAATTCGGCGCCTGGAGCAAGAGGGTTGGAAACTCGTGCGTGTGACCGGCTCGCATCACGTATTCAAAAGTCCCGCTTCGGGCGAAGCGATCGTCGTTCCGCATCCTAAGAAGGACTTGGGAAAGGGCTTGGTCCGTGCCATCTATAAGGGGGCGGGTTGGAAGCCCGACTGAGGTCGATATGGCTCATTACATTGCCATCATTGAGGACGCTGGGCCGGACCATGCCGTTGGAGTGTGGTTTCCGGACCTGCCCGGCTGCATTTCCGGCGGCGACGACATCGACGAAGCCTTGGAGAATGCGCCAGAAGCGCTTGAACTCTATGCGCAGGAGCTGATTGGGGACGGCCGCCAGCTTCCCTCGCCAAGGACGTTGACCGAACTTAAGGCCGATCCGGAGGTCGCTGACGACCTCAGGAAATACATGGTCGCCCTGATCGAACTACCTACCCGCGCCCACGCTGCCGAGTGAGGACTGTTCGCCGCACTCGCCTGGCGTTCAACAGATCTCCCCCGAACAGCCCTTGACCCGCCCGAACTTCCCCGTATCAGATGCCGCCATGGTCCGGGGCATCGCACTGATCTTGCTGGCATTGGGGATGCCGTCGCTTAGCGCGGCGGAGACTATGAGCTTTGGCGATTCGATCGGGCTCCTGGCCAAAAGTTGCGGTGCGGAAATCGTCGCCAATTGCCGCGGCGTCAACCCGGATTCGACCCGCCTGAAGGAGTGCCTGTCGCGCAACCGCGACGTGCTGTCCCAGCAGTGCCAGAGCGACTATCTCGGCGCGTTCGACGCCATCCAGAAGCGCGTCGCCGCGCGCGTCACGGTGGCGAACGCCTGCCAGCGCGAGATCGTCAAGGTCTGCGGCGGCTCGACCAAGGAGACCAGCAAGTCGATCCCCTGCCTGGTTTCGACGCCCAAGGGCATCAGCAACAACTGCCTGAAAGCCGTCGACGACGCGGGGTACCGCTGATGCGCGCGAACAGGCTTTTCATTGCCGGAACTGCGGTCGCGCTCGGCCTCGCTTTGCTCGCGGGCGCTGCCGGTGCCCAGACGGCGGCGCCGACCCGCGACGACATCGTCGGCAAGCTCAACCATTTCGAAGAAGCCGCCGAGGTCGACCTTCCCGCGCTGAAGCAGCAGGTGATGGAGCGCGCCAAGGCCAGGATCAAGAACGATCCGGGTCCGGTGAACCGGCCGCCGATCGCGCCTGACCTCGCCAAGCTGCCCGCCTTCAACGCGCAGATCCAGTTCGATGCCGACACGCCGATCATCCAGCCGGCCTCCTACCAGACCGTCGGCCGCATCGCGGACGCGCTGGTTCATTCCTCGCTGCTGCCCTACACGTTCCTGATCGTCGGCCACGTCGAATCGAACTCGAAAACGCGCGAGGCCAATGCGATCCTGAGCCAGCGCCGCGCCGACGCGATCCGCGACGTGCTGGTGAACACGTTCAAGATCTCGACCAAGCGTCTGCATCCGATCGGCCTCGGCGAGGAGCAGTTTCTCGACCGGGCCAAGCCGACCTCGGCCGTCAACGGCCAGTTGCAGATCCTGACCTACGCCAAGGTGCCAGAGGAGGCGCCTGCGCATCCGGCTGCGGCGCCTGCGCCTGCGGCGAAAAAGCCCGCCAAGAAGCGCTGAGCGAACGCAGTTTCGCACCCGACGGAACCCTTTGAAGTCCCGATCGTTTTGTAACCTGTCCGGGGCGCACAAATACGGTTTCACGCGACAAAAGCGCCGGTTTGTGCACCGCCCGGTCCAGTGCTATAGCCTCTGTTCGCCCTTCCCCGACCCCGTGCTGCATGAGACCGAAATGGGTGGCTATTTCCAGCGCCAACTTGCCGTTTATGTCGAGTACCATCGCGACCCCCGGAACACGGCGATGCATGTGGTCGGCATTCTCCTGTTGTTCACCGGCGCCGTGATGCCGCTGACGCTGGTCAGGCTTCCGCTGTTCGGTTTCGATGTCAGCCTCGCCGTGATCCTGGCCTTGCCGGTCCTGATGTATTGGCTGCTGCTCGATGTGGCGCTCGGGATCGGCATTCTGGCAGTCTCGATCGTGCTATTTTCGGTTGCGACGGCCGTTGCGGCGCAAGTCGGCACCGCGACGATGTGGGCGATTTTCGCCGCGCTGGTGGTGCTCGGCCTCGCCGCGCAGACCGTCGGCCACAAGGTTTTTGAGGGCCGCGAAGCCTCGTTGTTCACTTTTCCTTCGCATCTTTTGCTTGGACCGATGTTCGTGATGGCAAAATTATTCATTGCATTGGGCTTCCGTCGCGACCTTGCCGCGATTCTGGCGCCTCTTCCGACCAATTCCCTTTCAACCCGATAGCTCTAGACGCGAAACAGCAACCTTCTGCATGGCTCTCGTACTGGTTACCGGTGGCAGTGGCTTCATCGGACATCACCTCGTCGAAGCGCTCCGCGCCCGTGGGCAGCGGGTGCGCGTTCTCGATGTCCGCGCGCCGTCCGCGGCGAACGCGGATGTTGAATACGTCCACGGCTCGGTGCTCGACGGCGCCGCGGTCGATGCTGCAATCGCCGGGGTCGATCAGGTCTATCACCTCGCCGGCCTGCCCGGCATGTGGGTCGCCAACAAGCAGGACTTTCACGACGTCAACTGTCGCGGCACCGAAATCGTGCTCGCGGCCGCAATGAAGCGCGGCGTGTCGCGCTTTTTGCACTGCTCGACGGAATCGATCCTGTTCCCCTATTCCGACCTCAAAGGCGCTGCCGCCGAAGAGACGCTGCAGCCGGCCGACGCCATGCCGGGTGCCTATACGCGCTCGAAGTCGCTCGCCGAGCATCATGCCGCGAAAGCGGCGGCCGGCGGCTTTCCGCTCGTGATCGGCACGCCGACCATGCCGATCGGCGCGGCCGACCATAATCTGACGCCGCCGACGGCGATGCTGTGGTACTTCCTCCAGAAGAAGGTGCAGCCGCATCTCAACTTCCTGGTCAACCTCGTCGACGTCCGCGACGTGGCCATGGGCCTCGTGCTGACCATGGAGCGCGGTCGCATCGGCCAGCGCTACATCCTCGGCGGCGACTGCGTCCCGCTCGGCAACATCCTGCGGATGATGTCGGCGATGAGCGGCCGCCGGCAGTTCCCGGTCGTCGTGCCCGGCAAGATCGCCGAGCTCTCGGGCATCATGCTCGAATATCTCGCCGATCGCGTCACGCGGCGGCCACCCAACGGCACCGCCGAGGGCGTGCGCATTGCGCTCGCCGCAAGCGACCTCTCGATCGGCAAGGCGCGCACCGAGCTCGGCTACGCGCCGCGTCCGATCGAGCCCGTGCTGCGTGAAACCATCACCCATCTGCTCGCCCGCAACGGCCAGCAGCCCTCCGGCGCCATCAAGCATCACGCGCTCTCCTCGCGCGCGAGCTGAAGCCGCCGCCCAACGCAAAGAACCTTCATGTCCTTCGATTTCAGCAAGCTTCTTTCTGTGGCCTGGGGTGGCTGGACCACGGCCTGGCCGACCGAACTCCTGGCCCTGATCTGGCTTGCCTTTCTCGCCAGCTGGGTCGGCGCCTCGTTCTGGCAGGGGCAGACCAAGAAGCAGGTCATGACGCTGGAGTCCGGCCGCTATCGCATCCCGATCCTGGTCGGCGGCATCCTGTACACGCCTTGGATTGCACAGCTGCTGGGCTGGAAGCCGCTCTGGGTGCTCGGCAACACCGGCATCATCATCGCCGCGGTCCTCTCGGCCGCCGGCATCGCCTTCGCCTGGTGGGGCCGGCTGCATCTCGGAAAATTCTGGTCCAACACCATCACCCACAAGGAAGACCATCGTGTGATCGACACCGGCCCCTACGGCATCGTGCGTCACCCGATCTACACCGGGTTGATCTTCGGCATGCTCGTCACCGGCATCGCGATCGGCCTCATAACGACGATCCTCGGCGCCGTCCTGATCTCGCTCGGCATGTGGCAGAAGGGCCGAATGGAAGAGGTGTTTTTGTCCAAGGAGCTCGGCGAGGACGCCTACGGCGCCTATTGCCGCCGCGTGCCGATGATCATCCCGTTCCTGTCGCCGCGGTAAGGGCTAGCAGCTCGCCTATCGCTCTCTCGCGTAACGTTTGCGGCTAATCCCGTCATCCTGTGGCGCTCAGCCGGCGACGCGAACGCATCGCTGGCTGAGCCTCGAAGGATGCACAGCCGCTAATGCATCCGGGCCTTCCATCCTTCGAGGCTCCCCCATGCGGCGCGTTGCGCCCCATGGCCCGCACGTCAGGATGACGGGTCAGGAACCGCCGCGGCCCCTCTCCATGCAAATTTAGTCGGCTGCCATTCCATGGGAATGGACGTCCGTCGAGTTCCCCGGCGTTGACCTTTTTACCGCCAGCACGTTGGATGCGCGCGCAACGAGGCACGACGACATTCCATCGTGGATCTGGAGAGATCGGCGATCAGGCCTGAGCCCGCGCAGGGCATTGGGCGATCCGTTGGACTGTGCCGCACGTTCAACAGGGGATTTACATGACCTTTTCCAGCATCTTTGCGCAGTTCGTCGCGCTCCTCGGCGGCATTGCGCTGCAATGGCGGAAGCTCTCGGGCAACACACCTGCGCCGGCCTGGGGCCAAACGCCGGCGATCCCCGAAGCCAAGCCGCAAGGCGCGATCCCGACCTTGAAGATGCCGTCCGCGCGCGGCTGGAGCGAGGGCCAGAAGCCGACCGTGGCGCCCGGGCTCAAGGTCAATGCGTTCGCAACCGGGCTCGACCATCCGCGCTGGATCGAGGTGCTGCCGAACGGTGACGTGCTGATTGCGGAGGCCACGCAGATCGCCGGCGCGCCGCGCAGCGTGTTTCACTATGCGATGCAGGCTACGATGCGGCGCGCCGCGGCGCTCGGCGTGTCCGCCGACCGCATCACGCTGCTGCGCGACAAGGACGGCGACGGCGTCGCCGAACACCGCGGCGCCTTCATGGAAAACCTCAGCCAGCCGTTCGGCATGGCGCTGGTCGGCGACACTTTTTACGTCGGCAATACCGACGGCGTGATGGCTTTCCCATACGCCGCCAATGCCGACCGCATCACCGCGCCGGGCAAGCGGCTCACGACGTTCAAGCCAAGCGGCCACTGGACCCGCAGCCTGCTCGCAAGCCCCGACGGCAACAAGCTCTATGCCGGCGTCGGCTCGCTCAGCAACATCGCCGAGATGGGCATGGAGGTCGAGGAAGGCCGCGCCGCGGTCTACGAGCTCGATCTCGCCGCCGGCACGCATCGCATTTTCGGCGCCGGCCTGCGCAATCCAGTCGGTCTTGCGTGGGAGCCAAATACGGGTGTGCTCTGGACCGTCGTCAACGAGCGCGACGGCCTCGGCGACGAGACGCCGCCGGACTATCTCACCTCGGTGCGCGACGGCGGCTTCTACGGCTGGCCCTATTGCTATTGGGGCAAGACGGTGGACGACCGCGTGCCGCAGGATCCGGCGATGGTCGCCAAGGCGCTTCAACCGGACTACGCGCTCGGCGGCCACACCGCCTCGCTCGGCCTGTGCTGGATGCCCGCGGGCACGCTGCCGGGCTTCCCCGACGGCATGGTCATCGGCCAGCACGGCTCGTGGAATCGCAGCACGCTGTCCGGTTACAAGCTGGTGTTCATCCCGTTCGAGAACGGCAAGCCGTCCGGCCCCGGTCGCGACATCCTGTCGGGCTTCCTGTCCCCGGACGAGAAGGAATCCTACGGCCGCCCGGTCGGCGTCGCGATCGGCCCCGACAAGAAGTCGCTGCTGATGGCCGACGACGTCGGCAACGTGATCTGGCGCGTCACGGGCGCGTGAAGGATCACGTCCCCACACACAGCGTGGCGCGCTGCTTCTTCAGCAGCGCGATCACCGACAGCGCGGTGATCAGGCCGGTCTTTGGATTCTCGGACGGGATGTTTTCGATGCCCATCGAGAACCGCGCTGAATCCGCCTCGACCTCGATGCGGTGAACGTTGCGCGTCACGGTCGGGTCGGCCCAAACCTGGATCTGGGTGCGATCGGGCCCTATTCCCGCCAGCGACAGCGCAACGGCGACGTTGACGTTCGCCGGAAAGCCCTTCGCCGCTTCGCGCGCGCTGCCCTCGAACAGTTTGAGCGGCTCGCGCAGATTGTCGATGTCGATGTTGTTCTGAACGATGAACGGTGCGCCCTTCAGCCCGTCGATCGGCTTGCGCGTCACCATCTTCACGGATTGGATGCTGCCGATTGCGGCGGCGTTGACGGCGTCGAGCCCGATCAGCGCGCCGGTCGGCACGATGATGCGGCCGCCATTGGCACGCGCGAGATCGACGAGATCGAAATTGTCGAGCAATCCACCGACGCTGACCACGACCGCGGCCTTGCCGCGCTTCACAGCGGGCTCGACGATCGCGCGCAACCGGCTGCTCGGTGCGCACTCGACCACGATGTCGGCGACCTCGCCGAGCTGATCGATCGGCAGGATCTTCGGCGAATGACGCAGACCGCCGATGAAGGCCTGATGCTTGGCGGGATCGCGCACGGCCACGGCCGACAGCGCCAGCCCCTCGATGCCCTGATCGAGCGCGGTCGCGATCTTCGTGCCGATCGAGCCCAGACCGGCAATGGCGACCCGCAACTCGCTCGAAGCTCTCTGTTCAGTCATCGCACTCACCTCTGGTCCGAGCTTCCGTCATAGCCCCTCACGCCTCCCGCGCATAGCTGCGCAGGCGCGCCTCGAGCACCGCCAGCACGTCATCGCGGGCCGGATCGCGCGAGCCGCGCAACCACGCGGCGGCGAGCGGCAGCCGGCCGACCGGCCCGCTCTGCCTTGGCCGCAGCGGCACGAAGCGCACGCCCGTGACCGCCATGCGCGCCGTCCAGCGCGGCACGATCGCAACCCCGAGCCTCGTGGCCACCAGGTTGATGATGGTCTGCTTCTCGTCGGCGACCTGCACGATGCGCGGCGTCAGGCCTGCCTGCTCGAACAGCTTGATCGTGAGATCATGGCTGTGCGGCCGCGAGCGGCGGTCCGGTACCAGCATCGCCTCGTCGGCGATGTCGGCCAGCGTGATCGACTTGCGCGCGGCCAGCGCGTGCCGCTGCGGGAACGCCACGATCGCGGTCTCCTGGAGCAGATCGCGGAATTCGAGCCGCTTGTCCGCACGATCGGGCCGGCGAACGAAGGCGAGATCCAGCGCGCCGGTGAGGATCTTCGGCAGCAACCGGATGGTCTTGTCCTCGAGCAGCTGCACCGCGATGTCAGGATGCCTGGCGCGGAAGTCGCGCAGGAGCGGCGGCAGCAACCCGGCGGCTGCGCTGTCGATGGCGCCGATCCGGAGCCGCCGCGCAGTCCCCGCCCGGGAGCGGTTGCGCAGATTGCTCTCGACCGCCTCGACCTTGGCGAGGATGGAGCGGGCATCGCGCAGCAGCGTCGCGCCGTCCTCGGTGAGCGACACTGCACGCGTCGTGCGCGCGAACAGCCGCGTGCCCAGATCCTCCTCCAGCAGCCTGATCTGGCGGCCGAGCGCGGAAGGCAGCATCTGGAGCTGCTGCGCGGCCCGGCCGAAATGCAGCTGCTCGGCCGCCGCCACGAAGCACCGCAACTGATGCAATTCCATCCCGCAAATCCTCTCCTCTCCCGAGGATTATATCATTTTTTTGTATAAACCAGCGCCAATTGAGTTCGCCCTGCGCTCCCGTCTAGATTCGCCGACGACGCAGACGGCCAGCTACGCCGGCGCGATCTCTCACACGGAGCATTCTCATGCGCACTCATTCGATCGCAGCCATTCCCGCCGACGGCATCGGCCCCGAGGTGATCTCGGCCGGGATCCGCGTGCTGGAGGCGCTGGCAAAACGCAGCGGCGACCTCGCCTTCAGCGTCAGGACGTTCGACTGGGGTTCGGATTATTACAAGAAGCACGGCGTGATGATGCCGGCCGACGGCCTCACCGAGTTGAAGAAGTTCGACGCGATCTATTTCGGTGCGGTCGGCGCGCCTGATGTGCCCGACCACATCACGCTGTGGGGCCTGCGCCTGCCGATCTGCCAGGGCTTTGACCAATACGCCAATGTGCGGCCAACCAAGATTTTGCCCGGCGTCGCCTCGCCGCTGCGCAATGTCGGTGTCGGCGATCTCGACTGGGTGATCGTGCGTGAGAATTCGGAAGGCGAATATGCCGGCATGGGCGGCCGCGCCCACAAGGGCCTGCCGGAAGAGGTCGGCACCGAGGTCGCGGTTTTCACCCGCGTCGGCGTCACTCGCATCATGCGCTATGCGTTCCAGCTCGCACAGTCGCGCCCGCGCAAATTCCTGACCGTCGTGACCAAGTCGAACGCGCAGCGCCACGGCATGGTGATGTGGGACGAGATTGCGGCCGAGGTCGCGACCGAATTCCCCGACGTGACCTGGGACAAGATGCTGGTCGATGCCATGACGGTGCGCATGACGCTGCATCCGAGGAGCCTCGACACTATCGTCGCGACCAACCTGCACGCCGACATCCTCTCGGACCTCGCCGGCGCGCTGGCCGGCAGCCTCGGCGTGGCGCCGACCGGCAACATCGATCCGCAGCGCCGCTTCCCCTCGATGTTCGAGCCGATCCACGGCTCGGCCTTCGACATCACCGGCAAGGGCATCGCCAATCCGGTCGCGACCTTCTGGACCGGCGCGCAGATGCTCGAGCATCTCGGTGAGAAGGACGCCGCTTCAAGGCTGATGGCGGCGGTCGAGCGCGTCTGCGCGGCCGGCGTGCTGACGCCGGATGTCGGCGGCAAGGCGACGACGAAGGAAGTGACGGACGCCGTGATCGACGCGATCAACGGCTCGAACGTGTGATCGCCCCTCGGATGCCCGGGACAAGCCCGGGCATGACAGGTGTGAATTAACTACCTCCGCCCCGCCGGAGGAGCCGGCGGCGTCGCCATCGCTGCGGCCGGCTCCGGCGGTGCCAGATGGCGCGGCACGATGATGGTCTGTCCGGGCGTGAGCTGCGCGTTCTCTGCAAGCGAGTTGCTCTGCGCGAGCGTCCACAGCGGCACGCGATTGGCGGCGGCTATGCTCTCCATGGTATCGCCGCGCCGCACCGGCACCCGCACGCCGCTATCCCACAATTCGACCAGCGTATCCGCGGGCACCAGATAGCGCAGCGGCACGGCACCGGCCTGGGTCTGCGGCGGAATGCGCGGCAGCTGGGTCACCATCTCGACGATCTGGCGATGGATGTCGTCGGACTTTTCGATGTTGATGTGCGAGACGCGGCTGTTTTCCTTCAAGTCGTAGCTCGCATAATGACCGCGAAAGCCGGGGACCGCGACGACGTCGCCGCCGCCGAGCACGCTGTCCGACAGGAAGATGTTGATGAAGCGCTCGACATTGAGCGGCACGTCGCCTGTCGCATGCGCAGGATCGATGGCGATGACGAGGCTGATCGGGATGCTCTCCTTGGCCGCCATCTCGGAGATGACGATCGAGCACAGCCCGCCCATGGAGTGCCCGATCAGCACGATCGGCGCCGCCTTCTCCTTGTAGCTGGCGATGACGCGGTTGCCGATGAACCGGCAGAGGGTGAATTCATAGACATCGGCGGAAAAGCCGGCCTGTGTCAGCTTCTCGCCGAGCCGGTCCATGCCGGTCGAGAAGATCGGGCCCATGGCGCCGCGGAACAGGTAGACGTTCGGCGGCGGCAACGGCTCGAACGGCGGAGGCGGCGGTGCGGCGGGTGCGGCCGCGGTGGCCTTGGACTTGGCAGGAGAGGCGGCGGCCGTGCCGGGGCTCAGGGCGAGCAGCGCAACGGCGGCCAGCGCGACTAGTCGCCTCAAATCAATCATCAGTCCAGCAGTCCCACCACGGGAGGCGAGGGCCCCCTCCGGGGGCTTAGTGACGGCCGATTGGGTGGAATTTGGGGCACGGAACCCGCCTCCATCCCTCCCGGGCTCGATGTCCCGCGCACGTTTGGCGGCGCGACCGGACTTTGCGACGATTGGCCTCGGTCCTCGCACGCGAACGGCTAAAGCGGCAGCATCCGGTTCAGCAATTCGAGCAGCGTGCGCTGCTCGGCCTCGCTGAGCGGTGCCAGCATCTTTCGATTATAGGGCTCCGTCAGCCTTGCTCCCTCCGCAATGAGCTTTGCGCCCTTCGGCGTCAGCATGAGCTCGACGGCGCGGCGATCGGACTTCGAGCGGTTGCGCTTGATGAAGCCGGATGATTCCAGCTCGTTCAGGATCTTGATCAGGTTCGGCAGCCGGAGCCGGAGCAGGCTGGCGAGGCTGCTCGGCGGAACGCCCGGATTGTCGCGAATGACGGCGAAGATCGCATAGGTCGCAGGCGTCAGGCCCAAGGCGGCGAACTCCTCGTAGAAGCCTTCGAAGAACTTCAGCTGCGCCAGGCGCAGCATGAAGCCGGGCGTGCGCTGGAGCGCGCGCAGGTCCAGCGATTTCTCCGTCTGCTGAGCGGACTTTTGCGGAGCGGATTTGGCTCCGGGTCTTAGAGGCTTCGAGCTCATGATTCTCAATCCAAAGGGCCGGCCGAATTGACACTCTCAAAAATAGCTATAAAATATAACTATTATTCAGCGGCACCAAGACCGCTTATGGGAGGGACACAATGAACAGCAAATTCCTGCACAAATTGTGCATTTTGGCCGCAACGCTGGCCACGGCGCCGACGTTCGCCCAGGACGTTGTGAAGATCGGCGTCCTGAATGACCAGTCCGGTCCGTTCGCGAGCTACCAGGGCATCGGCTCGGTCGTCGCCGCCAAAATGGCCGTCGAGGATTTTGGCGGAAAGGCCGCCGGCAAGCCGGTCGAGGTTGTCGCGGCCGACCACCAGAACAAGACCGATATCGGGATCGGCATCGCCAGGCGCTGGTACGAGAACGACAGCGTCGATGCGATCTTCGACCTTCCGAACTCGTCGATCGCGCTTGCGGTGGCCGGCATGAGCGCCGAGAAGAACAAGGTCTTCGTCGGGTCGGGCGCCGGAACAGTGCTGCTGACCGGCGAGAAGTGCACGCCGAACACCGTGCACTGGACCTACGACACCTATTCTTACGGACGCGGTCTCGGCAAGGCGATCGTCCAGCAGGGCGGCAAGAAATGGTTCTTCATCACCGCCGACTACGCCTTCGGTCATGATCTGGAAAAGCAGGCTGCGGAGGCCGTGAAAGCGGCCGGTGGCGAGGTGCTCGGCAGCGTACGGCATCCCTTGGGAACGGCCGATTACGCCTCTTTCCTGCTGCAGGCCCAGGCTTCGGGCGCGAACGTCGTCGGCTTCGCCAATGCTGGTGACGACACCATCACATCGATGAAGCAAGCCGCCGAGTTCGGGCTGACCAAGGACCACAAGCTGGTCGGATTGATCCTGGGCATGAACGGGCTTCCCGCGCTCGGCTTGAAATTCGCGCAGGGCGCGCAGATCATGAATCCGTTCTACTGGGATCTGAACGACGGCACGCGGGCTTTCGCAAAGCGCTTCGCCGAGCGCATTCCCTCAAAGGCCTATCCGAACGACATGCAGGCTGGCGTCTATGCCTCGGTCATTCACTATCTCAAGGCGGTCGACAAGGTCGGCGGCGCCAAGGACGGCAAGGCCGTCGTCGCCGCGATGAAGGAGATGCCGACCGACGATGTTCTGTTCGGCAAGGGCTATATCCGCAAGGACGGTCGCAAGATCCACCCGCTCTACCTGTTGCAGGTCAAGTCGCCGGAGGAATCGACATCCAGCTGGGATCTGCTGAAGGTCGTCGCCACGATCAAGGGCGAGGACGCGTTCCGCTCCGAGAGCGATGGCCAGTGCCCGCTCGGCAAGCCATAGAAGCGGAGCGGATCATGAGCGGCATCGCCTCCAGTCAGGTCGACCCATTTACGCCTGACTTCCTGTTGGACCCCTATCCTGCCTACGCGACGCTGCGCGCGCTCGGGCCCGTATTCGCGCTGGAGCGCTACGGCGTGTGGGCGATGGCCGGCTATGGCGAGGTCGAGCCGGCCTTGAAGGACTGGAAGACCTTCATCAGTGGCGAGGGCGTCGGGCTCAACGGGATGAACCCTGCGCTGCCAAAGCCGCTGACGCTCCAGATCGATCCGCCCGATCACGACAAGGGCCGGCGGGTCCTCGGCCGCACGCTGTCTCCGGGTATCGCGAGGAAGCTGCGCGAGACGTTTCAGCAGGAGGCGGAGAAGAAGGTCACGGAGCTGATCGACAAAGGCACGTTCGATGCCGTCACCGATCTTGCCGAAGCCTATCCGATGAAGGTGTTTCCGGATGCGATCGGCATCCGGGCGGACTGCCGCGAGAAGCTGCTGGCCTGGAGCACATTCGTGTTCGACAGTTTTGGCCCGGACAACGAGATGCTTGCGGCTTCGCGGAAGGAAGGTCTCGCGGCGCAGAGCTGGATCATGGACTGCTGTGCGCGGGATGCGTTGCGGCCCGACAGCCTCGGCATGATGATCTACCAGGCGGCCGACGACGGCGAGATCACCGAGCACGAAGCGACCCATCTTGTGCGGCCGTTCCTCACCGCCGGGATCGACACCACCGTCAACGGCATCGGCAACACCCTGCTCGCTCTCGCCACCCATCCGGATGAATACCGCAAGCTCCATTCCAGGCCGGAGCTGGCGCGCAACGCGTTCGAGGAAGGCCTGCGCTATGATTCACCGGTGCAGACGTTCTTTCGCACCACCTCGCGCGACGTCGAGATCGGCGGCGGCGTGATCCCGGCACACCGCAAGGTGCTGCTGTTCATGGCCTCCGCCAACCGCGATCCGGCACGATGGGACGGTGCCGATCGCTTCGAAGTCGAACGGACCGCGACCGGCCATGTCGGCTTCGGCGCAGGCATCCACGCCTGCGTCGGTCAGATGATCGCGCGTCTGGAAGGCGAATTGATCTTCGGCGAGCTTGCGAGGCGCGTGAAGACCATCGAGCTCACCGCAGAGCCGAAACGCAGACTCAACAATTCCCTGCGCGGCCTGGAGAGCATGCCGGTCCGCGTGACGCCCGCTTAGGCGGCATCACGCGGGAGGATGCGACGGCTCAGTTCCTTGCCGGAGCCGTTGCCGCCGCCGAGCGCGCCTGCCGCGGTGCGCCGGGCTCGGCGACCGGGACCGCCGGCGCGCGCGATCGCATGATGGCGGCGTCGATCTCGGCGATGACGCGGCGCTGGATCGCCTCGTTCTTGTCGATCGAGATGTGGCCGACGCCGGTGCCGCGGACATCGACATTGTCGAGCTTGCCGCGGAAACCGTCGGCGCGCTTGACCGGTTCGCCGGGGCCGTCGCCGATATAGATGTTGATGTAGCGCTCGGCGCCGGTGGTGAGCTTGGTCTTGAACACGGAGTCGAGGCCGACCGCGAGCTTCACGGGCACGCCGAGATGGTTGAGCTTCGCGATCATGTCCGGCAGCGCGGTCGCGCCGGAGGAATGGCCGACCAGGACGATGGTCTTGAGCCGGCCGGCCTTGTAGGCGGTCGCGGCTTCATCGGCGAGCGAGGACCAGGAGACGAAGTTGGCGACCGTCACCGGGATGCCCTGCGCCTGGAGTCGGGCGCCGATCGTGTCGAGGCCGAGCGAGAAGATGTTGAGCACGCCGCGGAGCAGATAGACATGCGTGGTCGCGACCTGGGCCTGGCTCGGGGCCGCCCGGGCCGTGGTCGGGCTGATGGCAACAGCTGACAGCAGGAGCAGGCAGATCGCCCATACACGGAGGGCGGACAACTGGCTGACGCCGGCGGTGTGACGGCCGTTCGGTCTCATCGGTGTTTTCCCTGGGGACATACGCTTTGCGATTGGCCGGAATCGTAGCCATGGCCTGCTCGCAGACGCAATAAAGAGCCGCGTGAATGGCAATCTTAGCCACAGCCCGTGACCATCGCGCAACACCTGCCCGAAACCTGCCACCGAAGGGCCTGTTTTGAGACCATTTTTCTTTCGCCAATTGCGGCTCGGCAAAGGCATTCCTATCTCAGGGCTCCGCTGAGCCGCCGTTCCCGGTAGGTTCCGGCCCCTCCCCAGCCTTTGCCCCTCAGCCTTACGGCCATCCATGTCCTCCATCATCTCCGTCGCCAATCTGTCGAAGACCTATGGGTCCGGCTTCAAGGCGCTCAAGAACATCAATCTCGACATCAAGCGAGGCGAGATTTTTGCGCTGCTCGGCCCGAACGGTGCCGGCAAGACCACGCTGATCTCGATCATCTGCGGCATCGCCAACCCCAGCGAAGGCAAGGTTCTGGTCGGTGGCGAGAACATCCAGACCTCCTACCGCAAGGCGCGCGCGCTGATCGGCCTCGTGCCGCAGGAATTGCACACCGACGCCTTCGAGAGCGTGTGGGCGACCGTGAGCTTCTCCCGCGGCCTGTTCGGCAAGCCCAAGAATCCTGATCATATCGAGAAGGTGCTGAAGGACCTCTCGCTCTGGGACAAGAAGGACAACAAGATCATCACGCTCTCCGGCGGCATGAAGCGTCGCGTGATGATCGCCAAAGCGCTGTCGCACGAGCCGCAGATCCTGTTCCTGGACGAGCCCACCGCCGGCGTCGACGTCGAACTGCGCAAGGGCATGTGGGAAGTGGTGCGCACGCTGCAGCAGTCCGGCGTCACCATCATCCTCACCACGCATTACATCGAGGAAGCCGAGGAGATGGCCGACCGCATCGGCGTCATCAACAAGGGCGAGATCGTGCTGATCGAGGACAAGGCGACGTTGATGCAGAAGCTCGGCAAGAAGCGGCTGACGCTGCATCTGCAGGGCAAGCTCGACGCGCTGCCGGAGAGCCTGGGGCATTACGAGCTGGAGCTCTGCGATAACGGCGCGACGCTGGTCTACGATTACGACACCAAGGGCGAGCGCACCGGCATCACCAGCCTGCTCGGCGATCTCCGCACCGCGGGCATCCGCTTCAACGATCTCGACACGACGCAATCGTCGCTCGAGGACATCTTCGTCGATCTCGTGAGGACGTCATGAACCATCGCGCCATCCGCGCCATCTACCTGTTCGAAATGGCGCGCACCTGGCGCACGCTGCTGCAAAGCATCGTCTCGCCCGTGGTCTCCACTTCGCTCTATTTCGTGGTGTTCGGCGCCGCGATCGGCTCTCGCATCAGCCAGGTCGAGGGCGTCAGCTACGGCACCTTCATCGTGCCGGGCCTGATCATGCTTTCGGTGCTGACCCAGAGCATCGCCAACGCCTCGTTCGGCATCTACTTCCCGAAATTCACCGGCACCATCTACGAGATCCTGTCGGCGCCGATCTCCTACTTCGAGATCGTGCTCGGCTATGTCGGCGCCGCCGCGACCAAGTCGATCATTTTGGGCCTGATCATCCTGGCGACAGCCGGGCTGTTCGTGCCGCTGCATATCCACCATCCGGTCTGGATGCTGGCCTTCCTGGTGCTGACGGCAGTGACGTTCAGCCTGTTCGGCTTCATCATCGGCATCTGGGCCGACGGCTTCGAGAAGCTGCAGATGATCCCGATGCTGGTGGTGACGCCGCTGACCTTCCTCGGCGGCAGCTTCTATTCCATCGACATGCTGCCGCCCACCTGGCGCACGGTGGCGATGCTCAACCCGGTCGTCTATCTGATCTCCGGCTTCCGCTGGAGCTTTTACGAGATCGCGGACGTCAGCATGTCCGTCAGCGTCGGCATGACGACGGCGTTCCTGGCGATCTGCCTGGCCGTGATCTGGTGGATTTTTCGCACCGGGTATCGGCTGAAGAATTGACCGCCAGCCTGTAGCCCGGATGGAGCGAACCGTAATCCGCGCTACGGATATGCGTCACCGATAACAATGGAAGCGGTGATAGCCGTCATAATAGCCGCGGCAGCGGCGATGGCCACGGTGAGGAATGCCGAACACGCCCTCGACCGCGCCCACGGCGCCACCGACACCGGCGCCGACGACGCCTCCGACCGCACCGCCCACGGGGCCGGCAATCCGGTTGCCCTCATAAGAGCCTTCCTGGGCGCCGCGGACGATGCCCTGGGCGTGGCCGGCTTGCGGCAGCGACAACAGCGCGAGCAGGATGGCGGCGGCTGCGAACAGCAGGCGGACGGCTGAACCGGCCGGCGACGGCGCGGCGGCGATGCGGGCTTTGTTCATCTTCGATCCCAAAGGTGAATGGCGGCGAGCGCCGCCTGTCGAGGCAGGTGACCGTCAACGCACCGGGCGGCCAAATGGTTGCGCCTTTGTGACGAATTGTCGACGTTGTGAACGGGGCGCCGCTCGCGAAAATGTCAGCGCCACCGCTCGCGGCGCGGCACAAAGCGGCCTTGCTTACGCCCCGCGCCACGTTAACGATGGGCAGGCAGGCCGCTGGAACGAAAGCCGGATTGCAGGCATATTGCACGTCGGGGACGGAGAGCCGCGGCGCCTAGCGTGAACAGGCCGGAGGCCAGGATTCAAATGCGTTTCCAGATGCGTTCATTTTTTATCGCTTTCACCTCACTGATGCTTTTGAGCGCAGGCAGCGCGCAGGCCAAGGTCGAAATCACCGTCGACAAGGACAATCAGCAGATGACCGTCGCGGTCGACGGCGTCGCGCGGTATCACTGGCCGGTGTCGACCGGCATCCCCTCGCGCGAAACGCCGAACGGCGGCTTCCGTGCCTTCCGCATGGAAGAGGATCACTATTCCAAGGAATTCGACGACGCGCCGATGCCGCACGCCATCTTCTTCACCAAGGTCGGGCACGCCATCCACGGCACCGACTCGGTCGGCCGTCTCGGCTCGCCGGCGTCCCATGGTTGCGTGCGGCTGTCGCGCCAGAATGCCACGACGCTCTATGCGCTGGTTCAGCAGCAAGGCGTGCTCAACACCACCGTGACGCTGACCGGCTCGGCGCAGGTGGCGCTCGCCCGCAATCCGCGCGGCCGCACCAACAATGCAGTCGCCCGCGCGCCGCAGCAGCCTGCCGAAGAGCAGTACGCGACCACTGGCGATCCCGTGAACCTGACGCCGCCGCAGCAGCCAGCCCGTCGCTACATGCCGCAGGACGACAATTACATCTATCCCGCCGACGGCAGCGACACCGGCGCGCGCTATCCGGCACCGCGCCCGATCACACGCCCCTATGGCACGCAGGCCTATCAGCAACTGCCGCAGCCGACCTACGACCAGGGCTATGGCCAGCAGGGCACCTATTATCAGCAGCAGCAACCTCGCCAGTATTATCAGCCACGCAATTATTACTACCAGAACTGACCCTATCTGAACGCGGCGTCGCCGCGTTCGACGATCTTTCGTGCCGCATAGACGAAGGCCCGCGCGACCGGCTCGAGGATCTCGGGCCCGGTCGCCGTAAGATCATCCGAGGGCGTGTGGAAGGTACGATGGCGGCCGGCCATGCCGAGGAGGTTGGCGTAGCCCGCCGCGTGCACATCGCGCAGCTCACCGACCGCCTGCTTCTCCGTCACCAGGCGTTTTGCCGCGACCTTGGCGAAGGCCTCATCGGTCAGCGCGACCGCGGATTTGCTGAGCACGAGATAGCGCTCTTCCTCGGGCCGATCGGTGCGGGCACCTTCTGCAAAAGCGTAGCACGCGTTCGACGAACCGAAGTGAATCCACGCCAGCGTGTCCTTCGGCGCAGGCGCGCCGTGCTTCAGGAACAGCTCCATGCCGCCATGGCCGATCTCGTGGCCGGCGGTGGCGATGAAGACAAAATGCGCCGGCCATTTCTCGGCAACGATGGTGCGTGCCAGCGCGAGGAAGTTGGCAATACCGGGGCCACGCTCGCAGACGCAGCTATACCAGCCGGTCATCGGCGTGGAGACCACGACAGTCGGCCCGCGGCCGACGCCAGTCTCGGCGATGACGTTACGGCCGGTGACATCGCGTTCGTAGTGGCCCTTGACGTCGAGGGTGACGGGCGTGCCCTCGGCGAGCGCGCGCTCGAACGTCGCTTTCGACCTGGCGCCGACCACGATCACCGGCACCGGCCAGGGCGCATCCTCCTGTGTGACATTGTAAGCGAAGCGATCATCGGCGGGATTGCCGATCATCAGCAGGATCGCTGCCGGCTTTTTCGCCGCCGCTTCAGCGATGGCCGCACGATGGGTCGGCCCCAGATAGGCACCGCGATCGAACGGCAGCTCCAACCAGAGGATCTTGCCGGCGACATCACCGTCCCGCGCAAGCGGCGCGCTGAGATGGAAGCTCGCCCGGTCTTCCGGCGGCCACCAGAATGGCGTTGCCTCGACACTGGTGCCGGCGGCTTCGGCGCTGGCCTGCTCGACGACATATTGCCGGCCTAACACGACTGATTGAGCTGATCACAAAGCCCGCGGCCGAAAGCTCGCCGGCAATCCAGTCGGCGGTCGCCCGATCGCCCGCAGAACCGAAGCGGTGCAGACCGAAGGAGGCATAGCGCGCCACATCCTCATAAAGACTCGCGCCCGAAAGCACGTCCCTGGCTGCCACCTGTCCGACCATGAGAACCGCCATCGCTCCGATGAAGACAAGCCGCATATGAGTGGCTCCCTGAACCCTGCTTTTTGAGGCGCAGTTTCCGCCTTCCACGGCCGCCGTCAACCGTGAGGCTGGACGAAACGCGCCAAGATTTCATAAGCTGCTGTTTTCGCGAGCGCTGTGATCCCCGATGCCGTCACGTGCCACGACAATCCTGACCCTGCTCTCGGTTCTCATTGCAGGACAAGCCAAGGCTCTGGATATGGCTTTTGATCTCGAGGCGCATCGCGGCGGGCGGGCGCTGTTGCCGGAAAACACCCTGCCGGCCTTCGCCAACGCGCTGTCGATGGGCGTGGACACGCTGGAGCTCGACGTCGGCGTGACCGCCGACGGCGAGATCGTGGTGTCGCATGAGCGCGGGCTCAATCCCGATCTCGCACGCAGCGCTGGCGGGACTTACATTGCTCCGCCCGGCACGCCCTTCGTCAAACTGCGGCTGGACGAGGTCAGGACCTATGACGTCGGCCAGATCCGGCCGGACAGTGCCTATGCGAAACAATTCCCCGGCCAACGCGCCGTGCCGGGGACACGCATTCCCACCCTGAGCGAGCTGTTCGCGCTGGTGCGCAAGTCCGGCAACTCGCGTGTGCACTTTAACATCGAGACCAAGATCGATCCGAACCACCCGGACGAAACGCTCGATCCGCAAGCTTTTGTTACGAAGCTGCTGGGACTGATCGAGGCCGAAACGTTTTCCGACAGGGTCATGATCCAATCCTTCGACTGGCGAACCCTGCAGCTCGTCCAGCAGCAGGCACCGAAGATCCCGACGGTGTACCTGACGCTGCAGCGCGGCTTGGGCCAGACAGTCGCGCTGGACAAGGCCACCAATTGGACGGCGGGCTTCAGCCCGGCCGAACACGGCGGTTCGCTGCCGCGGACGATCAAGGCGGCGGGCGGTGCGATCTGGTCGCCCTATTTCGGTGACGTGACCGCCGCGCTCACCGCGGAAGCCCACGAGCTCGGATTGCGCGTCGTGGTGTGGACGGTCAACAAGCGCGAAGACATGGTGCGGATGATCGAGCTTGGCGTTGACGGGATCATTTCCGACAGGCCGGACCTGCTGCGCGACGTTGCCGGCGAGAAGGGCATGACGCTGCCGGCGGGGACGCCGGTCGCGCCGTAGCTCCCGTCTCGTGTCCCGGACGCGGCGCGGCATGAAATGACGCGACGCAGAGCCGGGACCCAGAGTTTGGGCCCCGGCTCAGCAGCGCACCGCTGAACTGGACGATGCTTCGCATCGCCAGGGAAGCGCTGCGCTGCATCCGAGGCACGGAGACGGTTGTCGTGCCGCCCTACTCCCCATTCTTCAATCGCCGGTACAGGGCGCCCAGGATGTTGGAATAGTCGTCGGTCCAGACCCGCACCCTGTCGTCGGCTTCGGTCAACTCCCAGACCTTGGAGGACGCGAGCTTGCCGACATCGGCCTCCTCACGCGCGGAGATGACGACGTCGGTCGAGAAGATGTAGTCGCCATCGCGCCCGGAATCCTCGTTGAAGACCCAGCTCTTGAGATCGTTGGCGTCGGCGATGCCGACCACGACGGTCTCGAGATCGAGATGCCGGTTGGAGACGTGCATCACCACGGCCCCGTGCGGGGCGAGCTTGTCCTTGTAGATCTTCATCGCCTCTTCGGTGGCGAGATGGATCGGGATCGCATCCGACGAATAGGCATCGACGATGATGAGGTCGTAGGCGCCGTCGGGCTCCCTTGCGAAGGTGAGGCGCGCATCGCCGATCACCGGTTTCATGTCCGGTAGGCAGCTCGAGATGTAGCGGAAATTCTTGGGATCACGCGCGGCATCCACCATCGACTGGTCGATCTCGAAGAATTTCCAGTCCTCGCCGGGTTCGGCAGCGCAGGCGAGCGTGCCCGATCCGACACCGATCGCGGCGACCTTGAGCGGCGCGCCCTTGCGCTCGCGGATCGCGCTGACGGCCTGACCGATGCCGCCGTCCTTGTGATAGTAGGTGATCGGCTCGGGCCGGCCGGTGACCGGCGTGCCGTCATTGTTGCGGAAGCGCTCGGCGCCGTGGATGGTGGTGCCGTGCATCAGCACATGGAAATAACCGCCGGGCGTCACCACGATCTTGTGCACGCCGAAGAAGCTGCGCACCGTCGTGACCCGGCCCTCGTCCGCCGGATAGACACGGATCAACGCCAGCGCGAGCGCGACGGTGGCGAATATCTTCCAGCGGCCGGCATTGAGCGCCAGCGCGAGCAGCGCGGCGAGCACGCCGACGGCGCCGGCGACCCAGACGCGGTGATCCTCCAGCCAGGTCGAGGCGCTGCCAGTGGTATAGGACGGCGCGACGAGCGCCACCGCGAGCGCGGCGAGCACCAGCCAGTACCATTTGACGATGCCGGCGAGACGCTCGTTAGCGGACGGCCGGCACAGAGCGGCGAGCGCGATCAGGATCGGGTATTCGGCGATCCACGAGAAGGTGAAGGGAGCAACGAGGCCAGCAAAGAGACCGCCGACCATACCGCCGAACGACAATGCTACATAGAAGCCGGTGAGATATCTGGCCGCCGGCCGGGTCCGCGCCAGCTCGCCGTGGCAGGCCATGGCAATGACGAAGAAGCAGAGTTGGTGGCCACCGAGTGTCAGCAGCAAATTCTGCTCGCCGCCGAAGGCGAGCAGGACGATGACGCCCGCGATCGCGACCGGCTGCAGCATCAGCATCCATTTGTGCGGCAGCAGCGGTCGCGACTGGAACACCACGACCCAGGTGAGCAGATACAGCGACAGCGGCAACACCCACAGCAGCGGCGCCGCCGCGACGTCGGTCGAGATGTGTGCGGTGACAGCGATGAGCAGACCCGAAGGCACCGCGGCGAGGAAGATCCAGCGCAGCCGCGTCACGATATCAGGCGCCGGCGCATTGATCTCCTCGGTCCGCGCATCGGCCATTGCGAGCTTCGGCGAGCGCAACAACAGCACGCCACAGGCGGCGATCAGGAGGATCAGCAGGCCATAACCACCGGTCCAGAACCGATTCTGCGTGTGCAGCGTGAACATCGGCTCGAGCAGGAACGGATAGGACAACAGCGCGAGGAAGCTGCCGATGTTGGAGGAGGCGTAGAGGAAGTAGGGATCGTGCCCAGCGGGATGGCCGGTGCGGACGAACCAGGCCTGCAGCAGCGGATTGTTGGCGGCAAGCGCAAAGAACGGCAGGCCGATCGAGACCACGAACAGACCGAGCAGCCAGAACGCATAGCCCGAAGCGGGCGGCTCGCCATAGGCGGAGGCAATGCCGAGCGGCAGCGTGGCGAAGGCCAGCACGAGCAACACCAGATGCACCGCCACGGGAACGACGCGGCTCTTCGCCTGCATCAACAGATGGGCATAGGCGTAGCCTGCCAGCAGCAGCGACTGGAAGAACACCATCGCCACCGACCACACCGCCGGCGAGCCGCCGAGCCGCGGCAGCACCATCTTCGTGAACAGCGGCTGCACCGAGAACAGCAGCAGCGCGCTGACGAAGATCGCAGCGGTGTAGACCGTCAGCAGCAGCCGGTTGCGCGAGGACGACGGCTGCTCCGTGGCGGCAGGTTGCACGATCGAATCCATGGAAGCTCCAGCCTACATTCTCCGGCGGGCGCCGGACGCGCGCAATGGAGCACAAGGCGCCTGAACGGGCAATAAAGGCACGCGTGATGTTGCAGCGAGGAATGCTTGATATAGAGATGTCATTCCGGATGCCTCAGGATGAGGACCCCGGGGTGGCCATGGAACAACTTGAACCGTCATGAGCGAAACCGACGTCCTCATCATCGGCGCTGGCCATAACGGCCTCACCTGCGCAGCCTATCTCGCGAGCGCGGGCCTGCGCGTGCGCGTGGTCGAGCGCCGCAAGGTGGTCGGCGGCGCCGCGGTCACGGAGGAGTTTCACCCCGGATTCCGCAATTCGGTCGCGGCCTACACCGTGAGCCTGCTCAATCCGCAGGTGATCCGCGACCTCAGGCTCGCCGAGCAGGGCCTGTGCATCGTCGAGCGGCGCGCGCAGAATTTCCTGCCCGCGCCTGACGGCTGCTATCTCTTGACCGGCGAGGGACGGACGAAAGCATCAGTCGCGCGGCTGAGCGCGCATGACGCAGGCGCGCTCGACGGATTTTCGCGCGAGCTGGAGGACATCGCCGACGTGCTCAGGCAATTCGTGCTCCGCGCGCCGCCGAACCTCGTCGACGGTTTTGGCACAGCGGCCGTCCGCGAAGGCGTCAACGCCTGGAAGACCGCCAACATCCTGCGCGGCCTCACGCTGGAACAGAGCCGCAGCCTGCTCGATCTCTTCACGCGCTCGGCCGGCGAGATGCTGGACGAGCGTTTCGAGCACAATCTGGTCAAGGCGCTGTTCGGCTTCGACGCCATCGTCGGCAACTATGCCAGCCCCTACGCCGCCGGCTCGGCCTATGTGATGCTGCATCACGCCTTCGGCGAGGTGAACGGCAAGAAAGGGGTCTGGGGTCACGCCATCGGCGGCATGGGCGCGATCACGCAGGCGATGGCGCGCACGGCACGCGATCGGGGCGTTGTGATCGAAACGGATGCCGGCGTCCGCGAGATCATCGTCGAGCGCGACCGCGCCGTCGGCGTCGTGCTGGAGAACGGCTCAGCCATCCGCGCCAAATATGTCGCGGCCAATGTCAATCCAAAGCTGCTCTACACGCACCTGATCGCAGCCGACGCCCTTCCTGCGGACTTCCTCGCTCGCATCCGGCACTGGAAGAACGGCTCCGGCACCTTCCGCATGAACGTTGCGCTGGACCGCCTGCCCTCCTTCACGGCGCTGCCGGGCGACGGCGATCATCTCAGCTCCGGCATCATCCTGGCGCCAAGCCTCGACTACATGGACCGCGCCTGGCTCGATGCGCGGGCGCTGGGCTGGAGCAGGTCACCCGTCGTCGAGATGCTGATCCCCTCGACGCTCGACGACACGCTGGCGCCTGCGGGAAAGCACGTCGCCAGCCTGTTCTGCCAGCACGTCGCGCCGGAGCTTCCCGACGGAAAGTCTTGGGACGACCATCGCGAAGAGGTCGCCGATCTCATGATCGCGACGGTGGATAAATACGCGCCGGGTTTTGCGGCGAGCGTGCTGGGTCGTCAGATCCTGTCCCCCCTCGATCTCGAACGGCAGTTCGGCCTTCTCGGTGGCGATATCTTCCATGGCGCGCTGACGCTGAACCAACTGTTCTCGGCGCGGCCGATGCTCGGCCATGCCGATTATCGCGGGCCGTTGAGGGGCCTCTACCATTGCGGCTCCGGCGCCCATCCCGGCGGCGGCGTCACCGGCGCGCCCGGCCATAACGCCGCGCAGGTGATCTTGAGAGATCACCGGTCGCTGTTCGGAAGCCGTGGATAGGTCTGTGGACTGGCTGTTGAATGGCCTGTGGTCAGACCGAGGATACACGGGCCATAACGTCGGACCGAGCCTGGGGGAAAGGCGGTGGAAAATCGCAGGACAAATCGCGGGAAAAGCTGGTGGATGGCGTCCCGGCAAGCGGTGGACAATTTGTCAAGATCCACTGAGACCGCGCGCCCGAAAACGACCTCGCCCGCGAGGGGAACCCCTTGCGGGCGGTGATCAGGAATAGCCTTTGAAGAAAAACAGCCCCCGCTGGGAGATGGAGGCGGAAATTACTTCAAGGAGGTGCTAATCGACGTGAACTTGTCGTTCAGGGTGACGCCCAGGCTGTTCACCACGGTGATGATCGCCAGAGCGATACCTGCGGCAATCAGGCCGTACTCGATCGCGGTTGCACCGGACTCGTCCGACCAGAACTTTTGAACCATGCTCTTCAAAACTCGTCTCCGTTTCAATTCCAAGCTGTGTTGGTTGGCTTCGACACCCGAAAATATACGGGGCGCAACCTGCAGCCCGGTTAACCCGGAAACCGCAACTTATGCGGAAAATTGGCGACGAAAGTTCCAAAAATTGAACTCAACGGAACCCTGAATGCAGCCTTCTCCTACCCATCGCGCCAGCTTTTCGATCGGCAGCGAGGCCGACGCCAGGCGCGTCGTCGACGTGCTCACCGAGGTGTTTTTCGACGGCGATGCGGCGGTTGCCGCCTTCGAGCGGCCGGACGGACCATGGGACGTCACGCTCCATTTCGCCGAGGCGCCCGATCAGGCTTGGCTCCGCGAACTCGTTGCAAATTCAGCAGGAAATGCGATTGCCGCGACGCTTCTGTTCGACACCGTCGAGGCCAAGGACTGGGTCAAGGCCAGCCTGGAAGATCTCGTCCCGGTCCCGGCCGGGCGCTTCGTCGTGCACGGCAGCCATGACCGCGACCGTGTGGCGCCGAACAAGCTCGCCATCGAGATCGAGGCGGCGCTTGCCTTCGGCACCGGCCACCACGGCACCACCCGTGGCTGTTTACTGCTGCTTGACCATGTCCTGAAGAGTTCCCGCCCGAGGAACCTGCTCGACCTCGGCACTGGAACCGGCGTCCTCGGCATCGCGGCGGCGAAGGCGCTGCATCGCGCGGTGCTCGCCTCCGACATCGACCCGCCGTCGGTGCGGGTGGCGGCCGAGAACGCGGTAATGAACGAGGTCGGCAACCAGGTCCGGGTCATCCGCGCCACCGGCTTCGCCGCGCCGGATTTCGGAAAGGCCGGTCCGTTCGACCTGGTGCTGGCCAACATCCTCGCCAACCCGCTCAGGCAATTGGCGGGCCCGATGGCGCGGCATCTCGGGCCCGGCGCACACGTCATCCTCTCCGGCCTGTTGACGCACCAGGCCCCCGCCGTCATCGCCGCCTATCGCGCGCGCGGCCTCGTGCCGTTGAAGCATCTGCGGATCGAGGGGTGGAGCAGCCTGTTGCTGCGGAATATCTCGTAGGGCGGATTAGCGAAGCGTAATCCGCCAATGCATGCGGCACCAAAGCGGTGGGTTACGCCTTCGGCTAACCCACCCTACGGCATCATCGATGCCGCTACTCTGCTGCCTTCTCATCCCGCTGCAGCGCGCGCTCATCCTGCAAGGTACGCTTCGCGCGGCGCTCGGCGATACGATCGATCATCTGGCGCATAACGCCGCGCGGCTTCTTCGGAGCCGCCGCAGTCGGGGTGCGACGCACCGGCGGCGTAATCTTCTCAAACGTGAACGCTGGCATCGTGTGTCCCCTCGCCATTGAGATGAACCACCTGCTCGAATTTCCCTGTCATCCGGACGAGGCGCAACTGCCGCATCCTTTACTCCACTCAATTCGAATGGAACCATTCAAGCACAGTCCATGCCAGATGCGACTCGAATGCGTCCAGATTGCGGACTCGTCCCCATGATCCTAAAGTGATCCACCATGTTCGAAGCACACTTCCAGACATTCGAGGAGCCGGAGGCCGGCGTCGCATTGACGGCACGGCTCGCCGCACTTCGCGAAGAACTCGCCCGCCGCAAGCTGACCGGCTTCGTGATCCCGCGCGCCGATCAGCAGCAGAACGAATATGTGCCACCGTCGGAAGAGCGGCTGGCCTGGCTGACCGGTTTCACGGGCTCGGCGGGCCTCGCGGTGGTGCTGACCCAGGAGGCCGCGGTGTTCGTCGACGGCCGCTACACGCTTCAGGCCGCCAAGCAGGTCGATGCAAAGGCCTGGGCCGTGGAATCGCTGATCGACCCGCCGCCGGAGAGCTGGGTGTCCGCGCATCTGAAAGCCGGTGACCGCCTCGGATTTGATCCGTGGCTGCACACTTTTGTGGCAGCCGAGCGCCTGTCCGCCGCCTGCGCCAAGGCCGGCGCCGAGTTGGTCGCGGTCGACAGCAATCCGGTGGATGCAATCTGGCAGGACCGGCCGCAGCCGCCGCTTGCCCCCGTCGCCGTGCACAGCCTGCAGAATGCCGGCGTCACTGAAGCCGAGAAGCTGACGCAGATCAGAGCCGAGATCGGCAAGCTCGGCGCCGACGCGCTGGTGCTGTCAGACAGCCACGCGGTGGCCTGGACCTTCAACATCCGCGGCGCCGACGTCGCGCACACGCCGCTGCCGCTGTCCTATGCGCTGGTGCCGAAGGACGGCCGTCCAACCATCTTCATCGACCACCGAAAACTCTCCAACCTGACGCGCGACCATCTCGAGCAGTCCGCCGACGTGCGCGAGCCCGATGCGATGGCGCCGACGCTGATGGCGCTCGCCAAGAGCGGCGGATCGATTGCACTCGACAGCGCCACCGCAGCCGACGCGCTCAGCCGGTTGATCTCGGGCGCCGGCGGCAAGCCGGTGCGCGGCAGCGATCCGATTGCACTGCTCAAGGCGGTCAAGAACGCGACCGAGATCAAGGGCACGCAGACGGCGCATCGGCGCGACGCCGTGGCGCTGGCGCGCTTCCTCGCCTTCATCGACCGCGAGGCCGCAAGCGGCAAGCTCACCGAGATCGACGCGGTCGAGGCGCTGGAGACATTCCGCCGCGACACCGGCGCGCTTAGGGACGTGTCGTTTCCCACCATCTCGGGCACCGGCCCGAACGGCGCCATCGTGCACTACCGCGTCACCCGCAAGAGCAACCGACGGATCGCACCCGGCGACCTGCTGCTGATCGATTCCGGCGCGCAGTACGAAGACGGCACCACGGACGTCACCCGGACCATGGCCGTGGGCGAGCCGACGGACGAGATGCGCGACCGCTTCACCCGCGTGCTGCGCGGCCATATCGCGATCGCGCGCGCCGTCTTTCCGGACGGCACTACCGGCGCGCAGCTCGACACGTTGGCGCGGCAATATCTCTGGGCCGCCGGCGTCGATTTCGAGCACGGCACCGGTCACGGCGTCGGCAGCTATCTCTCGGTGCACGAAGGGCCGGCGCGGATCTCGAAGCTCGGTACCACGCCGCTGAAGCGCGGCATGATCCTCTCCAACGAGCCCGGCTACTACAAGACCGACGGTTTCGGCATCCGCATCGAGAACCTCGAGCTGGTGGTGGCCGCCGACATCAAGGGCGCCGAGAAGCCCATGAACGCGTTCGAGACGCTGACGCTGGCGCCGATCGACCGGCGGCTGATCGATGTCACGATGCTGAGCCACGACGAGCTCGGCTGGCTCAACGCCTATCACGCGCGGGTCCGGGCCGAGGTGCGGCCGGCGCTGGACGAAGCAACGCAGGCCTGGCTCGATCAGGCGACGGCGGAGCTGACGTAGCGCGCATGGCGCTACGCGATTTGCGCAAGGCTGCTTCCCCCATAACAGCTGTCATGCCCCGCGAGAAGGCGGGGCATCCAGTACGCCGTGGCCTCCCCGTATGAAACTGCTGCCTCTGGAATACTGGATTCCCCGCCTTCGCGGGGAATGACACCGCTTTTGTAGCGCGAGCAATGCGCCGATCGGCCACCATCGCACCCTCATCATAACCATCCCGGAATCCGTATAGCCGCATTCCGAAACGCCGATATCCGTCTTGCGCGAGCGCGCTACAGTCGATTCGAACTCGAAAGATGGACACGCATGCACGGCATGATCAGCAAACCGCCGAAAGCGGCGACCAACCTCGCGACGTCGCGCCTGGTGCTGCTGTTGCTGGTCGTGATGACCGGGATCGCGCCGATCTCGCTTTACATCCTGGTTCCGGCGCTGCCGGTGCTGGCGACGAATTTCGGCAGCGACATCTCGATCGCGCAGATGACGGTGTCGCTCTACATGGTCGGCATCGCGCTGTCGCAGCTCATCATGGGACCGCTGTCGGACCGGTTCGGACGGCGTCCGGTGCTGCTCGGAGGGCTGGCGCTGATGGTCGTGGCCAGCGTCGCGTGCCTCTTCGCCGAGACCTTGCCGCAATTGATTGCCGCGCGCTTTTTCCAGGCGCTCGGCGGCGCCTCCGGCATGGTGGTCAGCCGCGCCATCATCCGCGACATCTACGAGCGCGACCGCGTCGCCTCGATGATCAGCCTCGTGGTCGCGGCGCTGATGATCGGACAGATGGTTTCGCCGCTGACCGGCGGCCTGATCGAGACTACGTTCGGCTGGCGCGCAATCTTCTACGCCATCACCATCGCCGCGATCATTGTCGCCGTCGGCATCGCGGTGGCGCTGCCCGAAACGCGGCGCAGCCGTGCCGCCGGCAGCGGCTTCCGTGGCGACGTCGGCAGCCTGATCCGCAACCGCGCCTTCGTCGGCTATGTGATGTGCCAGGTGCTGGCCTCGCAGATCATCTTCACTTTCGCAGGCGGCGGCCCCTACATCGTGGTGACGCAGATGGGCCGGACCAGCGCCGAATACGGCGCCTGGTTCGCGACCACAGGCTTTGCGTTTCTCGTCGGAAATCTGCTCTGCGTACGCTTTGCGCCGCGGCATTCGCTGGAAAAGCTGATCTGGTTCGGGCTCGCCCTCCAGCTCGCCGGCAGCCTTGCGAACCTGCTGTGGAGTTTGATCGGCTGGAACGAGGCCCCGGCCTGGCTGTTCGGCACGCAGATGATCGTGATGGCCGGCAATGCCTTCGTGATGGCGAATTCGGCCGCCGGCGCCATCAGCATCCGCCCCGAGGCCGCCGGCACCGCCTCCGGCACGATGGGCTTTCTCCAGCAGGGCATCGGCGCACTGATGTCGCAATTCGGCGCCTATCTCGGCGGCCACTCCGCAACGACGCTGCCGCTCACCGCCGCAGTCCTCGCGATCTCGCTGCTCTGCGCCTGCGTGATGATCTTCGTCGTCCCCCGCCGCGAAGTGGTGGTGAGCGAGGCACTGATCGAGCAGGCGGAGGAGGAAGAGAGCGGGATGATGTAGAGGGGCGCACAGCGCGCCCCTCATCTCGCTGTCATGCCCCGGCTTGACCGGGGCATCCAGTACGCCGCAGCCTCTCGGGTCAAGCACTACCGTCGCTGGATACTGGATCGCCCGGTCAAGCCGGGCGATGACAGCGGAGCAAAAGGCGCGAGCACGCCCCTAGGACTCCTCGATCAGCTTCAGCCATTCGTCTTCGGTCAGCACAGTTACGCCAAGCTCGCGCGCCTTGGTGAGCTTGGAGCCGGCCTCCTCACCAGCGACGACGTAGTCGGTCTTTTTCGAGACAGAACCTGCAACCTTGGCGCCGAGACGTTCTGCCATCGCCTTGGCTTCATCACGGGTGAACTTGGTGAGCGAACCTGTAAACACTACCGTCTTGTTCGAGACCGGCGAGCTCTTGCGCGGCTGTTCAGCGGGCTTCACCTCGATCTCATCAAGCAATTCGCCGAGCGCCTTGACGTTACGCGGCTCGGCGAAGAACTCGACCACCGCGTCGGCCACGATCTCGCCGATCCCGCCGATGTTGTTGAGGTCTTGATAGGCCTCCGTGGTGTTTTCTTCCTCACCGAGGCCTCTCGCGGCGGCGAGCATCGCATCGCGAAAGTTTTCGATCGTGCCGTAGTGCCGGGCCAGCAGCTTGGCGTTACCCTCGCCGACATGGCGAATCCCCAGCGCAAAGATCAGCCGATGCAGATCGATGTTGCGTCGAACGTCGATCGCGTCGAACAAATTCCGCACCGATGTTTCGCCGTAACCTTCCCACTCCATCAACTTCTTTGTCGACCGCTTGTCGCGCTCGCGGAGGGTAAAGATGTCGACCGGCGACATCACTATGCCCTCCTCATAAAATTCCTGGATCTGCTTCTCGCCGAGACCATCGATATCGAACGCAAGGCGCGAGACGAAATGCTTGAGCCGTTCCACCGCCTGTGCCGGGCAAATCAGCGCACCGGTGCAGCGGCGCACCGCCTCGCCCTCTTCGCGGACTGCATGGCTGCCGCAAACGGGACATGTCTCTGGAAACTTGTATGGCTTGGCGCTCTTCGGCCGCCTGTCCATGACAACGCTGACGACCTGAGGGATGACGTCGCCGGCGCGTTGGACGACAACGGTATCATCGACACGAAGATCGACGCCATCGCGAATGGGGGCACCGTCATTGCCGATACCCTTGATGTAGTCCTCATTGTGCAGAGTCGCATTCGAAACCACAACGCCGCCGACCGTCACCGGCTCGAGTCGCGCAACCGGCGTCATCGCGCCGGTTCGGCCTACCTGGATATCGATACCCTTGAGAAGCGTGGTTGCTTGTTCCGCCGCGAACTTGTGGGCGATCGCCCAGCGCGGACTGCGCGAGACGAAACCGAGTCGATCCTGCCAATCGAGCCGGTCGACCTTGTAGACCACACCGTCGATGTCATAGCCAAGCGAGGCGCGCTCCTCACCAATCTTGCTGTAGAACTTCAGTACGTCATCGACATTCTTGCACAGGCGCGTCAGCGGATTGACGACGAAGCCCGCCTTGTCCATCCATTCCAGCATGCCATGCTGCGTCTCAGCCGGCCGCTCGCTCATCTCACCCCAGGTGTAGGCGAAAAACTTCAACGGCCGGGAGGCCGTGACCGAGACGTCCTTTTGGCGCAATGAACCTGCCGCCGAATTACGCGGATTGGCAAAGACCGTATCGTCCGCCGCGGCCTGCTTCTTGTTCAGCTCGAGAAAATCCTTTTTGAGCATGTAGACCTCGCCGCGCATTTCGCAGGCTGCAGGGATGTGCCGGCCTTTCAACGTGTGCGGGATGTCCTTGATGGTACGGACGTTGGCGGTCACGTCCTCTCCTGTAAATCCATCGCCACGAGTCGCGGCACGAACCAGGTCGCCGTTTTCGTAGCGCAGCGATAGTGACAGGCCGTCGATCTTGGGCTCGGCAACCAGTGCCGGAATGTGATCGTCATCGAGCTTCAGGAAACGCCGGATGCGATCGACGAATTCAGTCACGTCCTCATCGCTAAAGGCATTACCAAGCGAGAGCATGGGTACGACATGCTGCACTTTCGCGAAGCGTCCAGAGGGCTTCGCTCCAACGACCTTTATTCGATCAAAATATTCCTTCCATCGTTTCTGTTGCTTCCATGTAGTGACAAGCAGCTTCTCTAGGACATCGTAATCTGCATCCGATATGATCGGCTTGTCCAAGTTATAGTAGGCGTGCTTCGCCCTCTCGATCTCCTCAGCATAAGCCCGCAGCATCATCGAAGTTTCTTTTTCGAAGGCCTTTGGCAGACTTATGAGTGTCTTCCGTTTCTCGTCTGCGTCCAACTCATGAAGTCTTTGATGAAAGGCAAAGACTTCATGTAAGTGCTCGTCTTCAAAAGAACTGAGAATGGCGACCAATTGAGCTTTTCGGAGATGCGGATCAACAAGAAGCCAATCGTCGGCAATGTAATTTAGCGCAACGGCTTTGTTATAGTTGCTTCGCTTTTGTGCCATGAGTGCCGTACTAACTTGCCGCCTTGAGCAGCCGTTCCGCCGCCGCCCTCGCCTCGGCCGTGATCTCGGCGCCGGCGAGCATGCGGGCGATTTCCTCGCGGCGGTGGTCGGCGGCCAGCGCATTGACGCGGGTGGCGACGCGCTTGCCCTTGTCGAGGGCGTCCTTGGAGATCAGGAGGTGCTGGTCGGCGCGGGCGGCGACTTGCGGGGCGTGGGTCACGGCCATCACCTGCACCTTGCCGGCAAGCCGCGCCAGGCGCCCGCCGATGGCGTCGGCGACCGCACCGCCCACGCCGGTGTCGATTTCGTCGAACACCAGCGTCGGCGCCGAGCCGCGGTCGGACAGCACGACCTTGAGCGCCAGCAGGAAGCGCGACAGCTCGCCGCCCGAGGCAACCTTCATCATCGGTCCTGGCTTGGTGCCCGGATTGGTCTGCACCCAGAACTCGACGCGGTCGAAGCCTTGCGGTCCCGGAGCTGCCTCATCGGTCGCGACCTGGGTCATGAACTTTGCGCGTTCGAGCTTGAGCGGCGCCAGCTCGGCGTTGACCGCCTTGTTGAGCTTCTCCGCCGATTTCTGCCGCACCAGCGACAGCTTCTTGGCGGCGGCGGCATAGCGGCTATCTGCCTCGATCGCGGCCTGCTCCAGCTTTTTCAGCCGCGAGGCGCCGGCATCGATCAGCACGACGTCGGCGGCGTATTTGGCGGCCAGCGCAGCAAGCCCGTCGACCGGCGTCGAATATTTGCGCGAGGCGGCCCTCAGCGCGAACAGGCGCTCCTCGATACGTTCGAGCTCGGCCGGATCGAAATCGGTCGCGGCGAGTGCCGCCTGCAGATGCTGGTCGGCCTCCTCCAGCGCGTTGATCGCCATATCGATCGCCTTCACGGCGGGCTCGACCAGCGCCGGCGAATTGACGCCGCGGCGCTCCAGCCGGCGCACCGCCGCCGACAGCGTCGAGACCGGCGAATGGTGACCACCGACAGCCTCCTGCGCCTCGCGCAGATCGGAGGCGATCTTCTCGCCCTGCATCATGGTGGTGCGGCGGTTGGCGAGCGAGGTTTCCTCGCCGTCCTTGGGCGCAAGCTGCTTCAGCTCGGCGGAAGCATGGCGCAGATAGTCGGCCTCGCGCGCGGCCCGCTCCATGCCGGCGCGATGCTCCTCCAGGGCGGTATTGGCAGTCCGGCGTGCATCCCAGAGCGATTCGACCGCGGCAACGTCCTTCTCCAGGCCGGCGAACGCGTCGAGCAGGCGGCGGTGGGTGGCGGCATCGACCAGCGCGCGTTCGTCGTGCTGGCCGTGGATCTCGACCAGGGCGGCGCCGACCGTCTTCAGCGTCTGCACGCTGATCGACTGGTCGTTGATGAAGGCCCGGGTGCGGCCGTCGGCGAGCTGCACGCGGCGCAAGATCATCTCGCCGGTGTCCTCCAGGCCGTTCTCGGCAAGGATCTTCGTCGCGGGGTGATTCTTGGGGACATCGAACACGGCAGTCACCTGCCCCTGCTCCACGCCGTGGCGCACGAGGCCGGCGTCGCCGCGGCCGCCGAGCGCGAGCGCAAAGGCATCGAGCAGGATGGATTTGCCCGCACCGGTTTCGCCGGTCAAAACCGCGAGGCCGGTGGCGAATTCGATATCGAGCCGTTCGATCAGGACGATGTCACGGATCGACAGACGCGCCAGCATGGAACCAAATTTCCTAGCCGAGACCCATCTTCTTGAAGGTCCGGCTGATCCAAGACCCCTGATTCTCGCTCGGTTCGAGACCGCCGGATTTTACAAGATTATAGGCGTCCTTGTACCAGCGACTGTCAGGAAAATTGTGCCCAAGCACGGCCGCCGCGGTCTGCGCCTCGCCGACGATGCCGATCGCCATATAGGCCTCGGTCAGCCGGAACAGCGCTTCCTCGACATGGCGGGTGGTCTGGTACTGCGTGACGACGGTCTTGTAGCGGTTGATCGCCGCCGTGTAGTCGCGCTTCTGCGCGTAATAGCGGCCGACATTCATTTCCTTGCCAGCAAGCTGGTCGCGCGCACCCTCGATCTTGGCCTTGGCGGACGTGGCGTATTCCGAGTTCGGATATTTGCGCACCACCTCTTCAAGGGCGGCGATCGCCTTCTCGGTGCGGGCCTGGTCGCGGCTGATGTCCGGGATCTGGTCGTAATGGGAGGCGGCGATCAGATATTGCGCATAGGCCGCGTCCGGGCTGCCGGGATGCAGCGTGACATAGCGGGTCGCGGCGCCGATGCAGCCGTCGAAGTCGCCGCCCTGGTAGGACGCGTAGGCCGACATCAGCAGCGATTTACGGGCCCAGTCCGAATAAGGATGCTGGCGGTCGACCTCTTCGAACTTCCTGTTCGCCGCCTTCATGTCCTTCTTCTCGTTCATGAGGTACAGGCCCTCATTGTAGATCTTGTCGGCGGGCTCCTCGACGAAGGTGTCGTCCTTGGCGGTGAACTTGTCCCAGAGCGAGCCGGTGCCGCAGCCGGCCAGCGGCAGCGCGAGCATCATGAAGGTGACGGCCTGCAGCAGCCCACGGGCCCGCGACGAGACCGAGAAATATCCGCGCGTCGTACGCTGTGCCGACATGAGTTTAAGCCCTGACGCCCTGTGATGCGGTGCCGCCAGCCCATGAACCCCGTCATGGGCGCGAAATGTAACCGTGGTGCCTGCCATGCGACCACGCCGATGTATCCGAAAAGCGATCTTTAACCAACCGGATAGGCAGGCATTCCGCCCGGATTAAGGCGAACGTGCCGCAATGCTAGCCGATCATGGTTACCAGGAGTTTCCCGGGGTAAGCCGCTGCCGGAGGCCCGCGGCAACAACTCTGTTCAGGACACGTCCGGCCCGTAGGCCGCAGCGATCCGTCCGCCGACGATACCGCGACCGACCTCGCCCACGGGACGCGTGGTGCGGCGGGCTGCCTCGCCCTCGACCACCCGCCAGGCGGTACGGTCGGCGAGCAGCGCGGTCAGGACGGCGTGGTTGAGCTTGTGGCCGCCACGCACCGAGCGGTAGGCGCCAAGCAGCGGCAGGCCGGCCAGCGACAGATCGCCGATCACGTCCAGCACCTTGTGGCGGGCGCATTCATCGGCGTAGCGCAGGCCCTCGGTGTTGAGCAGCCGCTCGTCGTCGAACACGACGGTGTTGTCGAATGAGGCGCCGAGGGCATAGCCCGCGCTCCAGAGCCGCGCGACGTCGCACATCAGACCAAAGGTCCGGGCCCGGCCGACTTCACGGCGGAAACGCTCCGGGTTGAGGTCGAAGGCGTAGCTCTGCTGGCCGATGACGGGATTGGTGAAATCGATCTCGACCTCGACGCAGAACCCGTTGGCGTAGGGCCTGATCTCGCCGAAGGAGTCGCCGATCTTGACCGAGATCGGCTTCAAAACCTGAATGAAGCGACGCTGTGCCGGCTGGGTAACGATGCCGGCCTGGTCGATCGCCGCAATGAAGGCCGCGGCGCTGCCGTCCATGATCGGCACTTCGGGACCGTCGATCTCGATGGTGGCGTTGTCGACACCCATACCCCGCAGTGCAGCAAGCACGTGCTCGGCGGTGGACACCAGCGGACCATTGCGATCCCCGAGGACGGTGGCGAAATCGGTCGCGATCACCTGCTCGGCGGTCGCCTGAACTTCGCGATCACTTCCCTCGAGGCCGGTGCGGACAAAAATAAAACCCGCGTCGACAGGCGCAGGCCCAAGGGTGAGAGTGACGGGAAGACCGGAATGAACGCCTACGCCTGCCACCGAGGCTTGCGCACGAAGCGTTGTTTGCCGGCTAAATTTCATCAGGAACCCGCCCCACTACGACCCACTGCGACTTATACTAGACCCACTTGGCCGGCCACTGCCGAGACGCTGCGAATCCGTATCCCCAAGTCACGCCAAACCATAGTCACTGCCCCAAACAGCGCCAACTCACGCTTTTTTACCGATTGTTACCCCAAACCTGCCGTATTCGCGCCAAGGCTTAACCAAATTGCGCCGAGGTTTTGGGCCGCTACCGGCAGTTTGACTGAACACCCAAACACGTAATTAATGATTTAAAATCAGTTGCTTGTCTGCGCAATCCGGACATGCACGGGACAAAAGGAAAGGTCCCGGCAAGCTTGTTGCCGGGACCTTTTTTCGTCTGCCTTATTGTAACAATCCTCAGGTCGCCTGCCGCCGCAGGAAGGCCGGGATATCGAGATGGTCGTCACCCTGTGGCGCCGGCGCAACAGGCGCCGGACGGCCGTGCATATCCAACCCTTGCGGCGCAGGACGACGGGCATACTCGGATACCGGCTCGCTTGATGCGATCTGCTGAGCCACGGTCTTCTGCTGCCGGCGCTCGGGCAGCGGCGGCATGGCGGGACCGGCGGTGCGGGCCGCGACCGGCGGCTCGCTTTCCTCGTCACGACGGCCGAGGCCGACATTGGCGAGGCGCTGCAGCAGCGACAGGCGGCTCTTCTGCGGGGTCTCCTCCTCGACCTCGCCGCGGGCCTGGCGAATCTCGGCCTGGGCCGGCATCGGCAGCTCATCGAGGCGCGGCATCCGCGGCGCACGGACCGGCGCACGCTCGGCCTGCGGCGGGATGAAGTTTTCCGGCGTCATCGGCTCCTGCATCGCGACCGGGGCCATGTCGGGCTCCGGAAACAGCGTCGGCTTCTGCGCGATCGGGCGCACGGTGACGTCGCCATAGGTCTGCATCGGCGCGGGCGCCTGCGGGACCTCCGCAACGGCGGCGGCGATGGCGGCGAGCGCGGCGCGCTCGACATTCGGACGGGGCGCCATCGGCGCGGCAGCGACCGGGGCTGCGGCCGGAATCTGGCCTTCCAGCTTCTGGGCGCGCTCAGCCATACGCTGATTGTCGGCGCGGAGCCGCGCGGTCAGGTCGGCAAGACGGCTCTCGGCGGCGACGGCCGGGACTGCGGGAGCCTGCGGCGCGGCGTTCGCGACCGGAGCGCTGCTGGCCTGGGTGTTGCGGGCGATCGCGGCCTGCTCGATGCCGGTGGCGACGACGGAGACGCGGATCAGGCCGTCGAGCGCCTCGTCGAAGGTGGCGCCGACGATGATGTTGGCGTCCTGGTCGACTTCCTCGCGGATACGGGTCGCGGCTTCGTCGACCTCGAACAGCGTGAGGTCCTTGCCGCCGGTGATCGAGATCAGCAGGCCCTTGGCGCCCTTCATCGAGCTGTCGTCGATCAGCGGGTTGGCGATCGCAGCCTCAGCGGCGGTCAGCGCGCGCTTGTCACCGGAAGCTTCGCCGGTGCCCATCATCGCCTTGCCCATCTCCTTCATCACCGCTCTCACGTCGGCGAAGTCGAGGTTGATCAGGCCTTCCTTGACCATCAGGTCGGTAATGCAGGCAACGCCCGAGTACAGCACCTGGTCGGCCATCGCAAAGGCGTCGGCGAAGGTGGTCTTCTCGTTGGCGACCCGGAACAGGTTCTGGTTCGGGATGATCAGGAGCGTATCCACGACCTTGTGAAGCTCGTTGATGCCGGCTTCGGCCGTGCGCATGCGGCGGCCGCCCTCGAAGTGGAAGGGCTTGGTCACGACGCCGACGGTGAGGATGCCCATGTCGCGCGCGGTCTTGGCGATCACGGGAGCTGCACCGGTGCCGGTGCCGCCGCCCATGCCCGCGGTGACGAACACCATGTTGGCGCCCGAGAGATGGTCGCGCAGCTCGTCGATCACCTCTTCCGCCGCCGCCGCGCCGACGTTCGGCTGCGAGCCGGCGCCCAGGCCTTGCGTGACCGCAGTGCCCATCTGCACGATGCGCTGCGCCTTCGACATCGTCAGCGCCTGCGCATCGGTGTTGGCGACCACGAAGTCGACGCCCTGGAGGCCCGCCGTGATCATGTTGTTGACGGCGTTGCCACCGGCGCCGCCGACGCCGAACACGGTGATCCGGGGCTTCAACTCGTGAATATCAGGAACGTTGATGCTGATGGTCATGTTTGCCTCTCGATCACGTGCGCGTGGGTTCGCCCCGGCCGGCGGCCGCGGGAGTTGGTGAAAGTCGGGAATTGCGGAAATGAATCATCAGAAGCCCTCGCGTAGCCATCGTCCGACCTTTCCGAAATAACCGCCGGTCCCTGTCCTGACCTGCTGCCGCGTATGCCGCGGTTCGACATGTTCGTGGTGAACATATTGCGGGTAGACGAGGAGTCCGGCGGGCACCGCGAACGCGGCGTTCTTCGCCTCGTTGGGCAGCCGGCCAAAGCCGAGCGGACGTCCGACCCGCACGGGCCGGCCGAGAATCTGGGTGCCGAGTTCGACGAGGCCGGTCAGCTGCGAGGCGCCGCCCGAGAGCACGACCCGGCCGTTGGGCTCTGAGGCGAAGGGCGAATCCTTCAGCTTGTCCCGAACCATTTCGAAGACTTCCTCGGCACGGTGCTTGACGATGTTGGCGATGGTGGCGCGGGAGACGATCTGCGGCAGATCCTGCTCGTCACCGGCTGTCGGCACAGACATCAGCTCACGCGAGTCCGATCCGCCGGTGATGACGGTCCCGTATAACGTCTTGATTCGCTCGGCATCGGCAATGGTCGCGGAGAGTCCGCGCGCCAGATCCATCGTGATGTGTTGCCCGCCGACCGCAAAACCCGCCGCATGAACGAAACGGCCGCCCGAATAAACGGCAATCGTCGTGGTGCCGGCACCCATCTCGACAACGGCGGCGCCGAGATCGGCCTCGTCGTCAGTCAGCACCGACAATCCGGCGACGTAAGGGCTCGCCGCCATGGCTTCGACATTGATGTGGCAGCGTTCCACCGCCAGCATCAGGTTCCGCGCCACGGTGGCGTCGCAGGTGACGACGTTCATGTCGACACCGAACTGATGGGCGACCATGCCGCGGGGATCGCGGATGCCCTTGACGCCGTCGAGCGTATAGCCGACCGGCAGTGCGTGCAGCACGGTGCGGCCTTCGCCGGTGGCATGGCGCATGCCGGTGGAGGTGACGCGGCTGACATCGGCCTGCGTCACGGCGCCACCACGGATGTCGGCGGCGGCCTCGACCAGCTGGCCGGAAAGCCGGCCGCCGGAGACCGAGAGCAGCACGGACTCGACCCGCACCTTGGCCATTTTCTCCGCGAGCGCGACGGCCTGGCGCACGGCCTGCTCGCATTCGGTAAGGTCGATCACCGCGCCGGCCTTCATGCCGCGCGACTGGATCTGGCTGTATCCGATCAATTCGACTGCATGGGTGCGGCCGCGCAGCGCCTCGCTCGGCGCCGACGGCTTCAGCCGCGCGATCATGCAGGCGATCTTGCTGGTGCCGATGTCGAGGCAGGCGACGAGGCCGCCGCGCTTGTGCGGCATCGGGCGCGTCTTCGGCGTCTGGGTGCGATCAAGACCGGTCATGCGGCGTCCCCGGCCTTCTTTTTCTTCTTGTCCTTGAACAGCTCCTCGCGCGCCTTGGCGGCGTCCTCGGACAGCTGCACCACCAGGCGATCGGGCAGGCGCATGTCGACGGCGACGATGTCGCGCGAGAACAGCCTGTCCTCCTTGTCGAGCTTGGACAGCATCGCCAGCGCGTTGCCGACGTCCTGCTCGGGCAGGCGGATGTCGAGACCGTCCTTGAGCCTCAGGTTCCAGCGGCGCTCGCCGACGAAGATCGCGGCCTTGGTGATCGAGTTGACCTGCGGATAGCGCGCCAGCAAAGCGAGGAAATCGCGAGCCTGGGTCTCGGCGCCCTTGCCGACCACGAGCGGCAGCGACAGGAAGCGCCGAGAAACATAGGGTTCGAGCACGGCGCCGTCATCGGCGATGACGGAGAGCCGGCCGGCCTCCTGCCACAGCGCGAATGCCTTGCGCTCGGTGAGCTCGATCATCAGCTGGCCCGGATAGAGCTTCAGCACGGTCGCATCGGCGATCCACGGATTGGCCTTGAGCTTGTCGCGCACCGCGTCAGCATCGAGGAACAGTAGCGAGGAACGGCCGCTGACGCCGCCGATCGCCAGGATCTCGTCCTGGCTGAGCTGCTTGCGGCCGTTGATCACGACGGAGGTGATGCGGAAGCCGGCGGAATTGGCCAGCGCGTTGCGGGCATCGCTGACCGCGGTGATGAAATCCTGGAGGTGGCCGCCCTTGACGATGCCGAAACCGCAGCTTCCGATCAGCAGCAGCACGGTCATGCTGATCCCGACCCTGCGCGGCAGATAGCGCTCGATCAGCGCGACCACGCGCGGCGGAGGCTCGCGCTCGACGACAGCCTTGGCCTTGATCTTGGCGGCAGCACGCGCGGCATGAAGTCTTTCCTGGCGCTTGTCCTGGAGCCACTCGCGCAGAAGCACGACCGCTCCGACAGCGGCCGCCTTCAGGTCGGCTTGGGGCCTCAGCGATCTGAAAAGCGACCGGGTGAGGCTTCCTGCTCCATCCATTGCACGAGCTCGTCAACAGTTTGCCCGCGACATCGCGCGGATCCTGGCGAACATGACGTCTTCGACGTGCCGGGCCGGGTGCTGGTCTTCAGCAGAAGAAGCCTCTCCCCTTCAAAGCGTTCGCTGGAGGTGACATCACCCGCGACAGCTCACCCGCCGGCAGCCAAAGCGCCATATGCGCCGCCAGCGTTAACCTTCGGACGTCCTGGTAAACAAAAGGTAAAGTTCGTTAACGTCCGGCGCATTTTGCCCCGCTATGTGAGGCATTTATGCCGCGATGTCCGGCATTTTACCGGTTTTGGGCACCAAATCGGCCCGTTTCGCCCTTCCGGCCGTTAACCAGTCCTAATTATTTCCGCACGCCCCGCCCGGCGAGCTCCACCTGGCCGCGCAGGAAGTCGACGAACTCAATACCCTCGGCTTTCAGCGCCTTGGGGTACAGCGAGGACTTGGTCAGCCCGGGCAGCGTGTTGGTCTCGAGATAGACGAGGCCCCTGTCCGAGACGATGAAGTCCGACCGGGAATAGCCGGTGCAGGACATCGCGCGGTGCGCCAGCATCGCTTGCGCCTTCAGCGCGGCGGTGATCTCGGGCGCGAAACGCCCGGGGCAGATCTCCTGGGTCGACTTCAACAAATATTTTGCGGCGTAGTCGAAGCTGCCCTCGCCCGGAATGATCTCGATCGGCGGCAGCGCGATGATCGAGCCATCGGTGCGCTCCAGCACGCCGCAGGTCGCCTCGACGCCGGCGATATAGGGCTCGATGACGTATTCCTCGTGCTTCGCCGCGTTGCGGACGGCGACGATGTCCTGCTTGGCGTTGACGAAGATCAGGCCATAGCTCGAGCCGTCACGCGCCGGCTTTGCGATCAGCCTTCCGTATTCGGCGAAGGCCTCGTCGATGTCGTCGAGCGCTATGTTTGCCGGCGACGTCACGCCGCCGAGCGCGGCGAAATGCTTGGCCGCGATCTTGTCGAAGGCCAGATGCGAGGAGGCCGAGCCAGAGCCGGTGAAGGGTACGCCGCGCGCTTCGCACATCGCCTGCAATTCGCCGTTCTCGGCGCGCCCGCCATGCAGACCGAGCACCAGCACCCGATCCTCGGCCCTGGCCTGGTCGAGCGCCTGCTCCAACGGGATGCCTGATGTGCCGGGCTCGAACTCGTCCTCGAAGGGGCGGGCATGTTCGAGCAGCTGCTTGGACTGCACGACATGCACCTTGTCCTCGACGTCCCACCACCACAGATCGGCCTCGGGCAATGCCTGATGCAGGGCCTGGGCCGAGGCGACCGAAACCAGACGCTCGCGGTTGGAGCCGCCGAAGAGGATGGTGATGCGCATGGTCTCTCGTCGCCTCTGTCTTTTGTCATTCCGGAGCGCGCAAAGCGCGAACCCGGAATCTCGAGGTTCCGGGTTCGGCGCTTCGCACCGCCCCGGAACGACACCTATGGGGAAACCCCGATCCGCTTGATTTCCCAGTGTAGCTCAATTCCGGAATTTGCCTTCACGCGTTCGCGCACGGTCTCGCCCAGCGTCTCGATGTCGTGCGCGGTGGCATCGCCCGTGTTGATCAGGAAATTGCAGTGCATCTCGGAGACCTGTGCGCCGCCGACGCGCAAGCCGCGGCAGCCGGCGGCATCCACCAGCTTCCAGGCGGAATGGCCGGGCGGATTCTTGAAGGTCGAGCCGCCGGTCTTTTCGCGGATCGGCTGCGCGGTCTCGCGATGCGTCTGCACCTCCGCCATGCGCGCGCGGATCGCATCGGCATCCTTGATCTCGCCGCGAAACCGCGCGGAGGTGAAGATGATGGAGGGATCGACGCCGCTGTTGCGGTAGACGAACTTCATGTCGGCATTGGAGAAGGTGTGCTTCGTGCCGTCGCGCCCGACACCGCGCGCCTCGATCAGCACATCCTTGGTCTCGCCGCCATTGGCGCCGGCATTCATGCGCAGCGCGCCGCCGATCGTGCCGGGAATGCCGAAGTAGAATTCGAGCCCGCCGATGTTGGCGGAGGCCGCCACTTCCGCCACGCGCTTGTCGAGCGTGGCAGCACCGGCGGTGACGACATCGCCGCTCGCAATCGCCTCGCCAAAGGCGCGCGGCGCGAGACGGATCACCACGCCGGCAATGCCGCCGTCGCGCACGATCAAATTGGAGCCGACGCCAACGACATAGACGGGAATGTCGGCGGCGAGATGCGCGAGGAAGTAGGCAAGATCATCTTCATCCGCCGGCGTGAACAGCACCTGGGCAGGGCCGCCGACGCGAAACCAGGTCAGCTCGGCCAGCGACTGGTTCGCTAGCAGCCGACCGCGCAACTCCGGCATCGCGGCTTTGAGCTCGGGCGTGATGTCGGGAAAGCTCATGCCACTTCCTCAAGAGCTCGCCCGGGGCCACCCCTCTCCCCCGCCCTCCCCCGCAAGGGGGGAGGGAGCGCAGTTTGCCGTGTGGCTGCCTGTGAGACTCTCATCAGAGGCCTCACCCCAGCGCCTTCAATTGGTCCGGCAGCGCATACGCCCATTGCGTGATGTTGCCGGCACCTAAGCACACGACGAGATCGCCGGACTTCGTCAATCCCTTGACGATGCCCGCAAGCTCCGAGGCCGCCGGCAGCGGGACCACCTCGCGATGGCCGTGGGCGCGCAGGCCCGTGACGAAATGATCGCGGTCGATGCCGTCGATCGGCGCTTCGCCGGCGGCATAGACGTCGGCGACGACAACCGCATCGGCATCGTTGAAGCAGGTGCAGAATTCCTCGAACAGCGATTGCAGGCGGGTGTAGCGATGCGGCTGCACCACAGCGATGATCTTGCCAGTGTAGGAATCGCGCGCCGCCTTCAGCACCGCCGCGATTTCCACGGGGTGATGACCGTAATCGTCGATCACGGTGACGCCGTTCCATTCGCCGGTCTTGGTGAAGCGGCGCTTGACGCCGCCGAAGCCGGCGATCGCCTTGCGGATCGCTTCGTCGGACACGCCGAGCTCGCGCGCGACCGCAATCGCGGCCGTCGCGTTGGAGGCGTTGTGGCGTCCCGGCATCGGCAGCATGAGGTCGGCGATCTCGTGCACGGCGCCGGTCTTGCGATCGCGGAACGCGACCTTGAACTTCGATCCGCCGCCCATCGGGGTCAGATCGACCAGCCGCACATCGGCCTGCGGATTTTCGCCGTACGTGACGATGCGGCGGTCCTCGATCTTGCCGACGAGGCTCTGCACCACGGGATGATCGATGCACATCACGGCAAAGCCGTAAAACGGCAAATTCTCGACGAAATGGCGGAAGGCGTCCTGCACGGCCTCGAAGGTCTTGAAGTGATCGAGATGCTCGGGGTCGACATTGGTGACGATCGCGACATCCGTCGGCAGCTTCAGGAACGTGCCGTCGCTCTCGTCGGCTTCCACCACCATCCAGTCGCCCGCGCCAAGGCGCGCGTTGGAGCCATAGGCATTGATGATGCCGCCATTGATGACGGTGGGATCGAGCCCGCCGGCATCGAGCAGTGTCGCGACCATCGTGGTCGTGGTGGTCTTGCCGTGGGTGCCGGCGATCGCGACGCAGCTCTTCAGCCGCATCAGCTCGGCGAGCATCTCGGCGCGGCGCACCACGGGAATGCGCCGTTCGCGCGCCGCCATCAGTTCCGGATTGTCGCGCTTGATCGCGGTGGACACGACCACGACCTCGGCACCGTCGACATTCTCGGCCTTGTGGCCGACCGAGACTTTTGCGCCCTTCTTGCGGAGGCGGTCGAGATTGTAATTGTCGGAAGCGTCCGAGCCCTGCACGGCATAGCCGAGATTGACCAGCACCTCGGCGATGCCGCTCATGCCGATCCCGCCGATCCCGACGAAGTGGATGGGTCCGATCTCGCGCGGCAGTCTCATGCTGTGTTCCCTGACCTCGCCGCCTTGCGCAGGCGGCGTCTGGCGAAGGTCGCGGCCAAATCAGCCGCGCGCCTTTCCTACTGGATGCCCCGCTTTAGAAGGCGAAGACAAGGGCTTTTTCGCGTCAGATTCCCGCGACCTTGACCACCAGATCGGCCAGTCGCTCGGCGGCGTCGAGCCGGCCGGCACCGCGGGCGGCCTGCGCCATGGCGGCAAGGCGCGCAGGCTCGGCGGCGAAAGCGGAGATTTCGGACGCCAACCGGTCGGAGGTGAACTCGGCCTGCGGGATGCGGATCGCGCCGTCGACCTTGACCAGCACGCCGGCATTGGCGAACTGGTCCTGGTCGATCGAGCCGGGCAGCGGCACCAGGATCGAGGGCCGGCCAATCGCCGCGAGCTCGGCGACCGTGCCGGCGCCGGAGCGCGATACCACGAGATGATTTGAAGCGAGCCGTGCCGGCAAATCGGTGAAGAACGGCGCCAGCTCCACCTTGATCTTGAGCTTGTCATAGACCGCGCGCACACGCGCCATGTCCTCGTCGCGCACCTGCTGGGTGAGGACGAGACGGCTCCACAGCGCAGGCTCGAGCCGCTCGATCGCACCGGGCACGATGTCGGCCATGATGCGCGCACCCTGGCTGCCGCCGACCACAAGCAGGCGAAGCGGACCATTCACCTCGGGCGCGGCGTAAGGCACGGCAGCCGCGGCGAGCACCGCCGGGCGCATCGGCGTGCCGACCGTCGTGGTCTTGCCCGCGAGGGCCGGATCGCGGTCCAGCACGCCGGGCAAGGATGTCGCGATGGCGCGCACGCGGCTCGACAGGAACCGGTTGGCGCGGCCGAGCACGGCGTTGGCGTCGTGGATGATGCCGGGCACCCCGGCAAATTTCGCAGCGACCAGCGGCGGCAGCGTCGGATAGCCGCCGAAGCCGACGACGGCGGCAGGCTTCAAGCGCTTGATCAGGGCGTAGGCGGACAGCGTGCCGGCGGCGAGCGTGAGGCCGGCATGGGCAAGCTGCAACGGATTGCGGCCCCGCGCGGTCTCACTCGCGACGACGTCGATCATGTCCTTGGTGAACAACCCGCTGTAGCGCAGCGCGCGCTCGTCCGTGATGAGACGAACGCGAAAGCCGCGCCGGATCAATTCGACGCCGAGCGCCTCGGCCGGAAACAGATGGCCGCCGGTGCCGCCCGCGGCGAGAAGAATCAGAGGGGAATTGTCCATGGTGGGGGAGTTTTACAGGGAGTTTTCCGTCATTGCGAGCCGGCTGCGAAGGTGTTCGTGCCCCGGGCGCAGCGCAGCGCGCTCCTGGCGATGCGAAGCATCGTCCAGTTCAGCGTGGTGCGCTGCTGAACCGGGGCCCATTGGTGCGCATTCTGGGTCCCGGCTCTGCGCTCCGCTTCGCGGAGCTGGTCCGGGACACGAGAGTGGCTTAGGCGTAGCTCCGCATCGCGTCGGCGTGGCCGCTGGCTTCGATCTCGGTGCGCGGGCGCAGCCGCGTCAGCGCCAGCATCATGCCGACACCATAGGCGAGCGACACGATCGAGGAGCCGCCATAGGAGATGAACGGCAGCGTCATGCCCTTGGCGGGAATGAGCTGGAGGTTCACCGACATGTTGATCGCGGCCTGCACGCCGAACAGGATCGCAAGGCCCGAGGCGGCGAAGCGCGAGAACATGTCCTCGGTGGCGTAGGCGCGCGACAGCGTGCGGATGACGACGAAGGCGAACAGCGTCAGCATCGCCAGGCACAGGATGATGCCGAACTCTTCGGCCGCGACCGCGAACACGAAGTCGGTGTGACTGTCCGGCAGGCTGCGCTTGGCAATTCCCTCGCCCGGTCCGAGCCCGAACCAGCCGCCGTTGTAGAAGGCCTCCATGGCGGTATCGACCTGGAAGGTGTCGCCCGAGGCCGGGTTCATGAAGCGCTTGATGCGTCCGGCCACGTGCGGGACGAAGAGATAGGCGCTGAACAGGCCGGCGGCGGCCGCGCCCGCAAGGCCGAATACCCAGATCATGCGCATGCCCGCGATGAAGAACAGCGAGCCCCACACCATCAGGATCAGCATGGTCTGGCCGAAATCCGGCTCCATCACCAGCAGCGACACCAGCATCAGAAGCAGCACCAAGGCCATCGAGGTCGCCGGCATCTCCGGCCGCTTGGTCGATTCCGCGAACAGCCAGGCCGCGATGACGACGAAGGACGGCTTTGCGATTTCGGAGGCCTGGATGTTGACGCCGAGCAGCGTGATCCAGCGCCGCGAGCCCTTCACTTCGGGCCCGATCGCGAGTGTCAGCACGATCAGGATGATGCTGGCCGCGAAGATGATCAGCGCCGAGCGGCGGATCGCGCGCGGCGACAGGAAGGAGACCCCGAGCAGCACCAGGCAGGACGGGAGGAGGAACATCACGTGGCGGCTGAAGAAATGGAAGGGATCGAGCCCGATGCGGGTCGCAACCGGCGGGCTCGCCGCGAGCGACAGGATCACCCCGGTCAGCATCAGCGCCAGGATGGCGCCCATCAGCGGCTTGTCGACGGTCCACCACCACTCGGAAAAGGGGGTGCGTTCTTCACGGGAGAGCATGGGGCGGCCGCTTTCGGACAGAGGTCGGTCCATTGGTCGCCCAGGTTGGTTACCGGGGGGTTAAGGAAGTGGAGATGTTTTGCGATGATCGCCCGCCGCCACACAACTCACTGTCATGCCCCGGCTTGACCGGGGCATCCAGTACGCCGCGGCCCCTCGGCTCAAGCGCGGTCTCTGGAATACTGGGTCGCCCGGTCAAGCCGGGCGACGACAGCGGAGATTGGGGACTGACGCGCCCTACACCACCGGCTTCACCCCCGGCAGCGCCTGCACCAGTTCGCGGAACTTGGTGCCGCGGATCTCGAAGTTTCGGTACTGGTCGAAGGAGGCGCAGGCCGGCGACAGCAGCACGACCGCGTCCTGCAAGCCCGATGCTTCCGCATCGCGCGCGGCGTGCTCGACGGCGACGTCCAGCGTCTGGCTGATCTCGTGCGCGACTGGGCCCAGCGTTCCCGAAAACTCCTGAGCGGCTTCGCCGATCAGATAGGCTTTTCGGATGCGCGGGAAGAAACCGGTCAAGCTCGTGATGCCGCCGGCCTTCGGCTTGCCGCCGGCGATCCAGAAGATGTCGGCGAAGGACGACAGCGCATGCGCGGTGGCGTCGGCGTTGGTACCCTTGGAGTCATTGACGAACAGCACGTTGCCGCGGCGGCCGACCTGCTCCATGCGATGCGCAAGGCCGGGAAAGCTGCGCAGGCCGTTCTGCAGCATATCCTGGCTGATGCCCATTGCGAGCGCAGCTGCGGCCGCGCAAGCCGCGTTCTGCGCGTTGTGCCGCCCGCGCAGCGAGCCGATGCCGCCGAGCGCGGCGATCTCGCTGCGGGCGCCGCCCGAGGTGCGCACGATATTGCCGTGCTCGACATGGATGCCCGACGCCAGCGGGTTCTTGACGGAGATGCGCACCACGGTCTTGCCGGCGCGGTCGAGCCGGTCGGCGATGTCGCGGCAAAAGCCGTCGTCGACGCCGACGATCGCGGTGCCGCCCCCTTGCACGCCTGCAACGAGGCGCTCCTTCACCGCAGCGTAGTGCGCGATGGTGCCGTGGCGGTCGATGTGGTCCTCGCTGACATTGAGCAAAATGCCGACGGACGGATCGAGCGAGGGCGTGAGGTCGATTTGGTAGGACGACATCTCGATGACGTGGACGCGGCCCATGCGCGGCGGCTCCAGCGACAGGATCGCGGTGCCGATATTGCCGCCCATCTGGGTGTCATAGCCGGCCACTTTTGTGAGATGCGCGATCAGCGCCGTCGTGGTGGACTTGCCGTTGGTGCCGGTGATGGCGACGAACGGCGCATCCGGCGCATGGCGCCGCCGCTCACGGCAGAACAGCTCGATGTCACCGATCACCTCACAGCCTGCCTCGCGCGCTTTCAGCACGCTCCAGTGCGGTACCGGATGGGTCAGCGGCACACCGGGCGCCAGTACCAGGGCTGCGAAGTTCGCCCAGGACACGTTACGCAAATCTGCGGTGATGAAGCCGGCCTGCGCGGCCTTGGCGACGTTCTCGGCACTGTCGTCGGCGGCGATCACCTCGGCGCCGCCGGCCTTCAGCGCGTGGCAGGAGGCGAGCCCCGAGCCCCCGAGGCCGAACACCGCGACGGTCTTGCCGGCAAAGGACGTGACGGGGATCATCGATTGATCACCGCAGCTTAAGCGTGGAGAGACCGGCCAGCGCCAGCATCACCGAGATGATCCAGAAGCGGATCACGATCTGCGGCTCGGTCCAGCCGAGCTGCTCGAAATGGTGATGAATCGGCGCCATCCGGAAGATGCGCTTGCCCGTCAGCTTGAACGACACGACCTGCACGATGACGGAGACCGCCTCGAGCACGAACAGGCCGCCGATCACCGCGAGCACGATCTCGTGCTTCACCGCGACCGCGATGGCACCCAGCATGCCGCCGAGCGCGAGCGAGCCGGTGTCGCCCATGAAGATCGAGGCCGGCGGCGCGTTGAACCAGAGGAAGCCGAGGCCGGCGCCCAGCAGCGCGCCGCAGAGCACCGCGAGCTCGCCGGTGCCGGCGACATATTTGATCTGCAGATATTCGGCGAACACGGCGTTGCCGGCGAGATAGGCGATCATCGCGAAGCTCGCAGTCGCGATCATCACGGGAACGATGGCGAGGCCGTCGAGCCCGTCGGTGAGGTTCACCGCATTGCCGGAGCCGACGATGACGAAGGCGCCGAAGATGACGAAGAACCAGCCGAAATGCAGCACGGTGTCCTTGAGGAACGGAATCGTCAGCGCGGTCGATGCGGGATCTCGGTTCAGCCGCACCAGCGCATAGCAGGCCACCAGCGCGATCGCCGCCTCGATCAGCAGCCGAAGCTTGCTGCCGAACCCGGTCGTGGTCTGCTTGGTCACCTTGAGGTAGTCGTCATAGAAACCGACGAAGCCGAAGCCGAGCGTCACCGCCAGCACGATCCAGACATAGGGGTTGAGCGGATTGGCCCACAGCACGGTGCCGACCGTGAGGCCGGACAGAATCATCAGGCCGCCCATGGTGGGCGTGCCCTTCTTGGCGAGATGCGATTGCGGACCGTCGGTCCGGATCGGCTGACCCTTGCCCTGACGGATGCGCAAGTGATCGATGATCCAGGGCCCGAACAGGAACACAAACAGCGCGCCGGTGACGACGGCGCCGCCGGTGCGGAAGGTGATGTAGCGGAAGACGTTCAGGAAGGTGCGGACGGCACCGAAGCCCGGAAATGTGTTGGAGAGCTCGATCAGCCAGTAAAACATTCAGACGGTCCTATGGCGCCTTTGCACACGCGGTCTCGGCCTTGATCTTGGTCTTTACCTTGGCCTCAACGTGCCTCACGCGCATTCGCTGGTCTTCATCATGGGTCGCGACCTCCGGTAAACCGGACGGCTTCGCGCCGCAAAGGGGTGGGATTCGGGAACGGCGCCTTCCAAGCAGTTTACGCCTTTGCCTGCAAGGCGGCCACCAGGCCCGGCACAAACTTGTTGACCCAGAACATCTTCTTGCTGCCCTTGACAACCACGACGTCGCCTGCCTTCAGCAGGTTCGCGACCTCACTCGGCTTTAAGGTGGCGGGATCGTCGTGCCAGCCGAGGCCCTTGCCGGCCGGGAGCACATCATAGAGGTGGCGCATCAGAGGGCCCACGCAGTAGATCCCGTCAATCCCGTCGAGATGCTTGGCAAGGCCGGTGTGATAGCCTGGTGCATCATCGCCCAGCTCCAGCATGTCACCGAGCACCGCGACGCGGCGGCCGCCGGTCACATTGCGCGCCTGCAGGCTCTGCAGCGCAGCGGCCACGCTGGCCGGATTGCCGTTGAAACTGTCGTCGATCACGGTGATACCGCCGACCGTCTGCTCGACGCCGCGGCCGGTCATGATGCCGACCCGGTCGAGCTTGATCGCCAGCGTCGACGCATCGAGATTTGCCGCACGGATGGCGGCGAGCGCGGCCAGCGCGTTCTGCACGCGGTGCGGCGCGCCCGGCGTCAGGCTGAAGGCGATCTGCTTCTTGCCGATCATGGCCACGACCTGCCAGCTCTCGCCATGCGGCGCGTGCGTGACCTCATGCACCTCGGCATGCTCGCCGAAGCGCACCACCTTCCCCTTCCATTCGGATGCCTTCAGCCCGGCGGGCAGCACCAACACGCCGTCCTCGGGCAGGCCGAGCGCGATCGACACCTTCTCGCGGCGGATGGCTTCGAGCGAGCCGAGCTTTTCCAGATGCACCGGCTGGACATTGACAACGAGTGCGACGGTGGGCCGCGTCAATTCGCTGAGCCGCGCGATCTCGCCCGTCTGGTTCATGCCCATCTCGACGACCCAGAGGCTGGCATCGGGCCTGGCATTGCACAGCGTCAGCGGCACGCCCCAGAAATTGTTGAAGCTGGACGGGCTAGCATAGGCATTCGGATAGGCCGCCAGGAATTCCTTGGTGCTGGTCTTGCCGGCGCTGCCGGTGAGCCCGATCACAGGCCCGCGGAAGCGGGCGCGGGCGGCGCGTGCGAGGCCCCAGAGGCCGTTGATCAGCGTGTCCTTCACGACGATCTGGGGAATGCGGATGCCCGCGATCTCGTGCGGCACGATCATCGCAACCGCGCCGGAAGCTTCCGCCTTGTCGGCGAACTCCCAGCCGTCGCGCGCACTGGCGAAGGCCGAGATGAAGCCGCCGCTCGGCGTACCGCTGAGCGCGACGAACAGGCTGCCCGGCTTCACCAGCCGGCTGTCCTGGGTGACGAAGTCGATCGGCGTGTCCGGGAACGATCCGTCCGCACCCAGTGCGTGCGCCACTTCGGCAACCGTCCATATCGGCGCGCTCATGCAACCCTCGACGCTAATGCGGCGGCAACCGCCTCGTGATCACTGAAGGGCAAAACCTCTCCGCCGACGATCTGCCCGGTCTCATGCCCCTTGCCGGCGACGAGCAGCGCATCGCCCTCCTGCAATTCCTCGACCGCGGCGCGGATCGCCGCAGCGCGGTCGCCGATCTCGCGGGCGCCCTTGGCGGTGGCAAGGATCGCGGCGCGGATCGCTTCCGGCTTCTCGCTGCGCGGATTGTCGTCGGTGATAATGATTCCGTCGGCGTTCTCGGCCGCGATCTCGCCCATGATCGGACGTTTGCCGGCATCACGGTCGCCACCGGCGCCGAACACGACGACCAGCTTTCGTTTCGCATAGGGCCGTAGCGCCTGGAGCGCCTTGGCGAGCGCATCGGGCTTGTGCGCATAGTCGACGAAGATCGGCGCGCCGTTGCGCTCGCCGACACGCTCGAGTCGTCCCTTGGCGCCTTCGAGATGTTCGAGGCTTGCGAACACATTGGCAGCATCGTTGCCGGTCCCGATCGCAAGGCCAGCCGACACCAGCGCGTTCTCGATCTGGAATTCGCCGACCAGCGGCAGCCGGATCGCATAGCGCTTGCCGCGATGTTCGACTGTCAGCCTTTGCGAGAAACCTTCGACCACGGCCTCAGTGAGACGAATACCCTCGCCTGCCCCGTCGCCGTTGCGACCGACCGCCATCACGCGCAGGCCGCGCGACTTCGCGGCATCGATCGCTTCCGCCGAGCAATCGTGATCGGCCGAGATCACCGCGACACCGCCCGGGGACACGAGTTCCCGGAACAGGCGGAGTTTCGCTACAAGATAATGCGCGACGGTCGGATGGTAGTCCATGTGATCGCGGGAGAGATTGGTGAAGCCGCCGGCGGCGACGCGTACGCCATCGAGGCGATACTGGTCGAGCCCGTGCGAGGACGCTTCGAAGGCGAGATGGGTCACGCCCTCGCGCGCGATCTCATCGAGCTGCCGGTGCAGCGCGATCGGATCCGGCGTCGTCAGCGAGCCATAGACGGTGCGCTTGGGCGAGACCAGGCCGATGGTGCCGATGCTGGCGGAGGCATGCCCCAGCCGCTCCCAGATCTGGCGTGTGAAGGCTGCGACCGAGGTCTTGCCGCTGGTGCCGGTCACCGCGGCAATGGTCGCGGGCTGCGACGGGAAGAATCTTGCCGCGGCCAGCGCCAGCGCGCGGCGTGGATTGGCAACCGTGACGAACGGCACCTTGCCGCCGCCATCAGGCGCATGGTCGCCGACGACGGCCACCGCGCCTGCGGCCGCCGCGGCATCAATGAAGCGTGCGCCGTCGGTCTTGCTGCCCGCGAGTGCGAAGAAGAGATCGCCGGCCTTGACCACGCGGCTGTCGAGCGCAATGCCCGTCGCCTCGAGCGCCGCGACGGCGGGCTCGATCGCGGCATCATTGCCTAAGAGGTCGCGCAGCTTCATGGTCTTCCAGTCGCCGTACCGGAAAGCCGAATCTTGAGGAAAATCCCCGACTCAGCAGTGGCTACGGCCCACCCGATTGATTACTGGGTTGTCCTGGATGCTGCAAGAATAAGGCGCTCCGCAGGCGGCAGGTCGAACCGCGGCTCGACGCCCAGAAGCGGCGCGATCCGCTCGATCACCTTGCCGCCGGTCGGCACCGTGTTCCAGCCCGAGGTGATGAAGCCCTTCGTTTCAGGAATCGCCTGCGGCTCGTCCAGCATGATCAGGATCTGATATTTCGGATCGTCGCAGGGCATGATGGCGGTGAAGGAGTTGAGCACGCGCTTCTTGGCATAGCGGCCGTTGATGACCTTTTCGGACGTGCCGGTCTTGCCGCCGACATAGTAGCCCTTGACGTCAGCGGTCTTGGCGGTGCCGATTTCGGCGTTGAGCCGCATCAGGAACCGCATCTTGTCGCTGGTCTCCGTCTTGATCACGCGCTTGGCCATCGCCGCCGCTTCGGATTCGCTGCGCTTCATGAAGGTCGGCGGAATCAGATAGCCGCCGTTCACCAGCGCGTTGATGCCCATCACCGCCTGCAGTGGCGCCACCGACATGCCCTGGCCGAACGCGATGGTGACCGTGTTCAGCTCACCCCACCGGCGCGGGATCAAAGGAGCCGCGCTCTCCGGCAGCTCGGTGCGCAGCCGCGTCAGCTGGCCCATCTTGGCCAGGAACGCCTTGTGCGCCTCGACGCCCTGACCGAGCGCGATCCGCGCGGCGCCGATGTTGGACGAGAAGGTGAACACTTCCTTGGTGTTGATGAAACGCCCGAGCGGATGGCTGTCGTGGATGGTGAACTTGCCATAGTGCAGGTTTCCACGGGCATCCCACGACGTGTTCAAATTGATCTTGCCGGAATCGAGCGCCATCGCCAGCGTGAACGCCTTGAAGGTCGAGCCCATCTCGTAGACGCCGGTGGTCAGGCGATTGATGCGGTCGGGGTCATGCGCTTCCTTCGGATTGTTGGGATCGAAATCCGGAAGCGAGACCATTGCCACGATCTCGCCGGTCTTGACGTTGGAGACGATGCCGGAGGCGGCCTTGGTGTGGTACTTCTCCTTGGCCTTCAACAGCTCGTCGCGCAGCGCGTGCTCGACGCGCAGATCGATCGAAAGCTCGATCGGCTTCTGCAGCCGGTCGGTGGCAAAGCCGGCGCGATGGAGATCGGCGAGGCCCTGATTGTCGAGCCACTTCTCCATGCCGGCGATGCCCTGGTTGTCGATGTTGACCAGACCGATGAGGTGGGCGACCTCGTTGCCGGTCGGATAGACGCGCTTGTTCTCGCGCAGGAAGCCGATGCCGGGAATGCCGAGCTTGTGGATGGCCTGCTGCTGCTTGGCCGTGACCTCGCGCTTGAGCCAGACGAAGCCCTTGCGCGTCCTCAGGCGCTCGCGCACCTCGGCCTCGTCGAGGTCGGGCACGGTCGCCGTGAGCAGCTCGATCGCCTCGTCCTTGTCGATGATGCGGCGCGGCTCGCCGAACAGGCTCGCCGCCTTGACGTCGGTCGCAAGGATGGCGCCGTTGCGGTCGACGATGTCGGGCCGTGCGGTCGCCACCACCTCCTGCGCCGCGGCGCGGCGCGCGCCATGGGCATCGGCGCCGATGGCAAACATCACGAGCCGGCCGCCGATCAGGGCGTAGACCGAGGCGAAGGCGAGCATGGCGAGGCCAACGCGCGCGCGCGCCTTCGCGGCGCGGTCGACATTGCGCCCGTAGAGCAGGCTGCGGATCAGCCGCTGGCGCCAGGGTTCCGTAGGTTTGGCCGGAGTCGCAGCGCTCATTGCTTGTCCTCGGGCTGAGGCACGGAGCCCGTCACATTGTCGGGATCGCTCGCGGCTTCGATGGTGTTGAGCATGGCTCCGATCGGATCGGGCTCGCCAGGCCTGAACATCCGCGGCGGACGCTCCGGCAGGTTCTTCAGCGAATCATATTGCGTGCCGTTGACCGGCTTGAGCTGCAGATGCCGGTCGGACAGGCCCTGCAATCGGTGGGGCGCATCGAGCTTGGCCCATTCGGATCGCAGCGAAGCGATCGCGTCGCGCTGCTCGCGGATCTCCGCATGCAGCCGCAGCACCCTCTCGGTGCGCGCCGTGGAGTCCATCTTGATCCGGTAGACATAGGCGGCCGCGAAGATCAGCGCGCCAATGACGAAGAGGTGGATGATGCGCATGCGCTAGCCTCCCCTCATCACGTCGGAGAGTTTTGGCCAGGACGATGGCTCGCCTTCGTCATGCGCGGGCGCCGAGGTGCGCTCGGCGGCGCGAAGCTTTGCGGAACGCGCGCGCGGGTTATGCGCGACTTCCTCCTCGCCGGCAATCACTGGCCGCCGCGTCAGAAGCTGGAAGCTCGGCGGAACCTGCGCCACCTCCGGCAGGTGCCGCGAGCCGCCGCCGGTTTTCGAACGCTCGGAGAGGAAATTCTTGACGATACGATCTTCCAGCGAATGGAAGGAGACCACGACGAGGCGTCCGCCCGGCTTGAGCACGCTCTCGGCCGCAGCGAGCGCGGTCTGAAGTTCCTCGAGCTCTTCGTTGACGAAGATGCGCAGGGCCTGGAACGTCCGCGTCGCCGGATGAATGTCGCCGGGCTTCGAGCGCACGATCCTGCCGATGAGGTCGGCGAGCGCGCGTGTGGTCGTGAACGGCGTCTCCTGACGGTCGGCCACGATGGCGCGCGCGATGCGGCGCGAATGCCGCTCCTCGCCGAGGAGATAGATGATGTCGGCGAGATCGCCTTCCGAGGCGCGGGCGACAACGTCCGCCGCGGTCGGTCCCGTCTGCCCCATCCGCATGTCGAGCGGACCGTCAAGGCGAAACGAGAAGCCGCGACCGGCCTGGTCGAGCTGCATCGAGGACACGCCGACATCCATCACGACGCCGTCCACGGCCTCGACACCTTGTGCCGCGCAGACCTCAGCGAGGTTGGAGAAGCGGTCCTCGACCAGCGTCAACCTGCCCGCGGAGCGTTCGACCAGTTCGGCACCGCCCGCGATTGCGGTGCGGTCGCGGTCAATGGCAATGAGTCGGGTTCCCGGCACGTCGAGGATCGCGCGGCTATAGCCGCCGGCGCCGAAGGTGGCATCGACGTAGATACCGCCATCGCGCGGGGCGAGATGGGCGACGGCCTCACGGCCAAGAACGGGAATGTGCGGAGCCGAGCTCATGCGCCACGCCTGCTGGAGGGCCAGCCTGACGTCCAAGCGAGATTGGGGACGAACAAGCCCATGACGCCTCGAATGACTCCGTGTCGCGGCGGTTCCACAACCCCACCGTCCAGCATGGTTACCACGCCCGGTCGTCCCGGGCGGCCAACCCAGTGTTCCCAGCGGAATTTGTCGGGCAGCCATGGGATTTCGAGCCAAAATACGCTTTGGCCGCCTCCGGACGCGGGTCGGCTCTTCATCGCTCAGTAACGGCCCTTAGCGTTAAGAAAGCGTTGCTCGGCTCGTGACAAGTCGAAAAGCTGGTGAGGCGGTGATGCTTCATCCACACACTTGCGCCAAAATGCATCCGTTAACCGCGCCGCGCGATTGCGCGGGGTGGAGGGTAAAGGAATAGTAAAGAGAAGGGCTTGGCCCACTCTCCGTCTGACCTTGGTTTGTCTATGCCGCCGTCCGGTTCGTCCACACCGTCTGGATCTGATTCGAAGCGTCAACGCGTTCTCCCGGTTCCCAAGGCCGCGGCGAGCATGAGGGCGTTCGAGCCGGATTCCTCGATCGTGTCCGACATCATCCCCTCGCCGAACTACGGCGAGCGCAACAAGGCACGGCAGCCCGACATGATCGTGCTGCACTACACCGGCATGCCCGATGTCGAGGGCGCGCTGGCGCGGCTGTGCACGGCGGGGACCGAAGTCTCGGCGCATTACGTCGTGCTTGAGGACGGCCGCATCGTGCAATGCGTGCCCGAGACCAGGCGCGCCTGGCACGCCGGCGTCTCGTCCTGGGCGGGCGAGGACGACATCAACTCCTGCTCGATCGGCATCGAGATCATCAATCGCGGCCATGACTGGGGCTACCCGGAATATCCGCTGCGCCAGATCGCCGCCGTGATCGCGCTGTGCCGCGGCATCATGCTTCGCCGCAAGGTGCCGGCCCACCGGGTGCTCGGCCATTCCGACGTCGCGCCCGCGCGCAAGAAGGACCCCGGCGAAAAGTTTCCGTGGCACTCGCTGGCCAATTCCGGCGTCGGTCACTGGGTGACGCCGGCCCCGGTCGTGCGCGGCGAGACCCTGATGCTCGGCACCATCAGCGACGAGGTGCTGAGCCTGCAGCAGGCGCTCGCCCGATACGGCTACGGCGTGCCGCTGACCGGCAAATACGACGCAGCGACCATGGAAGTCGTCACCGCCTTCCAGCGCCACTTCCGCCCGGCGCGGCTCGATGGTGTCGCCGACCATTCGACGCTGTCGACATTGCAGGCGCTGCTGGCGAGTTTGCCGGCGGAGGGGACGACCGTCGCGTCGAAGTGACGGCGATGGCCGCGCAGTTCGCTCTCGCGTCCCGGACGCGCAAAGCGCGAGCCGAGAGCCCCTACCCCATCTCCCGCACCCGCCGCGCATAGAGCCGCCGCAGAGGCTCGAGCTGTGTCGCCCCCGCCGCGGCACGATACGCCTCGCGCGCCTCTTCCGTCCGCCCCAACCGCCGCAGCAGATCCGCGCGCACGGCGGGCAACAGCTCATAGCCGCGCAGCCCGCCTCGGGCGCTGATCGCATCTACGAGATCGAGCGCACGTGCCGGCCCATCGACCATCGACAGCGCGGCAGCGTGGTTGAGCTCGATCACCGGAGAGGGACCGATGCGCAGCAACACCTCATAGAGCCCGGCGATCTGCGGCCAGTCGGTCTGCGCAAAGCTCGGCGCGCGCGCATGCAGCGCGGCGATCGCGGCCTGCACAGCATAAGGCTGCGGCCGGCCGGGGACGCGCAGCGCGTCCTCGACCAGACGCAGGCCCTCCTCGATCTGCGCGCGATCCCACAGCATGCGGTCCTGCTCCTCGAGCAGCACGATATCGCCGGCCGAGGTCTCGCGTCCGGCGCGGCGCGCATCGTGCAGCAGCATCAGGGCCAGCAGGCCCTTGATGCCGCCGCGATCCGGCATCAGCCGATCAAGCAGGCGGCCGAGCCGGATCGCCTCAGTCGCAAGATCGGGCCGCATCAGATCCGCCCCCTCGGTCGCGACATAGCCCTCAGTGAAAACGAGATAGATCACGGCGAGCACGCCATCGAGCCGCGGCGCCAGCGCGTCGCGCTCGGGCACCTCGTAGGGGATGCCGGCGAGCCTGATCTTCTGCTTGGCGCGGACCAGCCGCTGCGCCATTGCCTCCTCGCCGACGAGAAAGGCGCGCGCGACCTGCGTGGTCGACAATCCGCAGACGGTGCGCAGTGTCAGCGCGACCTGGACTTCTGGCGCGAAGGCCGGATGGCAACAGGTGAAGATCAGCCGCAGCATGTCGTCGTCGAGCGTTGTCGGCGGCTCGTCGACCGTTTGCGCGTTGAGCTCGATCTCGTGCACGAGCGCCTGCTGCTTGCCGCGGAAGACAGCCTGGCGCCTGACGCGATCGATCGCCTTGTGCCTGGCGACACTGACCAGCCAGGCCCGTGGATTGTCGGGGACCTCGCACACCGCCCAGCGTTCCAGCGCGACGGCAAAGGCATCCTGAAGTGCGTCCTCGGCGAGATCGAAATCGCCGACGAGGCGGATCAGCGTGGCCAGTGCCCGCCCCGCCTCGTCGCGGAAGATCTTGTCGATCTCGTGAGGTGTCATGCGTCGCCGCGCAACTGCGTCATCACTTGTCGTAAACCCAGATCGGTCGCACCTCGATCGAGCCGATCCGCGCGCTCGGAATGCGCGCCGCGATCTCGATCGCAGCGTTCAGATCCTTGGCCTCGATCAGATAATAGCCGCCGAGCTGCTCGCGGGTCTCCGCAAACGGTCCGTCGGTCGTCAGCATCTTGCCGTCGCGCACACGGACCGTCGTCGCGGTCGTGGTCGGCCGTAGCCGATCGCCGGCCTTGAAATTGCCGTTCCGGATGATGGATTGCGTGAAGGCCTCATACTCCGCCGACATCTTCTGGCTGGTTCCCGTGTCAACCTTCGCGTACTCGGCCTCGTTCTGGTAGATCATCAGCAGATATTGCATCGCTTCACTCCTGTTGTTCGGCTGTGTTGCCGACATCCAGTCGAACGGGGCACGCTCCAAACGACATCTTCAGGATAAATCATTTCGAGCGGATCGTGGGTCGCGATATCGGCTTGACGAAACCGTCACAAATGCCCCATGCGTTACCAGTCAGTCGGCCGGACGGCCGCTCCGGCAGGTGCCGAAAGGCCGCCGGGGAGGAAAGTCCGGGCTCCCTTGACATACGGTGCCGGATAACGTCCGGCGGGGGCGACCCCAGGGAAAGTGCCACAGAGAACGAACCGCTCCGCTTCGCCTTCGGGCTTCGCGGAGTAAGGGTGAAAAGGTGCGGTAAGAGCGCACCGCGGGTCCGGCAACGGAGCCGGCATGGCAAACCCCACCGGGAGCAAAACCGAATAGGGACGGCGTAGCGGGCTGTTCGCGAAAGCGATAACGCCGCGGGGCGATGTCAGGCCCGCCGTCCGGGTAGGTTGCTCGAGGCCATGTGCAAACATGGTCCCAGAGGAATGGCCGTCACGCATCGTTCGCGCAAGCGGACGGTGCCTTACAGAACCCGGCTTACAGGTCGGCTGATATCTTGCAACGAGGGGTTCGATGCTGACCGCATCGGACCCCTCACCATTTTCAGGAACGCCTCAACGCCGCCGCGCTTCAGGCCGCGCGCGTGTCCGCCTTCACCAGCACCGGCGCGAGCTCAATGGCTTCGCGCCGCTGCTTGCTCGCTTCAAATCCGTGCATGCCGACCTGCCATTGCAGCCCGACGATGGCGCCCTTGGTCGGCTGCAGCAACGCCAGCGAAGCGAACAGCGTCACCGGCAACCACACCGCCAGTTGAAGCCAGACCGCCGGCGCATAGGCGGTCTCGACCGCCAGGATCGCCGGCACCACGAGATGGCCGACCACGACGATCACGAGATAGGCGGGGAAGTCGTCGGCACGCTGGTGGAACAGCTCCTCGCCGCAATGATCGCAGGCCTCGGCGACCTTCAGGAAACGGCCGAACAGATGGCCCTCGCCGCAGTTCGGGCATTTGCCGCGAAAGCCGCGCCACATCGCGTTCGCCAGAGAGACTGAACCTGCCGCCATGACCCCACCTCTTCCGTTTCGACGATCCATACAATAATATCTTGCATCCATACATTCAAAGGAAATGGACTTAAATTGCATGGATTGGAGCCCGACAATCTCGGAGCTATCAGGGCCGCGCTATCAGCGCATCGTCGAGGCCATGGAAGCCGACATCGCCGCCGGTCGGCTGGTGCGCGGCCAGCAATTGCCGACGCAGCGCGCGCTGGCAAAGGCGCTCGACGTCGACCTCACCACGGTGACGCGCGCCTACACCGAGGCGCGGCGACGCGGCATCATGGAGGCGCGGGTCGGACAGGGCTCGTTCGTGTCGGAAACCAGCGCGCGCCGCGCGATCGACCTGCCGCATCCCGTCGCGATCGATCTGTCGATGAACGTGCCGCCACATCCGCTGGAGGCGCAGCTCGACGAGCGCATCGTCGCCGGCATGGAAGCGATCCGCGCGCAATCGGGCCTGACGGCGTATCTCAATTACCAGCCGCCCGGCGGCAGCGCGCATGAGCGCGAGGTCGCCGCGCGCTGGATGCGCGCACGGGTGCCGCACGCACATGCCGACAAGCTCGTGATCTTTCCCGGCGCGCAGACGATCCTGTTCAACGTGCTCGCGCACCTTACGAGGCCTGGCGATATCGTGCTGACGGAGGCGCTGACATTCCCCGGCATCAAGGCCGCAGCAGCGCGGCTCGGCATCAAGCTCGTCGGCGTCGCCATGGATGACGGCGGCATCCTGCCCGATGCGCTGGCAAAGGCTTGCCGCGCGCACCGGCCCAAGGCCGTCTATCTCATTCCGACGCTGCACAATCCGACCACCGCGACGCTTTCAGCCGAACGGCGCAGTGCGATCGCAAAGATCATCCGCGATACCGACACGATCCTGATCGAAGACGACGCCTATGGCCTGCTCGACCGCTCGGCATCGCCGATCGCGAGCCTCATTCCGGAACGGACTTACCTTGCGACCACGCTGTCGAAATGCATCGCCCCGGCGCTGCGCGTTGCCTATCTGGTGACGCCCGACAACGACGCGCAGCGGGAGATGCGGACATGCTTGCAGGCGACCGTACAGATGCCGGCGCCGCTGATGGTCGCGCTGGTGACGCATTGGATCGAAAGCGGCGTAGCCGATCGCATCATCACCGCCATCCGCAACGAGGCGGTCGGCCGTCAGCAGCTCGCGCAGCGCGCGCTGAAGGGCTTCCAGTTCCTGGCCAAGCCTGCGGCGCATCATCTGTGGTTGCGGCTGCCCGAGGGCCGGCCCGACGTCGCGGCGCATCTGTTGCGGAATGGACTGGCGATCGTCGCCGGCGATGCCTTCACGGTCGATGGGACACCGCCGCATGCGGCACGCGTCTCGCTGGGGGCGGCACGAAACAGATCTGAACTGACGGAAGCGCTGCGCATCCTGGTCGGCGCGCTGCAGAAGCCCGCCGACACCAGACAGATCGTCTAGATTCTTCTTACCGGTGGTGACGGCGGTGGCGAGGACGAACGGCCGGGGTCGCACCTGACGGATAAGCCGCATAGGCCTCGCTCGGTGCCACTGCCTCGCCACGGGCCGCCTGCGCCGCAGGCGTGAGCCGGCCACCATTCAGCACATCGCGATCAGGATGAGCGGCCTGATAGGCCGCAGGCTCGGAGAACTGAGCCTGGGCAAATGTCGGCATCATTGCCGCTGCCGACAACAATGCAGCCGCAACGGCGATGTTGGTACGGGTCATGGTCATTCTCCGTCATCTCGTTCGGGACTGGCCGATTCAGCGAGCATGATCGCGGCGGGGTGCCCCGGGATTAAAGTACGACCGTCATGTAGGCGCGTCTTCCGCGAAAGCCCGATGCCGCAGATCACGCTTGCGTGCAGCATGGATTGACCTGCACGGCCGCAAGCGTGTTATGCGGACGATGACGATCAACTGTTCGGGATCGCCCGGCGACGAGGAGATTCTGTTGGAAACGCTCACCTACGCGCTGCTGCTGCTCGGCGCATTGGCCGGCGGCTTCGTCTCGGGCCTGGCCGGGTTCGGCACGGCGCTGATGGCGCTCGGCATCTGGCTCTACGTGCTGCCGCCCTCGCTCGCGGTGCCGCTGGTGCTGATCTGCTCCGTGATCGCGCAGACCTCGACGCTGCCCTCGATGTGGAAGAGCTTCGACCTCTCGCTGGTCTGGCCGTTCCTGATCGGCGGTCTCATCGGCGTGCCGCTCGGCACCATGCTGATCGCCTCCGCCGATCCAAAAGTGTTCAAGCTGAGCGTCGGCGTTTTAATTCTGATCTTCTCGAGCGCGCTCTATCTGAACAAGAGGCCGCTCGCGATCAAATTCGGCGGCCGCCTCGCCGACGGCGCGATCGGATTCGCCGGCGGCATTCTCGGCGGCCTCGCCGGCTTGTCCGGGCCGCTGCCGATCCTGTGGGCCAACATCCGCGGCTGGAACAAGCATGAGCGGCGCGGCATCTTCCAGCTCTTCAATTTCACGGTGCTCGCAGCCGCACTGGCGCTGCAGACCGCATCGGGTCTCGTCGAGCTCAAAGTGGTCTGGCTGGCGCTGGTTGCGTTTCCGGGCACCTTGATCGGCGCCTGGGCCGGCGCGCGCGTCTATCACGCCCTGAACGACAAGCATTTTGGCGATGTCGTGCTTGGCCTGTTGTTCCTGTCGGGCCTGACCCTCGTCTGCAACAGTCTCGGCGCGCTCTAGCCCTCACGCCCTCTTCGCGAGCGCCATGCCGCCGGCGACACCAACGCCGAGCACATAGATCCAGCCCGGCGTGAAGTCGAACAAATGCGTGTTGAGCAGCGAGGTCAGCATGTTCTGCACCACGACCAGCAGGCCGATCCAGCAGGCCAGCCCCTCGCCGCGAAACAGCGAGAGATGCACAAACCAGAGCGCGTAGAGGATCAGGACACCGACGACGCCCCACTGCACGGCCACGCTGAGGGTCTGATTGTGCGGGTTGCTGACGATCTCGCCACGCAGCGGATCGCTCTCCGCAACCGCAGCCGCACTTTCAAACAGGCCGCGGATCGCGCCGGTGCCGTGACCGACCAGCGGCGCATCGGCAATGAAGCCCAGCGACTTCCGCCAATATTCCAGCCGTGAGCCCATGCCGCTGACCTGACCATCCAGCACGCTCGTCTCATAGTCGGCCTGAAATTTCGCAACCGTCATGCGCAGATGCGGCGACACGCCAACGAGCAGCACGGCCGACAGCGCCATCGTGCCCGCAACAAGCAGCGCCGCGCGCCGGCGCAGATGCAGGAGCGCGAACACCATCACCAGGATCGGCAGCGTCACGAGCGCCGTGCGCGACACCACGACGAAGATCATGTTGGCGAGAAATCCGATCGCGAGCGCCGCAAACAGCGCGGCGATCCGAACGCGGCCTTGGCGGAGCAGCATCACGATCGGATAGACCAGCGCGAGCGCACAGAGCGTGAACTCCTGGCTCTGGTCGATATAGTTGCGCACCGCGATCCCGCTTTCGACCTTGTAGGGCCCGCGCGACAGATAGAGCTTCAGCGAGAGTGCGGGGTCCATGGCGACGGCGAAGGAATAGAGCATCAAGGCCGCGCAGGACGCCAGGAAGGCGGAAAACACCCAATGGCCGTACGGCCAACGCTCGAACTGGTAGATCAGGAGCGGAATGACCAGCAGCTTCGCCGACGGTCCGATCGCATGAAGGCGTTCCGGCCATGGCGCATCCGACCAGAGCGTGCCAACGGCGGCGAGCGCGACCAGTGCGATCGGCAGCAGGCAGATCGGGCGAAGCAGCGAACGCGGAAATGCGCGCAGATCGACGAACGCGAACGCGATCAGCCAGGGCATGAGCGCAAAGGTCAGCCCGGTCGTTGTCCACGGCAGCAGCAGCACGATCAGCCCGACGAAGCGGGCCGGCGTGCGATAGCGCGCCGCCCAGATCGCGGCGAGCCATGATGCCGCCCGCTGCTCGTTCGTCACTCCGGTCATTGGCCCTTCTGCAGCCCACCATCCCCGCCGACCGGCAAGTTAGCCGGAGCAGCCGGGATGGAACAAGCTGCCGTTACGCAGGCTCGCGGGCGAGAGGCGCAATGGGTTCGGCGCTCTCCTGCACCGGGGCCGTCTTGTCCGGCGCCGAAGTCAGGCGCTTCCTGAATTCCCGGCGCAGCAGCCACAGGCTCAGGCCCGCCTGCAACATTGTCGTCGCGACCGACAGGTACCAGACGTACTCGATGCGGAAGCCCGGACGCGTCGAGAGCCAGATCGCCGGCAGCGAGTAGGTGAACACACGCGTCGCCGAGCTCAAAAGCACCGGCCTGGTGTTGCCAAGGGCCTGAAACATGCTCGAGCAGGTGAAGATCAGGCCCTGTGCGATCATGTTGAGCGAGATGATCCGCAGGAACAGGTAAGCGATCTCCATGGTCTCGCGGTCGTTCGAGAATCCGGCGAGCAGCAGCTCCGGCTTCACTTGCGCAAGGGTCATGAAGCCGGTCATCATGATCGTGACGATCAAAGCGGCCTTGACGAAAGTTTCCCGCACACGCGCAGCGTTGGCTGCGCCGACGTTCTGGCCGGCGATCGGCCCGGCCGCCAACCCGACCGCAAGCGCCGGCATGTTGATCAGGCCGAGCACGCGCTGCCCGATGCCAAAGCCGGCCTGCGCAGCCGCGCCGAAATCGCGCAGCACGTAATAGACCACCGCCATGAAGATGAACATCATCGCGAACTCGCCACCGGCCGGCAGTCCGACATTGAGGATCCGCTTCAAATGGTGCGGCTGCGGACGCCACTGCGCCGGATGGAAGGCGACATAGCGCTCGACCTTGCGGAAATACGCCAGCAGCATCAGGGCGCCGATGGCGACCGCGATCGAGCTCGCCAGCCCCGCGCCGGCGACGCCGAGCGCATGGCCGGTGCCCCAGCCCGAGATCAGCACCGGCGCCAGCGCGATGTTGATGGCCACGGCAACCGCCTGCACCAGCATGGTCGGACGTATGATGCCGGTCGCGCGCAGCGCGGCGCCCATGACTTGGGTCGCGAACTGCAAGGCGAGCGCCGGCATGAACCACAGCAGATAGGTAGTCCCCGCCTCGATCGTGGCTTGATCCGCGGCGATCGAACGCATGTATGCGCGCGACAGCGCGGCACCTGCGGCCAGGGTCAACAGTCCGAACAGCACCGACAGCACGATCGCCTGATTGAAGATCAGGTTCGCATCCGGCCGGTCCTTGCGTCCCACGGCATGTGCGATCAGGGCCCCCGCGCCGACACCGAGCACCTGCATCATCCCGTTGACGAGAAAGCCAACATTGCCGGCCGCGGCGACGCCCGCCACGGCGGCATCGCCCAGGCCCGACACGAAGTACAGATCGACCAGTTGGCAGATCATGATCGAGATCATGCCGGCCATGATCGGCGGCGTCATGGCCAGGATGTGTCTCACGATGGAGCCGTTCGTCAGGTCTTTCATGTCATTCCATCCTTGACGCATTCCTTGGCGGCGCGACTGCGGGACTTTCGTCCGCAGTCGCGCTGCCTCACTCCGCTGCAGCGATATGCCCGAGCTCCACCACCTGGCGCTCGAACAAGCCGCGATAGATGCCGCCGGGTCTGGCCGCGAGCGTGGCGTGGGTGCCCTGCTCGACGATCTCGCCGCGGTCGAACACCAGGATGCGATCGAGGCTGCGCACCGTCGACAGCCGGTGCGCGATCACGATCGAGGTGCGGCCCTTCATCAACCGCTCCATCGCCTCCTGGATCAGCGCCTCCGATTCCGAATCGAGGCTCGAGGTCGCCTCGTCCAGGATCAGCACCGGCGCGTCCGCCAGGAACGCGCGCGCCAGCGCCACGCGCTGCCGCTCGCCGCCCGACAGTTTCACGCCGCGCTCGCCGACCAGCGCGCCGTAGCCCTTCGGCAGGCGCAGGATGAAATCGTGCGCGTTGGCAAGCCGCGCCGCCTGCTCGATCGCCTCGAGGCTGGCGCCGGGCCGGCCGTAGGCGATGTTCTCGGCGAGCGAGCGGTGAAACAGGATCGGGTCCTGCTGCACGATCGCGATCTGGCTGCGCAGCGATTGCTGCGTCGCCAGCGCGATGTCCTGCCCGTCGATCAGCACGCGGCCGCCGGTGACGTCGTAGAGCCGCTGCACCAGCTTGACGAAAGTGGTCTTGCCCGACCCGGAGCGTCCGACGAGGCCGACCCGCTCGCCGGCCCGGATCGTCACCGACAGCCCGTCATAGAGCGGCGCGCGATGGCCGCCATAGTGGAACGTGACGTCGTCGAACACGATCTCGCCGCCCTCGATCGCGATCGGCCGGGCATCGGCCGCATCGGCGATGCCGATAGGCTCTGCATGAATCGCCACCAACTCGTCCATGTCGTTGACCGAGCGCTGGAGGTTGTTGATGTGCATGCCGACGTCACGCAAATAGGCGTGGATGATGTAGTAGCTGGTCAGCACATAAGTCACGTCGCCAGGCGAGGCATGTCCCGACATCCACAACAGCACCGCGCCGCCGATCACGGACGTGCGGAGGCAGAGCAGCAGCGAGAGCTGCGCCATGGCCGTGTAGTTGTAGCGCAGCCAGGTCCGCCGCACCCGCACCCGCCAGCGGTTGATGACGCGAGCGAGCCGGGAATCCTCGCGCGCTTCCGCGCCGAACGACTTCACCACAGCATTGCAGGTCAGGGCATCCGCAAGCGTGCCGCCGACCTTGGTGTCCCAGGCATTGGAGACTCGCGCGGCCGGCGCGATGTAGCGCGTCGAGAACACGACGGTGATGGTGACGTAGAAGAACGCGCCGACCGCGATCACCACGCCGAGCGAGACCCAGTGCATCCCGATCAGGACCATCGAGCCGATCAACACCAGCAGCGAGGGCGCTAGCGCCATCAGGATGGTGTCGTTGAGCAGGTCGAGCGCCCACATGCCGCGCGTGATCTTGCGCACGGTCGAGCCCGCGAAGGAGTTTGCGTGCCAGTCGGTGGAGAAGCGCTGCACACGGATGAAGGCCTCCTGCGCGACGTCCGACATGGTCTTGAGCGTGAAGGGCACGATCGCCTGCAGGCCGGCCAGCCGCAGTACCACGGAGGCCGCGCCCAGCGCCACGATGGCGCCGAAGGCAACCAGGGCGGCATGCCGCGCATCGGGATCGGACGGGCCGCGCGTCAGCGCATCGACCAGCCGGCCCGAGAAGACCGGCATGAACAGGTCGGCGATGGTCGCACCCAAGAGGCCGCCGGCCACGATCAGCCCCCGTCCCGGCTGCTTCAGCCAGTGCCGGAACACGAAGGGCAGCACCAGGCGTATCGCCGCGGGCTTTTTTGAGAGAGCGGTCATGACATCATCCGGCCGCTTCGCGCGGGCCGGCTCCATCGATGGACGCGAACCGGCCACGAGAGCCGGACGGGCGTCACTTAAAGTTGGCTTTGACTTGGGAAAGAAAGCGATCGGGACGCTTGGTCGAAAACTTGGCCCAATCGAAACTGGCGGAGGAGGCCTCTAACAGGCCGCGTACATACCGAACCAGACCATCATCGAGCGCGGGCGTACGATCTGCGAATGCGACGAAATCATGCAAATCCCTCCCGGTTCGATTGAATGAGGTGCGCTTTATAGATGTGTCGTTCGCGACTTGCAACGGGGCTCGCGCGAGATCACGGATGAGTGTTGCAATTTGGTGCGGGGGCCAGCACCTCACCCTCCGCGGTCATGCCCCGCGCAGGCGGGCATCCAGTACGCCGCGGCCCGTCCGCATCACACTAAAGCTGGTGGAATACTGGATCGTCCGCCTGCGCGGACGATGACACCGAGCGCGGAGCTCGCATCAATGCGCGTCGCCGCCGCCGGTCAGCGAGGCCGGCTTGTTCAGCAGCGTCACCAGCAGGGTGAGGCCGAGATAGAACAGCGTCAGCACGAAGAAGGCATCGCCGAAGCTCATCACCACGGCCTGGCGGTGCACGAGCTGGGAGAGCTGCTTCATCGCCATCAGCGTGGAATCGCCGAGCCCCTGAAATTTCTGCATGAACATGGTCAGGGTTTCGGTCGCGGTCGCATTGCCCCAGGTCACGCGCTCCTGGAGGCGGGTGATGTGCAGATCGGTGCGGTCGTTGAGCACGGTGTTGATGACGGCGAGGCCGACCGCGCCGCCGAGGTTGCGCATCAGGTTGAACAGGCCCGAGGCGTTCTTCACCCTGTCCGGCGCCAGCGTGCCGAGCGCGATGTTGTTGGTGGGCACCATCGCGAACATCATGCCGACGCCGCGCAGGATCTGCGGCACCAGCAGCTCGTAGAAATCGTAGTCGCGCGTGATCCACGTCATCTGGTAGGAGCCGATCGCGAACACGACGAGGCCGAACGCGATCATGTAGCGCATGTCGACCTTCACCATGAGGCGGCCGACCAGCGGCGCGACCAGGAACATGGTGATGCCGGAGACGAACATGGTCTCGCCGATCATCAGCGCGCTGTAGCCGCGCACTTCGGCGAGATAGCGCGGATAGATGTAGGTCAGGCCGTAGAGGCCGATGCCGATGCAGAACTGCAGCACGCAGCCGATCGCGAAATTGCGATTGGAGAAAGTGCGCAGGTTGACGATCGGCTCGGCCGCCGTGAAGACGCGCCAGAAGAAGGCGATCGCCGAGATCGCGCAGATCCAGGCGCAGATCGCGACCGACGTATCCTGCATCCATTCATATTGCGGACCCTCCTCCAGCACGTATTCCAGCGTGCCGAGGAAGCCGGCCATGAACAAGAGGCCCCACCAGTCGAAGCGGTCGAGCAGCTCGAAATGCGGTTCGTCGAAATCGACCAGCGCCAGCACGCCCAGGGTGATGCCGATGCCGGGCACGACGTTGATGAAGAACAGCCAGTTCCACGACATCAGGTCGGTGATGTAGCCGCCGACCGTCGGTCCGATCGTGGGCGCCAGCGTCGCGACCAGGCCGATGATGGGGCCGACGATGTGGAATTTGGAGCGCGGAAAAACGGTATAGGCCGAGGCGAACACCGTCGGGATCATGCCGGCGCCGAGAAATCCTTGCAGCGCGCGCCAGAGGATCATCTCCTCGATGGTGGTGGCAAACCCGCAGAGCAGGCTCGAGGCGGTGAAGCCGGCCGCCGAGATCGCGAACAACAGCCGCGTGCCGAAGGCGCGCGACAGGAAGCCCGACAGCGGGATCGCGATGACCTCGGCGATCAGATAGGCGGTCTGAACCCAGGAGACTTCGCTGGAGCTCGCTGACAATCCGGCCTGGATTTCGCTGAGGGAGGCCGAGACGATCTGGATGTCCAGGATCGACATGAACATCCCGAACACCATGATGATGAACGCGAACAGCCGCTTCGGCGCGATGCGCTCCGAAGCGGGGTTCGCCATCATGGCAGGTGAAGCAGTGGTGGCGTTGGCCATGGCCCGACCTCGCAGCGCTGAGGCTGTGGCTACTGCGGATGGATCGCGGTGGGATCGTCGAGGTCGACCTCGCTGTCGGCGTCGGCCGCGCCCTTGTTGGTGTCGACGGTCGCATAGACCGACATGCCAGCGCGGAGCAGGTTCTGCTTCGCCACCGACTTCGGCACGCGGATGCGGACCGGCACGCGCTGCACGATCTTGGTGAAGTTGCCGGTCGCATTGTCGGGCGGCAGCAGCGTGAACACCGAGCCCGCGCCCGCCGCGATGCTGTCGACGACACCGGAGAACTTGCGCATGCCGTAGGCATCGACCTTGATCGTCACCGACTGGCCGGCACGGATGCGCTTGAGCTGCGTTTCCTTGAAATTGGCGTCGATATAGACGTCATCCAGCGGCACGATGTTGCCGAGGCGCTGGCCGACCGCCACGAAGTCGCCGGTGTTGACCAGGCGATTGGAGAACGTGCCGTCGACCGGCGCGCGCACCGCGGTGAAGCCGAGGTCGCGCTCGGCCTTGGCGAGCGTAGTCTTGAGCTCGGCGAGCTGGGCCTGCGCTTCGGCCTGCTGCGCCTTGGCGACATCGACATTGCTGATTGCAACGTCGTAGGCGGCCTGCGCGGCCTTGACCGCAGCGGCACCCTGGTCGCGTCCGGCTTCCGAGCTCTCGAAGGTGGCGCGCGAGGCAAACCCCTTGTTGCTCAGGGCCTGCTGGCGCTCATAGTCGAGATCGGCCCGCTTGAGGCCGGCCTCCGCCGAGACGAGTTGCGCCTTGGCCTGCGCCACCTGGCTGTCGAGCGCGGCGACCTGGCGGCCGATGCGATCGATGGTGGCCTGCTGGGTCGCGATCCTGGTCGCGGCGGCATCGACCGCGATCTTGTAGTCACCATCGTCGATGCGGAGCACGACGTCGCCCGCTTTCACGGTCGTGTTGTCTCCGGCGACGATCGAAGCGATGTGGCCGGAGACGCGCGCGCCCAGCATGGTGTTGTTGGCGCGGACATAGGCGTCATCGGTGGAGATGTAGAAGCGGCCGACCAGCGTGTAGTAGCCGGCATAGCTCGCGGCCGCGAGCGCCAGCACGAGGCCGACGCCCATCAGGACGAATTTGCGCTTGCCGGATTTGGGAGCGCCGGCGGCGGGTGCCTCCGGCGCAGGTGCAACCGGCTTGTCGGTCACGGGCTTCTCCGGCGCCTCGGCGGTGCGGCGCCTGGCTTCCTCGGCCACGTGAGAGCGCAATTGCTCGGCAAGGGGTGCAGCGTTCTCGATCGCAGCATCACCGTCCGCGTGCTCTTCCACCGCTTCCTGGCGAAGGACGCGCGCAGCCTGGTCTCTCGATACGGCCATAAAGGCCTCCCCAAAAAAGCGCGATCAAAGACACAGCCGGCGTGCGGCCTGTTCCCTCTCGCTGATCCAAATACCATTGACCGAACGGTTCGGTCAATATACATAATATTCCCGGCCGGACCCTACTGACGAGAATCCTTTATTCGGGTTTCATGGCCGCAGACCCGACTCAAAAACCTGCCGAGACCCTGAACCAATGGTTGTAGCCGGCCGCGATCATCTGCACGTCATCCAAGAGGAGGACGGCTCCAAACGTCGCCAGATCCTGGACGGCGCCCGCAAGGTATTCATGGATCTCGGCTTCGACGGCGCCAGCATGGGCGAGATCGCGCGCGCAGCGCAGGTCTCCAAGGGCACGCTCTACGTCTACTTCGCCGACAAATGCGCGCTGTTCGAAGCCATCCTCGAGCAGGAGGCGCTCCAGCACGGCCAGGTCGTGTTCAATTTTGATCCCGCGCGCGATGCCGAGACCACACTGAAGGAGTTCGGCCGGGCCTACATCCACCTGCTCTGCCGGCCCGGCGGCGGATCGGCGATCCGCACCGTGATGGCGATCGCCGAGCGCATGCCCGATGTCGGCCGCCGCTATTATGCGCGGGTGCTGGACAAGTCCATCAACCGCCTCTCCGACTATCTCAAAGCCCATGTCACCTCCGGCCATCTCAAGATCGACGATTGCAACCTTGCCGCCTCGCAATTCATGGAGCTGTGCAAGGCGTCACTCTTCCTGCCCTTCGTGTTCCAGGCCGCGCCCGCGCCGTCGGAACAGCGCATGACCGAGGTCGTCGACAGTGCGACGCGAATGTTCATGGCGGCGTACAAGGCGAAGTAGCTGCGCGTTGCGCAGGCCCGTCAGGCGGCACTATATTTGCGGTCATGTCCCGTGATCTTCGCCCGCCCGTCGATATCCTCCATTACGAGATCGTCCAGGAGCAGGCCTCGGCGCTTGGACGGATGGGCCGCACACTCGAACAGGCGCTAACCCGCTTGCGCGAGTTCGACGCCGCCCACGCGCTCTCGGAACTGCCGGCCTCGATGCAACCGGCCAGGCGCAAGCTGGTGGCGGAAGCCGGCCAGGCGCTCTGGATGTTCGTGGTGCAGCGTGAGGCGACCGGCCTGCGCGACAGCCGCCATATCATGCGCACCTACAATGTCCCGGGCGAGGTGCAGCTGTGCATGGGGCTGGTCCCCGCAGCGTCGAAGCCGACCTCGAAATGACCTTCTGGCGTCGTAGAGCGACGCCCCGATCTTCCTGGCACCTGGGGAAATCCGCGCCTAATCGTCGGCGTAGTCGTCTTCTTCCTTGCCGCGCTTTTGCGCAGTGCTCTTGCGGCCGAGCGAGCCGGTCACGGAGGGATCGTGCGCGTTGGCATAGGGGCGGCGCGACTGCGCGCGCGAAGCCACCTCTTCGCCGGAGACGGCGGCGGGCTGGCAGATCAGGCGTCGACTGGCGCGGCGCATCAGATCGACGTGGATGTGATCGTAATGATAGACGTTCGATCCCGGCGCGAGCACCGTGGTGAAATGCGCGCAGGCGCCCGACTGCACGTCGCGTAGAAACCCCTGCTCCTCCGGCATGCCGCGCCAGCCGTCCTTCACGGTGACGCGGCGGCCGTCGGCGAGCACGAAGGCGGCAATGTCGAGCGCGTTGCCGAAGGCATGTTCGGAGATGTGAGAATGCGGATTGCCGTTCATGCCGCGGCAGGAATAGGCGGAGATCTGCTTGATCTCTGCGACGCGGACGCCGAACCAGCGCATCGCCGAAGGCTGCACGGTGTCGGCGAGCCAGCGGTCGAGCTCGGACACGATCGGACAGGCGAGCGTCGCGGTCGGCTTGATCGCGACCGGACCGACGGCCGTGACGGGATTGCCCTGCGCCGGGCCAAGACGCGGCGGGGGCTGTTGCGCAGGCGCCTGCGAGTAAGGTGCCGGCCGCGCCGGATAGCTCGGCGAATTCATGTAACGTGCGGCGCCCGCGGCATCGGTGCCATCGGGCGGCAGGTCGATCTCGTCCTCCTGCGCCGCCACGCCGGGCGCGTTCAGCGACACCGGCCCGGTCGAGGCGCCATAGCCGGAGGGTTGGCGCACCGCGCTTTCGGAATAGTTCGACCGTTGCTGATAGGACGATGCCGGATAATTCTGGCTCTGCGGGTAATTCGATCGCGGCTGCGACACCGGCCAGCGCGGCTGGCCGCCGATGCTGCCCGGCGGGCGCAGCTCCTCGTCGGCAAAGCCGTAGCTGCTCGAGGCTTCGCCGATGGCGGCGACCTTGAGCGGAAACTCGGCGCCGCACATGCCGGGCCCGGAGATCGGATCGATGCGGACGAGATCCGGCCCCTCTTTCACCGCGCCCGATTTCAGGCAAGCGGCTTCGGCCTCGGCCCGCCACGGTTCGCGCTCGGCCTGGAAGAAGCCGCGTCCGCAACCCGCTAGCGAAACAAGGACGATGGAGCCGACGAGATACAAACGAACTCCGCGCGTCATGCACGCACGTTCGGTGAATTTACTTAAAGACTCTTCAACACGTTGATTTCAGAGTTCTTTAACCATACCGGCCCACGCGCGCCCGGGACGCCGGCAGGACTGAGCGACAGCAAGGCTGACTTTTTCGCAAGGAGACTCTCTGTTAACCATGATGCCCGCGCGCAAAGCGGCGCGCATAGAGGGAGCGACCTCATGACGTTCGCCGGGAAACTGAGCGTTGTCACCGCATACCTCGCCATGGCCTTCGTCGGCGCCATCGTGCTCGGCATGATCTAGCGGCTTATCGCTCCGATACACGCTCTTCGTCCCCCCCTCCCGCAAGGGGAGAGGGGGAGAAAAACTACGACCGCGCGCTCCATTGCCGCGATGTCGTGATCAGTTGCTCTCGCCGAGCCTCGATCCGGGTCCAGTCGTTGCCGGAGCACCAGAAGCGGCCGAGCGCGCAGGCTTCGACGTGGAGCCGGCCGGAGCTCTTCAGCGTCATGGTCGCGTAATAGGTGTTGCCGCTGGAGCGGCTGTAGATGTTGCCGGTCCAGACGTCGTGCGACTTCGGCTTCATGTTGACGAGCACGCTCTCGCCGCGGCTCGACGCCTCCGTCAGCGCGTAACCGCACAATGCAGGGCCACAGCGTTCGATGCGAACCGTGCCCTTGGCGCCGGGGCTCTCCCATTCGCCCAGTGGCATATAGGCCGGCTCATCGTCGCTGCGCTGTGCGACCGTTGCGGTCTGCTTGATCTCGGGACTCGGGAAGGGCGGGGGCTGCATGCGCGGCGGATCGATCGTAACGATCTTCAGCGGATCCGTTCGGGGCAGGTCGACTCGCGGCGGATTGAGGCCCGGCGCGGCCAGCGTCGGCGTCTCGACCCTTGGCGGCGGCAGGACAACGGGCTGCGACGTCGTCGCGGCGACAACAGGGCCGGTCGGCGCCGGTGGCGGCACGACGACGGTTGCTTGCGCCGGTCGGACCGGAGCTGCGGGATAGGCCGGCGGCAGCGGAGCGGCCGCAGGCGGCGCGGCTGATGTCGTGTTGACATCGTCTGTCGATCGAAGGCTGCGGCTGGACACCGACACACAAGAAGCCGACCGGCAATTGCGCGGCGACTCGACATGGAACCGGTGACCGCCGATCGAGAAGGAATAGGAACCGGCCACGGCCGCGGGCGTGATCGCCATCAGTGCGATCAAGGTGCCAAGCGAAGTCGCAAGCCGTTTCATCCACACCTCCCTGAGTGCCACCACGAGCTTACGCAGCGGCGTGGCCGCTGAATGTGCGCCGCCTCACCCAGCGGCGCGCCACCGTTGTGACGTCCATCACGGAACGCCCGGCCAGTCCGGCGTAGGGTCGAACCACGCTTCATCCACCAGCGACTTCGGTCCATCGGGACCACGCCATTTTCGGAGGTTGTCATGAACAAGCTCACCATCGCCGCCACCGCGCTCTTCCTGGCGTCGACCGCCGCCGCCCATGCCGGCGGCAACACGATCTCGTTCCAGATCGAAGGCCAGCACATCCGCATCGAGACACCGCGCAACTGCGCCTCGCTCAACTGCGTGACCATCGTTGCGCCGGGCCTGTCGGACAAGCCGATCAAGCTGAACAACATCAATCTGAAGGGCCTTGGCGGCTCCAAGGACGATGACGACACCACGCCAAGCACGACGACTGCGCAGCCCGCGCCGGCTCCGGTGCAGCAGCAGCCGGTGCAGGCGACCGCGCCGGCCGCGCCCGCCGTCACGGCTCCCGCCGCGCCGGCCGCGACGGTTGCTGCCGCGCCGTCGGTCGGCTTTGACGCCAATACACAGCCGGCGCCCGTCGCGGCTCCTGCTCCCGCACCCGCGCCGGTCGCGATTGCTCCGGCGCCCGCTCCGGCCCCTGTGGCCGCCGCGCCTGTGGTGGTCGCCAACACGCCGATCGGCGTCTGGGCAACGGAGGAGAACAAGGGCAACGTTCGCGTCGAGCAGTGCGGCGCCAATCTCTGCGGCTATGCCGAGAAGACCAATGAGCGCATCCTGATCAACATGAAGCCAGAGGGCTCGAAGTGGAGCGGCCGCATCCACGATCCCGACTCCGGCCGCAATTACGACTCGACCATCGCGATGAAGGGTCCGAATGCGATGCGCGTGCAGGGCTGCGCCTTCGGCGGCATGTTCTGCGGCGGACAGACCTGGAAGCGCGTGAGCTGACATCATCTCCGTCATCCCGGGCGATGCGAGGCATCGACCCGGGATTTCGCGCGACACGCACACATCTTCGTCATGCCCGGGCTTGTCCCGGGCATCCACGTTCTCAGTGCCACGCGTCAAGGCGTGGATGGCCGGGACAAGCGCGGCCATGACGGTGTGTAGAGGTTTGGTCCCAAGCTAGCATCGCGCCCCATTTGAACGCTCGCCTCTCCCCCTCCACACATGTTCATCCGCCATTCAGGTCTCCCCGGCTGATATCAACCGATCTCGCCTCGCGTTCTCACCGGGACTTCTTCGTGACATCAATGCTGGCTTGGCGCCGCTTCGTGTTCGCGCTCATGCTGCCGGCTTTGCCGCTGGCAGGCACCAGCGTGGCTCGTGCATCCGAGACAATCGAGCTCGCGCAGGCGCAGCCACAAGCTCAGCCGGCACCCGCCCCCTCCCCGACGCCCTCGGCCTCGCCGACACCGGCCGCGGACGCACAACCCGCCACCGTCGAGCCGATCGGCAACGTTGCGACCGTCACGGGGATCGCGACCGTGATCCGCGACAAGAATTCCTATCCGCTGCGCGTGCGCGACGACATCTATCTCAACGACGTCGTGCAGACCTCGTCGAACTCCTCGCTCGGCATCACGTTCAACGACGCGACCACGTTCAACCTCTCCGCCGCCGCCAAAATCACCATCGACAATTACGTTTACGAGGATGGCGGCAAGCAGAACTCCGCGATCTTCGACGTCGGCAAGGGCACGGTCGCCTTCGTCGCGGCTGCCGTGGCGAAGACCGGCGACATGAAGATCACGACACCGACCGCGACGCTCGGCATCCGCGGCACCACGGGCGTCGTCGACGTGCCTGAAGGCGCGGCAGCGAGCAGCGCGCGCAACGTCAACATCAAGCTCTATCCCGATGCCGACGGCCGCGTCGGCCACATCGACGTCGACGACCGCAGCAGCGGCACGCGGCTCGGCGCGCTGACGCAAGGCGCGAGCGGCTTTGCGATCCGGCCCGGCGCGGCCACTGCCGGAATCATGCGCTTCGCCGCGGTACCGATCACGATTCCGGCGCAGCAGATCGCGCGCGACCGCGGCTTCGTCGGCCAGGTGCATCTGGCGCAAACCACGGGCCGCCAGATCGTCACCGAGCAGCGCGACTTCCGCCGCGCCAATCCGGCCGCGCTCAGCCGCATTCCGCGGCCGGTCCAGCCGCCGCAGCAACAGCAATTGCGGCCGGCGACCGCGCCGAGCCAACAGCTGCAGCGGCCGAACAGCCAACCCGGCCAGAACAACCGTCCGGGTCAGCAGCAGCCGGGCACGCCGGGCCGGCAAGGCACCCAGCCGCCGCAACGGCAGGGCCAGGGACAACAAGGCCAGGGACAACAAGGCGGCGCCGTGCAACCGGGCACGCCGCGTGCGGGCCAGGGGCAACAGCCGCGAGGACGGCAGCAACAAGGCCAGCCGCAGCGCGGCGAGCAGCAAGGCGCCGGACGTCCAACGCGCCCCGGGCAGGCCATCCCGCCGAACGGCACGCCGCAAACACAGCCGCAGCGTGGTGGGCAGATTCAGCCCGGAGGAGTCATGCCGTCACAGCCGGGCGGGACTCATCCGCAGCCGCAGTTGCCGCGCACCGGCATGCAGCCGGGCCAGCCGCCCGCAGTCCAACCGCCGGGCATGCAGCGACCCGGCGGCTTCCAGCAGCGCCTCCCTGCCGCGCAACGCCCCGCAGCGCCGCGCAAGCCGGCGCCGCCACCGAAGGAGAAGGAGCGGCGGTAAAGTTCGGCGTGCATGTGCGCGCTCGGTGCGCTCCCTCGCCTGGGGTGAGGGGCTGCTTCGGCAGAAATAGTGGCAGTGAGACTCGCGGAGAGTCCCCCTCACCCGGATTGCATCTACGATGCAATCCGACCTCTCCCCGCAAGCGGGGCGAGGTGAAGACAACTCACGCCTCGCCGCGCAGCCAGGCCTTCACCTTCTGCAGCAGACCATGTCGCAGCTCGTCGACAGATGCGGCTTCAGCCGGTGTCAAAGTCTGCAGCGTTGCATCGATATCGTCCGCCGCGAGCGTCGGCGTCGGTTCGGGCGCGGACGCCAGCCCCGCTGCCGCAAGCGCGATCGGTCCGATCTGGGTCAGGAAGGCGCGCTCGTATTCGCGCGACAGGCGCGCAAGCGCGTCGTCAAGCGGCAGCCAGTCGACCGCCTTGATGTCGTTCATCAGCTTGCGGACGGGACCGCCGTCAGCTTCCATGCGCCAGAAATGCACGACCTTGGAACGCCCGCCGGACTGGTAGACGAGCGTGCCGAGGAATTCATGGATAGCGACGTCGTGCCCGGTTTCCTCGAGCACCTCGCGGTGCGCCGCCTGTTTCGGCGTTTCGCCGTCGTCGAGCTTGCCCTTGGGCAAAACCCATTCGTTGCGCTTGCGCTGGCGCACGACCGCAACCAGCGGCGGCGCGCCACGCCGCAGCACAATACCACCCGCCGCCATCACCGGCGCCCGCGCCATCGCTCGCATCCATTATCGTCGTCCCCGCCGAGGATATAGGCGGCGGGGACGGCGGATTGAAGGCTACTTTCTTCTGAGCAGCGCTTGGCCGGCGCGAATGCGCGTGCCCTCGACGATGCCGTCGCAGAAGGTAAAATCGCCGGGCGCGAGGATGATAATGGTCGAGCCGTGCTCGAACCAGCCGAGCTCCTCGCCCTTGGCCACCTTGACGTCACAGGGGAAATTGACCGGGCCGCGGGTCTGCGCGTTCAGCACCATGTCGAGGAAGTGCAGGCGGATGCTCGCGACCAGGATCGCGGCAACCGGCACCAGCGTCACGGCCTCGCCGGTCGAAAGGTGCGTCCGGATCACCGCGCGCTCGTTCTTGCAGAACAGGCGCTCGACCCGCTTCAAGGCGATCGGGTTGACGTTCCAGACATCGCCGTGGATCAGCGTGACGCGCTCGATATGCGCGTCATAGGGTGCATGGAAGCGGTGATACATGCTCGAGGTCAGACGCAGCGTGACGAAGGAGCCGTTGCGGTGCTGGTCGACCAGCGCGGAATCGCCGAGCAGGTCGAGCAGCGAATAGGGCGCGCCCTTGACCTGAAACAGCTCGGTGTCGGCGATCTTCCCGTGGGCGCCGACGATTCCGTCGGAGGGGCTGGCGACAATGGAGGGGTCGGGATCAAAAGGCCGCAGGCCCGGCTTGAGCTCCCGGGTGAAGCAGTCGTGCAGGCTCTTGAAATGAGTCTTGCGCGCCTCCGACAGATCGAGGTCGGAGAACAGCTTCCACAGAGCGATCGAGAAGTCCCGCACAAGCGGATTCTCGATCTTGGAGAACCAGCCCATGAAGCGGGTCAGCGCGGCGCGGGGGATGCGGTTGGTCAACAGGAAGTTGAGGTCTTCCTGCTGGGTGAAAGAGGCGATGAGGGCTTTGACTGTCATGAATCTGTCAGCTCACAGTATTAGCGCTTGTTGTCATGGAAACGACACTCCCGATTCTCTCGATGTCCGTGGCCGCCGCAGCGTCTGCTGCCGCCGTCCTCCCGAAGATCAAGGCGCGGGTCGAACTGTCCCGCGCCAAGCACCGGTCGCTCGCCGGGCACTCCAAGATGTCGCGCCGGGTGGCAAAGCTGCTCCCGTTCTACGAATTCGAGGGCGACAAATATTTCGGCTGCGACGGCGCGCCTGATAGCGTGGTGGCGCAGCGTAAGGACGCCTTCTTCCGCCTCGCCAAGCTTTACGCCGAGCGCTACCCCAGGGGTCGCGCGATGACGAAGGAAGCGGCGGAAACGATCTCCGACCTGAACTTCACCGAGAGCTACCGCGTGCCGTTCCAGTTCTCGCGTCTCGTCCGCGAGCATCTGGGCACCTCGACCTTCATGGAGTCGTCCAGCGGCGTCACCGTCACCGATGTCGACGGCAACACCTCCTACGACCTCACCGGCTCCTACGGCGTCAACATCTTCGGCAACGACTTCTACAAGGAGTGCATCGAGGGCGCCGAGAAGCGCGCGCATGCGCTCGGTCCCGTGCTCGGCCCCTACCATCCCGTCATCCTCGAGAACGTGCAGCGTCTGTGCCAGATCTCCGGCCTCGACGAAGTCTCGTTCCACATGTCCGGCACCGAGGCCGTGATGCAGGCGGTGCGGCTGGCGCGCTACCACACCAGGCGCACGCATCTGGTTCGCTTCGCCGGCGCCTATCATGGCTGGTGGGGCGACGTGCAGCCTGGCGTCGGCAACCCCATTGCCGCGCACGAGACCTACACCCTCGCCGAGATGTCGGAGAAGACGCTGCACGTGCTGCGCACGCGCAAGGACATCGCCTGCGTGCTGGTCAACCCGCTGCAGGGGCTGCATCCGAACGGCAACGCGCCCGGCGATTCCTCGCTGGTCGACAGCTCCCGCGGCGGCCATTTTGACCGCGCGGCCTACACCGAATGGCTCGCGAGGCTGCGCGAGGTCTGCACCGAGCGCGGCATCGTGCTCATCTTCGACGAAGTCTTCGTCGGCTTCCGTCTCGCCGCCGGCGGCGCGCAGGAGTATTTCGGCGTCAAGGCCGACATGGTGACCTACGGCAAGAGCCTCGCTGGAGGCCTGCCGGTCGGCGTGGTCTGCGGCAAGAAGGAATTGATGCGCCGCTTCAACGACGACCGCCCCGCCGACATCTGCTTCGCCCGCGGCACCTTCAATTCGCATCCCTACGTCATGACGGCGATGGACGAGTTTTTGAGCCGCCTCGCCTCCCCGAATTTCCGCGCCATCTATGACGGGCTGGACGCGACCTGGAACGGCCGCGCGCAAAAACTCAACCAGATGATGACCGACGCCGGCTTGCCGGTGCGGTTCGCCAACTTCTCGTCGATCTGGACGGTGAAATACACCACGCCGTCCCGCTACAACTGGATGCTGCAATATTATCTGCGCGCCGAAGGCTTGGCGCTGAGCTGGATCGGCACCGGCCGGCTGATCTTCAGCCTCAACTACACCGACGCCGACTTCGGCGAAGTCGCCGAGCGCTTCGTCCGCGCGGCGCAGAAGATGAAGGCGGACGGCTTCTGGTGGCACGATGGCGTGCTGACCAACAAGAACATCAAGCGGCAGATCTTGAAAGAGATGCTGGCCAAGCGCTTCGGGCGCTGAAGCCACACTGCGCGGGCTTGCTCGGCCTCTCCCGCTTGCGGGAGAGGCCGACGCGCCCCGGGCGATGCGAAAGCATCGTCCCGCGCGCGGCGGGTGAGGGTTCTTGCCGCACAGGGACATCCTCAGTAATCCCCGACAATTCCGACGCGGAGACACCCCCACCCCAGCCCTCCCCCGCAAGCGGGAGAGGGAGCCCACCGCCGATGCCGCTGCATTGTGTGCACCATATGCGATTGTCCGACCGCACGCGGGGAGAGGCGAAAGAGCCCCCAAGACGTGGATGCCCGGGACAAGCCCGGGCATGACGTAACCATCAGACATCGGAGTACTCAGTGAGACCAGCGCGCTCAGGCGTGCTGCTCTTCGAGCGTGGGCTCGCCGATGAGGCCCAGCGTGTGCTCGGGGTTGAGGTGCAGGCCGGGGTCCATCAGCTCGCCGCGCATCAGGGCGAGCGGCGCGCTGCGATAGAGCATCAGATCGTGGAAGGGATCGGTCAGGATCTTGGTCATCCAGACGAGGCCGGTTTCGACGTCGCGGATGAAGAACAGGTGCACGGTGCGGAACAACAGACCGCCGCCGCCGACCACGAGCCAGATCTTGGCGACCTGCCGCATGAAGTCGGTCGCGCTCGCCCAGGGCGTGAACAGGCCGAACAGCGTCGGATCGACGAACAGCACCAGCGGCGAGGCCGCCCAGATCGTCATCAGCACCACCTTGCGCTGCAGGTTGTAGCCGACCTTGATCTCTTCCTTGTGCTCGTGGGTGGCCTGGTTGATGTGGTCGTAGCCGTGCGGCTCGAAGAAGAAGTGACCGGCCTGGCGCGAGGTCATCGAGACCAGCCAGCCGACCAGCGCGGAGACCACGGGATCGATGAACAGCCAGACATAGGCAAAGAGAAAGCTCAGCGCGCTGATGAAGTGCAGGCTCTGATTGATGCGGCTGTGGTGATAGTAGCGATGGTCGTCCCAGCGCTGGATCCGCAGCTGCTCGAGATAATTCTTGATCATGCTCTCCCCCAAAATGCTTTCGGGTATGGGATTACAGGGATTCGATGTAGGCCGTGTGACATCATCATTTTGTCATGTGACGATGTGCAGCGGCGCGGTGACGCACGCGACGCGTGAGCTTCAGCTCACGCCGCCTTCGCGACGTCGACCTTGCGGAAGCGCACCAGCGAGAAATGGCCGAGCGGCGGAATCAGGCGGCGCTCGGCGAGCTCGATGCCGTGGGCGCCGGCCAGCCACTTCGCATAGCGCGACCAGGCGAACTCGGCGGTGCGGAAGCCGAGCGGACGCACCACCGGCTGCAGCTTCTGCTCGATGAAGCGGCGCATGCCGGCATCGGCGCTGACGCGGGTGAGGATGATCAGCTCGCCGCCGGGCCGCAGCACGCGGGCGAATTCGTCGAGCGCCTTCTCGGGGTTCGGCACGGCGGTGACGACATATTGCGCCATCACGACGTCGAAGGAATTGTCGGGGAATTCGAGCTTCTCGGCGTCCATCACCGCGAGGCCTTCGACGTTCTTCAGGTTACCTTCGGTGACGCGCTGGCGCGCCTTGTCGAGCATCGCTTCCGAGATGTCGGTGCCGAAGATGCGCAGGTTCGGTGCATAGAGCGGCAGCGAGATGCCGGTGCCGACGCCGACCTCGAGCACGCGGCCGCCGATCTTATTGGTGGCCGCGATCGCCGCCTGCCGGCCCTTGGCGAACACACCGCCGAACACGAGATCGTAGACGGGCGCCCAGCGGTCATAGGCCTGCTCGACCGTGCCACGGGTGAGATCGAGCTGCTGGGTGCCGTCAAGGTTCATGATCTTAGCCATCGATGAGGTTCTCGCTGTGGTCAGACGTTGGGATCAACCGCGCACCGGCCGCCGCGCCATGCGAGGCGAGGCGCGCAGGACGCGGCTGGGCTGAAGTGAGGTGAGATTGCCGACGAACTGGCGCGCGCTGTTTTCCCAGGAACGCTCCAGCGCGAAGTTGCGGCAGGTCTCGCGCGACATGGTGAGCGCGCGCAGGCACGCGGTACGCAAATCGTGGTCGATCGCGCCGATCGGATGATCGGCGATCACGTCCTTGGGACCCGTCACGGGAAACGCCGCAACCGGCGTGCCGCAGGCCAGCGCCTCCAGCTGCACCACGCCAAACGTATCGGTCAGGCTCGGAAACACGAACACGTCGGCGGCGGCGAGATGCGCAGTGAGATCCGCGCCCTTCTTCTCGCCGAGGAACACCACCTCCGGATATTTCTTCTGGAGCGCCGCCTTCTGCGGGCCGTCGCCCACGACCACCTTGGTGCCGGGCAGATCGAGCGAGAGAAACGCTTCGAGATTCTTCTCCACCGCAACCCGGCCCATGGTCATGAAGATCGGCCCCGGCAGATCGAGCCGTGCCGGATGATCGGGATGAAACAGCTCGGTGTTGACGCCGCGCGTCCAGAAGCCGAGCCGCTTGAAGCCGCGTTCGGAGAGCTCCTGCCGCAGCGAGGGCGTCGCCACCATCGTCATCGCGGCGGCATCATGGAAGTGGCGCAGCACGGCATAACCGACGGCGGCGGGGATCCCGGTCCGCACCGAGACGTATTCGGGAAAGCGCGTCGTGTAGGACGTTGTGAAGGCAAGCCGGTTGCGGCGGCAATAGGCGCGCGCCGCCCAGCCGATCGGACCTTCGGTCGCGATGTGGAGCGCGTCCGGCGCGGCCTTCTCGATCCGTCGCGCGATCTCCTTTCCGCTCGGCAGCGCGATGCGCAGCCCCGGATAGGTCGGCAGCGGCCAGGACGGAAAGCCGTCCGGCGTCAGGAAATCGATCTCGACGTCGAGGGCGTTGGCGGCATTCGCCAGCGAGGTCAGCGTGCGGACCACACCGTTAACCTGGGGATGCCAGGCGTCAGTCGCGATTAATACCCGCATGGGGAAATCCCGAGAGTTTGATGATTCTCGGTTTCCGACCATCAACGAAGGATATTTCAGGCGTGTGACGTCACAGAAGTGTCGGCCCACCGTTTTGTTCGTTAACGAGCGCCTGCGGCCACGAAACTGTCATGAAACAATCCTTGCCGCCGTGAAACCGTTTTCGGTTTTCCGCGCAAATGTCCCGAAACGTTTTGCCGTTAGTGATCTCAGCAACAGAGCACCGCGACGGTGCCGCGGTGGCCGAGACCACCGAGCAAACAGGGGCGATCACATGTTCAATCTGGATACGTTCAAGACGTTTTCGCGCGCCGTTGCGCTCAGTGCAGTCGCGGTCTCCGCAATCGCATTCGCGGGTAGCGCCAAGGCCGCGCCAGTGCAGCTCTTCCCCTTCTTCCAGCCGCTGCCGCCGTTCGCCGCGCCGCAGCCGATCCAGCCCTATCAGCCCTACCAGGCGCCGACCTATCAGACCGAGCCGTCCGAAGATCAGGACGCCGTGGAGATGCCGGCGCGCTTCCGCCGCCAGACCGTCTCCTACGCGACGCGTGAGGCGCCGGGCACCATCATCATCGATACGCCCAACACCTATCTCTATTACGTGCTCGGAGGCGGCCAGGCGCTGCGCTACGGCATCGGCGTCGGCCGCGACGGCTTCACCTGGTCGGGCACGCAGTCCGTAACCAGAAAGGCCGAGTGGCCGGCCTGGACCCCGCCCCCGGAAATGATCGCCCGCCAACCCTATCTGCCGCGCCACATGGCCGGCGGCCCCGGCAACCCGCTTGGCGCCCGCGCCATGTATCTCGGCGGCACCATCTACCGCATCCACGGCACCAACGCCCCCGACACCATCGGCAAGCGCGTCTCCTCCGGCTGCATCCGCCTGACCAATGACGACGTCTCCGACCTCTACTCCCGCGTCAACGTCGGCACCAAGGTGATTGTGCTGCCGATGACGGAACGGCGCGCGGAGCTCGGAACCGCGACGCGCTGAACCCACAGGACATTGTGACGCAAACGGCCCCGGAACATCCCCGGGGCCGCTTTCGTTTGCCCCCGACATGTCGACGCGCGCTTGCTGCGGCGCGGGTCCCCGATGGAGGCGCAAATGCAACCACGCCTGCAATGCTCGCCGTGTCAGTGGCTGCGCCCAGTCGCCGGTGCCGGAGCGCTAACGCTGCTCGTGTCCGTACCCTCCTCGCTCGCGCAGCAGCCGGCGAGCGACGCGGCGGCTCAGCAGGCCTTCAACAATTCCTGCCGCACCTGCCATTCCGTGAAGGAAGGCGACAATCGCCTCGGTCCCAATCTCAACAAGATCGTCGGCCGCAAGGCCGGCTCGCTGCCGGACTACAACTACTCGTCCTCGATGAAAGAGGCCGGCTTCGTCTGGGACCAGGACAAGCTCACGCGCTTCATGGTCAAGCCGGACGAGGTGGTGTCGGGCAATAAGATGCAGCCCTATGGCGGCGTCTCGGCGGAGGACGCGGCGAAGGTGGTGGCGTATCTGCAGGCGGCGGGCGGGCAATAGTCGCGTGGGCGCCGCGTGTGAGGCTTGCATTCGAAATCTCAGCGCATCCTTCGAGACGCCCGCCTGCGGCGGGCCCACAGGATGAGGGCGGAGTGTGCGGCAGCTCGTGCTCACGCAGCTATTGCACCAGGGCGCGAATGCCAGTTTGCCTCATCCTGAGGAGACCGCGAAGCGGTCGTCTCGAAGGACGAGGCGTTCACACCGGCGGAAATCGCTCATCCGCCGGTCCTCTCTGAGACCAATCTCAGCCACGCCGCTGAATGAAACGCGCTCATCAGCAGATACATCGGCACCATCTCGCCGAGCGAAGACCCGCGCCCGGCGACGCACAGCATGTCCGCCTGACCGCCGCCGACCATGGCCGTCAGCCCGGCCATGATGGCGAAGGTCGGCGTGGCCGCGAGGCCGAGCCATCTGGCAAGGCTGGCGGCACTAGTCACGACCTTCCGCCGCCTCCTGACGAAACGCCTTCTCGCCGGCGTCGGAGATCTCGACCCACTTCTTGTCGGGCGCCGCGCCTTCGGTGTAGCTGTCGTGCCAATTCCACCATTTGTAGGTCGGCGTCTGCGGATAGCCCTTCGGCGAATCCTCCCAGACCTCCTGCCGTCCGAGCGGCGTGATGTCGAGGTAGTTCCAGGTGCCGCCCATCTGCTCGTCGCCGCGGCTCTTGACGAAATAGGTGCGAAAGACGCGCGTCCCGTCATGGTAGAACACGTTCGTGCCGTGCCACTCGTCGACACCGAAATCGGCGTCGAAGCTGTCGGTGACGGTGACCCACGGCATGGTCCAGCCCATCCGGTTCTTCAGCCTGACGATGTCGGCCTGCGGCGCCCGCGAGGCGAACACCAGCGTGGTGTCGCGGGCATTCAGATGCGAGACATGGGCGACCTGGTCGGCCACCATGGAGCAGCCGCGGCAGGCATGATCGGGCCAGCCGAACACGCCGGGCTCGAAGAAGGCGCGGTAGACGATCAGCTGCCGCCGGCCCTGGAACAGATCGAGCAGGCTGACCTTGCCGCCGGGCCCCTCGAACGCATAGGTTTTGGAAACTTCCATCCACGGCATGCGCCGGCGCTCGGCGGCCAGGGCGTCGCGGGCACGGGTATGCGCCTTCTCCTTCACGAGCAGTTGCTGACGGGCGGCCTCCCAGTCCTGCGGCGACACCACCGGCGGTGTTTGCATGACCGTCTGTCCGTTATTCCGTTCGTTTTGGGCTGATGTCATCATGACTCTCCAAATCTCTTGCCTGACGTCTTGCCGGGGCGACCCCTCCACGTCTCGCGGAACCGCTCGCCCTTCACGGCACCTTGTCGGCCGTCAGCGAATTCTGGCACCTTGCGGTTGCGCGGTGGGAGTAACAAGTGTGGCGGGATTGACATGGAGTCGCTGATCACCGCCGCGGCGCGCGCGCTCGAGGCCGGCGATCCGCTCGGCGCGCTGAACCGCGTTGCGTTGCGCAACGATGCGCCGTCGCTGGCGCTGCGCGGCATCGCGATGGCGCAGCTCGGCGATCTCGCAAAGGCGAAGACGCTGCTGCGAAGCGCCGCGCGCGCCTTCGGTCCGCGCGAGGCGGTGGCGCGCGCGAGATGCGTGGTGGCCGAAGCCGAGATCGCGCTGGTCTCGCGCGATCTCGGCTGGCCGGCGAAAACGCTCGCGGCCGCACGGACGACGCTCGAAAAGCATGGCGATGTCGCCAATGCCACGCATGCAGGCCACATCGAGGCACGCCGTCTTCTTCTCGTCGGACGGCTCGACGAAGCCGAGCGTATCCTCGCCGAGCTCGGCGCCTCCCCGCTGCCGCCTGCCCCGCAGGTCGTCCGCGAGCTCGTGGTCGCCGGCATCGCAATACGGCGGCTCAGAACCAAAGACGCGCGCGCGGCGCTTGCCCGGGCAACCGACGCAGCGAGCCTGGCGGGCATCCCCGGGCTCACAGCCGAGGTCGAGAGCACGAACCGCGTGCTCGATACGCCCGCAGCACGCCTGATCACGCTCGGCGACGAACGTCCGTTGCTGCTGGAGCAGGTCGAAGCGCTCGCGGCTTCGGACGCGCTGGTCGTGGACACGTTCCATCATTCGGTGCGCAGGCGGGGCACGATCGTATCGCTCGGAACCCGCCCGGTGCTGTTCGCACTCGCCCGCGTCCTGGCGCAGGCCTGGCCCGCCGACGTCTCGCGCGAGGCGCTGATGGCTGGGGCGTTTCAGGCGAGGCACGTCGATGAATCGCACCGCGCGCGCCTGCGGGTGGAGATCGGCCGGCTCCGCGCCAAGCTCAAGCCCCTCGCCGATGTGACCGCGACGAAGCAGGGCTTTGCACTGACACCGCGCAAGACGCGACAGGTCATGGTGCTGGCGCGGCCCGTCGAGGAGAAGCACGCCGCTGTCCTCGCCTTCCTCTCCGACGGCGAGCCGTGGTCGAGCTCGGCGCTCGCGCTGGCGCTTGGCACCAGTACGCGCACGGTCCAGCGCGCGCTCAACGAGCTGGCGCGATCGAACAAGGTGCAGTCGTTCGGACATGGGCGAGCACGGCGCTGGATGACGCCGCCCGTGCCGGGTTTCCCGACAGGCTTGTTACTCCCGGGACCGCTCCTGAAGACGTAAGGTAGGAGCACATCACAGGGAGCGAGCACATGAAGCGTTCAGCCGCCGAGATCGTCAGGGAATACGGACCTTTTGCCGGCGTGGAGGCCGTGCATGGCGTCACCTATGACGGCACCCATGTCTGGTTCGCATCCGGCGACAAGTTGAACGCGGTCGATCCGGAGAGCGGCAAGGTCGCGCGCTCCCTCGATATCGCTGCACATGCGGGAACGGCGTTCGACGGCCGGCACCTGTTCCAGATCGCCGAGGATCGCATCCAGAAGATCGATGCGGCCTCAGGCAAGGTGCTCACCACCATTCCGGCGCCGGGCGGCGGGGGCGATTCCGGATTGGCCTGGGCCGAGGGCTCGCTGTGGGTCGGGCAATATCGCGAACGCAAGATCCATCAGGTCGATCCGGACACGGGGAAGGTCCTTCGCACCATCGAGAGCAAGCGCTTCGTGACCGGGGTGACCTGGGTCGACGGCGAGCTCTGGCACGGTACCTGGGAGGGCGAGGATAGCGATATCAGGCGGATCGATCCTGACACGGGCAAGGTGCTCGAGCAGCTCGACCTGCCTGCCGGGACGATGGTGTCAGGACTGGAGTCCGACGGCGGCGACCGTTTCTTCTGCGGCGGTGGCGCTAACGGCAATGTGAGAGCGGTCCGCCGTCCGCGGCGCGGGGCCTGAATGCGCGGTAACGGCGCGGTCGCTGCCGTTAACCCGTTCGCCGCAATTCCACCCCATCGGTGCGCTCTAGCGCCCTGCTCGCCTGCCCTGTAAAATCCCCGCCGGGGCGGCTTGGGGGATCGATGCGACTGACGTTGAATCTGAAGACCATCACGATCGCCGTCGCGGTGCTCGCGGCGTCGTTTTTCATCAGCCTGAAGGCGATGGACTGGCTTTCGCCGCGCGCGACGAATTCCGCGCCGCCGGTCGTGCAACTGCCGCCGCTGCCGCCGGTCGCGAAGAGCTCGATCGTCGTGGCGCCGGTCGCCATCGCGCTGTCGGCGATCCGCGACCAGGCCGAGAAGGCCGCGCCGCGCAATTTTGCCGGGAAGGCCGACAACCCGATCTCGCAGATCCTGGAGAACGCCGACATCGGCTGGACCGCCGTGCGCGGGCCGATGGCAGCTGCCGGCGACAAGGACGTGCTGACGATCTCGACGCCGCTCAGCGGCAAGCTGAACGTGACGGGCTCGCTATCGTCGAAAGCCACCGGCGCGCTCGGCGATGCGCTCAGCGGCGTGCTCGGCGGTGACGCAGCGAAACGGATCGGCGCGGTCAACATCAAGAATCTCAACGCCAGCGCTGAGATCAAGGGCAACGTGGTCGTCACCTCGCGCCCGAAGCTCGCGGCCAACTGGCATCTCGAGCCCAATCTCGGCGCCCAGGTCAATCTCGGCGACACCAATCTCAACGTCGCCGGCGCCAAGGTCAACGTGCCGGCGCAGGTGAAGCCGCTGATCGACAAGAATGTCGGCGAGCAGATCAACATCGTCTCCGAACGCATCCGCAACGATCCGAGCCTGCGCGAGAACGCGAAGCTGCAATGGGCCAAGGCCTGCCGCTCGATCCCGCTGCAGGGCTCGGGCTCTTCGGCCGCGCTTCCGCCGCTCTGGCTGGAGATGAAGCCGATCCGCGCCATCGCCGCGCAGCCGCGCGTCGATGCCCAGGCCGTGACGCTGCTGATGGGCCTGGAAGCGGAGACGCGCGTGACGTCGACGCAGACCAAGCCGGACTGCCCGTTCCCCGACAAGATCTCGATCGTGCCGCCGACCGGCACCGGCGTGAGCATCGGCGTTCCCATCGACGTGCCCTTCACCGAGATCAACAAGGTGATCGCCGCGCAGATGGTCGGCCACACCTATCCCGAGGACGGCTCCGGCCCGGTCGACGTCACCGTCAAGAGCGTCAACGTGGTCCCGTCGGGCGAGCGCCTGCTGATCTCGCTTCTGGTGCGCGCCAAGGAAAAGAAGAGCTGGCTCGGTCTCGGCGCCGAGGCGACCGTGCACATCTGGGGCCGGCCGGTGCTCGACCAGGCGCAGCAGACGCTGCGGCTCGCCGACATCCAGCTCGCGGTGGAATCGGAAGCCGCCTTCGGCCTGCTCGGCGCGGCGGCCCGCGCCGTGGTGCCGCAGATGCAGCAGGCGCTGGTGCAGAAGGCCACGCTCGACCTGAAGCCGATCGCGGCGAACGCGCGCGAGAAGATCGCTGGCGTCATCGCCGACTTCCAGAAAAGCGAGGACGGCGTCAAGGTCGACGCCAAAATCGACAGCCTGACGCTCGCCGACATCGCCTTCGATTCCAAGACGCTGCGCGTGGTCGCGGAAGCCGGCGGCTCGCTGAATGTCTCCGTCACGAAGCTGTCGGGGATGTAGCTCGCCTTCATTCGCCGCGCTTGGATGCCTCTTCATCGGTTGCGCCGCTGGCATTCTGATCGGAGGATGCTAAGCTGTTCCTCGCAACCTCGAATGAGGTGCCGACAGCACTGTAGTGGGTAAACGCGAGGTCAACATGGAAGCCGGCATGGTCACGCCTGCGCCGGCACTGGTGCGCTTTTCCGGCATTCAGAAGACCTATGATGGCGAGCATCTCGTGGTGAAGAACCTCGATCTCGACATCAGGAAGGGCGAGTTCATCACGCTGCTCGGCCCGTCGGGCTCGGGCAAGACGACCACACTGATGATGCTGGCCGGCTTCGAGGTTCCGACCCAGGGCGAGATCTACCTCGCTGGCCGGCCGATCAAGACCATGCCGCCGCACAAGCGCGACATCGGCATGGTGTTCCAGAACTATGCCTTGTTCCCGCACCTGACGATCGCGGAGAATATTGCCTTCCCGCTATCCGTTCGCAAGACGAACAAGGCGGACGTGCAGGAACGCGTTGGATCGGCGTTACGCATGATCAAGATGGAGACCCTGGCGCACCGGCGGCCCGGACAGCTGTCCGGCGGTCAGCAGCAGCGCGTGGCGCTGGCCCGCGCGCTGGTCTTCAATCCGCAACTCGTGCTGATGGACGAGCCTCTGGGCGCTCTCGACAAGCGCCTGCGGGAGCAGATGCAGCTGGAGATCAAGCAGTTGCACGAGACGATGGGCATCACCGTCGTTTACGTCACCCACGACCAGAGCGAAGCGCTCACGATGTCGGACCGCATCGCCGTGTTCAACGACGGCATCGTGCAGCAGATCGACAAGCCCGACGCGCTGTACGAGCATCCGGTGAACAGCTTCGTCGCCCATTTCATCGGCGAGAACAATGTGCTGGCCGGCACCGTCGAGACGGTCGACAGGGACTATTGCCGCGTCGCGCTGGCTGGCGGCGGCACCGTCACCGCACGGGCGGTCAATCTATCAGGCGCGGGCGCATCGACCTCCCTGTCGATACGGCCGGAGCGGATCTCCATCGTCCCGGAGGGCAGCTCCAGTGACGGACCGAACCGGCTGCCGGCCAAGGTGCAGAACACCATCTATCTCGGCGACCACGCGCTGGCCGTGCTCGATGTCTCGGGGAATGCCGAGTTCATGGTCAAGCTTCAGCCGGGCGCGCATGACAGCCTGACACACGGTGCAGACGTGTTCGTCACCTTTCGCCCCGAGGACTGCCTCGCCCTCGATCCCGTCTGATCCAGCGATCGAACTCAACGCAACGCACATGAAGAAGGAACAAGGACCATGCTGAAGCGCAAGATTGGCAAGATTGCTCTGGGTTTCGCCGCGGCCTTCACCGCCAGCGCCGCGCTGACCACGGTCGGGCAGGCGCGTGATCTCACCGTCGTGTCGTGGGGCGGCGCGTATCAGGATGCCCAGAAGAAGGCCTATTTCGAGCCGTTCAAGAAGGCGGCCGGAATTGCCATGAACGATGAATCCTGGGACGGCGGCGTCGGTGTGCTGCGCGCCAAGGTGCAGGGCGGCGCCGCCACCTGGGACGTCGTCCAGGTCGAGAGCGACGAGCTCGCGGTCGGCTGCGAGGAAGGCCTGTTCGAGAAGCTGGATTATGCCAAGATCGGCGGCGAGGCCGCCTATATCCCGCCATCCGTCAATCCCTGCGGCGTCGGCGCCATCCTCTACGATTTCGTTCTCGGTTACGACAAGGACAAGCTGAAGGAGGCCCCGAAGGGCTGGGCCGACTTCTTCGACACCAAGAAGATTCCGGGCAAGCGTGCCCTGCGCCAGGGCCCGAAGACCACGCTGGAGATCGCGCTGATGGCCGACGGCGTCCCGCCAAAGGACGTCTACCATGTGCTGGCGACCGACGAGGGCGTCGAGCGCGCGTTCCAGAAGCTCGACACCATCAAGGGCGACATCGTCTGGTGGAAGGCCGGCGCCCAGCCGCCGCAACTGCTCGCCTCGGGCGAGGTGGTGATGACCTCGGTCTACAACGGCCGCATCGACACCGCGAACAAGAACGAGAAGAAGAATTTCGGCATGGTGTGGGACGGCGCGCTGTTCACGCTCGACAGCTGGGTCATTCTGAAGGGCAGCCCGAACAAGGACGCGGCCTACAAGTTCCTGGACTTCGCCGGCAAGGCGGAGAACCAGTCGAAGCTGTCGGAGAACATTTCCTATGGCACCTCGAACAAGGACGCCGCCGGCAAGCTCGCGCCCGCCGTCCTGAAGGACCTGCCCACCGCGCCCGACAACATCAAGAACGCGGTCGAGATCAACGTCGGCTTCTGGCTCGAGAACATCGACCGCCTGACCGAGCGCTTCAACAAATGGGCCGCGAAATAACGCGCCCGGCAAGGCTCGACGAATGACGGATGCGCTCCTGTCCGGCGCCAATGCGTCGACCGAGGTGCCGCTCAAGCGCCGGTTGAGGCGCGCCGAGCGGGCACGCCAGGTCAAGGCATTGGCGCTGGTCGCGCCGCTTCTCGTCTTCCTGCTCTTCACCTTCGCAGGCCCCATCGCCGGCATGCTGTGGCGCGCGGTCGATGACCGGGAAGTGCGTCGGGTTCTGCCCCAGACGATCGCCGCTCTCGCCAGTTGGGACGGCAAGGACCTGCCGGACGAAAAGGCCTACGCTGCGCTGGCGAGCGACGTGCTGGCGGCACGCGCCTCCGGCACCATCGCCGTTGCGGCCAAGCGGCTGAACTACGCGCTGAACGGTTTCCGTACGATCCTGACCAGCACGGCGCGCAATCTGAAGGTGGCCCCGGAGCCCGGCACAGCCAAGGAGACGCTGGGCAAGATCAATCCGGCCTGGCGCGAACGCGCGACCTGGACGACGATCAGGGAGGCCAGCGGCCCCGTCACCGGCTTCTACCTGCTGGCCGCGCTCGACCTTGTCAGGAACGTCGACGGCGCCATCGTCGCGGCTCCGCCGGACCAGGCCATTTACCGCAGCCTGTTCACCCGCACCTTCCTCATCAGCCTCAGCGTCACCGCGCTCTGCCTGATCCTCGGCTTCCCGGTCGCTTACCTCTTGGCGACACTGCCGCCTGGTCGGTCGAACCTGCTGATGATCTTCGTGTTGCTGCCGTTCTGGACGTCGCTCCTGGTCCGCACCTGCGCCTGGATCGTGCTGCTGCAGAGCAAGGGCATCGTGAACGACAGCCTGCACTGGCTTGGCATCATCGACGAGCCGCTGCGCCTGATCTACAATCGCTTCGGGGTCTGCGTGGCCATGACCCACGTGCTCCTGCCGTTCATGATCCTGCCGCTGTACAGCAGCATGAAGGCGATCTCGCCCGCTTACATGCGCGCCGCCGCCTCGCTCGGCGCGCCACCGGTCACCGCCTTCCTGCGGATCTACCTGCCGCAGACGCTGCCCGGCATCGGCGCGGGAAGCCTGCTCGTCTTCATCCTTGCGCTCGGCTATTACATCACACCCGCGCTCGTCGGCGGCGCCGCCGATCAGATGATCAGCTACTTCATCGCGCTCTACACGACCGAGACAGCCAATTGGGGCCTTGCTTCGGCGCTCGGTGCGGTGCTGCTGCTGGCCACCCTTCTGCTGGCGCTCGTCTATGGCAAGCTGGTGCAGGGCCAGCAGGTTACGGGAGGGATGAAGAATTGAGCGACAATGCTTCCCTCCGCACGCCCAGCCAGCGTATCGCGTGGACCGCGACCATCATTGTCTCCACGCTGGTGTTCATCTTCCTGATCGCGCCGATCCTGGCGATCATGCCGTTGTCCTTCAGCTCAAGCTCGTACCTGACCTATCCGCTGCCGGGCCTGTCGTTGCGCTGGTACGACGACTTCCTCAATTCGCCACGGTGGATGAATTCGCTGAAGAACAGCATGATCATCGGCGTCGCCTCGACGCTGCTGTCCATGGTGCTCGGCACGCTGGCCGCGCTCGGTCTGGCGCAGTGGAAGAGCCGGTTAAAACCGCTCGTGCTGGCCTTCGTGCTGTCGCCGGTCGTCGTCCCCGGTGTCATCACCGCGGTCGGCCTGTATTTCTTCTTCGCGCCGATCGGACTGACCGGCAGTTATCTCGGCTTGATCCTGGCTCACACCGCGCTGGCGACGCCCTTTGTGGTGATCACGGTCGGGGCGACGCTGCAGAGCTTCGATACCAATCTTTCGCGCGCCGCCGCCTCGCTCGGCGCCTCCCCGCTTGAGGCGTTCCGCCGCGTGATCCTGCCGCTGATCCTGCCCGGCCTCGCATCGGGCGCGCTGTTCGCCTTCGCGACCAGCTTCGACGAGGTCGTGATCGTGCTGTTCATGGCAGGTCCCGAGCAGCGCACCCTGCCGCGCGAGATGTTCAGCGGCATCCGCGAGAACATCAGCCCGACCATCACGGCAGCGGCGGTCATTTTGACGACGGTGTCAGTCATCCTCCTCGCGACGCTGGAGGCCTTGCGCCGGCGCAACGAACGGCTCAAGGCCGGCGGCTGAGGGGCGGTGTCACCTCTCCCTCTCCCCGCTTGCGGGGAGAGGGTTGGGGTGAGGGGGAGTCTCCGCAGGGACGGCGGCAGTTAGACTCGCGGAGAGTCCCCCTCACCCGCATCGCATCTTCGATGCGCTGCGGCCTCTCCCCGCAAGCGGGGAGAGGCGAAGGAAACACGGTCCACCCCCTGCTATTTCTCACCCTCCTCACGCATCTGTGGCTTAGCTGCCGCGACCGATTGTCGTTAGAACAGTCCCCGCAACAACGCCCAAACAACAACACACAGGGAGAAACAACATGCAAAAACTCATCGCCGCCGTCGCGGCCGGCATCGCCCTCGCCGCAACCTGCGGTACCGCGCAGGCGCAGATCTCCGACGATGTCGTCAAGATCGGCGTGCTCACGGACATGTCGAGCCTCTATGCGGACGCAACCGGCAAGGGCTCGCTCGCCGCCGTCGAGATGGCGGTCGCCGATTACGGCGCCAAGGTCGCCGGCAAGCCCGTACAGGTCGTCGCTGCCGATCACCAGAACAAGCCCGACGTCGGCGTCAACATCGCCCGCAACTGGTACGACAACGACAAGGTCGACGCGATCTTCGACGTGCCGACGTCCTCGGTGGCGCTGCCGGTCTCGGCGCTGACGCGCGAGAAGAACAAGATCAACATCAATTCCGGCGGCGGCTCCTCCGACATCACCGGCACCGCCTGCTCGCCCAACACCGTGCACTGGACCTACGACACCTATGCGCTGTCGAACGTCGCCGGCAAGGCGATGGTCAAGCGCGGCGAGGATAGCTGGTTCTTCGTCACCGCCGACTACGCCTTCGGCATGGCGCTGCAGCGCGACGCCGCCAACGTCGTCAAGGAGAGCGGCGGCAAGGTGCTCGGCGAGGTCCGTCATCCCCTCAATTCGTCGGACTTCTCCTCCTTCCTGCTGCAGGCCCAGGCCTCCAAAGCCAAGGTGGTCGCATTGGCCAATGCCGGCGGCGACACCACCAACGCGCTGAAGCAGGCGTCCGAGTTCGGCCTGACCCAGGGCGGCCAGAAGATGATCGCGCTCTTGCAGGAGATCACCGACACGCATTCGCTCGGCATCAAGGCGACGCAAGGCCTGATCGTTACCGACGCCTTCTACTGGGACATGAACGAGGAGACGCGCGCCTTCTCCAAGCGCTTCAACGAGAAGGTCGGCCACATGCCGACCATGATCCAGGCCGGCCTTTATTCGGCGACCATGCACTATCTGAAGGCGATCGACGCCATCAAGAGCGACGAGGCTCCGAAGGTGATGGAGCAGATGCGCAAGACGCCGGTCAACGACTTCTTCGCCAAGAACGGCAAGATCCGCATCGACGGCCGCATGGTCCACGACATGTATCTGTTCGAAGTCAAGAAGCCGGAAGAATCCAAGGGCGAGTGGGACCTCTATAAGCTGATCGCCACCGTGCCCGGCGACGAGGCCTTCCGTCCCCTCGACAAGGGCGGCTGCCCGCTGGTGACGCACTGAGAATATTCTCCCTCTCCCCGCTTGCGGGGAGAGGTGAAGAAAAAACACGACAGCGCGCCCGGTGAAAACCGGGCGCGCCTCGTTCAGGCGGTTAGCCCATTACTCCGAGTACTTGAACTCGGGCATGTTCTTCAGCTCGTCCTTGCTGGCGTTGAACACGGCGTGGTCCGGATACCACTTCGAGGTGGACGACGTCGTGGTCGCAGCCGGTGCCGTGGTTGTCGTCGTGGTCTTCTCGGTACCGGTCGCAGCGCCGGTCGTGGTGGTCGCGGGCTTCGCACCGGTGCCGGTGTAGGCCACGGCCTCGTTGACGAACTTCAACTTCTCATACGGGACGGCGACCAGATGCTCGCCCAAGCCGAGGAAGCCGCCGACGCCGATCACGGCGATCTTGATGTCGCCGCTCTTGTCCATCAGCAGGTCGTTGATCGTGCCGATGTTCTCGTTGGCTTCGTTGTAGACCTTCAGGCCGTCCATCTTCGAGGTACGCCATTGACCGGACGCCGTCGTGGTCGTCGCGGTGGCCGCGGTCGGCGCCTTGTCGGTGGTGGCGGTCGGCGATTGCGCGAACGCAACGGTGGCAAGCAGTGCGGTGCCGGCGAGGCCGGCGGCGATCGATTTCGTCAGCATGTTGTCCTCTCCTTCACAGAAAAAACTCGTGTGGAGAAAACAGCGCTGATCACACGCAGTTCCGTGCGCGCCGCAATTTCGTCGCGCGATGCGCGAGCTAAAGTCGCAAGGACTGTTCCTGAGTCACCCAGGAACATTTTGCGGCGCACGGTTCCCCGCCGACGATCATGCGCCCTGGGTGAAGCACGATCGCGGCGAGGACCCGCGCCGACCCGCGTCGCTCAGGGTCAGCTCTTGTAGTCGATCAGGAGCGCGGAGAAGTCGGAATTGCCGGACGAGCTGCCGTTGGCGCCGTAGGACGCGCTCGATGATTGCGACTGCTGCAGCGCCTGCAGGAACTGCTGGAGGATCTTGGCCGTGGTGGCATCGGTCGACGTGCTGCTGGTGGAGTCCGCCGAATCCGAAGAGCTGTCGTCCGGTGGCGGACCGGGCGGAGGCCCGCCTGCACCACCGGCGCCGCCCGCCCCGCCGGGACCGCTCGCGAAGGCGGACTGAAACACGTTCTTCAAGTCCTCGGCCTGGTCCGAGGTCAGCGTCCCGTTCGACACCTCGTTCGAGATGAGGTCGTCGATCTTCGATTGCATCTCGTCCTTGGAGGGTCGCGTACCGCTCGACTGGTCGCTCGACCGGCTCTGCTGGAGTGCGGTGTCGATGTCGGTCAGCGCCGTCGAGAGCGCGGACTGGTCCGACGACGAGATCGTGCCGGCGGACACTTCCGATTGCAATTCCTGCTGCAGCCGCTGCAGCGGCGACTGGTGGTTGCCGGCGGAGGCCGCCGAAATCGAGGTCATGATGGCTCCGTGGAGTTTGCGGGGTTTCGTCGCGGACCACGCCACGCTATGGTTAACGGCCTTAACGAGACCTTGCCGTCTCACGACCCGGCGATTGCCGTCTGTTGCGGAAAGCCCGACAGAAACAATCCGAAACAAAAATCTTCGCCATTTGGCCCGAATCCCGGACAAACAAAGCGCATGGCCATTCCCAATCCCAACATCCTGGTCGTCGAAGACGACCGCGAAACCCGGACGCTGATTGCGAAGTATCTGCGCAACAACGCCTGCAACGTCACCGCCGTGGGCGACGGCCGCGAGATGTCGCGCGCCTTGGCCGATCACCGCGTCGACCTCATCATCCTCGACGTCATGCTGCCGGGCGAGGACGGCCTCAGCCTGTGCCGCAAGGTGCGTGCCGAGGCGCAGACGCCGATCATCATGCTGACCGCGCGGGGCGAGGACGTCGACCGCATCGTCGGCCTCGAGATGGGCGCGGACGACTATCTGCCGAAACCCTTCAACCCGCGCGAGCTGCTCGCCCGCATCAACGCCGTGCTGCGCCGCCAGGCCGCGGCGCAAGCGGCGAGCTCGATCGAAGGCGCCTCCACGCTCACCTTCGAGGGCTGGCACATCGACCTGCGGCTGCGCGAGCTGCGCAATCCGGAAGGCGCGCGCGTTGCGGTGACCAGCGCCGAATTCGATCTCTTGCGCACATTCTGCGAACGGCCCGGCCGCGTGCTGTCGCGCGACAGCCTGCTCGACCTCACGCAAGGACGCAACACCGGATCGTTCGAACGCTCCATCGACGTGCTGGTCAGCCGCATCCGCCGCAAGATCGAGCCCAATCCGGCCGATCCCACCCTCATCAAGACGGTGCGCTCCGGCGGCTATCTGTTCACGCCGAGAACGCAGGCTGCGAGCCCTCAAGCGGCAAGCACTCAAGCGGTTGCGGCGCCCCTGAGCAGTTGAAGGGGACGTCGACGATGAGGCCGTTCGGGTTCTTCCACCTCAAGGGGATCGGCGGGCAGATCGCCGCGCTGGTGCTCGCTTCGACCGTCGCGCTCCATCTCGTCGTCACCACCGCGTTCCTGATCAGCCGGCCGGACCGCCCCGACACGCCGCCGGACGGCGCGCATCAGCTGACCGACGCTGCGCTGCTGCTCGGCTCGGCCGAGGCCGGCGAGCGTCCGCGCCTCATCGCCGATCTCGCGCGCGCCTTCCCCAAGCTCGGCATCGAAATGTTTGCGCCCGGCACCGCAAACGTCGAGGAGAGCGACAATCAGCACCTGCGCGGGATGCGCCGTCATCTCGAGCGCGGCTACAAGGCAGTCCAGCTGGCCTCAGGCGGCACCGTATCCCGCGTCGGCGTCGAGTTGCCCGACGGCACCATGATCGCCGGGCATGTCGAGGGCGGACCGCGGCCATGGTTCTGGGGCGCGCCGTGGCTGATGGCGCTGATGTCGGCTTTCATCTGCGTCAGCGTGCTCGGGCTGTGGGCGGCGCGCGCGCTGGCAGCTCCGCTGTCGTCCTTCGCCAAGGCCGCCGAGAATTTCAGCCTCGACGGCGCGGCGGACCCCCTGCCCGAGCGCGGCCCGGAAGAAATCCGCTCGGTGGCGCGTGCGCTCAACCGCATGCATGAGCGGATCGCGCGCCTGATGTCGGATCGCACCCGGATGCTGGCGGCGATCAGCCACGATCTGCGCACGCCGATCACGCGGCTGCGCCTGCGCGCCGAGTTCGTCGAGGACGAGGGCAACCGCAAGCGCATGCTGGTCGATCTCGACCAGATGCGCGCGATGCTGGAATCGGTGCTGTCGCTGCTGCGCAACGACCGCAAGGTCGAAGCCGTGACGCTGGTCGACATCGCCAGCACGCTGCAGCTCGTCGCCGACCAGTTCGGCGACATGGGCCATGTCGTGCATTATGACGGGCCGGCGTCCGCGACCGCCGCCGCGCGGCCCGACGATCTGCATCGCGGCGTCACCAACCTGGTCGAGAACGCGGTGCGCTTCGGCGCCGAGGTGACGATCCGTCTCGACGTCTCCGGCACCACGCTCGTCATCGACGTCGAGGACGACGGCCCCGGCATTTCGGATGCGCGCAAGCAGGAGATGCTGGAGCCGTTCGTGCGCGGCGACGATGCGCGCACCATGGACGAATCCACCGGCTTCGGGCTCGGCCTGTCGATCGCGCGCGCCATCGCGCTCGCCCATGGCGGCGAGCTGTCGCTGCACGACCGCGCGCCGCATGGACTGATCGTGCGGATGCAATTGCCGCTCTGGCAGCAGCCGAAGCTCGCCGCCTGACTCAGGCCGCGAGCGGCGGGCGCTCGAGGGCGGCCTCGTCGAAGATCGCCACGGCCTCGAAGCGATAATTGCAGGCGTGGCAATTCCAGAGATAGGAGACGCGCCCCTCACCCGGCTCGATCCAGTCAGGCTTTGGGATCGGCGTGCCGCATTGGGCACAGGGGTTCTGTCTGGGGATGTCGCCGGCATACAGCCTGGCCATGTTTGATTTTGTCATGGCACCTCTCCCGATTTGCAGCGTCTTCTTACTCGCTTTCACATACCCGTGCGAATAGACAGGCGTGCTGCCGCGAGCGGGGGTCGTCCGCCCCGAAGCTTCCGCTTCGAAGCTCTCTTGCGCCAGCTTTGAGTCGTAACAGCGGCTCGGCACCGCAAAATCGGGCGATGGCGGCGTTTGGTCACATCATCGCCGCGTTCGGAACGCCTAACTGCGGCTGGGCGCAGGTCACCTAGGGGACCTCAGGGAATATCTGATGAAGATTTTACGCATTGCAGCGCTGCTCGCGGCCGGATTGACATTGCCGCAGGCCGCATTCGCCGGCGAAGCCGAATATGCCGAGATGGTCGCGGCCCATGCCCGCGCCAACGGCGTGCCGGAAGCGCTGGTGCATCGCGTCATCATGCGCGAGAGCCGCTACCAGCCGCACCTCGTCGGCCATGGCGGCACCATCGGGCTGATGCAGATCAAGCTCGCGACTGCGCGCGGGGTCGGCTACACCGGCGATGCCGCCGGCCTGCGCGATCCCAACACCAACCTCACCTATGCCGTGAAGTACCTCGCCGGCGCCTATCGCGCCGCCAATGGCGACCACGCCCGGGCCGTGCGCTATTTCGCCGGCGGCTATTACTACGCCGCCAAGCGGCAGCGGCAGGACATGGTGCAGCAGGCCAGCAACGAGACGAGCTCCCAGGCCTGGCTCGAGCCCAACGGCAACCCGCAGCCGATGTTCGGCAATGCGCCGCACAGGAAGCTGGCGCAGGGCGTGCGCAATGCGCGGGCGCAGGCGCCGAAGTAACCTCTCGTGTCCCGGACGCGCTGCAGCGTGCAACGCTGCTGCGCAGAGCCGGGACCCAGTATCCCACAAAGGCATGGGCCCCGGCTCTGCGACGCATCACGCCGTACTGGACGATGCTTCGCATCGCCAGGGGCGTGCCGGATCGCGTCCGGGGCACGGGCGGTGGGTTCCCGGCAACATGCGTTGACCACCCAGCCCCACTGTCCTACATTAGAGCCGTTCCGAGGGGTGCTCCGAGGAGGAGCTGAGATACCGCTAAATGGGCAATAACGCCCAGGACCGCGGTGACCCTTTGAACCTGATCCGGGTCATGCCGGCGAAGGGACAGGGATGTTGCAAACGACCAAGCGACCGGATTCACCGGTATCCATCATCGGCGCAGGCATCGCGGGAGCCTGGCAAGCCTTGCTGTTCGCGCAGGCCGGCCATGCCGTGACCCTGCACGAACGCGGTGACGAGGCGATGACGGACGCCACCAGCCATTGGGCCGGCGGCATGCTCGCGCCCTATTGCGAGGCCGAGGTCGCCGAACCCATCATCAGCCGCCTCGGGCTGCGCTCGCTTCATATCTGGCGGCGCGAGCTGCCCGACACGCCGTTCAACGGCTCGCTGGTCGTCGCCCATCCGCGCGAGCGCAACGATTTCGAGCGCTTTGCGCGCATGACCGAGGACCACCGCCGGCTCGATGCCTCAGGGCTCGCCGAGCTCGAGCCGTCGCTGGAGGGCCGCTTCCGCGACGCGCTGTTCTTCCCGGCCGAGGGCCATGTCGAGCCGCGCCGCGTGCTGCCGCAACTGCACGATCGCATCCGCGCCGCCGGCGGCACCATCAAGTTCGAAAGTGACGTCACCGCCGCCGATCTCGCAAAGGATCCAGACAACATCGTGATCGACTGCCGGGGCCTCGGCGCGCGCGAGGAACAACCCGAGCTTCGCGGCGTCAAGGGCGAGATGATCCTGATCGAGACAGCTGAGGTGCAGCTTGCGCGCCCGGTGCGACTGATGCATCCGCGCTGGCCTCTTTACGTGATCCCGCGCGAGGACAATCTGTTCATGCTGGGCGCGACCTCGATCGAGGCCGAGGACACCGGCGTCAGCGTCCGCTCCGCGCTGGAGCTGCTGGGCGCCGCTTACGCCGTGCACCCCGCGTTCGGCGAAGCCCGCATCGTCGAATTCGGCTCGGGGCTTCGTCCCGCCTATCCCGACAACCTGCCGCGCATCGGCATTCGCGGCAAGACGATCTCCGTCAACGGCCTTTATCGCCACGGCTTCCTGATCGCGCCGGCGCTCGCCGAGCTGACGCTCAACTATGTCGAGCGCGGCCAGATCGACAACGAGGTGATGCGATGCTTGTGATTATCAACGGCGAGCAGCGCGAAGTGGCTTCGGGAAGCGTCGATGCGCTGCTCTCGGAGCTCGACTACGAGGGCACCCATTTCGCGATCGCGCTCAACTACGACGTCGTGCCGAAAAGCCGCTGGGCCGAAACCGCACTGAAAGCCGGCGACGAGATCGAGATCATCACGCCGCGGCAGGGAGGGTGAGGAGATGGCACAGCACCTCTCCGCACGTCGTCCCGGCGAACGCCGGGACCCATACCGCGTGATCTCGCTTGAGCCACGCAGGGAGAGACCTTCCGTCGTCACACAAGCCTGTGGTTATGGGTCCCGGCGTTCGCCGGGACGACAGCGAGTTTGGGGAGACACCTGAGCCATGGTGACCTTCTACGGCAAATCCTTCGCCTCGCGCCTCCTCATCGGCAGCGCGCTCCATCCCTCGCCTGCGATCATGCAGTCCGCGATCCGCGCCTCCGGCTCGAACATCGTCACGGTGTCGCTGCGGCGCGAATCCGCCGGCGGCAAGACCGGGGACGCGTTCTGGAATCTGATCCGCGAGCTCGACGTCACCGTGCTGCCGAACACCGCCGGCTGCCGCACGGTGCGCGAAGCGGTGACCACCGCCAAGCTCGCCCGGGAATTGTTCGGCACCACCTGGATCAAGCTCGAGGTCATCGCCGACAACGACACGCTGCAGCCCGACGTCGTCGGCCTGGTCGAAGCCGCCGGCATCCTGATCAAGGACGGCTTTGACGTATTCCCCTATTGCACCGAGGACCTCTCGGTCGCGAACCGCCTCGTCGATGCCGGCTGCAAGGTGGTGATGCCGTGGGCAGCTCCCATCGGCAGCGCGAAGGGCATCACCAACCGCGACGCGCTGAAGCTGATGCGCGAGCGCCTGCCCGACATCACGCTGGTGGTCGACGCCGGCTTAGGGGCGCCCAGCCACGCGGCGCAGGCGCTGGAGCTCGGCTTTGATGCCGTGCTGCTCAACACCGCGATCGCCAAAGCCGCCGATCCCGTCGCGATGGCCAAAGCGTTCCGCCTCGGCTGTGATGCCGGCCGCACCGCTTTCGAAGCCGGGCTGATGAACGCGCGCGACTTCGCCTCCCCCTCCACCCCTGTCGTTGGGACCCCGTTCTGGCATGCCGTATCCTGATCGTAACGCGTATCCTGATCGATTTTATCCCGTCGTCGACAGCCTCAAATGGGTCGAGCGGCTGACAAAGCTCGGCGTCGGCACCATCCAGCTGCGCGCCAAGGAGCTCAACGACGCCGACGCGCTGCAGATCGTCACCGACGCGCTGGCGATCACCAAGGACACGCAAGCCAAGCTGGTCGTGAACGACTATTGGCGCGCCGCCGTCGTCGCCGGCGCGAAGTACCTGCATCTCGGTCAGGAGGATCTGGCGGAAGCCGACCTCAAATCCATCCGCGAGGCGGGCCTCTCGCTCGGCATCTCCACCCATGACGATGCCGAGCTTGAAACCGCACTCAAGGCCAAGCCCGACTACGTCGCGCTCGGCCCGATCTTCTTCACCACGCTCAAATCGATGCGCTTCGAGCCGCAGGGCATTCCGAAGATCACGGAGTGGAAGAAGCGCATCGGCACCATTCCGCTGGTCGCGATCGGCGGCATCAAGTTCGAGCACGCCCCGGAGATCTTTGCGGCGGGCGCGGATTCCATCGCGGTGGTGTCCGACGTGACGCAAAACGCCGATCCCGATGCCCGCGTGCGTCAATGGCTCGGCCTACCTGCGGAGGCCGCGTGATGCGCACGCTCTCTCCACACACTCCGCCGTCATCGCCCGGCTTGACCGGGCGATCCAGTACGCCGCGGCTCTTCCGTATCCCACGACAGTCTCTGGAATACTGGATCCCCGCCCCCCGTGCGCGATTGCGCACTAGGCGGGGATGACAGCTGTAATCGACGCTCGCGCAGCGAAACTAACGAATTAAACCGGAGGATCCCATGAACATCCGCTCCAACCCCGACAAGACCGTCCCCGCCGTCACCACCGGGCCCCTTCCCTCCTCGCGAAAGATCTTCGCCTCCCCCGACGCCGCGCCCGATCTGCGCGTGCCCTTGCGCGAGATCATCCTGTCCGAAGGTGCGGGCGAGCCGAACCTGCCGGTCTACGACACCTCCGGCCCCTACACCGATCCGAGCGTCACCATCGACGTCAACGCCGGCCTTGCCCGCAATCGCAAAGCCTGGGTGCTGGAGCGCGGCGGCGTCGAGGAATATCAGGGCCGGCAGATCAAGCCGGAGGACAATGGCAGCGTCTCCACCGACAAGGCCGCGCGCGCCTTCTCGGCCTATCACCAGCCGCTGCGCGGCCTCGACGGCCACAAGATCACCCAGCTCGAATTCGCCCGCGCCGGCATCATCACCAAGGAGATGATCTACGTCGCCGCCCGCGAAAACCTCGGCCGCAAGCAGCAGCTCGAGCGCGCGGAAGCCGCCCTCGCCGACGGCGAGAGCTTCGGCGCCTCGGTGCCCGCCTTCATCACGCCGGAATTCGTGCGCGACGAGATCGCGCGCGGCCGCGCCATCATCCCCTGCAACATCAACCACTCAGAGCTCGAGCCGATGATCATCGGCCGCAACTTCCTGACCAAGATCAACGCCAATATCGGCAACTCGGCGGTGACGTCGTCGGTCGAGGAAGAGGTCGAGAAGATGGTGTGGGCCATCCGCTGGGGCGCCGACACCGTGATGGACCTCTCGACGGGCCGCAACATCCACACCACGCGCGAATGGATCCTGCGCAACTCGCCGGTGCCGATCGGCACCGTTCCGATCTACCAGGCGCTGGAGAAGTGCAACGGCGATCCGGTGGCGCTGACCTGGGAGCTCTACAAGGACACGCTGATCGAGCAGTGCGAGCAGGGCGTCGACTATTTCACCATCCACGCCGGCGTGCGCCTGCAATACATCCACCTCACCGCCAGCCGCGTCACCGGCATCGTCAGCCGCGGCGGCTCGATCATGGCGAAGTGGTGCCTGGCGCATCACAAGGAAAGCTTCCTCTACACCCATTTCGACGAGATCTGCGACCTCATGCGCAAGTATGACGTCTCGTTCTCGCTCGGCGACGGCCTGCGTCCGGGCTCGATCGCCGACGCCAACGACCGCGCCCAGTTTGCCGAGCTCGAAACCCTCGGCGAGCTGACAAAAATCGCGTGGGACAAGGGCTGCCAGGTCATGATCGAAGGCCCCGGCCACGTGCCGATGCACAAGATCAAGATCAACATGGACAAGCAGCTGAAGGAGTGCGGCGAAGCCCCGTTCTACACGCTTGGACCGCTGACCACCGACATCGCGCCGGGCTACGACCACATCACCTCAGGGATTGGTGCGGCCATGATCGGCTGGTTCGGCTGCGCCATGCTCTGCTACGTCACCCCGAAGGAGCATCTCGGCCTGCCCGATCGCAACGACGTCAAGGTCGGCGTCATCACCTACAAGATCGCCGCCCACGCCTCCGATCTCGCCAAGGGCCACCCGGCGGCGCAACTGCGCGACGACGCCCTCTCCCGCGCGAGGTTCGACTTCCGCTGGAGCGACCAGTTCAACCTCGGCCTCGATCCGGATACGGCCAAGAACTTCCACGACGAGACCCTGCCGAAGGAAGCCCACAAGGTCGCGCATTTCTGCTCGATGTGCGGACCGAAATTCTGCTCGATGAAGATCACGCAGGACGTGCGGGACTACGCGGCGACGCTGAATGATCCGGCGGCGGTGGGGATGTCGATGAGCGGGACCGCCGAGGACGGCATGGCCAAGATGAGCGCGAAGTTCAAGGAGATGGGGAGCAGCGTTTATCTGGATGCGGAGAAGGTGAAGGAGAGCAATCGGGTGTTGTGAGGACGCGTAGGGTGAGCAGGGCAGGGCGTGCTCACCAACCGTCACACGACATCGTTGCCGCTGGTGGTTAGCACGGCGCCTTGCGCCTTTGCCCGCGCTTCGACGTGTTCACGCGGCGGGATGCGGAACATCCCGCCGCGTTTGGTTTGCGACGTCCCCTAGCTTCTAACAGAAGCTAATCAGCTTGAAAGACGACACAATATCGTTTGGGATCTGCGCGTACTGTCCGGGAGCAAAATCCCAAGATTGACCGCCAAAATTGGTGTGCTCGAACAGGCGCCAATGTCCACCAAGAACAACAATTGAGGAGATTTTGTCGTTCCACCAGTCTCCGACGTAGTTCCAATTAAGGCTGGTTTGCGCTGATGCGCCGCCCCAATTGGCATGCTCGTAGATGACGATTTCGGGAAGACGAATGCAGCCTTCGGCCATCTCGAACTTGGCGGAGGTAGTATCCCCCTGCTCAAACACTTTACCTTTCTTCGGCATGGACTTGATCAGCGGGGACTGCAAATCCACCATGGAGCCATTGGCCGCATTAAGAGCGTGTACGGGCACAAGTCGATCCATTGTCAATCTCCTAAAATGAAAATCTGAAACGACCGAACATTAGACGAGTTCTTTGCATCATTCAATCTTTGCGTGCAAATGCCCCCCCCAAGATTGGCCCGGCAACTGCTCTGATAGGTTCTTAGTTGACCATCCGATCAAACTATCGAACAAGGACGCGCAGCTTGCTCGCCCCCACCCCCCACCGCCTCCCCGACCAACTCCTTCCCAACCTCCGTCTCGTCTTCGTCGGCACCGCCGCCTCGACGCGTTCGGCCGAGCTCGGGCACTACTACGCCCATCCCGGCAACCGCTTCTGGCGCGCGATCCATGAGGCCGGGATCACGCCGCAGCGCTATCAGCCGGGCGAGTTCGCTTCGCTGATCCAGCTCGGCATCGGCTTCACCGATCTCTCCAAGTCGGGCGCCGGGATGGATCACCAGATCGCGGCTGAGACGATCGATGTGCCCGGCTTCAGGGCCAAGATCGAAAAGTATCGGCCGCGGACGATTGCGTTCACGAGCAAGAAGGCGGCGAGCTTGTTTTATGGCAGGCCGTCGAATGTGATCTCGCTCGGGAGGCAACCGCGCGATGCAGGCTTGCCGGAGATCTTCGTGCTGCCGTCGCCGTCGGGGGCGGCGTCCGGGCATTGGACGCTGGAGCCGTGGCGCGAGTTGGCGGCGTGGATCGCTGCGTAGGGTGGGCAAAGGCGCTCTTGCGCCGTGCCCACCATCTTTGCGTGGGTCCGGCAGAACGTGGGCACGGCGCGCGAAGAGCGCGCCTTTGCCCACCCTACGGCACTGTCGGAATCCGCCCCCGTCGTTCGTCCTCCGGACCACGCGCGACCCACATGGAGCCCCCACATGCCCCCGATCATCACCGCCTTCGAATCCTCGCCCGACCGCGGCAAGGGGCAGGCTCGCGACATGCGGGTTCGATGGGCGTTCGAGGAAGCCGGGCAACCCTACGACGTTCGCCTCGTCTCGTTTGCCGCGATGAAGCAGCCGGCGCATCTGGCGCTGCATCCGTTCGGGCAGATTCCGACCTATGAGGATGGCGATCTCACTTTGTTCGAGTCCGGCGCGATCGTGCTGCATATCGCCGAGCGCCACGATGGCTTGCTGCCGAAGGACGCCAATGCCCGCGCCCGCGCGATCGCGTGGATGTTCGCCGCGCTGAGCACGGTGGAGCCGCCGATCGTCGAGCTCACCATGGCCATGCTGTTCGAGCGCGACAGGAGCTGGTACGCGGAGCGGCTGCCTATGCTCCAGGAGCGCGTCCGTGCCAGGCTCGGCGAACTGTCCCGCCACATCAGTGGTGCCGACTGGCTCGATGGCGCCTTCAGCGCCGGCGATCTCATGATGGTGACGGTGCTGCGGCGGCTGAACACATCCGGACTGCTCGACGAATATCCTGACATCGCCGCCTATGTCGCGCGCGGTGAAGCGCGTCCGGCGTTCAGGCGCGCGTTCGATGCGCAGCTTGCGGTGTTCAAGGCTGCATCACAGTCGTAGGGTGGATTGGCCCCGGGCTGCGCGAATGTCCCTCGGCGTAATCCACCTCTGTGGATTTCCGCGGACACAGAAGAGGTGGGTTACGCCGCGCGGACTGCGCTTCGCGCAGCCGCCGAGCTAACCCACCCTACGACTACGCGCCGCCTCACTGAAACCGATACGTCACGGCGAACGTCGCCAGATGCGCCCGCATCGCGACGTCGTAGGTGTTGACGGACGGATCGAACTCGGCCCGGCCGCTCGACCGTGCGACGGTGAAGCCGGACTTGCCGTAATCGGCATAGCGGTATTCGGCGCGCGCGAGCCAGTTGCCCCACAGCACGGTCTCGAGGCCGCCGCCGAGCGTCCAGCCCATCTTCGTGGTCGACGAATTGATGATCGGCGACGACAGCGCGAAGAAGCCGCTGCAGTTGCGGCTGGTGCAGGTCGAGGTCAACTCGAAGTTCTGCCACGCCGCGCCGGCGGTGGCATAGAGCATGGTCTGCGGGCTCACGAGATAACCGCCGCGCAGGCGCAGGGACGCGTCCCAGCGGCTGCGGATCGACAGGCTCTCGCCGCGCGCCTGGGAGTCGGCGAGATGGATGCTGGTAAAACCTTCGCGCATGGTGGTGCGGTCGGCCAGGCCGACATCGCCCTCGACGCCGGCGGTCCATTGCGAGGCAAGCTGCCAGAGATAGCCGGCATAGGGGCTGGCGCGGAACGCCGTGTTGTCCATCGGCCGGTTGTTGGCACGTTCGGCAAGATCGAACGCAAAGCCGCCGATCGTCTCCGACGTCGCCGTCAGATCGGTGCGCGTGGCGCGGGCGCCGAGGCCGAGGCCGGCATAGGCCCCGGTCCAGGACGGCAGCATGGCGGCCTGCGCCTGCAGCGGATGCGAACCGCCGCCGGTGACGGGAGCGCCGAACTTCCAGGCGAGGCCGACGCTTGCCGTGTGGGTCCGCAGCCTGGTGTCGAAATTGTCGACCGTCAGCGCGGGCCCCGCGCCGCTTCTGGTGCGTGCCATGGTGAACGGCGTGGTGCCGAAATCGGCGTAGCGATAGTCGGCGCGCAGCAGCCAGTTGCCCCACAGCGCGGTCTCGAGACCGCCGCCGAACGTCCAGCCGGTCTTCGTCGCGGAGTTCGAGACCGTGGTCGGCGTGGCGTCGTTGCAGGTGGCGCCGACGCAGACCGAGGTGACGTCGAACTGCTGCCAGGCAAGTCCGCCCGTCAGATAGACCAGTGTCGCCGGCGTCAGCAGATAGCCGGCGCGGCCGCGCAGGCTCGCATCCCAGCCGGCCGTGAGCGCAAGGCTGTCGACGAGGAAGGTGGACGAGCCGGCCCGCGGCGAGGCGCGAAACCCCTGGAGGATGGTGGTCTGGCGACCAAAACCCACATCGCCTTCGACGCCAAGGACCCAGCTCGGCGCCACCTGCCAATTGAAGCCGGCATAGGGGTTGACGCGAAGGCCCGGGCCGTCGAACGGCTGACTGACGACGGCATCGCTGATGTCACGGGGAACACCGTCCAACAGCACCGATGTGGTGGTGAGGTCGGCGGCCGTCGATCGAAAGCCGAGGCCGAGGCCGGCATAGAAGCCGGTCCACGACGAGACCGCGACCGGCGGCGCCTTGGTGAGCGGCTTTGCCGCGAGGTCCGCAGCCTGTGCCGGTCCTGCGAAAGCCAGCCCGACCATAAGTGCGCCACCGCAAAACAATGCCGGCATATTTCGGCGGGTCGGTGAACATCGCATGTCGGGGCCCTGGCGCAAGAACTCGAGGCCGAATCCGTACCCCGAACGGGGGACACTTCGCGTCCTTCGATCGAACGACACCGCCCACACGGCGCCGGACTGTTGCAAGCGTGTCACTGCAGCGATACGACTCCGGATGGAAGGGAGCCCGCCCATGCTGCCCCTCTATTCCTACCCGCAACTGTTCGGCGTCGCCGACAACAACGGCTACGGCCTCAAGGTCTACGCCTTCTTCAAGCTCGCGGGCCTGGAGTTCGTGCACGAGCACATCTTCGACGCCTCGGCCGCACCGCGCGGGCAGCTGCCTTACGTCGTCGACGACGGCGAGAGCATCGGCGACAGCGAGACCATCATCGCGCATGCGATCGCGAAATATCGTCTCACCATCGATGCCGGACTTTCACCGGAGCAGCGCCGCACCAATCTCCTCGTCACGCGCATGCTCGACGATCTCTACTGGGTGATGTCGTATTCGCGCTGGAAGGACGAGCGCTTCTATCCGGCGTTCCGCGACGGCTTCATTGCGCAACATCCGCAAGTGTGTGCAGAAGGATTCGAGAAGGCGAAGGCGTATAATGCGCAGCGTTATCATTACCAGGGCATCGGCCGCTACACGCCGGAGCAGGCTTACGCGCGGGGGCTCGCCGATTTGCAGGCGCTGGCCGAGATCGTGCCCGCCGCCGGCTTCGTGCACGGCGCGACGCCAACGAGCGTCGATGCCGGCATCTACGGCTTCGTCGCGAATATCCTTTATTTTCCGATCCCGACGCCGCTGAAGGTGTTCGTCGATGCGCAGAAGGATCTCGTCGCGCATTGCGAGCGGATTCATGCGATGGTCGGAAAATCGTAGGGTGGGTTAGCGCAGCGGCTGCGCGAAGCGCTGGCCGATGAGCGTAACCCACCTCTTCTCTTTCCGCGGTGACAGAAGTGGTGGGTTACGCCAAGGGGCTAACCCACCCTACGCAACCGTCCCTACCGCATCGTGATCGCAAGGCCGCTGAGATCCGCGTTCGCCATCAACCCGACCTGCGTGCCCGTCAGCTCCAGCACGGCGCCCTTCTGGTTGGTGAGCACGATGGCGCGGGCGCCGCGGCCGACGGCAAGGCCGGCACCGGCGGCACCGTAGACGCCGGCGACATCGGAGGGACGGTTGATGTTGGAGACGCGGCCGCGCAGCACGGTCTTGGAACCGCCGAACACGAGGCCGTAGTCGAGCCCGCCGGTGGACAGCCCATAGGAGCGGCCGCGGAAGTTGAGCACGCCGGAGCCGCCGGAGCCGCCGATGATCCAGCCCGCCTTGTAGATCGTCAGCACCACGGTGCCGCCGTCGGCCATCGCCGAGGTCGAGAGCCCGGCCAGGGCGGCAATGGCGACCAGCGCGGCGCGGAAGATGGATGCGATCTTCATGGATGTCTCCGGGGGCTATTTTTTAGGGAGGAAAGCGAATCAGGCGAGCCGAATTTACCCGATGGATCGCGGCGGGAACATGATGGGCTGGCGTGAGACGCGAGGTGTGGCAGCCCGTTCGACTGTCATCGCCCGGTTCAACCGGGCGATCCAGTATTCCAGAGGCGGCGATGATTGAGCCGAGAGGCCGCGGCGTGCTGGATGCCCCGGTCGAGCCGGGGGCATGACGACGGAGTGTGGGGCACAAGATCACGCATCGCCGTCATGCCCTTCTGCCCCTGTTTTGCCCGACGGATCGGACGCACCTTCGGCTAAACAGAAATTCAAGGAAATCCAACGGCTTCCCTACTGTGCATGGGGTTGTTTTCGCATTTTTTGGTTTGAGCACCCCTCGCCTGCCGCTACGCTCATGGCCCCGAGAGCACTCTTCGAGGTGATGCCATGCCGATCCAGCATTTCGCGCCCCCGCCGCACGTGAAGGCGCCGCCGCTGTCCTTTGCGACGCGCGTCGGTGATCTCCTGTTCGTCTCCGGCATTCCCGGCTTCGATGCCAATGGTGCGCTGCCCGACGGTTTCGAGGCGCAGTTCGCCAATGTCGTCGTCAACATCAAGCGCGTGCTGGGCGAGGCCGGCGCCGGTGTCCGCGACCTCGTCAAGGTCAACGTGCTCTTGACCCGCGCCTCGGACGTTGCCGCCATGAACGCGCTCTATGCCGGCGCCTTCGGCCCGCCGCCCTATCCGGCCCGCACCACCTGCGTGGTGCAGGCCCTGCCCGACCCGAGGATGCTGATCGAGATCGAGGCGGTGGCCTCGCTGGCGAAGTGAGCCACTGAGCGTGTGGCTTGCCGGGCACGCGAGCGAACCAAATGCTTGGGGAACAGCTGACATGTCCGTGAACGGCAGCTCCCCGGCTTGCAAAGGACCTGCTTTTACCGCACGAATTTTTGCGCCCACTTCCCCATCAGGAGATATTTCATGCGTCGCGTTCTCGCGCTCTGTGCCGTTGCCGGCATCGCCACCTCCGTCTTTGCCGTGCCGGCCTCGGCGGCGGTCGGCTATTACGTGATCCGCTGGGACAACACCGGCATCTGCCAGGTCTGGAACGAGGACCTGAAGTACAAGCCGTTCCAGTTTGGGGTTTCGACCTACAAGGTCGTCAGCAAGCCGCTCCCGACCTTCCAGGCCGCTTCCGACGTCCAGATCAAGATGCGCGCCGAGCGCCGCTGCACGCTCTGAGCTTTTGCAACGGACCGGTTTTCGAGGGCGGGTCGCGCGAGCGATCCGCCCTCTTCTTTTTGCGGGACCGCGCGCTTTGAACCTGACCGGCCTGCGGAACTACTCACATCTTGTCCGGGGCGCATCCGAAAGCGTCCGGCACCCAGCCCTCCCCGCATTGCCGGGAGGCGCATCACATCATTCATTTGAGGAGCTGATCATGCGTCGTATGTCCGTGCTGTGCGCTGCCGCCGGTCTTGCCGTCACCGCCTTCGTCGCGGCGAGCCCTGCGGAAGCCAGCTATCACCTGATCCGCTGGCAGGACACTGGCCTGTGCCAGATCTGGGACGAGAGCATCCCGACCACGCCGTGGCCGGCCGGCTATCATCGCGCCAGCGCAACCGTTCCGACGTTCATCGACGCACTCGCGGTGAAGGATGCCGCGCTGAAGAACGGTCAGTGCACCTGGTAGGATCTCGATCGCGGACGAAGAGCGGGCAAGGACGCGGGCATGCGTTCTTGCCCGTTTCTGTTCGAGATGTCGCAGGGTGGGCCAAGCGCAAGCGTGCCCACCGTTTCCATCTATCACGAAGATGGTGGGCACGGCGCGATGCGCCTTTGCCCACCCTT